>NZ_BONI01000042.1 GCF_016862635.1 Catellatospora coxensis | reverse complement strand
TTAAGAGTTGCGGCGGCCGAGGTGCAGGCCGAGGCGGCGGACGGTCAGGGCGGCGCAGATGCTGTGGCTGCGCAGGTTGCCGTGTACGCCGTCGGCGCTGTAGCTGGCCGGGTCGCGCTCGGCGGGGTGACCGGTGCAGTTGACGTGGATCGCGCCGAGCCGGGCCGCGAGCGCCGCGGTGCGCGCCGACAGCATCCGCATCCGCTCCCCCACCTGCTGCTTCACCGGCTCGGGAAACGACGGGGCGAAGGAGACGTCGAACATGCCGACCGTGATCACGTCCGCACCCGCCGCGCGCAGCGCGGTGATCATCGCGGCCAGCTCGGCGTCGACCGCGTCCGGCTGATACGAGCGCCGCATCGCGTCGTTGCCGCCCGCCGAGATCAGCGCCAGGTCCGGCGCGAAGCGCAGCGCGTCATCGAGTTGCCGCTCCCGGATCTCGGCCGCGCGCAGCTCGCGCACGCCCAGGTTGAGGTAGGCCAGGTCGGGCTGCTGCTCGGCCAGCTCGCCGCGGATGCGGTCGCACCAGGCCTGCTCCACGTAACCGGGCACCGGGTCGCCCACCCCCGAGGCGACGCTGTCACCCAGCACCGCGAAGCGCTTCCACGGGTGCCCGGCCAGCAGCGCGGCCGCCTCGCCGGGGCGCAGGCAGTACGGGTCGGCCGCCTCCGGCATGGCGGCGTACCCGTCAACCATGGCTGGCCGCCTTGTTGTTCGGCGTCTGCTGCACGGGCAGCCGCACCTCGCTCAGCTCGGCCATCTCCGACAGCCCGGCCAGCTTCGCCTCCAGCTCGGCCAGCTCGCTGCGCATGCGCTCGGCCTGCCGGGCCGCCTCGGTCTGGTCGACGGTGAGCGCCTCCTCGACGCTGCGGCGTACGCCCGGGACGTCCAGCAGGGCCAGCATGTTCAGCGCCTCGGCGCTCTTCACCAGGTGCCGCGAGCCGAGCAGCGCGCGGCCCTTGCGCACCTCCACCAGCCACTGGCCGTTGGCGTAGGCCAGCGTCACCGACAGGCGGGCGGGCAGCCGGGCCGCACCGGTCAGCACGGCAGGCGCACCGGCGCTCAGCTGCCGCCAGGTGCGGTACGCGAACACCGGTGCGAGCAGCGCCACCAGGTAGGCCCCGGCCGCGGCGGCCAGCGCCCAGCGCAGGTCCAGCCGGGGCAGCGCCCAGGCCGCGGCGGCCGTGCCGAGCGGCACGCCCAGGTGGGCCACTCCGGCGGCGAACGCGCCGACCCGGCTGCGCACCGGCACCGGCACCCGCTGCGACAGCAGCATGCCCAGCGGCGGCGTCACCGACGACATGGTCGCCCCGCACACCGCGGCCACCACCGCGACGATCAGCTGCACCGGCGGCAGCCCGCCGACGACCGCGGCAGCCCCGCCCCCGGCGAGGAAGGCCAGCGCGAGCACCAGGTGCCGGGACGGTGTCCTGGTCAACCCGGTCAGCACGACCGACCCGGTGACCGCGCCGAGTGCGAAGGCCCCGCCGACCAGGCCGAGCAGGCCCGGCTCCCGCAGCACGTGCTCCACCCAGGCCGCCACCAGCAGCACCGCACCGGCCTGCACCAGCAGGTTCGTCACGAACAGCACGGCCGCCAGGCGGCGCACCAGCCCGTCGGCCCGCAGCTCCGCCATCGCGCTACGCCGCAGGTCGCGAGCCTGGGTACGGGCGATCGGCAGCGCCTGCCGGCCGTCGCCGGCCGGACCCACCTCCTCTGCCGCATGCCGTCCACGCGTGACGGGGCCGTCGCCGGTCCGCTCGGCGGCAGCCGCCGGGTGATCGTCAGCCAAGTCGTCGGTCGCCGCTGGAGCATCGTGGGCGCGGTCGGCGGTGCCTGCCGAAGCGCCGTCGCGCGGCGGAGCAGCGACCCGTCCGTTGAGCGGCGGGTCGCCCACGACCTGGGCCGCAGCGGACACCCGGCCCTCGGCCGCCGTTTCCGCCACGGCTCCGGCGTCGCGGTCGGTCGCCCGCCGTTCGTAGTCTGTTCCGGCGGTGTCACGGTCGGTCGCCCGGCGTTCGTCATCTGACCGCGGCGAGGCGGAGCCCTTCGCGTCGCCCGCGGTCGAGCCTGCCTCGGCGGGCAGCACCTCGCCGCTGAGCACTTCGGACTGCGGCGTCGCGGCGTCGGGGCGCGGCCGGACGGTGACCGCCTGCACCAGCATCGCCGCGCCGAGCAGGCACAGCACGGCGTCCAGCCAGAGCACCCCGGCCGGGCCCAGACGCACCGCGAGCACTCCCGCCGCCGCTCCCCCGGCCAGCACCGCGAGCACCTGCAGCGCACGGACCAGACCCGATCGCGGCGGTCGCGCACCGTCGTCCGTGACGTCGCGGCGCACCGCGTCCCTGGCCCGGTCGCCGATCGATCGCAACGCACCGGCCAGGGCCGCCAGCACACCCAGACCGACCGCACCGGGCAGACCCGACCTCGCCGCCAACGCCGAGTCGGGCAGCGCGAAGTATGCGATCCCCGCCAGCGCCGGGGCGCTGAGCAGGTCGGCCGACACCGCCAGGCGCATCGGGCGCAGCCGGTCGGCCAGCGCCACAGCCAGCGGGCCGGCCAGCAGGTAAGCCAGCACCTGGGCCGCCGAGACCAGCCCGACGGCCTGCCAGCCGGCGTCCCCGGCCAGCAGCAGCCACGGCACCACCAGCAGCGACATCCGGGTGGCCAGCGTCGACACCGCCGCGGCGGCCAGCACCGGCAGCCCCGCGGCCTGCTCGGCCTGCTCCGGTGCCGGGTCACCGACCACGGGTGCGGCGTGGATCGTCATCACTGTCCTCCAGAACCGGTGCGGGCGGCGTACCGCTCCCGCAGCGCCTTCTTGTCGACCTTGCCGAACTCGGTCAGCGGGAACGCCTCGATGAACTCGACCTGCTGCGGGGCCCACATCGCGTTGAGTTCGGCGGTGGCGAGCCGGATCAGCTCCGCCCCGGTGACGGCGCCGTCGGGCGTACGCACGACGTACGCGTACACCGACTCGCCCTCCAGCTCGTGCGGGACGCCGATGACCGCCGCGGCCTGCACCTCGGGGTGGGTGGCCAGCGCGTCCTCGACCGGGCGGCAGAAGACGTTGGTGCTGCTCAGCCCGGTCACGATCATGTCCTTGACCCGGTCCATCAGGTACAGGTAGCCGTCGTCGTCGAGCTTGCCCACGTCGCCGGTGCGCAGCCACCCGTCCACCAGCGTGTGCGCGGTCAGCTCCGGCATGCCCCAGTAGCCGCGCATCAGCAGCGAACCGGCGATCCACACCTCGCCGACCGTGCCGGGTGGCAGCACCTGCCCGTCCTCGTCGCGGATCTGCACGCGCACGTCGCCGTACGGGATGCCGCACGAGGACAGCCGTTCGGGATGCGCCGGGTCGTGGTCGAGTCCGGGCAGCGCCGAGATGAACGGGGACTCGCTCATGCCGTACACGATGCGCAGCACCGGGCCGAAGCGTTCGATGGCCTGGGTGAGCCGGGTCGGCGAGGCCGCCGCGCCCGACACGGTCAGCGTGTGCAGGCTGCTGAAGTCGACCCCGGCCGACTTCGGGTCGTCGAGCAGCACGTAGAGCAGCGGCGGGGCGAGCAGCGTGCTGTTGATGCGCTCGCGTTCGATCGTGTCGTAGAACAGCGGGTAGTCGAGGCCGTCGTGCAGGAACGCGGTGCCGCCGGTGAACAGGGTCATGAACACGGCAGTCTGCGCGCTGACGTGCCAGGTGCCGGCGATCAGCAGGTGGCGCAGGGTGGGCTGGCCGCTGTGCAGGTAGTGCTCCGACAGGGCGTGCAGCGCGGCGAAGAAGCCGTGGCCGTGGTGCACCAGCTTCGGCGAGCCGGTGGTGCCGCCGGTCTGGAACAGCGACGACGGCTCGTGGGTGACGCCGGCCGGATCGAACGGCAGCGTGATCGCGGGCGTCCCGGCGGTGAGGTCCGGCCCCTTGCCGCCGGATCCGAAGCAGAACACCGGCCGGGGTGCCGCCAGGGCGGCCAGCTCCGCGCCCATCTCGGGCAGCTTGCCGGCGTCGTAGACGAACGCGTCGACCTCGGCCAGGTCGAGGAAGCCGCGCCGGAACCGCGGCGGGGCGTTGTTGGCGATCCAGGCCGTGCGGCAGCCCATCAGCCCGGCCGCGAGCTGCAGGAAGATCGACTCGGCGGGGTTGCGGGCGAGCACGCCCAGCGCCTGTCCGGGGCGTACGCCGTGCGCCCACAGCGCCCCGGCCATCGCGATCACCTCGCCGTGCACCTCGGCGTAGGAGTAGCGCCGCCCGTCGACCGCGACGAGCGCTTCGGCGTCACCGAATCCGGCGAAGAGTGTCAATGCCTTTGCGGCGTAGTTGTCCGCCGGATCGTATGTGCGATCGCCCACGGTCGAGTCACCCCAGTTTGGTCAGAAGGCAGCGGATTCGCTGGTGGCAGGCCGATTCCGGGTGTGTGGCAGCGACCTGTGCGCAGGACGTTACCGCCGCCGGGATGAATCATCCACCACCTAGGGTCGTCGATTCGTACACTCGTCATTTTCCAATCGGGACATTTGCGTATGCAGACGTCTGGAGCGGACGGTCCATCGATTCCGGTGGTGCCAAGCGCGCTCCGATCGGCTTAGACTGCCGACCTGACACCACGGAGCCCGGCACCGCCGCGCACGCGGCGCGCCGGGCGACGCCCGGGTTCCGGTGATCGATGGTCGACAACACCCCTCCGCGACCGAGGAGCCCCACCCCGATGAACAGCCCCCGGCAACGGCAATTCCTGATGGCCCTGGTCACCCTGGTGACCGTGGGCTCGACCCTGCTGGTCGCCACCGCGAACAGCCAGGCCGTCGCCCCCGAGCCGGAGGCCTGGGTCGGCTCCTGGTCGGCGGCGCTGACCCCGGCCGGGGCGGGCAAGTCCAAGGACGGCTTCTCCGACCAGACCATCCGGATGTTCGTGCACACCTCGGTCGGCGGCACGCAGGCCCGCATCCGGCTGTCCAACCGGTACGGCACCGCGCCGCTCACCATCGGCCGCGCCACGCTCGCCCTGCCCTGGCCCGAGGCCGGCCCCGGCGACCTGAAGCCGGGTTCGGTCGTGGACGCCACGTTCAACGGGCAGAAGTCGGTCACCATCCCGTCCGGCGGCAGCGCGGTGAGCGATCCGGTGCCGATGGAGATCCCCGCCTCGCAGGACGTCGCGGTGAGCCTCTACGTGCCGGCGCAGCCGAAGCCGAACCCGGCCACCTGGCACCTGTACGCCCGGGAGACCGCCTACATCGGCACGGGCGACCACGCGAGCGCGGCCAGCGGCGCGAAGCTCGCCGAGACCCGCAACAACTGGTACTACCTGGCCGGGCTCGACGTGCTCAACCGCAGCGGGCAGGGCTCGATCGTGGTGCTCGGCGACTCGATCACCGACGGGCTCAAGACGACCGTCAACGCCGACCGCCGATGGACCGACTACCTCGCCGCGCGGCTGGTCAAGGAGGCCCCCGAGGGCCGGGCGCCGGGCATCCTCAACGCGGGCCTGTCCGGCAACCGGCTCACCCTCAACGGCGCCGACCTCGGCGTCAACGAGCTGGGCATGAACGGGGCGTCCCGGTTCCACTTCGACGTGCTCGGGCAGACCGGGGTGCGCACGGTCATCCTGGCGCTCGGCATCAACGACGTCTGGCTCAGCCAGGACACCGCCGACAACATCATCGCGCGCATCCAGCAGATGGCCTCGGTGGCCAGGCAGTCCGGCTTGAAGATCATCGTTTGTACGCTGAGCCCCTGGAACGCCTTCGAGTCGGCTCCGGGCGTGGTGGCGTACACCCCGATCCTGGACTCGGTGCGGCTGCAGGTGAACTCGTACATCCGGACCAGCACCGACTTCGACGGGGTCATCGACTTCGACGCCGCCCTGCGCGACCCGGCCAACCCGACCAAGCTGCGGCCCGAGTGGGACAGCGGCGACCACATCCACCCCAACGACGCCGGCAACGAGGCGATGGCCAAGGCGATCCCGCTCGACCTGCTCCTCGCCGACGACTCCGACGAGCAGTGACGTGGCCGCCGAGGTCTCGCTGGCATCGCTGCACACCGACGAGGTGCGCCGCGACCCGTACCCGTTCTACGCGCGGCTGCACGCCCTCGGCCCGGTCTGCAAGGTCGCGCCGGGCGACCGGTACAGCTACGTCGTGCACGGGTACGAGGCCTCCGCGCACGTGCTGCGCGACTCGGCGACCTTCAAGGTGATGGACGAGACGCTGCTCGGCGCGAAACCCAGCTGGGAGGGCAACCGGGCACACGCGGTGTTCATGAACTCGGTGTTCTTCACCAACGCGCCCCGGCACACCCGCATGCGCAAGATGTTCAACCAGGCGTTCACCCCGCGCCGGATCAACGCGCTCGACCCCGCGATCGAAAGCCTCACCGCGGACCTGCTCGACCGCCTCGCCGAGCAGGCCGCCGGCGGGAAGGTCGACTTCATGAGCGAGTTCGCCTTCCCGCTGCCCGCCAACGTGCTCGGCGAGCTGCTCGGCGTGCCCGAGGCCGACCGCGCCTGGTACCGCCCCCGGGCCCTGGCCCTCGGCGCGATCCTGGAGCTGGGCGGCGCGACCCCGGACAATGTGGCCGCCGCGAACACCGCCGCCGAGGAGATCACGCCCTACTTCGCCGAGCTGGCCGCGCGGCGGCGGGCGGAGCCGCGCGACGACCTGGTCACCGCGCTGGTGCAGGCCCTGGAGTCCGACGGCGGGCAGCTGTCCGAGGAGGAGCTGGTCGCCAACCTGATCGTGGTGTTCAACGCCGGTTTCGTCACCACCACCCACCTGCTCGGCAACGGCCTCACCCTGCTGCTGGAGCGGCCCGACCAGCTGGCCCGGCTGCGCACCGACCGGTCGCTGACCCCCCGCTTCGTCGAGGAGATCCTGCGCTACGAGGTGCCCACGCACTTCTCGGTGCGCTGGGTCGCCCAGGACACCGAGGTCGCCGGGGTGCCGATCCCGGCCGGCTGCTGGGTGCTGGTGCTGCTGGCGGCCGCCAACCGCGACCCGGCCCAGTTCGCCCGACCGGACGTGTTCGACCCCGACCGGACGGAGACGTCCACCCTCAGCTTCGGCGCGGGCGCGCACTACTGCCTGGGCGCGGCGCTGGCCCGGCTGGAGGGGCAGCGCGGGCTGGCCATGCTGCTGGAGCGGTTCGGCGACATCCGGCTCGCCGAACCGCCCGGCACCCCGCGCCAGCTCATGCTGCGCGGCCACGAGCAGCTCTGGCTGACCCTGCGCTGAGCCCGGCCGTCAGGCCGGTGGCAGCGGCTCGCCGCCGGTGACCTGGGCGCGCGGCGGCAGCTCGTCCTGGATGCGCCGCCAGTGGTAGATGTAGACCGGCACCGCGATGGCCAGCATGGTCGCCGAGCCGACGATGCTCAGCACCGCCTGGCGGCGCTGCGAGTCCCGGGTCAGCTTCTCGATGCGCTTCTGCTCCGCGGCGAACGCCGCCTCCTCGGTGGGCGTGCAGACCTGGCCGGGCTTGCTCTCGGCGCAGCGCGGCACGTACCCGTAATAGCCCGGGTCGGGGTAGAGCAGCTCGACCGTGCTGCGGACCAGGTTGACCGCGGCGAAGATCGAGATCACCAGGGTGATCAGGCAGACCAGGTACAGGTACAGGTTGCGCAGGGTCGTGCGATCGGAAAACGCCATCGCGGCTCCTCGGTCACCGGGCGATCAGGTTGAGCCCGATCGTGCAGAAGAGCGAGAGCAGGAGCGACACAGCGATCATGGCCAGGCAGCCCCACGCCCCACCCAGCGGCCTGACCTCGGTGTTGCCGATACGCATCCGACCGTTCCTTCCCGCCCCAGGCCATCATCCCCTGCCGGCGCGCGCCGCGGCGGGTATTCGGTCAGTCCTCGCCGGCGGGCTCCGCCCCCGCGGCGGCGAGCGCCGCGCCGACGATGCCCGCCTCGTTGAGCAGGACCGCCGGCACCGCGGGCGTACGGATGTCGATCAGCGGCAGGAACTTCTCGGACTTCTTGCTGACGCCGCCGCCGATGATGAACAGGTCGGGATTGAACAGGTTCTCCATCTCGCGCAGGTATTCCTCGACGTGCTTGGCCCACTTGCCCCAGCCGAGCTTGTCCACCTCGCGCGCGTGCGCCGACGCCCGCTCCTCGGCGTCCTCACCCCTGATCTTGAGATGCCCGAATTCGGTGTTGGGCACGAGCCGGTCGTCGATGAAGACCGCGCTGCCGATGCCGGTGCCCAGCGTGAGCATGATGGTGACGCCCTTGCGGCCGCGGCCCGCCCCGAAGGTCATCTCGGCCACGCCGGCCGCGTCGGCGTCGTTGAGCACGGTCACCGGCACGCCGACGGCCTGGCCGAACAGGTCTCGGGCGGGCGCGCCGAGCCAGGACTTGTCGACGTTGGCGGCGGTGCGGGTCACCCCGTGCAGCACCACGCCGGGAAAGGTGACGCCGACCCGCTCCGTCGCGCCGAAGTGGGCGGCCACCTCGGCGACCGCGGCCACCACGCTGGTCACGTCGGACGGTTGCGGCGTCTCCACCCGGAACCGCTCGCCGGTCAGGGTGCCGTTGGTGACGTCCACCGGGGCGCCCTTGATGCCGGAGCCGCCGATGTCGATGCCCAGAATCGCCATTGCCTCAGTCTAGGCCGCGCACACCCCCCGCCACGTCCCACAAGCGACCACGGGTCCCGCCACCGGCCGGTCAGCGGGCCGCCCGGCCGATGCCCGCGAGCGCCTCGCGCAGCAGCGCGACCCGGCCCTCGGCGTGGGCGTACTCGGCCAGCACCGCGCTGAGATTCACGGCCAGCACCCGGGCCCGCGCCGCACCCTCGGCCGGCACCGGGCCGTAGGCGTCGAGCAGGGCGGCCCGCGCGGGCCCGATGAAGCCGCTGTATGCCAGGGACAGGTCCACGGCCGGGTCGGCCAGGCACACGTCACCCCAGTCGATGACACCCGTGGCCCGGCCGTCGCCGCCGAGCAGCAGGTGCCGCTGGTGCAGGTCGCCGTGGACCAGCACCGGGGCGCCGTCGCCGGGACCGAGCGGCTCCGCCTCGTCCAGCAGCCGGAACACGGCCGGATCGGGCCGCCACAGTCCCGCCGCGACCAGCCGGGCCAGCCACTCCCGCGCCTGCGGCCCGCGCACACCCGGGTCCCCGCGCCGCATCGGATCGTGCGGCAACACCACGGGAGGCCCGTCCGGCCCGGACGCCGCGGGCGGAGCCTCCGCGGCGGCGGACCCGCCACGCGGTCCGGCCGCGTCGACCGGCGTCGCGCGGACCGCTACGCGGGCGGCCAGGACCGGGTCGTGCAGGGCGCGGAGGAACGTGCCCAAATCGGCGGCGGCGCGGGTGCGGCGCTCGTCGGACAGGCCGGAGTCGGCCAGCTCGGCACCGGGCACCAGGCGGGCGCCCCAGAACGGCCACGGGAAGCCGTCCGACGGCACGCCGATCAGCTCCGGGAACGGGATCGGCAGCGGCAGCCGGCCCGCGAGCCGGGGCAGCACCGCGGTCTCGTGGGCCAGCAGCCGCAGCGCGACGGCCCGGCGCGGGAACCGGAACACCCACTCGCCGCCGACCAGGTGCACCGTGTTGTCCCAGCCGGTGGCGAGCAGGGTCACCGGCGCACCGCGCAGGGCGGGGAACTGCTCGGCGATCAGCAGGGCCGCCTGGGCCGCGTCGACCTCCTGTTCGGGTGTCCAGGCGGGTGCGCTCATCGGGCGGCGGCGCGGCGTACCGCGGCGACGGAGGCGGCCACGTCGGCGTCGTCGGTGGACCAGTTGCTGACCGACACCCGCAGCACGTCGCGCCCCTGCCAGCGGGAGCCGGACATCCAGGCGGCGCCGTCGGCGAGCAGCCGGGCGGTGACCTCGCGGGTCCGGGCGTCGTCGTCGAACGTGGCGCAGACCTGGGTGAACACGACCTCGTTGCGGATCGTCGCGCCCTCGATCGCGCCGATGCCGTCGGCGAGCGCGCGGGCGTGCCGGGTGAGCCGTTCGACCAGGTCGGCGACGCCGGTGCGGCCGAGCGAGCGCAGCGCCGCCCACACCGGCACGCTGCGGGCGCGGCGGGACAGCTCGGGGACCTTGTCCTGCGGGTCGGCGGGGCCGGCTTCGGCGCGTACCAGATAGCTGGCCTGGGTGCCCATCGCGGCCCGCAGCGACGCGGGGTGCGCGACCACGACGATGCCGCAGTCGTACGGCACGTTGAGGGTCTTGTGCGCGTCGGTGGCCCACGAGTCGGCCAGTTCGTGCCCGGTGAGCAGGTGCCGGGTGGCCGGGGAGGCGGCGGCCCAGAGGCCGAACGCGCCGTCCACGTGCACCCACGCGCCGTGCTGCCGGGCGAGCGCGCAGGCCGCGCCGACGTCGTCGTACGCCCCGGAGTGGATGTTGCCCGCCTGCAGGCACAGGATCGTCGGCCCGGCGCCGCGGGCCAGCTCCTCGGCGAGCGCGTCCAGGCGGATGCGGCCCTGGTCGTCGGCGGGGACCAGGATCGGCGCGCCCAGGCCGAGGTAGCGCAGCGCCTGGTCGAGGGTGGCGTGGCGCTCCGCCCCGGCGAGCACCCGCACCCGGGGCGCGCCGGTCAGGCCCAGCGTGTCGAGGTCCCACCCGGCCTCGGCCAGCATGTGCTGGCGGCCGGCGGCCAGGCCGGTGAAGTTGGCCATGGTCGCGCCGGTGACGAAGCCGACGTCGGCGTGTCCGGGCAGGCCCAGCAGGTCGAGCACCCAGTCGGCGGCAGCCTGCTCGATCGCGGCCGCGGCGGGCGTGGAGTAGCGCATCGCGGCGTTCTGATCCCAGGCGCTGACCAGCCAGTCCGCGGCGAGGGCGGCGGGCAGCGTGCCGCCGATGACCCAGCCGAAGAAGCGGCCCGACGGCATCGCCATCAGGCCGGGCTCGGCCCGGCGGGCGAGCTGGTCGACGACCTCGGCGGCGTCCGTGGGGCCGTCCGGCAGCGGGCCGCCGAACACGGCCGCCAGCTCGTCGGCGCCGGCGCGGGGCCGCACCGGGCGGTCGGGCAGCGAGGCCAGCCAGGCGAGGGTATGGGCGACGGCGTGATCCAGCGCGGGCGCGTAGTCCTCGGGGCGTGCGGTCATACCCTGCACTCTGCTACATCGGACCCGGGTACGGAGCGATCAGCCCGCAGCCCCGTGCCGGCGACGAGGCCCTGCGGACCTGCCTCGGCCGCGAGCCCTGATCGACGTCCATCGACCGTTACGCCACAGTAGACGGTCCGATGGGCGCTTGAGCGGGCCCGTCACCGGCCCGACGCTGTGCGGATGGGTCGACACATCGCTTTCGTCAACGCGCCCACCATCGGTGAGGTCTATCCGACCCTGCCGATCGTGGCGGAGCTGGTCCGGCGCGGCCACCGGGTCAGCTACGCCACCGTGGCGGCCCGCGCCGAGGCGGTCGCGGCCACGGGGGCGCTGGTGGTGCCGTACACCTCCGGCCTGCCCGCCGAAAGCGACCGCGACCTGCGGCGGCCCGAGCGCGCCGACTACATCGCCACCGTGCGGGAGGGTTTCCTCGGCGAGGCCCGCACCACGCTGCCGCAGCTCGCGCCGTACTTCCGGGACGACCGCCCCGACCTGATGGTGTACGGCATGCAGAGCCTCGCCGGGCGGCTCATCGCCGTCCGGGACGAGCTGCCGGCGGTGCAGTTCCAGAGCTTCCAGGCCGCCAACGAGCACTGGTCCATCGCCCGGCACCTGGGGCTGACCGTCACGCCCCGGCCCGGTCTGCCCGAGCACCAGGTGCAGCTCGACACGTTCGCCGCCGAGCAGGGCGTCGACCCGGACGCGGTCCGCGCGTTCCAGCCGCTCGCGCAGTTGCTGCTGTACCCCCGGTTCATGCAGTTCCGGGCGGAGACGTTCGGCGAGCGCCACCACTTCACCGGGCCGTGCACCGGGCCGCGGGCGTTCCAGCCGCGCTGGACGCCGCCCGAGCCCGGCCGGCCGGTCGTGCTGATCTCGCTCGGCACCGTCTACAACCGTCTCCCCGGCTTCTACCGCACCTGCGTGGAGGCGTTGGGCGACAGCCCCTGGCAGGTCGTGCTGGCCGTGGGCGAACGCACCGACCCCGCCGAACTCGGCCCGGCGCCCGGCAACGTGACGGTGGCGGCGAGCGTGCCGCAGCTCGACGTGCTGGCGCACGCGGCCGTGTTCGTCACGCACGCGGGCATGGGCGGCATCCTGGAGGCGATCCGAGCCGGGGTGCCCATGCTGACCGTGCCGCAGACCCCCGAACAGGAGGTCAACGCACTGCGGGTGGCCGAGCTGGGCGTCGGCCGCCCGCTGGACCCGGCGGCCCCGACCCCCGGCGCGCTGCGCGCCGCCGTCGAAGACCTGACCTCAGACCAGGGGGTACGCGACGCGCTGACGCGCCTCCAAACCGACCTCCGCACCTACGGCGGCGCACCCCTCGCCGCTGACGTCATCGAGTCCAGCCTCCCCTGACCCGGGCGGGCCTCTCGTCAGCCGGTGGCGCCGGCGACGCGGCGGGCGCGGAGGGCTTTCTTGTCGACCTTGCCCACGTCGGTGAGGGGGAGTTCCCGGACGAACTCGACGGCGTACGGGGCCCAGAGTTCGTTGAGTTCGGTGACGGCCCATTCGCGCAGCTGGGCGGCGGTGAGCTCGGCGTCGGCGGCGGGAACGACGAAGGCGTAGACGGCCTCGCCCATGCTCTGGTGCGGCACGCCGATCACCGCCGCGGCCCGCACCTGCGGGTGGCGCAGCAGGGTGTCCTCGACCGTGCGCGAGTACACGTTCGTCGAGGTCGCGCCGGTGACGATCATGTCCTTGAGCCGGTCGACGAGGAACAGGTAACCGTCGTCGTCGACGCGGCCCAGGTCGCCGGTGCGCAGCCAGCCGTCCACGATGGTGCGGCTGGTCAGCTCGGCCTGGCCCCAGTAGCCGGAGGTCATCAGCGCGGCGGACACCCACACCTCGCCGATCTCGCCCGGCCCGACGACCGTGCCGCGGCCGTCGCGGATCTCGACCCGCACCCCGGGGTACGGCCGCCCGCACGAGCCGAGCCGTTCCGGGTGCGCCGGGTCGTACTCCAGGTTCGGGTACGCGGCGATGAAGGTGGCCTCGCTCATGCCGTACACCGGGCGCAGCACCGGACCGAAGCGCCGCACGGCCTCGGCCAGGCGGGTCGGCGCGGCGGCGCTGCCGGCGCAGGACAGCGTGGCCAGGCTGCTCGTGTCCGTCTTGGCCAGCCGCGGGTGGTCGAGCACCTGGTAGAGCATCGGCGGCGGCAGCACCGCGCTGGTGATGCGCTCCTGCTCCAGGGTGGCCAGGAAGTCCTCGGCGGTGAAGCGGTCGTGCAGCACCAGCACCCCGCCGGTGAACAGCGTGATCATCGCGGCGACCTGCTGGCTGGAGTGCCAGAACCCGGCCACCGCCAGGTGCCGCAGCGGGCGGCCGTCGGTGACCTGGTAGCTGGCCGCGACCGCCTGCACCGCCTTGAAGAAGGCGTGCCGGTGGTGCACCAGCTTGGGCCGCCCGGTGGTCCCGCCGGTCTGGAACAGCGACTGCGGCTCGCGCACCGACGGCGGCAGCCCGAGCCGTGCCGCGCCGGAGCGCCGCGACGCGGCCAGGTCGATGCCCGCGCCCGCGCCGAAGCAGAACACCGTGAGGTCCCCCGCCCCCTGCGCGAGCTGCTCGCCCAGCGCGGCATGGGTGCGCGCGTCGTAGGCGAACGCGTCGACGTCGGCCAGCGACAGGTAGTCGGCGCACAGCTGCGGGGGCGCGTTCGGGGCCAGCCACACCGACCGGCAGCCCAGCAGGTGCAGGGCGAACTGCACCTGGATCGACTCGGGCGGGTTGCCGGCGAGGATGCCGACCGCCGCGGCGGACCGTACGCCGTTCTCGTACAGCGTCGCGGCCATGTCCCTGATCCCGGCGGCCAGGTCGGCGTACGTCAGCCGGCGTGCCCCGTGCACGATCGCCTCAGCCGAGCCGTACCCCTCGAAGACGGCGAGCGCCTGGGCCGCATAGTTTTCCTGGTCGCGCTGGTCCATCGTCGGACACTCCCGTGACTCGACCGAACACTGGCGCATCCTGGCTACGTTGACACGGCGCGCTTTCCGAACCGGCACCATAGCGCCCGTTACGAGATCGCAACCATTCGTCGAGCATCGAGATGCATCTGGCTCCTCAGTGGACGCCGCGCGGCGAAGACTGTGCTATGGAGCGCTTTCCCGGTCAGCCGTGCGCAAGTCCGAGCTGGTCGGCCAGTTCCCGGGCCCGCTGCCGGGTACGCAGCCACGGCGCGTCCAGCGCCTCCCGCACCGTCGCCGCCGCCTCGGCCGGATCGCCGGTCAGCTCCCACAGCGCGCCCGCGGCCGCGAACCGGTCCTTGAGGTCGGCGTCGCCGTCGCGGATCTCGCGCAGCCGGGCCGCCACGTCGGGGTCGGCGTCGCCGAACACCTCGGCCGCGGCGACCGCGGCCAGCACGTCCCGGCGCGGGGCGACCGCGATCGCGGCCCGCAGCGGGGCGTCGTCGCCCCCGGCCAGCCACAGCAGGCGCAGGTAGATGACCTCGCCGTTGGCCATCGCGCCGATCGCCTCGATCACCTCGGGGTTGCCGCGTCCCGCCTCGGCCAGGAACTCGGCCACCCACAGCCGGGCCGGCCAGGTCATCTGGGCCAGGTGCCGGGCCAGCACGCCGACCGCCGAGGGGTCGGTGGCGTCGCCGAGCACCCGCAGCAGCCCCACCAGCTCGCGCTGCTCCTTGGCCGTGGCCTTGGGCGAGCGGTTCACGTCGATCGTGGTGGCCAGGTCCACCACCCGGCCGAGCACCGCCTCCCGCAGCGACTCGTCCGGCGCGCCGAGCTCGGCAAGCGCGCCGGGCAACCGGGGCGGCGTCCAGCCCCCGCGCAGCGCGGACTCGGCGTGCTCGTGCCAGCGCGGGTCGCCGACGCGGATCAGCGCGTCCAGCGCCGAGCGGCGCATCCGGGCCCCGCGGGCGACCGCGTCGGCCAGCCAGTCGGCCTGGCGGCGGGTGAGCGTGTCGTCGGCGACGACGGCACGGTACGCGCAGCGGCGCACCCGCTCCTCGGGGTCGTCCAGGAACGAGCAGAGCAGCGCCTGCGACTCCACCGGCAGCTCCTGCCGGGCGGCCCGGTCGGCCAGGGTCTGCGCGACGTCCCGGCGGGCCTGCGCCTGCCCGTCGCGGGCGATCACGGCGAGCAGCTCGGCGTCCCGGCGGGGGTCGCCGCCGGCAGCGTAGTCGACCAGGTCGGCCAGCTTGCCGCGGCGGGTGGTCCAGCGCAGCGCGTCCGGGTCGGCGGACCAGCCCGCGGCCAGCGCCGCGCCGGCCTGCGCGGTGGGCGTGAGCCCGGCCTCCCGCATCGCCAGCACGGCCGCGACCCGGACCGTGGACGAGCGGGACGGGTCGAGGAACTCCGGCAGCCAGCCCGCGGCGGCGGCCGGATCGAGCTGGGCCGCGGCCACCAGCGGGGTGACCCGGCGGTAGTCGTCGGCGTACTCCCGCGCCCTGGCCAGCAGCACCGCGGACAGCCGCGGATCGGGGCCGCACCAGCCGAGCAGGGCGGTGGACTCCTCCACCACGCTGTGGTCGTCGAGATCGGACAGATTACGCAGCGTCACAGTGAAGGCGCGCAGCGCCTGGCGCACCGGCTCGCCGTCCGGGTGCGCGGCCAGCTCGCCGACCAGCATCAGCAGCTGGTCGGGCAGGCGCGTCTTGGGGTCCGCGGCGAACGCCAGGATCGGCGCGACCAGCTGCGCGGCCAGCGGGTGCAGGCCGTCGGCGGGCAGCAGCACCTGCTCGAGCGCGTCCATGCTGTCGTAGTCGTGCGCCGCGGATCCGATGAGCCGCAACAGGTCCACTGGTTCCACACCCTGGGTCACCGGCTGATAGTAGGCCCGCGGGACGACGCCACGCATGCAAGGCCGTCTACGATCTCCCGATGCGCAGGCTGGTGCGGTCTCTCACGGTGTTGCTCGCGCTGGTGCTCACCAGCCTCGCGGCGATCGAGGTGTCCCGGCTGCACGCGTCGAGCCCGCTCGCGCGCACCGACGCCGAGATCGTCGCGGACGCGCTGCCGCGGCTTGCCTTCCAGCGCGCGGCGCTCGACGGCGGCAGCGCCGTCCGGATGCAGCAGCTGTTCCCCGAGGGCTGGTTCTTCAGCTACACGCTCTACGGCCTGACCTGGCTCGACGTCGGCGCGCGCAGCGCACAGCTGAAGGAGCGGGCGCTGGCCGAGGCGCGCTGGGCACTGTCGCACGTGGACTCCGAGGACGGCCGCGCCGTCTTCGACGCCTCCCTCGAACCGGCGTACGGCGTGTTCTATCAGGGCTGGGCGACCTGGCTGCGGGGCGGCGTGGTCGCGCTCGCCGGGCCGGGCGCGCCGGAGCGGGACCGGCTGGCCGCCGACGCCGACGCGCTGGCCGGCGCGTTCCGGCGGCAGCTCGACACGACCGGGTCGCCGTTCCTGACGGCGTACCCGGGGCAGGCGTGGCCCTGCGACAGTGCCGTCGGCATCGCCGCGGTGCGGCTGGCCGGCACGCTGACCGGCGCCGACCGCGCGGGCCTGATCCGCGACTGGCTGGCCGCCGCCGACACCCGGCGCGACCCCGCTACCGGGCTGCTGCCGCACACCGTGGCCCCGTCCACCGGGCAGCCGACCAGCGGGGCCCGCGCCACGTCGCAGGTGATGGTGCTGCGTTTCCTGCGCGAGGTGGACCCGGCGGTCGGCGCGCGCGACTGGGCCGTCTTCCGGGAGCGTTTCGCCTCGACCGTGCCGGGCGCGCCCGGTGTGCGCGAGTACCCGCAGGGCGTGGAGCTGGCCGGCGACGTCGACTCCGGGCCGCTGATCTGGGGGCTGAGCACGTCGGCGAGCGCGGTCGCGCTCGGCGGCGCCGTCGTCTACGGCGACGGCGAGGCGGCGGCCGCGCTCACCGGCCTGGCCGAGGCCGCCGGGCTCGCCGTGCAGTGGGACGGGGAGCGGCGCTACCTGGGCGGCGCGCTGCCCGTCGGGGACGCGTTCCTGGCCTGGTCGCTGGCCGCGCGGCCGTGGACCGGCGGCGACGTCACCGCCGCCACCGGCCCGTCGTGGACCTGGCGTCTGCCCTGGTACGCCGGGCTGACCGCACTGCTCGCCCCGGCCTGGCTGCTCGGGCTGGTCGCCGCCGGGATCGCCCCGTTCGGCCGGGCCCGGCGTCCGCGTCGGGGCGTCGGGCCGGGTCGCGACAGGACACCCCCGAGCCCGAACGACGCCGCGACCAGGCCGGCCGACGGATCGACCGGCCGCAAGACCCGCACCGGAGCGCCGAAACCGCCGGTCAGAGAACCCGATCCAGGGCACTGACGCCTGGTACGGCGAGCGTGCCCAGGCGCTGCCCGGTCTCGGCGTCGAACCAGGCCACGGTGTCGGGCAGGGCGGCGTACACCCGCTTGCCGTCGGGGCTGGCGGCCAGGCCGCGCACCTCGCCCCCGGCGTCCCAGCTGCGCCACACCGGCGCGCCGTCGCGGGGCAGCACGTGCACCGTGCCGCCGACCGCGACCAGGACCTGCCGGAACGTCGCCACGGCGTACGCGGTCCCGGTACCCTTCGGCCCGTCGACGGCCTCCCGGACGGCGAGCTGCTCGGTGCCGACGACCGCGAACCGCCCGCTGGTCACGTCGGCGACGTAGAACTCGGAGCCCTCCGGGTTGATCGCCAGGGCGTGGCCGGCCCCCGGGCCCTCGCCGAACGGCGCGGGCAGGTCGACGCAGTACGCCCACTGCTCCGCCAGGTGCAGCGTGTGCACGAACGCGTGCACGTCGCCGGGGCGGCCGGCGACCAGGTCACGGGTGTGCCGGTGGTCGGGCTGGTGCGTGTAGAGCGTGTACAGCACCTGCCGGTTCGGGGCGTACACCGCCATCCGGCCCTCGCCGCTCATCTCCTCCTCGGCCCCCGGCGGCACCGCCGTCTTCACCCGGGTCAGCAGCGCCGAACTCCGGCCGGTGGCCACGTCAACCTGGCGCACCCGGTACCGGTCCGGGGCGGTCGCGGGCAGCCAGTCCAGCACGAACAGGCCCTCGCCGCCGACCGTGAACGCGTCCGGCACGATGTTGCCGGCCAGTTCCAGCCGCGCCACCTCACCGGCCGTGTCCGCGACCACCAGCGGGGTCCGGGCCCGGCCCGAGGGCACGTGGGTGACCTCGCCCGTGCCGGGGGCGGCCAGCGCCACCAGCCGCCCGTCCGCGGAGGCGACCCGCGGCACCCACGCCCCGGCCAGCCGCGGCCCCGCGGTGCGCCGCCCGGTCCGGGTCTCGATCGCGGTCAGCTCGGTGTGCACGCCCGCGGGTGCGGCGGCGTACACGATGCCGCCGTCCGGGGTGGCCAGACCGGCCCCGATCCGTTCCACTCCGGACGGCCGCAGCACGGTCAGCCCGCCCTCGGCCCGCACCAGCACCAGGTCCGGTGCGGCCGTGGGCACCGCCGGAGTCTGCGCGCGGCACCCGGTCAGGGCCGCGGCGGCGCCCACGCCGAGCAGGGTCAGCACGTCACGTCTCGTCGTCATGCCCGGTCGAGTCGCCGCGCCCCGCGCCGGTTCCCGCACGGCGGCGATCGATATGGACTGGCCCGGCCGCCGCACCGGTGGCCCGGGGTGACCGTCGGCTCCGGATTTGCTGACCGAGCGGCCGGTGCGCGACCGGCACGCGCCCACTACGTTTCTCGCTCGTAACCGTGACAGGCGGCAGACGAGAGACGGCGGGCTTCGGCGGTGGAGGACGATTTCGGGTACGAGGGCCGCCGGCGGCTCCGGATACCCATGCTGGAGCGGCTGCGCGGCCTGCCGCTGGTGGCCACCACGGTGTTCACCGCCGCGCTGATCCTGCTCATCCTCACCACCGTCCACCGGCCCGCGACCTGGAACGACGCGCTGCCCTGGGATACCGAGCCGAGCGCCGAGCCCGTCGCCGCGCCGGTCTACCCGGACGCGCCGGTGGCGAACAGCCCGGTGCCGCGTACGCCCGGGGCCCGGCCCTCGACGGCGGTGTCCACCGCGGCGTCCCCGGCCCCGTCGGCCGAGGGCGCGTCGCCGTCCCCGGCCGCCTCCCCGTCCCCGGTGGCCCCGCCGCCGCCCGCGCCGCCGCGCACCGCGCGGTACGAGGCCGAGTCGGCGAGCCGGTCGCAGGCCCGCACCGCCAGCGACCACAACGGCTTCAGCGGCGCGGGCTTCGTCGACTACGACAACGTCACCGGCGGATACCTGCAGTGGAGCGTGCCGGGCGCGTCCGGGCCGGCCACCCTGCGGCTGCGGTTCGCCAACGCGAGCTGCTGCAATCGCGCCATGGACATCAGCGTCAACGGCACCGTGCTGCGCGACGTCCGCTTCGACCCGATGCGCACCTGGGACGACTGGAACACGGTCACCGTGACGGTCACCCTGACGGCGGGCACGAACACCGTCCGGGCCACCGCCACCAGCCGTGAGGGCGGCCCGAACATCGACTACCTTGAGGTCGTCCAGTAGCTCGCGGCCCCGGATCAGGGGATGAGCAGCAGCTTGCCCGTGGTGCGCCGCGACGTCAGGTCGTCGTGCGCCCGGGCCGCCTCGGCCAGCGGATACCGGCCGCCGACCGTCACCCGCAGGGTGCCCGCGGCGACCCAGCCCAGCACGTCGGTGGCCCGCTCCAGCAGCTCCTGGCGCGAGACCACGAAGTCGCCGAGCGTCGGCCTGGTCAGCACCGCCGAACCGGACTGCATCAGCCGCAGCGGGTCCACCGGCGGCACCGGGCCGCTGGCCGCGCCGTACAGGGCCAGCACGCCGCGGCGGCGCAGCGAGGCCAGGCTGGCGTCGAAGGTGGACGCGCCGACCCCGTCGTACACCGCGGCCACGCCTTCGCCGCCGGTCAGCGCGCGCACCTGACCCGCCAGGTCGTCGACCTGGTCGTAGCGGATCACCTCGGCCGCGCCCGCGCTCCGGGCGAGCTGCTCCTTCGCATCGGTGGACACCGTGCCGATCACCCGGCCGCCCAGGTGCGTGACGAGTTGCGTGAGCAGCAGGCCCATGCCGCCCGCCGCCGCGTGCACCAGCACCGTCTCACCGGCCCGCACCGGGTGCACGTCGTGGGTCAGGAAATGCGCGGTCATGCCCTGCAGCAGCACCGCCGCGGCGGTCTCGTCGGACACCCCCTCGGGCAGCGGCACCAGCCGGTCCACGGGCACAGCCGCGGCCTGCGCGTACGCCCCGGGCGCCATGACCCAGCCGACCCGCTCGCCGACCGACACCGCGGTGACGTCCGGCCCCACCGCGGCGACCCGGCCCGCCGCCTCCACGCCGGGGACGAACGGCAGCGGTGTCGGGTAACGGCCCTGGCGGTGGTACACGTCGATGAAGTTGACCCCGGTCGCGGCGATCTCCACGACCGCCTGGCCCGGTCCGGCCACGGGCAGGTCCACCTCGGCGGGGGTGAGCACCTCGGCGCCGCCGTACTGCGTGATCTGAACAGCCTGCATGGTCCGAGCCTGCCTCATCGGGGCCTGATGCGGGGTCCGGGGCACGCCTGCGGAGGGACAATGAGAGCAGCATCGCAGGAACGGGAGGTGCGCCATGACCACCGCGACGATGACCAAGACCTGGATGGTGGAACTGCGGTACGAGGAGGACGCGGACCTGACCAGGGCCACCGCGTCCATGCGGCTGCCGTCGGGGCGGCTGCTGACCGCCGAGGGCCAGGCCCGGCGCAATCCGGTCGACCGCCCGCGGGCCTCGATCGGCGAGGAGATGGCCGGGGCCCGGGCACTGTCCGGCTTGGCCCACCGCCTGCTGGAAGCCGCCGCCGACGAGGTAGAGACGAACGTGCACGGAGGTGACCCCGCGATCTAGCGGCCCCGGTCTGCAGTTTCGTGGAACGTGGTGGAATCGCGCCCGCGATTCGCGCAGTCTCCCCGAAACTGCACGGTCGTGTCCTGCCTCGGGGTCAGGACGTGGTGGCCAGCGCGAGCGGAAGCACCCCCGGCGCGCCTGTCTGGAGGAGTTGGCGGGCCACCACGGCCATGGTCCAGCCGGAGTCGAGCTGGTCGTCGACGAGCAGGACGGGGCCGGACAGCCGGCGGAGTCTGTCAGCCATGTCCTCGGGGACGGCGAAGGCGTCGTGCAGGGCTTTGACCCGCTGGGCGCTGTTGGCCCGGGGCTGGTCGGCGGGCGGGCCGCCCGCGACGGTGCCGAGGAATTCCAGGCGGCCGACCCGGGCCACGTGTTCGGCCACGCCGGTGATCAGGCGCGGGCGGGAACGGGAGTTGATCGCCACCACGGCGGCCGGTCGGGCGGGCCACGGGTCGGCGCCGTGTGACCAGTCCTTGAGCACCTCGACGAGCACCGCGAGCAGGTCGGCGGGCGGAGCCGTGTCGGCAGCGCCCTCGGCGAGCAGTTCCCGCAGGCGGGTGCCCCAGCCGAGGTCGGACAGGCGGCCCACGGCGCGGCCGGGCAGCGTCTGCTCGGCCGGCGGGATCTTCCCGGACAGCGGCACGCCCGCGGCGGCGAGCCCGGTCGGCCACATCTTGCGGGGTTCGATCTGGACGCCGGGGCGGCCGAGGAAGACGTGCGCGGCGTGGAGGGCCTCGGCGGAGACGTCCGTGCCGTAGGCGGGACCGGCGCAGTTGTCGCAGCGGCCGCAGCGGCGCGCCTCGGGATCGTCGAGGGTGTGCCGGAGGAACTCCATGCGGCAGCGCGTGGTGCCGGTGTAGTCGCGCATGGCGTCCTGCTCGGCCTGGCGGGCCTTGGCGATGCGCGCGTAGCGCTCGGTGTCGTACGCCCAGGGGCGGCCGGTGGCCTCCCAGCCGCCGCGCACGCGCTTGACCGCGCCGTCGACGTCGAGCACCTTGAGCATCATCTCCAGGCGGTTGCGGCGCAGGTCGACCTGCGCCTCCAGGGCCTGCGTGGACACCGGGCGGCCGGCGGTGTCGAGCACGTCGAGCACCCGGCGCACCTGCTCCTCCGGCGGGAAGGCCAGCGAGGCGAAGTAGCGCCAGATCGCGGCGTCCTCGGGGCCGGGCAGCAGCATCACGTCGGCCCCGGCCACGGCCCGGCCCGCCCGGCCGACCTGCTGGTAGTAGGCGATCGGCGAGGCGGGCGCGCCGAGGTGCACCACGAACCCGAGGTCGGGCTTGTCGAAGCCCATGCCGAGTGCGGAGGTCGCCACCAGCGCCTTGAGCTTGTTGTCGAGCAGGTCCTGCTCGGCGGTGCGGCGGTCGGCGTCCTCGGCCTGGCCCGTGTAAGCGGCCACGGCGTACCCCCGGCCGGCCAGGAACTGGGCGGTCTCGTGCGCGGCGGCGACGGTCAGCGTGTAGACGATGCCGGACCCGGGGATCTGGTCGAGGTGGTCGGCGAGCCAGGCCAGCCGGTGCGCCGGGCTGGGCAGCTCCAGCGCCGCCAGCCGCAGCGACTCGCGATCCAGCGGGCCGCGCAGCACCAGCGGCTCCAGCTCGGCCGGCTGGCCCCCGCCGAGCTGCTCGGCCACGTCGGTGGTGACCCGCTCGTTGGCCGTCGCCGTGGTGGCCAGCACCGGCGTGCCCGCGGGCAGCTCGGCCAGCATGGTGCGCAGGCGGCGGTAGTCGGGGCGGAAGTCGTGGCCCCAGTCGGAGACGCAGTGCGCCTCGTCGACGACGAGCAGGCCGGTGGTGGCGGCCAGGCGGGGCAGCACGCTGTCGCGGAAGTCGGGGTTGTTGAGCCGCTCCGGGCTGATCAGCAGCACGTCGACCGCGCCGTCGGCGATCTCGGCGGTGATCTGCTCCCAGTCCTCCAGGTTCGCCGAGTTGATGGTGCGGGCGTGGATGCCCGCGCGGGCCGCCGCCTCGACCTGGTTGCGCATCAGCGCCAGCAGCGGGGACACGATCACCGTCGGGCCGTGGCCGCGCTCGCGCAGCAGGGCGGTCGCGACGAAGTACACCGCGGACTTGCCCCAGCCGGTGCGCTGCACGCACAGCACCCGCCGGGCGTCGGCGACCAGCGCCTCGATCGCCCGCCACTGGTCCGGCCGCAGCTCGGCGTGCTCGCCCGCGAGCCGCCGGAGCACCGTTTCGGCACGTTCGCGCAGTTCCGTCCTGTCGTCCGCCATCCCGCAGTTCTACCAGCCGGGGGTGTCATCGGCCGGATCGGCGGCGGAGGGGGTGTCAGCCGTCGCGCCCGCGGGTAATCAGGGCGGATGACCAACATCGGTTACACGCTCATGACCGAGCAGCGGGGGCCCCGAGAACTGGTCGACGACGCGGTACGCGCCGAGGCGGCCGGGTTCGGCTTCGCGGTCTGCTCCGACCACTTCTACCCGTGGCTGGCCGAGCAGGGGCACGCCCCGTTCGCCTGGTCGGTGCTGGGCGCGGCCGCCCACGCCACCGAACGCCTCCCGCTGGTCTCCTTCGTCACCTGCCCCACCATGCGGTACCACCCCGCGGTGGTGGCGCAGATGGCGGCGACGGTCGGCGTCATGTCGCAGGGGCGGTTCACGCTCGGCCTGGGCGCGGGCGAGAACCTCAACGAGCACGTGGTCGGGGCGTACCCGCAGGCGGTGCAGCGGCACGCGATGCTGTCCGAGGCACTGGAGATCATCCAGCCGCTGCTGGCCGGTGAGGTCGTGCACCACCTGGGCGAGTACTTCGAGGTGCCCGAGGCGCGGCTGTGGGACCTGCCCGCCGAGCCGGTGCCGATCGGCGTGGCGGTGTCCGGGCCGTCCTCGATCCGGCTGGCCGCCCGCCACGACGCGGCGCTGATCGCGGTCGCGCCGGAACGCGAGCTGATCGAGCAGTACGCCGACGCCGGCGGCAGCGGCCCCCGCTACGGGCAGGTGGCGATCTGCTGGGGACCGGACGCCGACGAGTGCGCCCGGATCGCCCACGACCAGTTCCGCTGGTTCGACCTGGGCTGGGCGGTCAACGCGGAGATGCCGCATCCGCGCTCGTTCGCCGCGGCGACGGCCTCGGTGACCCCGGAGATGGTCGCCGAGAAGATCTCCTGCGGCCCCGACCTGGACAAGCACGTCGCCGCCGTGAAGCAGTTCACCGACGCCGGATTCACCGACGTCGCCCTGATCCAGATCGGCGGCGACAGCCAGCGCGACTTCCTCGACTTCGCCGAGAAGCAGCTCCTGCCGGCGCTGGCCGCCGCCTGAACCGCGATCGCCGCCGACCAGGCTCATGCCTCCCATCGGCCGCGGCCCGCCCTTCCTGAGCAGCCAGCGCGCACCCGGCGCGTTAAGAAGGTGCCCTTCCGCTACGCGGAGCGTTGTGAAGGTGCCCTTCCTTTCGCGCCGGGGGCGCGGCGGGAGAGGCGGAGGATGCGCAGGACCATGGCGGGTTTGCGGAGGACGCCGGGTGGCATGAGCAGGTGCTGGACGGCGGTGAAGATGCGCCGGATCTCGGGGTCGGCCTGTGCGGCGAGCTGGATGCGGCGGGAGTAGCGGTTGCGCAAGGCGATGCCGCGCGGGCGTTCGCCCTGGGTCTGCGGGTAGGCGAAGTCGCCGCCGGCGGCGAAGCCCCAGGGGGTGGCGAGGATGTGGGCCGTCTCGCGGTAGAAGTCGGCGGCCAGGGCGGCGGTGGGTGCGCCGTGCGCGTCGAGCCGGCGGCCCAGGGCCTGGGACTCCAGGGCGGCGCAGGTCATGCCCTGGCCGTAGATGGGGTTGAAGCTGCAGACGGCGTCACCGAGGGCCAGGTAGCCGGCGGGGTGGGCGGGCAGGTCCTCGAAGTGGCGGCGGCGGTTGGACGGGAAGGTGAACGAGACCGCCTCGGTCACCGGCTCGCACCGCTCGATCAGGCCGGCGATGCCGGGGTGGGGCAGGCTGCGGGCGTGCGCGCCGAACGCGTCCTGGTCGCCCGCGGCCGGGAAGTCGCCGTGCCAGCCGCCCAGCGAGATCAGCCAGCGGTCGCCCTCGATCGGCAGGGCCAGCCCGACCCGGGTCTCGTACGGCGGCGCGGGCAGCACGAACACCGCGGTGGCGTCGGGCAGGTCGGCCGGCCCGCGCCGGTACAGCCGGGTGGTGTACCCGACGCCGACCTTGACCTCGGTGACGGCCGGTGCGGCGAAGCCCAGCTCGGCGAGCCAGCGGTCGGAGCGGCTGCCCCGCCCCGAGCAGTCGACCACCAGCCCGGACGGCAGCGTCGCGCCGTCGTCGAGCACCACGCCGGTGACGACGCCGTCGGCGCCGGCCAGCCCGGCCACCGCGACGCCGGCCCGGAACTCGACGTTCGGCAGCGCCGCCACCCGGCCGCGTACGGCGTGCTCCAGCAGCGGGCGGCTGAACGAGAGCAGGTCGATGCCGGTCGGCGACTTCGGCCAGACACTGCCGTACCGGTAGAAGATCATTTGGGTGCCCGGCTCGAACGGGGTGGCCCCCGCCGCGACCAGCTCGTCGACCAGGCCGTCGAACAGCTCGCCGAGCGCCCGCTGACCGGCCGCCAGCAGCACCGCCCCGTGGTTGCCCTGCGGCACACCGCGCCGCGGCGACGCGTCCGGCGGCAGGTGGTCCCGGTCCAGCACGATCACGCGGGCGTACCGGTCGGCCAGCACCCGGGCGGCGCACAGCCCGGCGATTCCGGCTCCGATCACGACGGCGGTGGACTCGGGCGCAGGCGGGACGTTCTCGGTCATCCGTCCATCTTCGACGCGCCTGCCCAAGATCGCCGACCCGGGTCCGGTCCACACCGCCGATGTGACTAATTCCCGCCAGCCCTAACGATCAACGTGGATCGATACTAGGGTGCTGGTGTGTCCAATTCCGCGGTGGTGCTGCTGGGCGGGCTGCCGTTCACGCTGCTCGCGGTGCTGTTCCTGGGGCTGCTCGCGCAGGCCCAGTCCCGGCGCGACGGCGTGCGCCGGGGCCGCCTCAGCGCGAACGACCGCGCGCAGCTCACCGCCGAGGCCCGCGAGCTGGAGGAGGTCGCCGCCGAAGTGCTCGAAGCGGCCCGCACCGCCGTGCTGCTGGCCGAGCGCACCGCCGCCGAGCTGGCGACGGCCGAGGCCGACCGCGACGCCGCCTGGCAGGCCCACCTGGCGGCGGCGAGACTGCTGGAAGACGCCGCCGAGACGCTGCCACCCGAACCCGCCGAGGGCACCGCGTCCACGGAGACCCTGCGCGAGGTCGCCCTGGCCGCGCGGGCGGCGTACAAACGCGGCGACCTGACCATGGAGCAACTGCGCGCCATCTGGTCGAAGGTCGACGGCTGGGACCAGTCCCGCCAGGACCGCTCGCACGAGCTGTCCCGCCTGCGCGCCGAGGACGCCGAAGCCGCCCGCCTCTACCACGTGGCCGCCTCCCGGGCCCGCAACGCCCGCCGCGCCGCCGAGGTCGCCCGCGTCTCCTCCCACGCCCTCACCCAGGAGGCCGCCGACGCCGCCTACGAGGCCCAGGCCGTCCAGACCGTCCTCCGCGACGGCCGCCGCTGACCCGCACCGCCCCCAACAGCAACAAATCAGGGCAGGACGCTTGAACCACCCCAACCCCGGGTACCCCTCCCCCATGCGCGACTACGACGAAGTGGTGGAGATCGTCTACGCCTGGCAGCAGCCCGAGCCGACCGGCGGCATACCCGCCCGCGACCTCCCCCACGAAGACCTGCTCCGCGAGCTGGCCGCAATCCACCGCACCCGGAACGAAACCCTCCGCCACGGCTCCGACCAGTCCCTCTCCCACCACACCGCCCGCCTGCTCGAACTGGAAACCGACTACCTCCGCCGCTTCCCCACCCGCGAAGTCGACCCAAACCGCCTACGCCCCAACCCCACCTGACCGCCCCGCGCCCATGATCGCGACGATCTTGCGTGAACTGTGCCGACGACACGCCCAAAACGCCCATAACGACCCCAGCTCGCGCAAGATCGTCGCGATCATGGGTGAGGGCGGGGCGGTGTGGGGTGGGTAACGGGGGTTCGGGGTGGTGGGGGTGGGCGTGAGATTGTTGGGGGCGTGACTGCGACGTTGATGTTGGGGCGGTACTCCGTTGATCCGCCTGTGGTGCTGGCGCCGATGGCGGGCATCACCAATGTCGCGTTTCGGCAGCTCTGTCGGGAGCAGGGGGCCGGGATCTACGTCTGCGAGATGATCACGACGGTCGCGCTCGCGGTGCGCAACCCGAAGACCGACAAGATGATCGAGTTCGGGCCGGATGAGCAGCCGCGCAGCATGCAGCTGTACGGCGTCGATCCGGACATCACCGCCAAGGCCGTGCGCCGGGTGGTGGACGAGAACCTGGCCGACCACATCGATCTCAACTTCGGGTGCAGCGTCAAGAAGATCACGAGTAAGGGCGGCGGGTCGGCGATCCCGTGGAAGCGCCGCCTGTTCGGGTCGATCATCAAAGCGGCGGTGGACGCGGCCGCGCCCGCCGGGATCCCGGTCACCATCAAGATGCGCAAGGGCATCGACGACGACCACCTGACGTACGTCGAGGCCGGCCTGATCGCGCAGGAGGCCGGGGCGAAGTGGGTGGCGCTGCACGCGCGCACCGCCGCCCAGCGCTACTCCGGCGAGGCCGACTGGGAGTCCATCGCCACCCTCAAGCAGGCCCTGGACGTGCCGGTGCTCGGCAACGGCGACATCTGGGAGGCCGACGACGCGCTGCGCATGGTGGCCGAGACCGGCTGCGACGGCGTCGTGGTCGGCCGGGGCTGCCTGGGCCGGCCGTGGCTGTTCGCCGACCTGGCCGCCGCGTTCGCCGGCCGCCCCGAGCGGGTGATGCCCGACCTGGGCGAGGTCGCGCAGGTCATGCGCCGCCACGCCGAGCTGC
Source organism: Catellatospora coxensis (assembly GCF_016862635.1). Taxonomy (GTDB): domain Bacteria; phylum Actinomycetota; class Actinomycetes; order Mycobacteriales; family Micromonosporaceae; genus Catellatospora; species Catellatospora coxensis. Next base: position 53,155 of record NZ_BONI01000042.1, on the reverse strand, counting down.
TCGTGCACTGGTGGGGGGCCGAGCGCGAAGCCGTCACCGACTTCCGCAAGCACGTCGCCTGGTATCTCAAGGGCTTCCCGGTGGGCTCGGAGCTGCGCCGCTCGATGGCCATGGCCTCGTCGCTGATGGAACTCGACGACCTGCTCGGCAAGCTGGACCACGCCGCGCCGTTCCCGGTGGCGAACCTCGGCCAGCCCCGCGGCCGTACCAACTCCCCCGCCAAGGTCGTGCTCCCCTACGGCTGGCTCGACGACCGCGACTCCGAACTCGTCCCCGAGGACGCCGAACACGACGACTCCGGCGGCTGACCCCGCCCCGCCCCGCGAAGATCGCTGTCTGCGGTCAGAACCTGCGGTCCCACCGCAGATCATGACCGTAGACAGCGATCTTCGCGGCTGACCCCCGGCTCAGCGGCGGAAGCTGTCGAGCAGGGCCCGGGTGTACGGTGCCCGGACCCGAGCGATCAGCGCGAACACCACCAGCAGCACCCCGGACATGATCGCGTTCGACGCCACTCCGGGCAGCACGAACAGGTTCATGATCGTCGCACCGGCCATCAGACCGGTCAGCCCGATCGCGGCCACCCCCGACAGCCGCGGCACCAGCAGCCCGATGCCGCCGGCCAGCTCGCAGGCGCCCACGAACCAGATGAACGCCATGCCCAGCCCGGCCTCGGCGAAGGCGGGCGGAGCCTCGAAGAACGGCAGGTACTTCGGCACCGAGACGCCGATGAAGAACAGGCCGAGCAGCACCTGCCCGATCCACACGGCGATGTTCACGGCGCGGTGGGGGCGGACGGTGGGGGCGGCGTACGTGGTCATGACGGGTTCCTTCTTCCGTGGAGTTCGGTCGTCGTGTTCATCCGTGTAGACGGATGGCGCGCGCGGAACTCATCGGTCCGGAAGGAAGGTTCCCGATCAGGATTGCAGCAGCGGGTCGACGATCACCGCGACAGCCCCGGGGAGGTTGCACTGGATGCGCAACCGCACGTGGAAGGCGTCGGTGAGGTCCGCATCGACCTTGGCGCTCCGGCCGATCTCCGCCTGCACGATGGCAGGCTTACCTTCGTTTCCTCCGTTGGGCAGCAGATCCTTCGGGGCGGGGAACACGCTCAGCTGGACGATCTGGTTGGTCGGCACCGGCGTCTGGTGTGCCGTCAGGGTCGCGGTGAACGTGGTCAGGTTGCGAGGGATCACGTAGGCGACCTCCGCCATGGTGTTGCCGGTCGTGTTGGGCGGACACTTCACCGCGAGCGCGTGGGCGTACTCAGGCAGCCCGGCCAGGTCCTTCGGCAGTGGGACCAACAGGCTCGACCCGGTCACCGCGGAGAGGGTGTCCAGATAGGTGCCGCCCTGGACGGGCGCGGGCGCGTGTGTCGTGCCCGCAGGCGCTACGGACACGGCGATCGGGCTCGTCCCGGCAGCGGGCTGTGGCGACTGCGGGGCCGCGCCGGCAGGAAAGAGGAGAGTCCAGGTCTGCGTCAACGTGCCGATGACGGTCACGACGCCGACGACGAACGCGCCGATGGTCGCCCACCGGATCTTGCGCGGTCCAGGGGGCTCGATAGGGGTGGACACGCTGCTCCTGAGGGAAGTCAAGGGGAGGAACGACGATTTTCGCACGGGGTCGGATAGATGAGAATCGGCCCAGCGGAACTGATATCCGACAACATCGGGGATCTGCCTTGGTGTTCCCCGAGGGCAGAATGCCCTTTCATGGCCGATACCCTCTCCACGCCCCCCGCTGCGCCCGAACCGCCCACCGGACCCGCCTCCACCAGCTCTTCCGCCCCGACCGCCACCCTGCGGCCCGGGGCAGCGGCACCAGCCGCTCCCGGCAAGGGCACGGCTCGCCTCGCGCTGCTCGTCGCCGCGGTGAGCCTCGTCGTGGCCCTGGTCGCGGTCGGCGTGGCCGGGGTGGCGCTGGTCCGCTCCGGTGAGGACACTCCGGACACCACGGCCGCGCCAGGAGCCACCAACAGCGCTCCGGCCTCTGCCGGCGCCGACGCGCCCGCGGCACCGGCGACCACCGAAGCGCAGGCGCAGCCGTCGCCGACCGCCGTGCTCGGCGTGCTCAACCCGCAGGCGGTGTTCTCCCCGGCGTACAAGGATCAGGAACTGATTCCGCAGGTGACCAGCCAGGCCAGCGCCTACCTGGACCTCAACGAGCCGCGCGTGGTCCAGCAGGGCAGCGACAAGGACGATGTCCGTCTGGAACTGCCCTACAACAGCACCGTGCCGGTGATCATCCTGCTGGACGGGGTCGAGGGCGCCGTGGTCCCGAAGACCATGTCCGACCCGCAGCCAGAGGACTGCGCGGACCTCATCCGCAAGAGCCCGGTGCCGCAGCGCGCCGAGACCGCAGCCCAGCGGGAGCTGATGATGTGCGTCGCGACATCGCCGGAGCAGGCCCGCGCCATCGGTCAGCCCCAGCGCATCGTGGTCCTCAAGGTGGCCGCACTGTCGAGCAACGCCAAGGTGACCCTCCAGCTGAAGGCCTGGGAAGTTCCGTCCTGACCGCCGGTCGGAGCGGCGGGGCCGGTGGACGGCCACCTGCCCCGCCGCCTTCACACCGTCAGCGGCCGCGGGCGGCGAAGTGCTCGACGATGCCCTGCAGCAGGCGGGTGTCGAAGGGCAGCGCGGCGCAGCTGTCCACCGCGGCGTCGCGGTGCTGCTCCATGAGCCGGCGCGCCTGCGCGAGCCCGTACACCCGAACCAGGTTGGCCTTGCCCACGTCGTTGCCGGAGTCCTTGCCGAGCTGCTCGCTGGACGCGGTCGCGTCGAGGATGTCGTCGCGGGCCTGGAACACGATGCCCGCGTGGTCGGCGTACCGCGTGATCAGCTCGATCTCGACACGCGGCCGGTCCAGCAGCATCAGCAGCGGCACCAGCGCGGCCTCGACCATCGTGGACGTCTTCAGCCGGTACATCTCCAGGATGTCCTCGCCGGTGACCGGCGACGCGTCCCGGGCGTAGCGCAGGTCCAGGTACTGCCCCCGGCACAGCCGCTGCGGGCCGAGCACGGTGCCGACGTACGCGACGACGTCGGTGACCCGCTGCGCCGGGTAGTGCCGGTCGAGCCGGGCCAGCATGCCGAACCCGGAGGACAGCATCGAGATCGCGGCGAGCTGCACGCTGCCCTCGTCGAACACGGTGTGCGCGGCCGGGCGGCCCCGGCGCAGCGTGGCGTCGTCCTGCGCGGGCAGGTCGTCGAAGATCAGGCTGGCGGTGTGGAACAGCTCGATCGCGCCGAGCAGCGACTCGGGCATGTCCCCGCGTACGCCGAGCCCTTCGGCCAGCATCAGGGTCAGCGCGGGCCGCAGCCGCTTGGCCGGGCCGTCCATCGTGTACGCCAGGATCGGCGCCAGCTCGGCGGCGTTGACCTCGGCGTGGCAGTTGTGCACGATCTCGTTGATGCGCGGCAGCCGGTCGAGCACGAACGTGCGCGCGTCGACGCTGTTCGGGTCGCGGCGGCCCATCACCGCGGCCGCCTCCCGCTTGAGCCGCAGGTCACCGGTGCTCAGCTGCGGCAGCACCCGCCGCGGCACCCCCGCCGCCGTACGCAGGAACGTGGCGATCTCCGGGGTGACCGGGTACTGGTCGAGCAGCCGCAGCGTGTTCTGCGGGTCCGCGCACAGGTGTATCCCCAGCTTGATCGCGCCGACGCCGGTCAGCGCGTCGCGAGCCACCGGGTCGCCGCCGTACACCTGCTCGACGACGTACGCGTCATAGGCGAACAGGTCGAGCAGCGGATTGGTGCGGCCGTCGCCGGGGTGCGTGAACGGGGTCATCCGGCCGGCCCGGCGGTCCTCGTCGCGATCGGCGAGGTCGTCCTTGAACTGGCTCAGGAAGATCGTGTTGAGGCAGCGGGCGTAGAAGCCCTCGTCGACGCTGCGCCGGCCCAGGATGTTGGCCACCACCCGGCTCAGCCCGGCCTTGAGGAAGATGTCCGGGTACGCCGACTCCAGCGGCTCGTCCGCGCCGCGGCCCGCGTCGCGGTGCTGGGCCAGGTACATCGACTCGGCCGCGTGGTAGAGGTGCCGGTGCGTGCCGAACGGGTAGACCTGCAGCGCGATGCCGTACAGCTCGTGCATCTCCTCGGCGAGCGGATGGTCGGGCACCTCCCGGGCGTCGATCGCGCCGCCGGTGGACAGGCCGCGCAGGATCAGCCGGTGCAGCCGGTCCCGCTCGCGCGGCAGCATGTGCTCGCCGGGCAGGTCCTGGAAGCTGTCGTCGATGACGGCGTACGCGGCCCCGTACGCGTACGCGCCGGGCAGGATCCGGGTGAGGTGTTCGCGCACCGCGGCCCGGCCCGCGTCGCGGGTGTCGTACCCCCCGATCGCCAGCACCCCCACCAGCGTGCGGACCACCTTGCCCATCGCCCCGGCCTGCACCACCGTCTCCGGCAGGGTGCGGTGCAGCCGGTCCAGCCGCCCGGCCAGCCAGCGCGTCTCGGCGACCTCGCGCAGCGCCGGGAAGCGCCGCTCCAGCGACTCCACCACCCCCGCCACACCGCGCCCGCGCTCGATCCCCTCGACGACCTCGCGGACCGTCCGGGCGTGCGCCCGCGCGAGCACCTCGCCCCGGGCCACGTCGGCCGGGTCGGGCACCTCGCTGAGGTTGTAGACGCCGAAGTAGTTCAGCTCCAGCAGCGCCTGCTCGCGCAGCTCCCGCCGCCGCCGCGGCGCGTACACCCCGCGCAGCAGCGCCGCCGCCGGGGTGTGCCGTCCGGCGATCGACCGCAGCTGCTCGGAGTATCGCTCCACATGCGACGCGATCGCGCCCGGCTGCGTGTCCCGCCACTGGGCGTAGTGCGCCAGCGTGTGCCGCACGCCCTGCTCGAGCCTGCCGTGCTCGAGGTCCTCCTGCCGGAACGGGAACGGCCCCAGCAGTTCCGTCACGACACCCATGAGGCCGACCACCTCCCCGCGGGCCCTTGACGACCCCGCGACCCCATGATCCCACCCCCGCGCCAGCCCCCGCCCGGACAGAAACAAGGAAGGGCACCTTCTTAACGCTCCGCGTCGCAGAAGGTGCCCTTCCTAACACGACAGACGCGCCACCAGCGCCGATGCCAGACCTGCGCGGCGCGTCGACCCCGCGCCTCGGCTGCCCTGGCCAACCGTCCTTGATCTGATCTGCCAGGATGTCCGCCATGCAGCCCCACCCCGACTTCACCGTCGTCCTGCGCGGCTTCGACCGCACCCAGGTCGACGCCCTGCTCGCCGAGGTAGACCGCGGCGAACTGAGCCTCGCCGACAATCCCCGCACCGACTTCACGGTCGTCATGCGCGGCTACGACCGCGAGCAGGTGCACGCGTACCTGGGCCTGCTGGCGGCGCAGCAGGCGGCCGAGGGCGAGCGTCCCGGAGCCGGCCCGGACGGCAGCATCCCGACCGTCCCCCTGGTCGCGCTGCGTGACCCGGCCTTCCCCCGCGCCGCGCTGTTCACCAAGGGGTACGACCCGGCCCAGGTGGACGCGCTGGTCGCCCGGATCGCCCCGGTGCTGGCGGGCGGCGGCGGCATCAGCTCCGCCGAGGTCGAGCAGGCCGCCTTCCCGCTGGTCCGCAAGGGCTACGACGTCGAGCAGGTCGACGCGTACCTGGGCGCGGTGGTGACCCGGTTGCGGGCCGAGGGGCGCTGAGGCTCGGCCCAGGATCCCGCATGACTCAGAAGGCGCGGGCGTACTGGTCCGGCCAGTGCGGCTGCCCGCCGAGCTTGGCCAGTGCCCGGCGCGGCCAGTACGGGTCACGCAGCAGCTCCCGCCCGATCAGCACCAGGTCGGCCTGGCCGTCGGCGACGATGCGCTCGGCCTGCTCGGGCTCGGTGATCAGGCCGACCGCCCCGGTGGGCACGCCGACGTCCCGGCGCACCCGCTCCGCGAGCGGAGCCTGGTAACCGGGGCCGATCGGTATGTCGGCGTGCGGGACCACTCCACCCGACGAGCAGTCGATCAGGTCGACGCCGGCCGCGAACAGGGCACGGGCCAGCTCGACGGTGTCGGCGACATCCCAGCCGCCCTCGACCCAGTCGGTGGCCGAAACCCGGGCCAGGACGGGCACGTCGGGGCCGACGGCGTCGCGCACGGCCGCCGCGACGGCCACAGCCAGGCGGGTACGCCCGGCGTGATCGCCGCCCCAGCCGTCGTCGCGGTGGTTGGTCAGCGGCGAGTAGAACTCGTGCAGCAGGTAGCCGTGCGCGGCGTGGATCTCCACGGCTTGGAAGCCGGCGTCGACCGCATACCCCGCGGCCTGCGCGAACGCGGCGATCACCGCGGCGATGCCGGCCTCCTCGAGCGCCCTGGGCGTGCGGTACGCCGGCACGAAGGGCAACTCGCCCGGCCCGACCGGCTGCCAGCCGCCGTCGGTGTCGGGCACCCCGCCCCGCTCCTGCGTGAACGGCCAGTAGGTGGAGGCCTTGAACCCGGCGTGGGCCAGCTGGATCGCGGGCACCGCCCCCTGCGCGGCGACGAACGCGGTGACCGGCCGCCAGGCGTCCACATGCGCCGGTGACCAGATGCCGGCGTCGCGTGGCGAGATCCGGCCCTCCGGCAGCACCGCGCTGGCCTCGGCGATGACGAGCCCGGCCCCGCCGACCGCGCGGGCGCCCAGGTGGGCCAGGTGCCAGTCGCCGGGCAGCCCGTCCGGGCCGGCGGAGTACTGGCACATCGGCGACATCGCGATGCGGTTGGGCAGCGTCACGCCGCGCAGTTCGAGGGGCTGGCCGAGTACCGTCACGGCGCAACAGTACGGCCGCCCGCGGGCGTCGTCCTGTGACACGGGTCGCACCATGCGAAGGGCCGCGAAGACCATGGTCTTCGCGGCCCTTCGGCTTCTGCGTTGCGTCCTACGAGAAGATGCTCACGCCCCCCGGCCCGACGAGCAGACCGATGACGATCAGCACGATGCCCCACAGGATCTGGCGTCGTGCCAGCGAGACGATCCCGGAAACGACCAGGACCACGGCGAGGATCCACAGTAAAAGCTCCATGGTTCCTTCCTGCCCCACGAACTCGGTGACGAAACCGCTACCATCCGTCGCTGATGTCAGTCCTCGGCCAGCATGCGCTCGCGCAGCTGCGCGAGGCACCGGCTGAGCAGGCGCGACACGTGCATCTGGGAGACCCCGATCTGCTCGGCGATCTGGGCCTGGTTGTGGCCCTGGACGAAGCGCAGCATGAGGATCTTCTGCTCACGTTCCGGCAGTTCCTTGACGTACTGCCGGACCGCGTGCACGTCCGGAATGGACTCCAGCACGGTGTCGGTCTCGCCGATCAGCTCACCGAGCTCCACATCGCCGTCCTCGCCGCTCACCGCGACGTTGAGGGAGTTGATGCGGTAGGCCTGCGCGCAGTGCATCCCGGCCACCACGTCCTCGACGGTGACGTTGAGATGCTCGGCCAGGTCCTCGGCGCTCGGCCACCGGCCCAGGTCCTGGCAGAGCTGCGGGGACACCCGGTTGATGTCCAGGTACAGCTCCTGCATGCGGCGACTGACCCGCATGCTCCAGCCCCGGTCACGGAAGTAGCGCTTGAGTTCGCCGACGATCGTCGGCACCGCGAAGTGCACGAACGCACTGCCGCGGGAGGGGTCGAACCGGTCCACGGCCTGGATCAGGCCGATGGTCGCCACCTGCACGAGGTCGTCGCCGTCCACGCCGCGGTGGCGGAAGCGGCGGGCCAGGCGCTCGGCCAGCGGCAGCCAGGCACAGATGGCCTCCTGCCGCACGTCCTCATGTGCGGGGTCTTGCTCGCTCAGCTCGCCGAGACGGCGCAGCAGCACATCGCCGGCAGTCGCGTCGAGAGTGTCGGTCAGGGACGAGGGGGACGCGGACACCACGGTCTCGCGAACGATCGTTGCAGTCATTGCAGGCCTCCGGCGCAGTGAACCGCGTGTGAACCCGGAGCGACGGGGGACGCCCTCGGACACGGTTCGCCTGTGACGGTCACAGCACCCGTTTCTTGAGCGCCGCAGACGGCTAGGCAGCCGGCTCGGCAAGCCGAGCACTGAAGACCTTACAAGAGGCTGACCGAAAGTACTAGTCCAAGAAGAGAAACGTACACGTTAAGGGTTCGGGTCAGTGGACTCAGAACGAGAAACCCGAGGTCACGGCCCGATGGTCGGTGCCCGGCGTACGGAGCACCCCGGCCTGCGTCGCGGTCAGTCCCCGGTACAGCACGTGATCGGGCCGCATCACCGGCAGCGACGACGGCCAGGTGAAGCCGTAACCCCAGCCCGCGTCGGCCTGCGCGTCGCGCAGCTGCGCCGACAGCGGCGCGATGGCCCGGTCGGTGGCCGCGGTGTTGAGGTCGCCCAGCACCAGCACCCGCTGCGCCTCGTCCTCGCGGACCGCCTGGGCCAGCATGTCGATGGTGTGGTCCCGGGTCGCCGTGTCGTTGATCCGGGCCGAGCCCAGGTGCACGACGTACACCGCCACGTCGCCCTGCGGCGCCTTGACCACCGCGCGCAGGGCCCGGGTCCAGTCCAGACCGGTGTCCACGTCGGTGATGCCCGTGATCGGATACCGGCTGAGCAGCCCGACCGTCGAGCGGACCGCGTAGTGCGGGTAGGTCTTCCCCAGCCGCTCGGCGACCGTCTCGATCGTCCCGCCGGAGGCCTCCTGCAGCGCGATCAGATCAGGGCCGCCCGCCGCGAGCGCCTCGACCGTGGTCTGCGGGTCGGGATTCTCGGCGTACAGGTTCTGCGTGACCACCCGCAGCTGCACCGGCCCGCCCGGGGGCGGCAGCAGCGCCCGGCCGAACATGGCGGCCCAGATCACCGCGGGCAGCAGCACCACCAGCAGCGCCTTACCGGAGCGGGCCAGCAGCGCGGCGATCGCCAGCACCGGCACGGCCAGGCCGAACAGCGGGGCGATGGTGTCGAGCACGCTGCCGATACCGTGCACATTGGGGATGAGGCGGTGACCCGCGAGCACGGCCGCCAGCAGCAGGGCGGCCGCGATGACCAGCCCCGCACGCCAAGCCGGGCGCCGGGGCGGCGTCTCGGCCGGGCCTCCGGGCGTCTTCTTCAGCTCGATGGTGGTCACTGTCCGTATGTTACCGGGGAGGACCCGAATCAAACTCGGCAAACGCGATAGTGCCGTGCCGGGAAGTCCCCAAACCACCCGGTTCGGGGACTTCCCACCACGTCAGCGTGTTCAGCAGCCGGGCAGGCGCTCGATCAGGTAGCGCTCCACCTGGTCCAGCGAGACGCGCTCCTGGACCATCGAATCACGATCACGTACGGTCACCGCGTTGTCTTCCAAGGTGTCGAAGTCGACGGTGACGCAGTACGGCGTGCCGATCTCGTCCTGGCGGCGGTAGCGCCGGCCGATCGCCTGGGCGTCGTCGAAGTCGACCACCCAGCGCTTGCGCAGGTCCGCGGCCAGACCACGGGCCTTCGGCGAGAGCTGCTCGTTGCGCGACAGCGGGAGCACGGCCACCTTCACCGGGGCGAGGCGCTTGTCGAAGCGCATCACGGTGCGCTTGTCGACGCCGCCCTTGGTGTTGGGGGCCTCGTCCTCGTCGTACGCCTCCAGCATGAACGCCAGCACGGCCCGGGTCAGACCCGCCGCCGGCTCGATGACGTACGGCACCCAGCGCTCGTTCTTCTCCTGGTCGAAGTACGACAGGTCGGTGCCCGAGTGCTTGCTGTGCGTGGTCAGGTCGAAGTCGGTGCGGTTGGCGATGCCCTCCAGCTCCGAGAACTCGGTGCCACCGAACCGGAAGCGGTACTCGATGTCGACCGTGCGCTTGGAGTAGTGCGACAGCTTCTCCTGCGGGTGCTCGAAGAAGCGCAGGTTCTCGGCCGAGATGCCCAGGTCGAGGTACCAGTTCCAGCGCTCGTTCAGCCAGTACTCGTGCCAGGTCTCGTCGGTGCCGGGCTCGACGAAGAACTCCATCTCCATCTGCTCGAACTCCCGCGTACGGAAGATGAAGTTGCCCGGGGTGATCTCGTTGCGGAAGCTCTTGCCGACCTGCGCGATGCCGAACGGCGGCTTCTTGCGCGCGGTGGTGGCGACGTTGGCGTAGTTCACGAAGATGCCCTGCGCCGTCTCCGGCCGCAGGTAGTGCACGCCCTCGGCGCTCTCGACCGGGCCGAGGAAGGTCTTCATCAGGCCGTTGAACATGCGCGGCTCGGTGAAGGTGCCCTTGTTGCCGCAGTTGGGGCAGTTCAGCTCGGACAGCACGAAGGTGGCGCCCGGCTTCTTCTCCAGGAACGCCTCCTCCAGGTGGTCGGCCCGGAAGCGCTTGTGGCAGCTGGTGCACTCGGTCAGCGGGTCGACGAACGCCTCGATGTGGCCGGAGGCCTCCCACACCTGGCGGGCCAGGATCACCGCGGAGTCCAGGCCGACGATGTCGTCGCGCTGCTGGACCATCGTCTTCCACCACTGCCGGCGGACGTTGTCCTTGAGCTCCACGCCCAGCGGACCGTAGTCCCACGCTGAACGGGTGCCGCCGTAGATCTCACTCGACGGGTAGACGAAGCCCCGGCGCTTGGCCAGGCTGACGACGGAGTCGATGCGGTCCGCGGGCATGATCAGGTCTCCATTCCGTTGGAGGTTGCCGCCGGCTGGCTGTCGGCGGAGGTCGGCGGAAGATCCGCTCGACGTGGATACGGTACGGGCCGCTCAGGCAACCCGCATGCGGTTAAACGCTACTGCACACGCAACGTGGTGAGTCCGCCGGTGCGCCGCGCCGGCAGCCCGGCTACTCGCGCCCGCAGACTTCGAGGTCGGTCGTCTTCGGGTCCTGCGCGAGGCGGTACACGACCCGCTCGGTGTCGCCGTCGGTGTAGCGCTCGGTGACCGGCAGGGTGATCCCGGACGTGCCCTGCAGCTCGACCTCGCCCAGCTCGTACGACTGGATGCGCTCCGGCCGGGACTGCTCCTGGCTGGTGAAGCGCTCCAGGTCCAGCCGCCGCTGCTCGTCCTCGCAGAGCAGCTCGTAGGCCTGGTCGTACTTCTTCTCCCTCAGCGCGTCGAGGTAGGTCCCCACCGCGACGTGGGCGCGCTCGTTGATCGCCTGGACCCCGGTGACGGCCAGGCCGACCCCGGCCACCAGGCCGCCGCCGCAGCACAGCGCCAGCAGCCCGCCCGCGATGCCGAGCGCCCAGCCCAGCCGGGTCCCGCCGCCCTCCGACGGCGCGGCCGGGAACGGCGGCGCGGCGCCCGGACCGGGCGGCACGGGCGATGGCGCGGGCGCGTGGGTCATGGCCGCGATCATATTGCGTTCTTCCCACCCGCCGCCGCCGCGCCCGAAACCGGGCGGACCGTCCACTGCCCGGCACGCTGCCAGGGACGGCGAATCAGGCCCGATCGCTGGCCCGGGTCTGCACCGCGCCGCCCGGCTCGGCCTCGGCGAGGGTCTCGAACGCGCACGGCTCCATCAGCGATTCGGCCAGCAGGGGCGTCGCCGTCATCTTCACGTCGAAACCGCCCAGCGCCCGCCGGTACGCCCCGACGCTCTCCCACTCGGTGAGCAGGCACCAGTGCTCCGGCTCGTCCAGCGAGCGGGTCAGCTCCCCGCGCAGGTAGCCGGGCCGGGCCGCGAGGGCCGCCAGCGCCGCGTGGGCGCGCTCGACGAACGCCTCCTCGTTGGCGGCGATCACGAATCGATTGAGCATCAGCACCTCACTACAGTAAGGAGGGGCACCTTCTTATCGTTTTACGGGGTAAAGGGTGCCCTTCTTAACGCCCTGTCGGAGAGGACCGCCGCCGTGCCCCAGGATGTCGCGAACAACCCCCTGCTGCGCCGGCTGGCCCGGATCCCGAAGTCCGTCGCGCTGCTCGGCACGCTCGCGCTGCTGCTGGTGGCGGTGCTGCTGCCGAACCCGTACAGCGGCGTACTGCTCCTGGCGCTGGCCGCCGCCCTGGCCGCGCTCCTGGTCACCACCTGGCCGGTTCAGCCGCCCGCGACCCGGGCCCTGCGCGTGATCGTCCTCACCCTGCTCACCGCCGCCGCCCTGACCCGCCTGTTCTGACCCGCACCCCGCACCCCGCACCCGCGCGGCCCGCGCGGCCCGCAGCGCGCGCACAAGATCGCCCGACTTGCCTGGCACCTGTGCGTATCTTGAGCCCGAATACGCCCACCTGCCAGGCAAGTCGGGTGATCCTGGCGAACGGGTGTCGCTTTTGCGACGAAAAGAACCCAGCCACGCCCGCGAAGGCGACCTTGCGCGAGGCCGCCGAAGCGCCGAGCGGCCCGGTGAGCCCGCAGAAGTCCCCGCGAGATTCCACCCCCGCGCCGCGCTGACCTGCACCTCCGCACCCCATCTGTTAACAAGGTGCCCTTCCTCTACGCAGAGCGTTAAGAAGGTGCCCTTCCTTCGCCCCCGGGCGGTGGATCATGGAGGCGGGAGGTGGGGGCGGGCAGGGATATGCACCTATGCGTTTTTGACAATCGTTCTCATTTTCAGGGAGAGTTGACGCCATGCTGAGCCGATCTCTCCAGCGCGCCGCCGTCGTCGGCGTCGCCGCGCTGCTGGCCCTGGGCACCCTCACCGCCTGCTCCGACTCCCCCGCCGACAGCTCCGGCCGTTTCAGCGTCGTCACCGGCTTCTACCCCCTGCAGTTCGTCACCGAGAAGGTCGGCGGCCCCGACGCCCACGTGGTCAACCTGGCCCAGCCGGGCGCGGAACCGCACGACATGGAACTGTCCCCCGCCCAGGTCGCGCAGGTCGCCAACGCCGGGCTGATCGTCTACCTCAAGGGCTTCCAGCCGCAGCTCGACGAGGCCGTCGCGCAGAACGCCGCGGACCGCGCGTTCGACGTGGCCACGGTCAACCCGCTGATCGGCGGCCCCAACCACGAGGGCGCGACCGAAGAGGGCGGCAACGCCCCCGACCCGCACGTCTGGCTGGACCCGACCCGCCTGGCCGCGATCGCCGGCAGCGTGTCGCACAAGCTCGCCGAACTCGACCCGGCGCACGCGGCGGGCTACGCCGAGCGCGGCGGCGCCCTGGTCGCCGAGCTGAACAAGCTGGACGCCGAGTTCACCGCCGGGCTGGCTAACTGCCAGCGGCACGAGATCGTGACCAGCCACGCCGCGTTCGGCTACCTCGCCGACCGGTACAAGCTCAAGCAGATCGCGCTGTCCGGGCTGACCCCGGAGACCGAACCCACCCCGCAGCAGGTCGCCGCGGTCGCCGCCGAGGCGCGCAAGTACGGCGCGACGACGATCTTCTTCGAGACGCTGGTCTCGCCGAAGGTCGCCGAGACGCTGGCCGAGCAGGTCGGCGCGAAGACCGCCGTGCTGGACCCGCTGGAGGGGCTCGCCGAGGGCGGTACAGGTGACTACTTCTCGGTCATGCGGGCCAATCTCGCGACCCTGCGCACCGCGTTGGGCTGTTCATGAGCCACGCCGCCGACGGACGGGACTAGGAGCAGACGTGAACTCCCCGGTTCTCGAAATCAAGCACGGGGCGGTCGCCTACGACCGTCCCGTGCTCCGCGACGTCAACCTGACCGTACGCAGCGGTGAGGTGGTCGCCGTACTGGGTGCGAACGGCAGCGGCAAGTCCACGATGATCCGGGCCGGGCTCGGCCTGGTGCCGCTGGCGGAAGGTCAAGTCGAGCTGTTCGGCGTCCCGCTGCGGCGCTTCCGCGACTGGAGACGCATCGGGTACGTGCCGCAGCGGCTGGGCGCGGGCGGCGGCGTGCCCGCCACCGTCGGCGAGGTCGTCTCCTCCGGCCGGCTCGCCCGGCGCGGCTTCCCGGGGCTGCTGCGCGCCGGTGACCGGCAGGCCGTCGCGAAGGCGCTGGCCGCGGTCGACCTGACCGACCGGGTCCACGACCCGGTCGCCGCCCTGTCCGGCGGCCAGCAGCAGCGCACCCTGATCGCGCGGGCGCTGGCCGGCGAACCCGACCTGCTGGTGCTCGACGAGCCCACGGCCGGGGTGGACGCCAAGTCGCAGGAGGCGTTCGCGCAGGCGCTGCGCGACTTCGTCCGGCACGGCGGCACGGTGCTGCTGGTCGCGCACGAGCTGGGCCCGCTGCAGCCGGTCATCACCCGTGCCGTGGTCGTGCACGACGGGGTCATCGCGCACGACGGCGCGGTGCCCCACCCCGCCGGGCACCACGCCGAACCCGGCCACGACCACGTGCACCCGCACGCACCACAGGACCCGCCGAGCATCTGGGGACGCCAGTGAACGTGAACCTCATCGAGATCATGTCCCTGCCGTTCATGCAGCGGGCCCTGCTGGGCGCGCTGATCACCGGCCTGATCGCCCCCTCGCTGGGCATCTACCTGGTGCAGCGGCGCATGTCGCTGATCGGCGACGGCATCGGCCACATCGCCCTGACCGGCGTCGGCGTCGGCCTGCTCACCGGCACGTCGCCCGTGCTCACCGCGATCATCGTGTCGGCGCTGGGCGCGGTCGCCGTCGAGCTGATCCGCGAGCGCGGCCGCACCTCGGGCGACATCGCGCTGGCGATCCTGTTCTACGGCGGCATCGCGGGCGGCGTCTTCCTGGTCGGGCTCGCCCCCGGCAAGGGCAGCGCCAACCTGACGTCGTACCTGTTCGGCTCGCTGCTCACCACGTCCGCCATGGATCTGATCACGATCGCGATCCTCGGCGCGTGCGTGCTCGCGGTCACCGTCGGGCTGCGGCCCTGGCTGTTCGCGATCTGCCAGGACGAGGAGTACGCCAAGGTCTCCGGCCTGCCGGTGCGCACCCTGAACCTGCTGCTCGCCGTGATGACCGCGGTCACCGTCACCGTGGCCATGCGCTCGGTCGGCCTACTGCTGGTCAGCGCCCTGATGGTGGTGCCCGTCGCGGCGGCGCAGCTGGTCTCGCGCGGCTTCGGCGGCACCATGACGCTGGCCATGCTCGGCGGGGTGATCAGCGCGGGAGTCGGCATCCTCACGTCCGCCGGATACGACACCGCGCCCGGCGCGACCATCGTGCTCGCCGCCATCGCACTGTTCGTCCTGGTCGCGGCGGTGGGCGCGGTGCTGCGCCGGCGACGCCGCGCCGACACGGGGCCCGCGGCGGTGTGCGATCCGCCCGAGTGCGTCCTGGACTCATGATTGGGTATGCACCGACGCGCGGGGCTACGGTGGTCGATGTGAGCCAGACGCAGTCCTACGCCCGAGCCGGAGAGCTGCTGCGGGCGCTCGCCGCGCCCGTCCGGATCGCGATCGTGACCGAGCTGGCGGCGAACGGCGAGCGCCACGTGCACGAGCTGGTGGAACGGCTGCGAGTGGCCCAGCCGCTGGTCTCCCAGCACCTGCGGGTGCTCCGGGCGGCCGGCGTGGTCCGCGCCGAACGGCACGGCCGCGAGATCGCATACTCCCTGGTGGACGAACACGTCGCGCACATCGTCGCCGACGCCGTCACCCACGCCGCGGAGCAGCGCCCGTGACCGATAGCTTCGAGGAGAAGGCATGAGCGAGCGGATCAGACTCGGTAGTCATGCCGCCGACGAGCGCAGCGAGGAGAAGGCATGACGAGCCCACAGGGCACGGCTGCCCGTAATACGCGGCAGCGTTCCGCGGTGGCGACGTTGCTGTCCGAGGTGGAGGGCTTCCACAGCGCGCAGGAGCTGCACGCCATGCTGCGCGACCGGGGCGAGCGGGTCGGCCTGACCACCGTGTACCGGACGCTGCAGGCGCTGGCCGACGCCGGGGACATCGACGTGATGCGCCCGCCGGGCGGGGAGCAGCTGTTCCGGCGGTGCTCCAACGGGCACCACCACCACCTGGTATGCCGCACCTGCGGCCGTACCGTCGAGGTGGCGGGACCGGCCGTGGAGTCCTGGGCGGACCGGGTCGCGGCGCAGCACGGGTTCGTCGACGTCAGCCATACGCTGGAGATCTTCGGCACCTGTCAGGGCTGCGCGACGACACGGGGCTGACGCGGGGCGTTTATCGATCGCGTGCGTCGATCAGAATGCTCTCATGAAGCTCTATGCGGAGAAGCCGTGGCGGTTCACCCGGCAGATCATCGCGGATCTGGCCGCCCTGGTCTGGAGCGCAGTCTGGATCTGGGCCGCGATCACGCTGTACCAGCTGGTCGAGAAGCTGGCGGTGCCCGGCCGGAAGCTGGAGAGCGCCGGGGTGAACCTGGCCGCCGACATGGCGGAGGCGCAGGCGCGGGCGGGGCGTATCCCGCTGGTCGGTGACGAGGTGGGCGCGCCGTTCGGCAGCGCCGCCAACGCGGCGAACTCGATCGCCGAGGCGGGACGCGACCAGCAGGACGCCATCGCGAACCTGGCGACGGTGCTCGCCTGGCTGACCGCGGGCATCCCGGTGCTGATGGCGCTGGCGCTGTGGCTGCCGCTGCGGCTGTCCTGGATCCGGGCGGCGAGTGTCGCCGCGAAGGTGCGCCGGTATCCGGGAGGCGGTGAGCTGCTCGCGCTGCGGGCGCTCGCCACGGCGCCGCTGCGGCGGCTCGCCTCCCTGGACAGCGGCGTGGTCGCGGGCTGGCGTACTGGTGACCCGGAGGCGGTCGAGCAGCTGGCCGCCCTGGAGCTACGCCGCCTCGGCCTACGCGGCAGCCCCCGCCGTTGACTTCGCGGCGCGGCGCTTGGGGGTGATCGTGGGCCTCGCGCGGGAAGCGTTAAGAAGGGCACCTTCCTCTACGCATACGGGGTCGACCCGCATCCGCACGTTTGTGCGGATGCGGGTCGACCGCTGTGTCGGCGTTGTCGAACGCGAATTGTTGATCTTGTCGTGCGATGATCGCCGCCTCCGCCGGGCCGTCTCCAGCCAGGGTGATCTTGATGGTTGCGGCGGTGCGGCTCGTCATGATCACTTGGAGTCGGAGTGCGTCGTAGAGCTGGCGTTGCAGCTCGATCGGCATCTCGGCGAGGTTGATCTCCGTGGTGGGGATGGTGTCGAGTAGTTCGGTGTCCTGTTGTGGGCTGTCGAGGATCTTGGCCTGTAGTGCGCCGATGCGGTCGGCGACGTCGAGGCGTTCGGTTTCGAGTTCGCGGTGGCGGTTGCGGAGTTGGTCGCGCCAGGCGCGGTCGGCCGGGTCGGCGTCTTCGAGGTCGAGGGTCAGGGACCTCTGCCGGCGTTCGATGTCGGCCAGGCGGCGTTGGGCGGCTTCGAGCGCGGCCAGGTGTTGGGCGTGCAGCGCGGCTGGTGCGGCGGCGAGCTGTTCGGCGAGGAGTTGGGCGCGTTCGGGGCCGAACACTCGGCGGTTGATGACGTCGTTGACGGCGGCGAGGATCGACTCCTCCCGGATGTAGACGGTGCCGGGGTGCTGCGGTGCGCGGTCGGTGAGCTGGTCGTCGCTGTTGCGAGGTCCGCGGCAGGTGAGGTAGCGCCGGCCGTTGTTGTCTTTGCCGACCATGCGGCGGTGGCATTCGGGGCAGCGGACGTAGCTGCGCAGGCTGTAGGTGTGCTTGGTCGCGGGATGGGTGTTGGGTTCGTTGCCGGTGCGGGATCCGGCGCGGCCGGACTCCATCATCTGGGCTTGTCGGTAGGTGTGCAGGTCGATGAGCGGCTCGTGGGTGATCTGGGGTGACCAGACCCACTGCGAGGGGTGCAGCTGCTTCTTGCGCTTCTTGCGGCGGACGGTAAGACCCTCGCGGTAGGTCGAGCGGTTCCACACCATGTGGCCGGTGTACTTGGGGTTGCCGAGCATGTCGCGCACGACCGGCCACCGCCACCGCCGCTCGCCTTCTTCCCTCGTGGCGACGGGCGGCGGGTAGCGGTCGGGGTCGGCGTTGAACCGTTCGGCGATCTGCCGGAACGTCATGCCGTCGTGCACCCGCAGGACGAACATCTCGGTGATCACCTCACCGCGTTGCGGGTCGGCGACCAGCCGGGTCTTTGTCGCGCCTTGGGCGGCCCGCGCTGGGGCGGGGTGGCGCTCGCGGGCGGGCAGGTACCCGTACGGGGCGCGGCCGATGTTGTATCCGGCCATGGTGTGCTCGCGGGTTCCTTCCCAGGCCAGTTCCATGGCCTGGATCGCGTACATCTCGCCGAAGGCCTGCTTGACCCGCCGGAGCAGGATCTTGGTGGCCTTGCGGCCGACGGAGTCTTGTGGTTCGTCGGCGGCGATCAGTTCGACGCCGCAGCGTTGCAGTTCGTGTTCGACCTTGACGTTGACGTAGGTGAGCCGCGCCAGGCGGTCGGCGCTCTCACAGATGACCATGTCGAAGCCTCGGTCCTTGCGGGCGGCTTGTTCGAGCATGTCGTGCAGGCCGCCGTCGCGTTGATAGGGCAGGTCGAGGTGGGCCAGGTCGTCGTTGGTGCCCTGGCTGCGGTCCTCGAAGTCCATGCGGCCGGATTCGATGTCGATGTAGACGTATTTGATGATCATGCCTGGCAGGAGCCGGGCTTCGCAGCTGCGGATCTGGCGTAGCAGCGAAGCTTGCAGGTTCTGCAGGTCTTTGGCCGACACGCGCAGTATCAGCGCGACGTGGACGACTTGTCCGGCGTTTATCGCCGAAAGGCTCGTCCAGGGGGTGGGTTGTGGGCCTGAGCCCGGACCGTACAGGTCCGGGCTCAGGTCTCGACGGTCTTCTGGCTGGCTATCCATGCCAGCACCTCCTTGATAGCTCGGGTTTGTTCTTGTTGTAGGTGGGCTGCTTGCGGGCCGGTGACCGTGGTGATCTCGACGGTGGCCTCGATCGTTTCGGGCCGGCGCTGGGTCTTGTCGCGGCGCGGGCGGCGCTGGTGGCGGGCCGGGCCGGGTTCTGGGGTGGTGATGTCAGCCTCCACATGCCGGTGGGATAGGTCGGGCGTGTGCGGTTGCTGCGCATCCGGTTCCTCCTTGTGGTCGGGGTGCCGTGCCGCCTTGCGCGGGCGGTGGTCTGGTGGTGAACGGGAAATAGGGCCGGTGTCGCACCGGCGGTACGCGGTGGCGGGGCCGCAATGGCCCCACCGCGCGCGGTCCATTGACGCTCTGCTTGCCGACGGGTTCAAGCCCGGCGCGGGTGCGGCAGGCAGCCGTCGTATCGCAGCGCGTGGATATGCGTCGTCGGTCGGAACGGGCTGGCCAGGTCGACGGTCGGCGATGGGCGGGGCGGTCGTTGGCGCGCGGCATCGGCCCGGTCGCGGGCATGCGCGCCGTGGCGGCGGTGCGGTCGCCCGTCGGCCGGCCAGGGCGGGGTGCTGTCCGTCACGGGCGGATCGTGCGTGGTGGTGCCACGCGGCCTGCTGCCGACCCTCGGGTGGGCGGCGGGCCTGGTGGACCTGCGCGCTCGCGCGTGTGGCGCGGTGGTGCTGCCCGGTCCGGGCGGGTGTTCCGTTGTGGTGGCAGGTGCTCCGCTCAGATCACCCGCTGGGGGTCCCTGTCGGGCCTGCGCACCCGGAACTCCCGCGCGTTGCGGGGTGGTGCCGGTGGGCTTGATGATTCAAGTGCCTCCACCATGGCTCGGCCCGCTGACAGCACAAGATCGCCGAAAACGCGCTGACCTGCACTGTCAGCGAATCGCCGATTTCTGTCAGGAATTTTGTTCAAGATTCTTTCGCGGGCGGGGTGAGGCCCGGCACAATCGCGCGATGACAGTTCGCCTCGTCGTCCTGGTGGCGGCCGTGGTGCTGGCCTTGTCCGGCTGCTCGGCACAGCCGGACCCCAATGCCGTGGCCGCCGCCAAGTGCCACCTGCCCCTGAGCCAGAAACTCGAGCTGTCCGCCGAGCAGCGGCTGTCCACGGGCCAGGTCGCGGTGAAGGACCTGGGTGACGGCCGCCGGGAGGTGTGGGGGTCGTTCTCGGTCACGCCCGGCGGCAGGGTCGGCGGCTTCGTGTGCGTCGTGGCCCCCGACGTCGGCGACAAGCTCCGCGGCCTGCGCGTGGAGTCCCTGCGCGTCGAATAGCGCCGCTCGAAGACGACCTCGGTGCCCATGCCTGTGCCGCGGGAGCCACGGCTCGGGTCGTGGCGGTGCGCGACCGTCGCGGCTGACCAACGCGGTCGGTAACCACGTCCGTCATAACCTCCAAACCTTTCCAGCCCCCGGGGAGAACTCCCGATAGGGAGTCTGACTTCCACCGGCGGACGTTGAACGCCTACGAGTGCAGGCAGGTGGGCGTGGACGACCGCGACCCTGGCAGATCTTGGGCGACGGCTGACCGACGACCAGCCCGACAGCGGACCGACATGCAACCGACAGCGGAGAACGCCGATGCCCGGTTGCTGTGAGTGAGGTCCCAGGCGGCGGCGCCGCCGAGGACCTCCATCCTCAGAGGGCTGACTCTGGCTCGGCGGCGGTGCGGTCGTGGCGGCGGTCGCGGTCGCGTTCGAAGGGCCGGTCGGCCACCGTTGCCGCGCCGTGGGTCGAGTCGTAGCCGGCGCAGCCCGCTTCGCGGTCCTTGGCGTCGTGCATGGCGAGGTCGGCCTGGATGAGGTGCGCTCCGGCTACCTGCGTTTGCGCCGCTCCAGCACCGCCGGGGCGTACTGCCACGTCGCCAAGGCATGGTCGTAGAGCGCGCGCAGTTCGATGAGCCGGTGCAGGCCGCGCCGGCCGGGGATCGACCAGATCCGGTCGGCGGGGGTTTCTGCGGGGCTGAGCCGGTCAGCGGCGATGGTCGCCACGGGCACGGGCGTGTGCAGGTCGCTGATCCGTTCGTGCAGGGCCGCTTCCCGGCGGGCGGAGTGCAGCCGGAACAGCAGCGGCCAGGGCGGGGCTTCGCTGTAGGTGATCGCCTCCTGATACCTTTCGATCTTGCCGGTGAGCACCGACAGCTGCTCGGTGCCGGTGTCGTACTCGAACAGCAGCGCCACAAACGTGTCCTGTTCGCTCCACTCGGCGTAGCCGTCGGGCTGCAGGTAAACGCTTGCGGACCGGCCGGGCTCGGGGTCCCAGCGCAGCAGCCGCGTGGGCGGGTTACGGCGGGCGTGCCCGGCCAGGTCGGTGAAGAAGCCGTTGACTCCGGCGGTGTGGGCGTGGTTGCGGCTGGTGGCCAGCCGGTGGCGGCGCGCGGCGGTTTCGGCGGGCCTCGGCGGCTTCACGCCGTAGGACGAGGCCACCAGCAGCACACCGGGATGGGCAAGGACGTAGGACCAGGGGTAGGTGCCGCCGTCGGGGCGGTGCGGCCGGAACCGGTCGATCACCTTCATCTGCATCAGCTCCAGCAGCCGCTGCTGGGCGGTACGCGGTGACGGGAACAGCGCCGTGGTGACCTGCGGGGTGGTCAGCACCCCGTGGTCGAACAGCCAGCACAGCAGCGTCCAGTCTCGGTCGGTCAACCGGGACTGCACCCGCAGGACGATGTCATCGTTTGTTTTCATGCGCCACCCCGCCCAGGGGAGAACCCACCTGGGTTATCGGGCTCATCCGGCCCGACCCGCGAAGTGGGCAAACGCTGCGGCGTCGCGCCTGTCAGAGGATTCGGCTGGGGGCTCGTCTCAAGGCGAGCCCCCAGCCGGGGCCGCACCCGAGCGCCCCAGCGGTGATCCCGCCGCGAGGACTCGGTCGCGCTGTCAGTGATCGCCGACCGGTGGGCGATGTCGTGCGGCGACGTGAGCGCGCCGGAGCGGAAGGCCGTGGTCATCAGCATCGGTGTCGTGGTCATGGTCATGTCGTTGCTCCCTGTTGTCGGAGAAGATGTGGATCCGGCCCCGGGTCGGTAGGTCCGAGAGGTTGAGCCGCCTGTGCCAGGCCGGGCCGGTGTTGATGGCTTGTGCCCGGCGGTGCTGTGGCCAACAGCACTGGCGCTGTCAGAAAATCGAGCGATTCGGACCGTGGACTGCTTGCGCTGTCAGCGCTACTCTCCGCCAGGCCCGACAACCGGCTATGAGACGACGGCCTCCGGGTTGGATGGTGCCGCCGCCCCCTTTGGGGTGGTGCCGCGCACGTGGCGCATGAGGTCGTTGGCGGTGGCGTTGGACAAGGCATGACCCTGGGCACGCAGCCGCCGGGCCACGCTCGCCCGCGACACCGCCTCGCCCGTTGCAGTCAACTCGTGTGCCGCCGCCAGCGCGGCCGGCAGCAGCGCGGCCACCTCCGGGTCGATGTCCGGGCCTGCGGGACTGGTCCCGGACCGGTCCGCCACCCCACCGGGCTCTTGGCCGGGTCCGGAACCGGGTGGGGTGCCGTCGGCGCGGCCCATCGCGATCTTCACCATGGCCAGGAACCCCACCGCTGGGAGCATCGCGGCCAGCCACCCGATGACCGACCGCTCGGCCTCCACGACCTGCGCCGCCAGCGACAGCAACACCGCCACCACCAACACCGAAGCCGGGAAGAACACGCCCAGTCCGAGTCGTTTGCGCCGCCGCAACTCCAGTCCCGACGCCACGGACATCAGCTCCAAGATGACCGCGTCCGCCCAGGCCAACCAGCCTGGCTGGCCATGCTCCTCGGCCACATCGTGAACGTGGGTGAACGACGCCGCCGCAGCGGCCAACCCGATCGCCAGCATGATCAGGATCTGGACCCGGTCCTCGGTTCGGTGCCCGACCACGGTCCGCGCGGTCCGAGTGTCCTGGCCTGCTGGGGACGGGGCCTCGGCCGGGTCACGGCCACGGGACAATGGAACAGGTTGTTGCAAGGTCATCACTGCCTCCAGAAGAGAAGAAGAGCCAGCCCGCACCGGGAACCGGTGCGGGCTGGCCACGAACACGTTCTGCGCGCCCGAAGCCCAAGGCGCGCAGCACTTCTACCTATGGGACAGGCGCGGCCTGCCCCCGGATTCGACCGCCTGTGACGCACGGCACAGGATGTCCGTTCACAGGGTGGGCTTCGGACGCCAGGCAGATGGCGTCTGATCTGGGCGCGGGCGACAACCGGGCTACGCGCACTATCCAGCGGGCATGATCAGTCGATGAAAGTCGCTCACCGGGACCTGATGTACGTCGCGGCGACCTAGCCGCGCCCATCCTTCCTGCGCCGACGACCGGTCGGCGTGGCTGGCCTGGACGCTGCCGCGCGGCATCGACGCCACCACGGCGGACCCCGCAGCCCGCGCCGCGTTTTGTGCCGCGACCGGCGCTGGGCGCGGCTGGGTGCGCTCGCGGCGGCGGACCTGCCGAGAGCGGCCGAGCTGACCGACCGTGGTTGCCCCGGCGGTGGTGGCCGGGGAGGCGATCAACGAACATGAGCGCGACTCGGCATGTCGGCTAGGTCAACGCCGATGTCAGGGCCAGAATCGAGCAGATGACTGCGGTAGATCCCGTATTCGTCCGAGACGGACCCCTGCTGGACTGGTTCGGCAACGTCTTCGACGCACTGACCTGGATCATCCCGGCAGGCAGCCTCGGCGACGGCCTGCCGCAAACCTACATGACGCCGATACAGCTCAGCGGCCATCTACTCAACCCCGCCACCAGCCTCGACGAGGTCGACCGGATCTGGGCACGCGTCGTACTGAACTCCCGCGATCCCGCGACAGGCCCGCGGACGCGGCTGCTCGCGCTCGGACTGGCCCTACCGGGGCTGATGGGCTGGCGCGCGAAGGTCAGGCCGTACGACCCCGTTCAGCGCGCCGACCTCGACGCCGACCTGGCCTACAGCTTCCTGCGTCGCCTGGCCGTCATCGACCCGGCCGCCACGAACATTCCCGGCAGGCTCCTCGACACCGCCACCGCCACCGCCGGCCGCCGACTCGCCGCCCACCAGGCACGACCCACCCCGACCGATTCTGAGCACCTACCAGCGCCGCCACCCGACCATTCCGATGCCCCGCGCCAGGCCCTGTACGAGGCCGCCGAGCAGATGCGCGCCAGCGGCAACGGCCTGGCCGCCGCAGACGTCGAACTGATCGCCGCGACCCGCCTCGACGGACACCGGCTGGCCGATGCGGCCGGAGCCTTGGGCATCGCCGTCACGACCGCCTACAAACGCCGACAGCGTGCCGAAGCCCGCCTGGCCGCCCACCTCACCGACGCGAGCGCCACGGCCCGTCCGAAGGCGGAGGCGGCGACAGCGACTCGTCCACCGGCGGCAATCCCCGCCCAGCGCGTACCAGAGCCGACACCAGCGCCTTCAGCTCCATCTGCCAGCTGAAGTCCAGATCGACCCGCAGCACGGCCGCGGTCCCGTTGATCAGCAGCAACACCGGCCCGCCCGAGCGCGCGACCACCGACCACGACGGGCCGTGCGCCAGCACGACCACACCCGCGGCACCGTTGCTGACCCGAACCAGCTCCGCCGAAGGACGCGAATAGGCCAGGTCGAATGCGTCCGCGATCACGTCGGCGGCACCAGGCTGCTTGTCGATGTCGACGGCGACCGACTCCAGCCGTCCGCGTGCGCCCTGATTCCACAACGCCGCGCTGAGGTGCGTCATCTCCGTAGCCAGCGCGCTGCCCAGCACCTCCCGCCGCGCCCGGTCCATCACCGCGCCCGACCGCTCAGCCTGCCCGCCTGTCACTCCGACAGCTTCCCACCGCTCGGCCCAGAAGCCCAAGCCTTGCTGCAGCGCGTCTGCCGAACTGTTGTGCCCAACCCGGTCTCAGCAGGCCGATCCCAGGCCAGCAGGCAGAGGTGCTGTTGCGACAACCAGCCGAAAGTGGCGGCTATCACTGCCAGCCACGACGCCGGTGGGCCATTACCGCCAGCTCCGGCGACGCCTCGAAGCCTTTACCACGAGCCCGGCCGAGCAGATCGACAACACAGACTCGGCTACGACCTAGTCCAAACTGGGCCAACGCTCAAGCACAAGCCGAGTCGGTTACATCATCATCGTGACGGCCATACGGCCAGGTCGCCGCCCGGCAAGCTCACGATGAGCATGCGGTTGGGGCCCGTCGCCGTCCACGCCTCGTAGTCCGAATCCGGGTCAACCGTCAGCTTGCGGCCGTTGGCGAAAACGATGCGCAGCGCGCCGGACTTGAACGCGACCGCCGACGTCACCTGCGTGTTGAACAGTTGGAGGCCAGCGGCGACGTCCTGACGTTCCGGCTCCAGCACGACCTTGTCAGGATGCGCAGCGATGTTGACCCACCCCAGCGTCGCGGTATTGCTGATCCTGACTGCGCCCTGGTCGTCGAGATTGAGCCCGAACGCGAAGTCGATCTGAATCTGTGTGACCGTCAAGCCCCGAAACGGCAGCACCCATCGGTCATCGTGCTCGGTCAACGCTGGCACACGGTCGATCACCGGTCCAGTCTGCCGTCCCGCGCCCGCCGGGGTCGCGCAATTGGCGGCGACATCCCACCCGCCGAGCCGCGGCTCCACTGGCCTGTCGGAACCATCGAGCCAAGCTGCGGCCGCTGCGGGCCGATGCTCAGCCATGGCCGCCGGCATCCCTGTGACAACTGGCGCTGAAAGTCACACCACCGGCTCGGAGAGCTGTCGCAGGTTAGCAGATCATCGCGGACCACTTGATCTTCCTGTAGTCACGAGCGTCCATAGATATCCCTCACGTCCATGGATGCCACCGCGATGCCCAGGCGATCTGACCAGACCTACCGCGACGCCGAGTACGTGCTCGGCCGGCACCGGCCCGTCGACGATGGGCGGCGATGCGACCAGGCACGATGCGCACACGAGGCATGGCCGTGCACGGCGACCGTGACCGCCCGCCGGGTCATGGCCGCATACGGCGGCCCGCACTTCCCCGCCGGGTCGTCAGCCGTGCACGGGGACACCGCACGGGTATGGCTGCTGACCTCGGCCGCCTACGACGTGTCGCCGACCGCTCCGCTGGTAGCCGACATGGGCGACGTGATGGAGCTGATGCACCGCATGGGCGCCGTGTCGGTCGCGCAGATCGCCGTCCGGCTCGGCCGACCACGTCCGATCATTGCACTGATCCTCCGCGCGCTGACCGCCTGTGGCTGGGCCACCAACACGGCCACTATCTGAGCCGAATACTGCCTTGCAGGTACCACTGGAGCCGGATGTTCACGAGCCGGCGAACGCCGCCAGCACCGGATGCTCGTCGGGCAGACAATGCCAGCGCAGGAGGTGGCCCCCGCCCCGGTGGCCGCCCTCGAGCGCCTCGGGATGGGCCACGAGGAACTCCACCAGGCACCGCTGCGCGGAGGTCAGCTCAGCGAACGGCACGGGCCCATCCGGCTCGCCGTCCGGATAGGCGAGGTTGAACGGGTCCACCAGCCGGTTGTGCCACATGGCGCCCTCATTCCAACGTTCCTCCAGCGCCGCCGCGACCCGTACCCGCCGCACCTGCGCCGCCATCTCCTCATCGACGGCGTCGAGCAGCGCCAGGGACCAGTCGGCCCGGTTCCACCGCCACGCCAGCCAGTAGTCCTCGTCATTGCCAGCAGACTCGCCAAGCATCCGCAGCACGGCCTTCGCGGCGTCCGGCGTATCCGACCCGGCGGTCAGCGCCCATGTCCCCGCGGCGGCCCAGCGCAGATCCTCGTCACTGTCGTGGATCAGCCGTGCCAGCAGGTCCGACAGCAGGCGCGAGTCGCGCCCCGCCATGCCTGCCGCGAGCAGCGCTGTCGCCCGGAGCCCCGGTCCCTGGGCCTCGTCGGCCGCGACCGCGGTCAGCACGGGCACGGTCAACACCGCTTGCTCGGGAAACCAGGCCAGCGCGTGGGCCGCCGCGCCCACCAGCTCGTCGTCCGCGCCGTCCAGCAGCGTGATCAGCTGGGGCACCGCATCCCGCACGTCCTCGTACACCCGCAGCTCGTCCAGGCTGGTCGCGATCGTTCGCTCGACCTCGTGCGGCGGCTCCCGATGCTCGATGTCCTGCACCCACCACACATAGCGAGCGCTCACCTCGGCCCGCCACGCGGCGCCGAACCCGCCCACAGCCGAGCGCAGCTCCTCCACGGGGAACGGGCTCACCATGTACTCGTACTGGTGGCCGACCGCCAGATCAGTCAGCAGCCCGACGATCTCGGCTCGGTCCGGGACGGTCGGCTCCAGCGCCAGCTCTACCAGGAACGGCACCGCGTAGGCGCTGGCCTCGAAACGGGTGCCCTGATGGAAGATGTTCCCGTAGAGCTCGTATCGAGCCTGATCTCGCGTTTCCGTGTCGGCCGAAGCCAGCAACCTGATCAACACCGGCACATCGGCAGCGGCGCCATAAGCGTGCGTCAGCTTGTCCCAGGGCACATCGTCCAAGGTCTCCAACATGAGCGGCATCATGCATGATCGGCCCGACACCCTGCTGTCCTACCGCACGCCGCTTGTCACTGAACACGGCCACCTGAACCGGACCCAGCACCTGCTGCCCCGCTAACGCGGTGCGGCAGCTCTCGTCTCAGGTTCGATCGGTGCTGTCGAGCAGGCGGTCGAGGACTGCAGCGCTTGTCGAAAGGGCCGATGTGAGGGCAACGTACAGCGCCGACGGAATGGATCCCCGGCCAAGCTCGCTGGCTTCCAGCGCTGCTGCGAGGTCGCGGGCCTGGTCCGGTCGCAGCCGGGAAACGCAACCGTCGTGGGCCATCACGTCGCTGATCGTGATAACGTCGCGGTCGGCCATCGCGTGCTCGATCAGATCAAGTGCGACCGCTCGGCCGGCCTTGTGATCGACACCCCCGGCGGCGTCGATCATGCAGAGGCCGAGCCGGGTGTGGAATGGCACCGTCGCCGGTGTCCGCACGACCTCCTTGTACCGGCCGAACATCGTGTCGATATGTTCCCTGGCCGGAGTGCTTCCACCGGTGCAGAGCACGCGCAGGCACGCGGTGACCGCCGCCTGCCAGGACTCGCCGGGCTCGGTCGTGTCGATGAGCGTGACGGCGGCGGGAACATCGCCTCCGGTTGCTTGGGCGATGACGGCTGTCTGCCGCCCGTCGAGCATGAGGTCGCCGACGCCCCTGTGGAGCAGCACGTGCCGGTGTGCGTCCTGCCATCGTCCGAGGCTGGTCAGGGCTCGGGTACCGTCGGACAGGTGCACGCTCCACAGCCACTGTCGCAGCTGGCGGTGATCGGCATCAGAGGTGGTGAGTTCGCCGGGAACGTCGATGCCGTCGATGACCGTGCTGGTGCGGGAGGCGACGGCCCGATAGAGGTTGTCCAGCAGCCGGAATGCTTCTTCCCCGTTGCCGCCGCGGATGTGCAGGCGGGCGAGGTTGACCAGTGGTTCCAGGGCGTGCCGCGCCACCTGTGCGCCCCGCGGGAGGGCGCGCAGGTGGAGGGCGGCATGGTCGTGGCACCACTGGCGTGCCAGGTCGGGCAGCCCGCAATCGGATGCGATGAGGGCGGCCAGGTTGAACACCGACGATGCCCCAGCCAGGTCATTGTCCAGGTCGGCCGCCTCAGCGCGGGCACTCAGGTCGGCGACCCGTACGGGCAGCGGGCCGCTGGTCGGCCTTGGCCTGGCTACGAGAGGGAAGCGGCTTACGGCCGGACCAGTGGCGTCCATGGTCATTCCCAGATGACGACGATGGGGTGCTGCGGGCGGTGGAGGACGAAGCGGCCTGCTGCCGGTTCGGCGTCGGCGGCACCGTCGGGGATCTCGAACCGGACCGTCTTGGCGCGGTGCTGCTCGTCCCAGACGCGGACCTGCTCGGCGACGTCGCTTGCCAGTGCTTCACCGGCCGGTCCGTGGCCGATGGCGCCGACCTCGTAGCTCCGGCCGCCATCGGATTCGGGCGTGGCGGGACGGACGGTGAGGTAGGCGAGGTTCGTGCCGCGGATGGTCGCCATCGAGCCCCACGGGAACATCGGCGTGACCGCGCCGCGTTCGGTGGCAGACGGCCGCACGTTCATCCGCATGATGGCGTTGGGAAGGGTGCAGGCCAGCCACAGGTCCATCCACTCGTACGAGACCATCGGGGGGAATGTCACGCCCGTCCACACCTCACGACGCGGCACGCTCAGCACGCCGGCGAGCGCGGATGCGTCGACGTCCTGGTCTTTGTGGACCTGCAGCGTGACGTCCTCGGCGAGCGCGACGGTTCGGCGTGCGTCGTCGCCGATGCCGCGCAGGGGCATGAATACGGCCAGCTCGCTGCCGTGGCTGGTCCACCGGTCGGCGTTCCGTTCGAAGGCGATGCTGCGCGATGCCGCCCCGGCCAGCCGTAGCGGTACCACCATCCGCCCGTTCGCTGCGAGCTGGTCCAGCCAGGCGCTGGGGATCTCCCAGGCGCCGACGGTGGCGATGATCCGGTCGTAGGGCGCGCCTGCCTCGTGTCCGAGAGCGCCGTCGCCGAGTACGACCTCGACGTTGCCGGCTTCGGCTGCGGCCAGGTGCTCGCGGGCGGCGTCAACGAGATCGGTGTCGACGTCGATCGTGGTGACGTGCCCGCTGTCTCCGGCGAGGGTGCCCATGAGCGCGGCATTGTAGCCGGTGCCCGCGCCGATCTCCAGGATGCGGTGGCCGGGCCGGATGTCGAGCTGGTGCAGCATCATGGCGACGATGCCCGGCTCGGATGCCGCACTGATCTGCGCGCCGTCCTGGGCGGTTTTGGTGTACACGGAGTTGTCGCCGTAGGCCTGTTCCAGCGGGAAGCCCGGCACGAACAGGTGCCGGGGAACGTCCTGGAACGCCGCCTCGATCTCAGGGCTGCGGAGCGCTCCGCGCTGGCGTAGGCGCTCGACGAGCGAGTCGCGAAGCTCTCGCGGGCTCTTCGCGTAGGCGTGCGGATCGCTGATCGTGGTCATGGTCCGTCCTTCATGTCTCGTGGGTTCGGCCGGCTCGCCGTCGGCGAACACGGTGTTCAACGCCAGCGCGGCCAGGTTGGCCTGGTCGGGCAGTGGCAGCCCGGCCCGGTTGGCGTGGAAGATCAGATGGTGGGCGAGCACGGCGCGCAACCCGCGCTGGAGCCTGCCGTGCCGGGCGTGATGGGCAAGTGCCTGTCCGGCGGCCTCGAACGCATCGATCCACTCCTCACGACCGGCCAGGGCGCCGTCGGGCGCGCAGAGGGCGCGTACGTCAGTCGTCATGAGCTTGCGCATCGACCTGATGAGCCTCGCTCGCCCCGCTGCCTCCGGCGGCAGTGAGGTGTCGACGTCGGATCGTTCTTGGGCGAATCGGCCCCATACGTCGCCCTGCTCGTACCAGTCGAGCCCGGCGGCGCGCAGCAGAGCGCTGCAGAGCAGAACGGTGGTCTCCCGGCGGCCGAGCCCGCCGTCGCCTGGTTGGTGGAGCAGGTGTCGGCTGTCGTGGTGGAACAGGGTGTGCGCGATGTCCATGCCTTCTGGACCGCCGAAGGCCGTCGTCTCCGGCTCGTAGATGCCGTTTCTCCAGCCGATGATCAGGCCGTCGGTGGTAAGCGCGTTCAGCAGGTCGCCGATGATGCTGGTACCTGGATCGGCAGGTATGTAGCGCAGCTTGAACGGGTTCTTCCGCAGGAACCACCAGGTGTGCAGGTGCCCGTCGGATTCCGCGGATCTCAGGGTTGGCGCGAGGTGCTCGATCGCAACGGCCTCGGCGCTGGCGCGGTCGGTGAACTCGATGTTGTGCTGTCGCCAGGTCGTGTGCATCAGGCGTCTTCTCCTCGAGCGTTGGTGGCGGCGGTGATGAGCAGGCAGGTGTCCCAGCCGGAGCGGGGTGTCATCCCGGAGGCGGCGAGGCACGCGAGTGCGACGCCCGCAGCGCCGTCGAGCAGTCCTGGCCCGGCTCCGGAGTGCAGGAGCGAGGCGGCGCGAGCGTCGGGCGTGCTGTCAGAGGGCAGCACGGCGTCGAGCAGCTTGGCTACGAGGGTTCCCAGGCGGGCGGTGGAGGCGGGTGCCGCGTCGGCGGCGATCCGGGTCGCCACATGTGCGATCCCAGCGTATCCGTGACACAGCGCTGGATCGCTGATCGCGTCCCGCTGTCGGGGGTCGGTGAGCGCGTGGACGAGTGCGGTCTCAGCCTGGAGCGCTCGACCGGGGTCGCCGGTTGCGCGGGCAGCGAGCTGCAGCGCGCGGGCGACTCCGGCGGTGCCGTAGCACCACGAGGGCCGCTGCTGTTCGGGCAGGCGCGCTGGCCCGGTGCGGAGCTCGGACCTGGACGCCCAGTAGGGCCAGATCGTGTGACCAGTGGCGGTGTGGGCACGAATGCGGTCGTACCAGCCGACGATGCGGCCGATCGCATCGCGTTGGTTGTCGACGACGACGCCTTCCAGCGCGGCGAGTGACAGCAGGGCGAGCGGGCCGGCGACGCCGTGCGCGAGTCCGGCGTTGGCGTGCCCGCCAGGCATGCGCTGCTCGGCGCGGCCGGACGGTCCATCCGGCGTCCACCAGCCCGGGAGGAGCTCGCCATCGGCGGTGACAGGCTCGGTCAGCCGGACCAGGTACTCCAGCACCGTGCGGATCGTGCGGCCGTCCGGGTCGTGGCGAAGCAGGTGAGACCCGACGCCGGTCAGACCGCGGATGATGTCGAACTCAGCCAGCCGGGCGGGCCGACGGGCATCGATACGGGCATGGGCGATCTCGACCCGACGCCGGGCGTCAGCCGTGACCGTCTCGTTCAGGCGGGTGAGGACGCGTTCGTACGCGCCGGGACGTACGACGGCGGCGCAGGAAAGCGTGTGGGCGATTGCGGGGGCACCGTGGAACAGGTGGCTGTCGAAGCCGCTGGTGATCTCCCCGGAGGTGGCGCAGCGCAGCCAGTCGTGGGCGCGCTGCCAAGGACGCAGCCCGGATGCCGCTAACTCGATGTGCAGCAGTGCGACCGCGGGAGCGCCGAGTGACAGCGACTGCGCCCGCCACGGCTGAGCGGTGAGCATGTCGCCGAGCGCCGCTGGGGAGGCGAGCTGGTCGGCGATGGCCAGGGCGAGGCGGGCCGCGGGGTGGTTCATGATCGGCCGGCCGTGGTACGGGCGGTCCAGGCCGTGGTACGGGCGGTCCAGGCCAGGGCCGCGGACCGGGCGAGGTACAGGCAGATCGCTTCGTCGTCGAAATCGACGCCGACGGCCCGGATGAAGTGCGCGTGCGCGAGCGAGCCGAGCACGTCGTCGGGGTCGACTCCCTCCGTGTGCGGGCCGGGCAGGTGCCTGCGGTAGGCGGCGAGCGCCTGAGCGCGTGCCTGCCAGGCATCGACGATGGCGGTGCCGCCCGGCGCGGCCCGCAAAGCGGCCCAGTTGCCGCGCGGGTCGGCGATGCGGACGGCTTCGGCGAAGACCGCGCGGTCGACAGGTCCCGGAGCTGCGGCGGGGATGTGGTCGATCAGCCACTTCATGCCGGCCTCGGTGCTGCCGGTGAACCCGACCGCGATCGCTGCGGTGTGCGCGGCGACCAGTGCCTGCCGGTGCGGACGCTTGCGCTGGCGCAGCTGGGTCACCACCGTCGCCGAGTCGGCGCGGAACACCGTCTCGGCGGCGTCCATCGCGGCTTCGGATCCCCAGCGGCCGGTCTCAGGGTAGGAGGTGGCGTACTGCACCTCACGAAGCAGGCCCGCCCGGCGGAGCTGGTCGGCCCAGGCGCTGACGATCTGCGCCGTGGGGCCGAACGCGTCGACGTCCGGCAACGCGATGCGCAGACGCAGGTGCTGGTCGGGATCGCGGAACCGTAGGAACCACCACGGCGGCGCGGTCTCCCATCGGGCGAGCAGGCGCGGCAGGTGCTCGGCGAGCAGCTCGTCCTGGCGGTCGCGGTCGCCGTACAGCTTGGCCAGCAGAACCAGCGACGTGCCGGGTGTCTTGCCCTGGTCGCGGCCGATGAGGCGGGCCGGGGTGGGCTTGGGCAGGCGCGGCCATGCCGGGGCGACGGTGGCTTTGAGCGGCACGATCACCTCGTGCGGCCGGCCGTCGCACCAGCCAGTCGAGTCCTCGTCCGGGGCCTCGACCAGCACGGCGTGCGGGTGCCTGCCGAGATGCGTACGCAGCAGCACGCGGTGTGCGGTCTCGTCGAGGTCGAGGGGAAGCCGCTGGTCGCCTTCGGCCAGGTACACGCGGCGCGGCAACCTGCGGTGGTCGCTCCAGGCGGCGAAGGCGTCATCCCACGAAGACCAGGGTCGTTCGCGTGGCGGCAGGTCCGCGGCGTGCAGCCGCCAGGTCGCTGGCGCGAGGATGACGCGCCCGTGGCGCAGCCGAGGCAGGTACGGCAACTTCGCCGCGGCGCCCCAGTCGAAGGCGGTCACCTGGGCGTACTGGGCGCGGCTCAGCTCGATCAAGAACCTGGCCAGCGACGGGGTGTGCCGGGTCGGGTTGAGCGCGTGCATGCCGGTGGCCTCAATCCGCTGCCCAAGGGTCGGAGCCGCCAGGTACATGCGGCGGCCATCGCAGGCGACCGCGATGTCCTCGACGCTCAGCACGTCTGGGTCCGGGCCGCGGTGCTCGGCCAGGCTGATCACGGTCGGCAGGACGCGCGGCGCGCGTGCGACGTGCGCGTCTGCGGGGTCGAGCGGGGCGAAGGACAGCTGGGCGGGAATCGTGTCGGCGTCGGCGGTGGGCAGGTCGGCCAGTTCGGCGGACAGCCGCTGCCGCTCGTCGGGCGTCAGCACCTGGAGGAACCGGCCGCACAGCGTGCCGACGCCACGGGAGACGGACACGACCTCGACGCGGAAGTCTCCGCGGATCAGTGCCTGCTGATCGCGCGCGTGTATCCGCACGCACAGTTCCAGGTGCGGTGGCAGGCGAGGCTGGTCGGGACCGATGTCAAGCGCGTTGAGCAGCTCGGCGTCCAGGATGACCTCGCGGTGGCCGTCGAGCGCGGCGGCCTGGGCCAGTGACAGCAACAGCTCGTCGCGGCGGGCAGCCGGAGCGTGCCGCTCGGCGGCAGCGGCGGGGTAGCCGTCGGGCCAGCCGATGCCGGCATCGGTGACGACGACGTCGCGCAGCGGCACCATCGACCCGATGCCGTAACGCTCGTAGAAGCGCATGTGGTAGTCGCGCCACGATGCGCGCCCGAACGGGTGGCCACTCAGGCAGGTCAGGAGCAGCGCGGCGCGCTCAACCTCGCGTGCGACAGGCTCCGGCAGGACCACCGTCGCGTCCAGGCGCAGGTCGAGCACGAGTGGGTGCCGGCTAAACGGCTGCGTCATGCGCATGGTGGCGGCGAGGTCGTCGCGTACCCAGGCGACGTTGCTGCCGAGTTGGCTGTTGTGGCTGCTCATGAGCGCGTGGATGTCGTGCAGCGCAGCGACAAGGTCGGCGACCTGCTGTACAGCGCCAGCGTCGGCGGCATCAACCTGCGCGAGTAGGTGGGCCAGCGGGGCGGTGGTTGTGCTGGGCGCGTGCAAGGACGTGATTAGCGCTCGCCGCGAAACCAGCTCGGCCAGGAGAACGGTGATCTTCTTAGCGGGCGCCGAGGGCAGGACCTCTCGTACCTTCGCGGCGAGTTCGCTCATCCGGATCGGCGCGCGAGCCGCTTCGACGGCGACGCGTACCGGCGTGGTCAGGCGCAACACGGCATCCACCGAGGCCACCTGTCCGGCCCGTTGTGGCTGGTCGGGGATCACGAGGCGGTCACCGCGGACCGTCATCGTCGTGTTGGTGACGACAGGCAGCCGAGCGAGCAGTTCCGGGCAGCTTTCCAGCGTCTGGATCACGTCGTCGAGCCAGGTTGCGGCCGGGCTGGCCACCGTGTGGTGGCGCGTGCCCCACCGGAGTTGGGGCTCCCTGGCGAAGGTCGCGACCGCCACTCCGGCAGCCAACCCCAGCGGAGTTGCCCGTCCGGTCATCCGCTGCAGGTATCGCATCACGGACAGCACCGCACGGTATGCATCGCGCACCGGGGGCTTTCCCGCTGAGATGAGAACGACGATCTGCCGCGCGAGGACCGGACTGGCGTGCCGCAGCGTCTCAGCGACTTCCGGCAATGCCCACACGGCGCGCAACCATTCCACCCACGACGTCGCGCAGTCCGAGGCGGCTGGGTCGGTCACGTCCGGATACGCGGGCAGTTCCAGGCCGATGTGCGCGGCGGCGCGTACGAGCGCCGTGCCGCTGGCCCGGTACGTGGCCCGGTGTTCAGCAGAACGCATACGGGGCATCTCCTGGATCGGGTTGAGGCCGGTCGGCGCGGCCACGGGAGGACGTGTGGCGGCGCCGACCGGGCCGAGGGGTACGCCGTCAGGCGGCGTTGGTGGTGCAGGCGCCGCAGGTGCTGCCGCAGCCGTCGTCGGTCGTGGCGATCAGCCCGGCGTAGTTGTCGCTCTTCTCCACCAGGCGCACGTCCAGGTCGAACTCATCGGCCTGGTCCGTGCGCGCCTGGAGCGTCGGAGTCGCGTTGGACACCTTGTTCTCCCTCTCGTGACGTCCCCGAACCGCGGTGGCTCGGGGATGGTGCTGATGGCCTGAGCCATCGCGTCCGCCCGGATGGGCGGAGCCTTGCCGTGCCGGCGCGCTTCACTGCCGCGTTGCGGCCGCGTGCCAGTCGCCGGTGGTCATCCGGTGGAGCAGGTAAGCGAGCTCGTGCGCACCCGCCGTCTGGTCGCGGATGACGCCGTGCTCGTCGGAGACCTGGACCACCGGCATGATCGGCGGAAGGTCCGGCACCGGCTGACGACTGCGCCGACCGACGACCACACCGACCTTGGCCACGCCGCGAGCCGGATGCGGCTCGCTCAGCACGCTGCGCGCTGGAAACGCGGCGAGCAGACTGTGGTGTGCGCAGCCCCGCTCGGCGGGTTTACCGAGAACGTTGTCGGCCCCGGCGATCGGGGGCTCCATGTGCTTCATGCGTATCTCATCTCCCTGGCGGTGGTCTGCACGGTGCGCGGGCAGTTGTCGGCTGGCAGCCGGACTGCGGCGCATCACGCCTGGGTCTGGCCTTGGCGGGTCATCTGTGAGAGCCGACCGCACCGGATGGTTCCGGCCGTCGTGTCGGCGTCCCGGATCCCATTGAGCAGCACGGGAAGATCGGAATCGATAGGTGCCATGCTGACAGCGGCGTTGTCAGCATGGCCGCACGTCGCCGTGCCTGATCAGGGTCGAGAAGTGGCGGTCTTCGCCTACAACGCGATCCACGGGGACATCGTGTCCCCGGCGAGAAGTGCATCGAGCCGTTGCCGGAGAGCGGCGGCGTGTCTGGGCGAGTCTGAGGCGCGGCGCATGGGGCCGGTCAGCTGCACGAGGTCGCGCATGGCCATCAACGTGGGGAAGCCATCCCAGTCGGCGAGGTCGTATCCGTAGACGGCACGGAACTCGTCCACCCAGTTCGCGCCTTTGCCGTAGCGCGCGGCTGCGTGCCAGGTGGGGATGAGGTCGACCTCCCGCGGACCCGTGCTGGCCCAGTCCCAGTCGCCCAGGATGACCGGTGCGGGACCGACTTCGGCGTGCAGTAGGTTGCCTGCCCACGCGTCGCCGTGGATCAGGCCGACACCGAGCGGCCAGTCGATGCCGCGCAGCTGTTCGCGTATCGCCGCGACCCGTTCGAGCAGCCATCCATGCTCGTGTTCGGGCAGGCACCTCGACAGGTTCGGGTCGTGCAACGTGTCGTGCAACGACACCAGCGGTTCCCAGGTCGGCAGCGCCATCGGCGGAGACTCGAGCCGGTGCAACTCGCGCAGGAGCGCGGCCAGGTGGGCAGACGTCAGCGGAGCCGGCTGTTCCGGCTGCCGGTAGAAAAGCCAGAAGCTGACCACGGTGTCGTCGGCGACGTCGATGATGTCGACGCCTGGTAGCGGCCGGGTCGCCGGGAAACGGCAGTCATCCACGAGCCACCTGGCCAGGTCGTGTGTGAGCCGCACCCGGTCATGTGAGCCCGCGCCGCTGGTGACGCGGGCCACCGCGTCCTCGGCGGGAAGGTAGAAGATGGCGTTCGAGTAGTGGTGCAGCAGCCGAGCGCCGCTCGCGTCCAGACCCGCGTCACGGCAGGCCGACAGCATCGCCGCCTCGGGGTCCAACGGCGGCACGGCGTGGGCGGGCAGGCTCACGCGGTTGCCGCGCCGTGGCGCAGGGCCTGCTCCAGCCGCTGGACCGAGGGCCGCGCGGCGTACGGCGCGAGCCGGATGCGTATGTCGTTGACGGCCGTCAGTGCGCGAACGCTGGTCAGGCTGCCGACAGTGGGCAGGACGTCATCGAGGACCCGGCACGCCTGGTCGACGTCGGCCTCACCGCGCCCGCCCGGCACCGACAGGTACGAGCCGGCGAGCGTGGCCGTGGCAAGAACGTGGCGGCGCTGCATGCTGCCGACCGCGCCGAGGGCCGTGGCCGCGTGCCGGCGGACGTGCTCGCCGCGTCCCAGATCCGCTGCAGCGTACATCGAC
Organism: Catellatospora coxensis; assembly: GCF_016862635.1. Classification (GTDB taxonomy): domain Bacteria; phylum Actinomycetota; class Actinomycetes; order Mycobacteriales; family Micromonosporaceae; genus Catellatospora; species Catellatospora coxensis. Next base: position 16,264 of record NZ_BONI01000042.1, on the reverse strand, counting down.
TCGGCCGCGAGCTGCTGGGCTGTGAAGAACCTGATCCACACCGGCTCGTCGTCCGGAGCCGCATGATCGAGCGCCCGCTCGGCACGGTTCAGCGCCTCGTCGCTGCCTCTGGCATCGCCTTGCGACGCTAGAGCGCGCGAGTGCATGGCATGGCACCGGGCCAGCGTCGATGCCGACCCGGACCGCCGGGCGGTGGTGACACCGGCCTCGCTCAACGCCACAGCCTGGTGCGGCTGGCGCAGATGGTGGGCCTGCATCGCCATGTCGACGAGGATGTGCGCACCGAGGGCCACATCGCCGCTGATCTTCGCCATCCTCAGCGACTGGATGAGATAGCGCTGCCCCAGCCCTTGGTGACCCGAGTCGAAGCACATGAAGCCGGCGATGTCGCACAGCCGCGCCGCCGCAGCGAACAACCTCCTGCCCACGGACTCCGTGAAGGCGCCCTCCAGCAGCGGGGCCATCACCTGGTCGGCGAAGTGGATGAGGGTGCCGCGCGCATAGCCTCCGCCGAGCTGACGGTCGGCGTCGGCGAAGGAACCGCACATCGTCCATAGCGCATCGACGTCGGTCTGGCCGACACGGCGTCCACCGGCGCTCTGCACGTCAACGTCAACCGGATCGAGCAGCCACCGCCCGACCGGCTCGGCGAGCGCGAAGGCGAGCCAGGCGGAGCCGATCACGCTGCGCCGTCTCATGTCCGCCCTCCACAGCCCGGTTACCGAGGCAACCGTAGCCGCTGGAGTGGCGCACCAGCCAAGGCCTTCCTCTGGGACACCTGGATCGTCGGCATCTGCGCTGGCGATGTCCGTAGGTGCCGCTGGGCGAGGTTCGGCGGTCGGCAGCAGGCGCGCGAGCGCGCCACCGGTGCCCAGAACCGTGTCGAGCCGCGCTACGAGATCGGGCGTGGCACGCCGTTCGGCCTTCTCGATTCGCCCGATGAGGTGGCCGCTGCAGAAGACCTGGCCGCCGAGCTGGGCTTGGGAGAGGCCGCGCATTCGGCGCCAGTGGCGAAGCTCCGCGCCGAAGTAGTGCGAGGGCGAGGTGTACGGCGTCAGTTCCCGCTCCGCCTGCGCCATGATCGCCTCCGGTCCGCGTGGCCGTCCCTGGTCGGCACAGCTCATCCTCACTGCACTGATCGATCTACCAGCGTGTCCGGAACCGATCAAGTGGACCCCGCCCGGCCAGCGTAGGCGGGTACCGGCTCACCGGTCAGCGTACGACACGGCATGTAGACAACCACGCTGTCTACATCGACCAGCTCGACTGTATGCCGCCCGATCACGCTGAATGGAGCCATGACCTCGCCGACGTTCGCGAACAGGCAGCGGCGGTGGGCGTCGGGCTGGGCAGACGATCGCACCCGTCTCGCCCAGCCCATCCATCGCCGCCCCAACAACCTCGACTTATCGGCGACATCGAAGTCGGTTGACTGCCTTTGTTCGCACTGAGTAATTTGGACTCGACTCGGTGTGATCTCCGTGGGGCGGGGGGCGGAACGTGCGGATCATGTCGTTCAAGCCCGGCCACGACGGCACCATCGCCCTGCTGGCGGACGGCGTTCTCGCATATTCCCTGGAGGCGGAGAAGGACTCGTTCGACCGCTATGCCGACGTGACGCCAAGCCTGCTACTCGAAGCCGCGGCCAGCACGGACCAACTGCCCGACGTGGTGTGCGTCAGCGGCTGGGCCAAAGGCTTCCACTCCGCCGACCGCCGCCTCGGCGCCGGCTACTTCGGCTGGGACGGCTCACACACCCAGGTCGAGCGAAGCCGCTTCTTCGGCCACGACGTGCAGGTCTTCTCCTCGACGCACGAGCGCTCGCACCTGCTGTCGGCATACGGCATGTCGCCCTACCCCCAGGGTGAGCCCTGCTACGCCCTCATCTGGGAGGGCAACATCGGATCCTTCTACGAGATCTCGCCGGACCTGGCGATCACACGCGTCGCGGAGGTCATGGAGGACCCGGGTAACAAGTACCAGTACATCTTCGCGCTGGCCGATCCGAGCGCGCCGTCGGTCAATGGCGGGTTCCGGTTCTCCAACGCAGGCAAGCTCATGGCGCTGGCAGGCTATGCCGACGGTTCGGGGCTCGATGACGCCGGCCGCGAGGTGATCGAGTGGGTGCTGTCGCGCCGCTCGATACTGCTCACCAGCCCCAAGGAAGAGCTGGCGGACTCGCCGTTCCACGACATCGGCGTGGAGTCGCAGGCGTTGAAGAACCTCGCGGCACACCACTCCGCCGCGATCTTCGACCGCTTCTTCGCGGTGGCGACCCGCACGCTGACCAAGGGGTATCCGCTGCTGATCGCCGGCGGCTGCGGCCTGAACTGCGACTGGAACACCCGCTGGCGCGAATGCGGCCTGTTCGACGACGTGTTCGTGCCACCCTGCCCCAACGACACCGGCTCGGCGATCGGCACCGCCGTGGACGCCCAACGGCACTTCACCGGTTCCGCGAAGATCACCTGGAGCGTGTACGCCGGACAGGACTTCGACGAAGACGCCGTCGTATCGGACATGTTCACGGAACTGCCCCTGGACGCCGACACCCTCGCCGGGCTGCTTGCCGACGACCGGATCATTGCGGTCGGGCAGGGCCTCGCCGAGATTGGGCCGCGGGCCCTGGGCAACCGCTCGCTGCTGGCGGCACCGTTTCGGCAGGAGACCAGAGACCGGCTCAACAAGATTAAGTTCCGCGAGGGGTACCGCCCGGTGGCTCCGGTGTGCCGGGAGGAGGACGTGAGCCGGTACTTCGACTGGACCGGCCCGAGCCCATACATGCTCTACTTCCAGCAGGTGACCGACTCGCGGCTGGGCGCGGTGACGCACGCCGACGGCACCGCCAGGGTGCAGACCGTTCGCCGCGGCGACAACCCGCTGCTCTACGACACCCTCGGCGCCTTCGCGCGGCGCACCGGAGTCGGCGTGCTCTGCAACACGTCGCTGAACTTCCCCGGCAAGGGGTTCGTCAACCGGACCAGCGACCTGGTCGAGCTCGCCGTCGACCGCGGCCTGGACGGCTTCGTCGCCGGCGAGCGCCTGTTCGTCCGGGCCGGCAGGTGACGCGATGAGCCCGGACATGCCGGACCTGGGCGAACTGCTGCGCAGGCTGCGCCTGGAGGCCCGCCTGTCACAGCGGGACCTGGCGCTGCGCGTCGGGTTCCACGAATCAGGCGTCAGCAACATCGAACGCGGCGAGCGGGCTCCGAGCGCCCAGTACCTCACCAGCGTGATCGCCGCTCTCCGGCTCGACTCGGCGAACGCCGAACTCATCTGGCGCCTGTACCGCGCGCCTGGCATGGGTGCCGGAGGAACCGGAACGGGCGACGGAACACCATGCCCGTACCGGGGCCTGTTCGCCTTCCGGGAGGAGGACGCGGCGCTGTTCTTCGGCCGTGGCACCGCCGTGCGCCGGATCCTGAGGCGGCTGGAGGCGGGCCCGCTGGTGGCGGTCGTCGGTGCGTCCGGCAGCGGGAAGTCCTCGGTTGTGCTCGCCGGAGTCCTGCCTCGGCTCCGTGCGGCAGGTCACTGGGATGTCGCGGTGACGCGGCCTGGCACCGACCCCCAGCTGGCACTGGTGGAGGCGATCAGCCCGGGTGCGTCGAGCGTGATGGAGGCGGTCGGGCGGCGCCTGTTTGGCAGCGGGCAGCGGCTGCTGGTGGTCGTCGACCAGTTCGAGGAGGTGTTCACGCACAGCGCCGACGACAGCGCGCCGGTGCGGTTCCTCGACGATCTCGTCGCCATCGTGCAGGCAGGCGACGTGAAGCTCGTGCTGACGTTTCGCGGCGACTTCTACGGGCGGCTCGTCGCCCACCGCGCCTTCTCCGACGTCCTGCAGGACCACGTCGTTCACCTGCCGCCGATGAACCGGATCGAGCTTCTGCAGGCGGTCACCGAACCGGCCCGAGCGGCAGGGCTCACCCTGGAGCAGGGCCTGACCGAGCAGATCCTCGACGACGCCGGCCTGGAGCCGGGCAACCTTCCGCTGGTGGAGTTCGCCCTGACACGGCTGTGGGAGCGCCGCGCCGGGTCCACGCTCACTATCGCCGCGTACGAGCAGATCGGGCGGCTGGCCGGGTCGATCACCGCGCGGGCCGAAGAGGTCTACACGTCGCTGTCGCCCGAGCAGCAGTACGCCGCCCGGCAGCTGTTCGTGCGGCTCGTGCAGGTATCGCGGCCCGAGGAGGACGGCAACGACGCACGCCGCCGAACTCCGCTGGCAGAGGTGACGGCGCTACCCGGCGTCGACACCGTGGTCCGGGCGCTGGCCGACGCCAGGCTTGTCGTCACCGACGCCGACGCCGGATCAGGACCGACGGTGGAACTCGCGCACGAGGCGATCATCCGGTCATGGCAGCGGCTGCGCGGCTGGCTCGTGGAAGACAGGCAGTTCCTGCTCTGGCAGCAACGCACCCGGCAGTGGGCATCCGAATGGCGGCGAGCCCCGGACCAGGACGCCGCCGTGCTGCGCGGCGGCATCCTCGACGAAGCGCACCGATGGCTCACCCTCAAAGGCCGCGAATCGATCGCACCCGACCTGCTCGGCTACCTCGACACGAGCATCGCCCAGGCCCGCGCCGAAGAGCAGCGCCAAGCCCTCGCACGCGTCGAACAGCTGGTCACCGTGTTGCCCAGGGACGTGCCGCAGCTCGCGGCGACCTTCGCCGACGCTGATCCGCAGCTGCGCGCACAACTGCGCGGCCGTCTCGACACCGCCGCGATCCGCCAGCGCTGGCGGCTACGGCTCGCGCTGCTAACCGCCGACCGCGAGCAGGCCAAGCTCCTACTCGGCGATCTCAACCAGCTCTGGCCGGACGAACTCATCGCCGTACGGGACGCCGTCGGCCCGCACCGGGACCTGATGACTGAACACCTCTGGCAAGCCGCCCACCCTGCGTCGGCCCCGCTGCTGGCGAACTCCGTACTGCTCGCCGCCGGCGACCCCGACGACACCCGCTGGCACGACATCGCCGCGACCGTCGCCGCCGAACTCGTCCGCCAGAACCAGCTGCACCTGCGCACCTACGTCGACGCGCTGCGGCCCGTCCGGCTCCACCTGCTGGAGCCGCTGTTCACGCTCTTTGCCGACGAGTCCGAGCTACGCGCCGCCAACCGGGAGACCCGAGCGGTGGTGCTGCTCGATCTAGCGGCCGACCAGCCCGAACTACTGGCGCGGATGGCCGCCGACGCCATGCCGCAGAACTACGAGGCGATCTTCGAGGCGCTCGCGACGGCCGTCACCGACGACGCGGTACGAGTACTCAAGGTCATCGCCCACACCGAGCCCGACAACGAAGCAGCAGAGGTCGACCGGGTACGGCTTGGCCGCCGCCGTGCGGCGGCCCTGAGCACCCTGCTGCGCCTGGGCGTGCGACCCGACTTCGACGAGGTCCTGACGACCAGCGGCGACACTGAGCTGCTCACCCAGTTCACGTTCAGCGCCGCCACCCGCCTCGTGCCGCCCGAACTCCTGCTCGACCACGCGAGCGGTGCGGTCGACCAGGCGTCCCGTTACGGCCTGTTGCTGGCACTGGGCGAGTACGCCTCACATCCCGACGCCGACCGTCTCACCAGCCGCATCGACGCGCTTTCGCAGCAGCACCTCGCGACCGACGACCCTGGAGTACGAGCCGCCGCGACCTGGCTGCGTCGCCGCTGGGCACTGCCCACACAGGAGCTCCCTGCCGCGTACGACCCCACGGGCCGGCGCCGCTGGTTCACCGTGACCACGCCCCGAGGCCCGCTCAGGTTCGTGGTGTTCCGGCCCGGACGGTTCCTCATGGGCTCGCCCGGCATCGAAGCCGAACGCAGCGACTACGAATCGCCACGCCAGGACACCACCATCACACGCTCGTTTGCCATGTGCGACCGCGAGGTCACCCGCGCCGAGTTCGAGGACTTCATGGCAGCCACCGGCATACGCGGCCTGCCGAACATCGACGAGTGGAGCCCACTCGGACACGAGCCCGTCGTCGCCCCGACCTGGCACGAAGCACTGCTCTACGCCGACTGGCTCGGCTCACGGCTCACCGGGCGCGAGCAGACCTACGACGCCGTCGGGGATGCGCTCAACCAGCCGCGGGTCCAGCAAGGCCTCCAGGAGACGGACATGCGCGCGATGTTGAACGCGCCACTACGCCTGCCAACCGAGGCGGAGTGGGAGTACGCCTGCCGCGCGGGCACCACCACCGCCTACAGCTTCGGCAGCGACCGGACCCTGCTCGACCGGCACGGCTGGTTCGCCGACAACTCCGGCCTCAAGACACACGAGGCGGGGATCCTCCGCCCGAACCCCGCCGGGCTGTTCAACATCCACGGCCAGTGCTGGGAGTGGTGCCTCGACTGGTACGGCCCCTACACCGACCAGCCGGTCGTCGACCCGGTCGGGCCGGCCACCGGCGACCGCAAGGTACTGCGCGGAGGCTGCTGGAACCTCGGCGCCCGATACGCCCGATCAGCCTGCCGCAACGCGCACATCCCACCCAACCGGAACTACTACATCACCTTCCGGCTCGCCCTCACGGTGCCCGAGGTCGACCCGACCTGGCAGCCCGGCGACCTGCAGCCGCTGCCCTGGACCGGCCGATGAAGCCCCGCCGCACCGGCCTGCTACCCGCCACGGCGTTCGGCGCGGCCATCATGCTGCTCGGCGTCGGCGTCATCATCGGAGGGCACCTCCACGAGCACGGCTGGAACCCCGCCGCCCTACTCGACGACCTGTACGCCAACCTCGGGTCGGAACTGGTCGGGATGGCGATCATCATCCTGCTCGTCGACCGCTTCGCCGCCCGCCGGGAGAACCAGCGCCTGCGTCGCCAGCTCGTGCGTGAGATGGCCAGTACCGACCGCGGGCTCACCAACCGGGCCGTGCTCGAACTCGAGGTCCAGGGGTGGCTGCACGACGGCACGCTCGCCGACGCCCAGCTCAGCGGAGCGGACCTCGCCGGGGCACGGCTCGAACGCGCCGTAATGCCAGGCGCCGCCTGCGCCGGAGCGGACCTGACCGGCACCAACCTCTCCGGCGCCAGACTGACCGGCGCCAACCTGACCGACGCCACACTGGACAGGGCCAACCTTGAGATGGCCGACCTGTCGAAGGCCAACCTCCAGCAGGCCCGGCTGACCAACGCCGACGCGGCCCTGGCCGACCTCAGCGCGGCAAGCCTGATCGGAGCCGACCTCACCCGCACCGACCTGACCGGTGCGAACCTCGACCGAGCCGACCTGAGAGGCGCGGACCTCACGGACTGCCGCCTCGCGCGAGCCCGCCTGTCGGCCATACGCTGGGATGCGTCGACCAGATGGCCGTCAGGCTTCACCCCGCCCACGTCCGACGACGCGCAAGAGGAGACCTGACCATGCAGTTCCTGCTGATCGCCCACGACGGCAAGGACGACGGCGCGCTGGCACGGCGACTGGCCGCCAGAGATGCCCACATCGCGCTCGGCGACCAGCTCGTCGCCAGCGGCAACATGCTCTACGGCGGTGCCATGCTCGACGAGGCCGGACAGATGACCGGCTCCGTCCTCGTCCTCGACTTCCCGAGCCGCGAGGACGTCGGTGCTTGGTTGAAGATCGAGCCGTACGTTCTAGGTGACGTGTGGCGCGAGATCGACATTCAGCCGTTCCGGGTCGGACCGTCGTTCGTCGGGCTACACCGCTGAGCCGTCGAGAACGGCGCTGATCAGATAACGGCCGCGGGTAGCCGTCACCCCCGGCTCGATCACCGCGTGCGCCCAGCGGCCGTAGTCGGCCTCCGGCGAACCGTATGCCGACACGCGAGCACGCCAGCCCTGCGCGTCCAGCAGGCCCTCTGGATCGTCACAGCCGGACTTCCACGGGTGCCCGCTGGCAGCCATCTTCTCCCGCCATACCTGCATCCCGGTGCCGTCCAGAGACGTCTGGGTGACGTAGTCGGCGAGGAGGCGGCTGGCGGTCGCGGACAGGGTCGTGATCTCCTTGAGGAGGGTGTCGCGTTCATGAGCAGACAGGAAGTAGAACAGGCCTTCGACCAGCCAAAGCGTCGGCTCCGAATGACGGAATCCGGCCGCGGCCAACGGCGTTGTCCAGTCGCCGAGTAGGTCGACGCCTAACGGCCGGATGGTGCAGGCGGGCGTCGCGGCTGCGTCGGCGAGCAGTGACGCCTTCAGCTCCAGCAGCGCCGGCCGGTCCAGCTCGAACAGCACCGTCGACTCCGGCCACGCCAGCCGATACCCACGAGTGTCCATGCCGGCCGCTACCAGGACGAACTGCCGCACCCCGCTGCGCGCGGCGTCGATCATCGCATCGTCGAAGAACCGGGTCCGCACGGCCAGCGCGGGGTCCTCGACGCCGCGCTGCACCTCACCTTCGAAGCCACGCATGATCTTCGGGCCGTCCTCGGTGGCCAGCAGGTTAGCCAGCGGCTCGTCGAAGAGCCGGTCCGAGCGGGCATGTTCGCGCGCTCGCATCGACGCCGTCCACAGCGCTGTGCGGGCAAGCGGGTCCAAGCCGTCATCCATACATCGAATGTAGCCTGACGGCCGAGCGATCACCCCGTGTGCGCGGGGAGCCCTGGAGGCGTCTCGCACATCACCGGACCAGGCCCTGACGCACCAGCCTTGAGCGGCTTGGTGTTCACGGATGCCGGGTTTGTCGCACGGCTGCCAGCAGCTCCCTCACCCGACCGACGCAAGATGGCACAGGCGGCACATCAAGGACCTTGACCAGTAGGTCCTCGGCGTGCCCAGCATCGCCTTGGATCGCCAACAGAGCGGCGAGTTCGCAAACCGCAACAACATGCTCGGCTGATGTTGACCCGCCTGCGGTGACGAAGTCGTCGATGAGCGACTCGTACACGTCCCTAGCTTGGCGCAGCTCACCCAGGACAGCGTGGCCACGTGCCATGGACAGGCGCAGGGACGACAGCGCCGGGTGGGTCGGAGCGACCCTGCCCGCGAGGGCCTTGACCGCAACCGCACAGGCGTCAACCGCGCGCCTGGCATCGCCTGCGTCGACAAGCACGGCTGCGAGGTCGCGCCGCAGGTCGGTCACGATGCGGTCGGCGGGGTCGGCTGCAGCGATAGCATCGTCAAGGAGGCGGACGGCCAGGTTGAACCTTCCGTCGGCCGCGTACACCTCCGCACGGGCACGAGCTTGGCGCGGTGTCAACACCTCATACGAGGCGTGGACTGGGGCGCATCGCTCGCCGAGTGGGGCCGGCAGGAGCCGCAATGTCTCGTCGTACATCCGCAGGGCATCCGGTCGGCCCGAAGTGACGAACCCTGGAAGCGAGGCAAGTCGACCCAGCAACGGCTTCAGCCTGCCGAAGACCTCGGTCGCGTTCACGGGCCGCTGTTCAGGTGACACCTGCACCAACTGCTCGCTCAATGCGACAAGTGCGTCGGGCGCGGAAGGATCATCTCGGAGCATGTCCTGGATTACGCGGCCGAGTGAGAAGAGGTCGCTTTGTGGCGTCGCGAGACCCAGGAACCGCTCCGGGGCCTGGTAACGGGCGTCGCCTGCCGTCGCGCCGGGCGGCGTCAACCGCGACGACGGGTTCATGTCCGCCAGGATCGCCACGCCGAAGTCGATGACCTTCACCGTTCCGTCGACGCAGAGCATGACATTGTCCGGCTTGAGGTCACGATGGATGAGCGCCACGGCATGCGTGCAGGCCAACACAGCACTGATCTGCGCGGCGATGAACGCCGCCCAGCCGTCAGGCAGCGGCTGCACCTCGTTGAGCAGGTCGCGCAAAGTGGCGCCTTGGACGAGCTCCATCACCACGTAGTGGCGGTTCTGGTCGACGCCGATATCGAAGATCTCGGGCACCCCGGGGTGTGCCGCCTTCGCAGTAAGCCGGGCCTCCCGCCGGAAACGCCGCACCAGTTCGGTTTCCAGGTCGCCGCCGAGCAGGTCGCGATGGATCACCTTGACGGCGACCTCCCGGTCAAGGCGTGTGTCGTAGGCCCGGAAGACCTCGCCCATGCTGCCCCGGAACGGATCGTCGATCAGCTCGTAGCGGTCGGCGATAAGCGCGGGCGAGGTCACGATGGGCTCCGTTCCGTGGTTGGACCAGAGCCCATTGTGCCGGGTCACGCTGCCTGTTGCCGTACCAGCCGGTGGGTCAGGAACGGGCTGGGAGTGCCGTGCCAGAACACGGCGAGCTCGTCGCGGGCCCGGGTCGCGGCGACAAACAGCAGCGACCGGTCGCGCTGGCGCTCACGCTGGTATCGCTTCGGCTCCACGTCGCGGTATTGATTAATCATCTGTCGCGGCACGAGTCCGTCGCCGACACCAGCGATGATCATGCGTTGATACTCGAGGCCCTTGAAACGATGCATCGTGCCGACGTGCACGCCTTCGCCGCCATTGGGACCGTCAGGCCCGATCTCGATCACCTGCACACCGTCGTCCTGCAGCTTCGCCGTCACCTCGGCAACGAGGTCACGGGTGGGCACGCAGATCGCGACCGAACCGTCCACCGGGTTGCCCCAGACCCGCAGCTGTGCCGCGATCATCGCCATCTCCTGCGCCCACGTGCCTGCTCCCTGGAACACGGGGCGCCCGCCACGCAGCAGCGATCGATAACCGGCCAGGCCGTCTTCGCCCCCGTCAAGATCGTCGTACACCTCGCCGGTCATCATCTCCAGAGCCACAGCGAGGATCTCGCGCGTGGTGCGGTAGCTCAGCGTGAGTCGTGCCGAGCGGCCGCGGATGTCGATGCCCAGGTTGGACAGCGTCACGTGGTTGTCGTAGATGCGCTGGTGGGTGTCGCCGACCAGGAACATATCGTCCGAGCCGACGGCCACCATTGCTCGCAGCATCTTCCAATGCGCAGCGCTGAGGTCCTGCGCCTCGTCGACGACGACGTGGCGGTAGCGGTGTCGCACCGTCGGATCGGCGCCGGCCTCGATCCGCTTGGCCCGCTCCATCTCCAGCCTGGCCGCCTCCGCTGCTATCTGCCGCCACGTCCACACGCGTTGCTTGTCCAGCCAGGCGGTGAACCGCTCGGTCAGCCTCCAGATCTCGTCGCGCTCCTCCCGGACGATCGGACGGCCGCGCGCCGGACGTCGCGCCGTGAAGTAGTCGTTCCGCGAGTTGAGGACCTGACCGAGGATGACGTGGACCCACTCGGCGTTGAGGAATTCGGCTTCCCACTTCTTCTCGCCGATCTCAGCCAGGAATGTGCGCCAGTGGTCGACCGCCTGATTGTCATCAACGACCTGGTTACCGTAGCCTGCCTTGTATTCGGTGACGACCTGGTTGGCCAGCTTGTCGATGTTGACGATGTCGACCCGCGCCAGCAGTTCCTGCCCACCGAGCGCGATGAGCCTGGTCCGCAGGTCGGCGGCGAGGTTGCGACTGAACGTGGTCAGCAGGATCGGCTTGTCCGTGCCCGGCTTGAGCATCGCGGCCAGGTGCGCCACCCGGTGCAATGCGACAATGGTCTTGCCGGTGCCTGGTCCGCCGCCGACCTGGGTGGCGCCGGTGGTGGGCCGCTCCACCAGCCTCCGCTGGGTCGGGTGCAGGAAGATCTGCCAGCGGTCGAACGACTCGCCGAGCATCGCCTGCAGCGCCTCGTCGGCGGAGGTGACTTGTGTCGCCGGTCGGGTAAGCGCGGCGAGAAGGTCGTCGGGATCGACCTGGTCCTCGGCGCGGACAGGGTCAGTCACCTGCGCACGCACCTGGTCGTAGCTCTTGCCGTCGTAAAGCGCCAGCAGCACGTCGGTCGTCAGCTGGGGCGCCAACTCCAGCAGAGCCAGCAGCTCCTCGTCGTTGGTCACGCTTCTGACGTGTGCGAGCAGCGGCTCGGCGACGCCGAGTTCCAGCAGCTGCGCATCGGTAATCGTCGCGAACAGCGGCTCCGCCTCGGGCGGCAGGAGCCGCCCGATGATGCTGTCGCCGACGGGCTCCAGGTCGATGACCTCAATACCGCCGGTGATCCGGTTGACCTTGTAGCTGTAGCGGTCGAGATCGTCGTAGACCGCCTGCCGCGACTTGACATCGATCAGCAGATATTCGTGATCGGCGATGTGTAGCATGATGGCCCGGATGTCGGCGCTGACCCGTGCCGACCATAGCTTCAGATCGCCCTTGAGCTGTTTCAGGTGCAGGCCCGGGTTGTTCGGGTTCTGGCGGAACTTGTGCTGGAACTCGTAGACCGCGCCCTTATCGGTGCGCGACAGCTTCATGATCTCTTTCTCGGCACTGACCAGCGTACGCAGCGTGGCACCCGCGCTCATCGGTCCTCCCCAAGCCGCGATCAGCGCGGCGGTCTCGTATGTCGTCCCATTCCTCGGCGGTACGCGCCCATCAGCTGGCTGCCATGTACGCCATGCCCGGTCGGCGACCTGAACAGTCGCGCTACGGGTTCGGGCGCTGGGCGTACTGCCTGCGCAGCTGCGCCACCAGCGCGGTTAGGTCCGCCCGAGGAGCCGGGTCCGGCTTCGGCTCGGACTTCGCGGCCTCTTGTTTCGTCGGCGGCGGGTCGCTGATCAGCTCGGTCGGCCCCAGTGACCAGCCCACATCGATGATCGGATCCTCGAGATCCGTGGGCGGGTTCGGTACCGCCGCCTGCGGCGCATAGGTCGTTGTCGCAAGCTCGTGGCGGACCACCTCGAAGTCCACGCCGCCGGCAGTGGCGATGTCGGTCAGCTCGGTGCACACCTCCTGCGCCGTGGGCCTCGCCTGTGCGTCGAAGGCGAGCATCGCGCCGACGACACTCTGCAGTTCCTCGGACAGCCCGGTCAGGTCGGGGTGGTCGTTCGGATCGGTGATCCGCTTGGCGAGCACCACGGCGTGCGACGGCGGGTAGGGGTTGTGCCGCGTCGCGGCGTAGAGCAGGGTCGCGCCGAGGGCGTAGACATCCACGGCGGCAGTCAGGTTCTTCTCACCGCATGCCTGCTCCGGCGGCATGTACGCGGCGGTGCCGACGGCGAAGCCGGTCTGCGTCAGGTGTGAGTCGCTCTCCTGCAGCACCGCCAGCCCGAGATCGATGATGCAGGGGCCGTCGGGGCCGAGCATGATGTTGGCCGGTTTCAGGTCGCGGTGCAGCAGCCCTGCGCCGTGGATGGTCAGCAGACCCTCGGCGAGCATCGCGCCGAGCGCGGCGACGACCCGCGCCCGCAGCACGCCTCTGTCCTCGACATGCTGACGCAGCGTACGGCCCGGCACGTATTGGACGGCAAGCCACGGCTGCCGCTGGTTGATCTCAGAACCTCGGTACTGAGCCACCCGGATGCCGTGCGCCAGTTTGAGGCTGTCAACCTCGGCCGCGAACCGCTTCCGCACGTCGGGGTCGCTGACCAGGTGTGGCAGGATGACCTTGACGGCGACCCGCTCGGCAGTCCTCGACCTGCCCAGGTATACCCGGCCCATACCTCCGTTGCCAAGCCGTGCCAGCAGCTCGTAGTCACCGTTTCGGCCGACCCGGCGCGGGTCGTCCGACGTCAGTTCCTCCACCTGCGCCCTTCCCCGTTGAGCGACGAAACACTCATAATTCGCCCCTGAGCGTCCCGGCCACCAGACCCTCGGCGACCATTTGCGTGACCTCTTCGCCGGTCGCGGCCGCCAGACGGAGGAGGTCTGCGAACTCGCGCAACCTGCGAAACCTCTCGCCGTACTCGACCTGCCGCTCCAAGGGCAGCCTCGGCATGTGCGCCTTACGGACGTCGACGCGGGGTATGGAGCCCATGGACGTGATCCGTCGGAGGTTCGCGTCCGAGGCCATGAATCCCGCGAAGCACCAGGGGTCCACGTAGCCGAGCTTCATTCTGAGCAGGAAACACTGCGGGCCCAGAACACGTCCGTCATCTGCGGAACCGGCCACGTCGATGCGTGGCCGGGAACCGATCGCGGGCACCAGCACGTCATTCGTCCGTACGCGAATTTCGGGGTCGGTGAAGATCGTCACCAAGCCGTTCTTGACGAGTTCGCTGACGGTTATCTCGGCGGCGGGTGGCTCGCCGTCGCCGGCGACCGCTTGCGGCACCACCGCCGGGAGTCTCCCGAGCAGATCAACCAGCTCATCGCGACGCTGCAGGATCAGATCCGCCGAGAGTGACGCCTGACCGCCGGGAATGTGTCTGGCGGGCGTCAGGTCGACGTCCTCGTTGCTCAGCTTGACGGCCTCCACGATGACCGCCCGGCCGATCATGGCCTCGGGCAGCTGACGGGCCGCCTCGTGTGCCCGAACCGCAGCCTTGATCGTCGTCGCCGCTTCATCCCACTCGCCGGTGGTCTCGACCAGCAGCACGTCGCGCGCTCGATCATCCCGATCCGGACGGCGTAGCATCCACAGATGAAGACGTGTGTTAAACGGCGCGGTGGCGCCAGCGGGCAAGGTGATGACCGCGCGCAACGCGCCTCGCCTCAGCAGCTCGCGGCGCACACGACGTCCTGCCGGACGTTCGGCGACACCGGGTGGCAGCAGGAGCGCGGCCCGGCCGCCCGGACGTAGTCGGGCGAGCGCGTGTTGCACCCAGGCGAGTTCACCCTCGTTGCGGGGTGGAAGCGAATACTCCCATCGGAGGTCTCCGGCGAGTTCGTCGTAGCCCCAGTTTCCGCCGCCGGGCGGATCGCTGATCACCACGTCGGCGGCCGCGTCTGGGAACGCATCCTCCTGCAGCGTGCCCGGACGCACATCGACGCGGACGTCTGAGCAGTGGAAAAGACGGGCTCCGGCGATCGTGACGTTGTCCGGGTCGCCGTCCTGCCCTGTCAGTCGGGCAGCGCCAAGGGTCGCGGCGGCGGCGAGCAGGGAACCGGTGCGGCAGGCAGGGTCGAGCACCGACTTGCCCGCCGGTTCGACGACTTCGGCAATCAGTTCGGCAACCTGGGCGGAAGTGGCCACAGACCCACGCCGGCCGCGTATGTCGACGAATCGGTCCACAAGCGCGGCTAGAGCGTCCTCGGTGCCGATCTCGGCGGCGACGGCCAAGGCCGCCTTGAGATGTTCGCCGCCTGCTTTCGGTCGCCGCGGACTCATGACCGCCCGAGCCAGCACGGGGATATCGCGTTCGGGATCAGCGGATCCATGTTGCAAGGCAGTCCAGAGCCGCTCTGCGCCGGACTGTTCAGGCATCCGATCATGGGAGGTCAACCATTTCTCGACCTCAACGAGCCGGAACGTCGGGCTGGCCGTGGTACCGCCTACGGGCTGCGGGAAGTCGGCATACCGCTTGCGCCAGTTGCTCACCGCGGCCCGACCCACGCCCGCGAGCCGTGCAATGTCGCCGGCGGTGACCTCTGCCGTGCTCTCCATCAGGCCCTCCTAGGTCGAGGCTCAGGCTAACAGCTGCTCATGATTGTTGACAAACACTGCGCATCTAGATGCTGTTGACATACTTCACAGCCTGCTCTAGCGTAGCCACTCGTCACCGAGCGGAAGCAGGGCAACGATGAAACAGCCGTCTCTGTGATCGCCCCACGTGACCATCACGATCGGCCAGGAGTTCACCTCGGCCCGTTGCGGTCAATGGACCAACCGACTCCGAACGTCCCCTTCGCACAAATTTCGAGAGGACCCGTTTCCATGCATCGCAAGCACTTCGCCGTTGCATTCGCCGCCGCCCTCACCACCCTGACGATGCTGGCCTGCGGCGCGGGCGCCGGCGACACCTCCTCCGCGGTCTCCGGCAGCGAGGGCACGAACGTCGAGGCCGCGCCGGAGCCGACCACGGCGATCGGCAAGGTCGGCCAGACCATCACCCTCACCAGCGAGTTGCTGGGCGACAAGACGGTAGTCGAGGTCGCCGTCACCGGCCCTAAGCAGCACACCAAGGAGCCGGGCTCGTTCGGCAGCAAGCCCGAGAAGGGCATCTTTCTGGCGCTGGACGTGACAGTTGTCTGCAAGCAGGGCACCTACCATGCGAATCCGTTCAACTTTAAGTTCGTGGCCGTCGACGGCACCGTCTTCGAGCAGGCGTTCACCATTGGGTTCAAGCCCGAGCTGCACGCGGTCGACCTCGCCACGGGCCAGAAGACCGCCGGGAAGATCGTCTTCGACGTGCCGAAGGCCGCCATCAGCGGCGGTCGCGTTCAGATCGACGGGATCGGTCTCGACTCGAACAAGCCCGCCGCCTACTGGGCCCTCTGACGCTTCCGACCGGCCGGCGCCATGCCGGCCGGTCGCACCCTGACATCCGAGGATCGCCATGCCCGTCGTCTGCCCTGAGTGCGGCAAAGTCGCATACCGCTCGGCGTCTGCGGCTACGTCCGTCGCCCGCCGAAGGAGCCGCGCCCATGGAGTCTCACTGCGCGCCTATCCATGCCCTTA
>NZ_BONI01000041.1 GCF_016862635.1 Catellatospora coxensis | reverse complement strand
GATCCGCACTTCACGTTTCCCTTCTCGCCGCGTAAGCCGACCTGATAGACGCTACCTGAGCGCTCCGGCGGGCCCGCCCACCGCCACCTCGGCTGTGGGATGCCGGACTCCCCCCGAGCTCTCGATCACGACATGCCAGACTGTATTGCCGCCACCGCGACGCGCGCCGTCGGCGGAGGCCTGGAGTCGAGAGAGAAGGACCTGATCGTGGCCGCAGAAGAGCCGGTAACCTCGCCCGACCAGCACGCTCCCACCCCGGTGAAGGCCGCCCGGATCGCCGGGACCGTGGTGATCGTCATGCTGCTGCTGATGCTGTTCGGCAACCACGAGGGCAACGTCGAGTCGATCTGGCTGATCAGCATCGCCGGCATCCTCGCCGCGATCATGATCATCGACATCGTGCTGCGCCGCAACGGCCTGCGCGACTGATCCGGTCGCCGGGAGCTGTCAAAACGGCCCCGGCCGCGCCCTTCGCAGGGTCGCGGCCGGGGCCGTCGTGCTTTCGCGGTCAGCGCCGGGCGACGATGTCGCGCACCTCGCGCAGCGCCTGCTCGACCTCGGCCTCGTAGTAGCCGCCGGGAACCAGGCCGAGCCGGCCCGGGTCGAGCTCGCCCTCGTTGACCGTGCCGCCGGTGCGGCCGGACAGCGAGCCCAGGACGGTCTCGAACAGCCGGTCGACCTGCTGCGGGTCGTAGCCGCTGCCGAACCGGCGCAGCTGGAACGTACGCCGCAGCTGGTCCACCCGGGCCAGCTCACCGGTGTAGGCCGGGCCCGCGGGCGCCGCCGGCGGCGGGGGCGGAGGCGGGGCGAAACCGCCGCCGCCACCGTACGTGGACGGGTTCGCCGAGGCGGGCGGCACCGCGCCGAACGTGTTCGTGGCGTCGTTGTCGTAGCCGCGCTGGGGCGCGCCGCCGCCGTACACCGGCTGCTGCGCGGTCACCGAGCCGAAACCGCTGCTCGGCCCGTACGGGTCGACGCGCGGCGGCTCGTTGCGCGGGGGCTCCGGCATGCGCGGCGGCTGCGGCCGCTCCATCCGGATCTCACTGGTCATGTCGGCCCGGCCGTGGCCGCCGCCGAAGCCGTCGAAGCTGCCCTGCGGGCCGGGCGGCACCACCGGGACCTGGCCACCCGTGTTCGGGCCCATCCCGGGCTGGCCCGCGTACGACGGCTGCTCGTCGAAGCGCGGCTGCTCGTAACGCGGCAGGGCGCCGCTCGGCGCGTTGGCGGCCGGCGTGCGGGTCGGCAGCGGCGGGGGCGGCGGGCCCATGCGATCCGGCAGCGGCGCGGGGGCGGGCGTCGGCGCACCCAGGCCGGCGCGCAGCTCAGCGCCGCGACCCGGCGCGGCCGGCCGCTCCTCCAGCTCGGCGAGCTGGCGCTCGACCCGGTCGAGGTGCAGGTCGACCTGCCACTCGTCGTATCCGCCGAAGCGCACCCGGAACACGACGTCGCGGACCTCCTGCGACCTCACCTCGGGACCGACGGGGGCGCCGTTGAGCGTCGCCTCCACCCGGTCGAGGAAGGTGTCCACCTCGTCGACCTTGTAACCGCGACGGACCGCCCGGCGGCGGAACCGCTGACCATGCGAGCTCACGACGAAACCTCAATCCTGCTGACGCTCATGCCTTCTCCTCGCCGCGCTCGCACGCAGGCATGAGTCCAAGGCCTCATGATTCGCTCGCAACGCTCGCTCATGCCTCAACCTCGCTCGCAGCCAACTGTCCACATGCGCCGTCAATCTCGCGTCCCCGGGTGTCACGCACCGTAGTGGCCACTCCGGCCGCGCGCAACCTCCGGACGAACTCCCGCTCGACCGGCTTGGGACTGGCGTCCCACTTGCTGCCGGGCGTGGGGTTGAGCGGGATGAGATTGACGTGCGCCAGCCGCCCCGCAAGCAGGCGACCCAGCAGGTCGGCCCGCCACGGCTGGTCGTTCACGTCCCTGATCATGGCGTACTCGATGCTGACCCGGCGGCCCGTGCGAGCGGCGTACGCCCACGCGGCGTCGAGCACTTCGGCGACCTTCCACCGCTGGTTCACCGGCACGAGTTCGTCGCGAAGGTCATCATCGGGCGCGTGCAGCGAGAGCGCAAGAGTCACGGAGAGGTCTTCCTCCGCGAGCTTGCGCATCGCCGGGACCAGACCCACGGTGGAGACCGTCACGTGCCGCTGGGACAGCCCCAGGCCCTCCGGAGCCGGGCTGGTCAGGCGGCGCACCGCGGCGATGACCCGGTTGTAGTTGGCCAGCGGCTCGCCCATGCCCATGAAGACCACGTTGCTCAGCCGGCGGGGCTCGCCGCCCATCACGCCCGACTGCGCGACCCCGGCGAGGTACACCACCTGGTCGACGATCTCGGCGGTGGACAGGTTGCGGGTCAGGCCGGCCTGGCCGGTGGCGCAGAACGGGCACGCCATGCCGCAGCCGGCCTGGCTGGAGATGCAGACCGTGACCCGGTCGCCGTAGCCCATCAGCACGCTCTCGACCATGGAGCCGTCGTGCAGCCGCCACAGCGCCTTGCGCGTGGCGCCGTCGTCGCAGGCCAGCTCGCGGACCGGGGTCAGCAGTTTCGGCAGCAGCTGCTCGGACAGCCGCTCGCGGGCCGCGGCCGGGATGTCGGTCATGCCGGCCGGGTCGCGCTCCAGCCGCCCGAAGTAGTGCGTCGACAGCTGGGTGGCGCGGAACGCCTGCTCGCCCAGGTCGGACACGGCGCTGCGCCGACCGGCGAGATCCAGGTCGGCCAGGTGGCGCGGGGGCATGGAGGCGCGGCGCGCAGTGGCACCGTCACCATCGGTAACGGAAATCAACGGAAGGCTCGTCATGACTGGTCCAGTGTCCCACGTCCACGCGAGGGCGACAGCCCTCGATGGTGCCAACAGTGCTGCTCGGGGTGGTGCCACGCCTGCCCGCGCCGCCCGCTGTGTCTCACCTCACGCCACGGGCGCGAGCACGGACAGCAACAGGTACGCGGTCGGCACGGCGAAGACGATCGAGTCCAGCCGGTCCATGATGCCGCCGTGACCGGGCAGGATGTTGCTCATGTCCTTGATGCCGAGGTCGCGCTTGAGCAGCGACTCGGCGAGGTCGCCGAGCACCGCCGCGACGGACACCACCATGCCGAACAGCACGCCCTTCCAGGGCGCCACGTCCAGCAGGGCCCACAGGATCGCCGCGCTGCCCGCGCCGGTCGCGACGATCGAACCGGCGAAGCCCTCCCAGGACTTCTTCGGGCTGATCGTCGGGGCCATCGGGTGCTTGCCGAACAGCACACCCGCCACGAAACCGCCGGTGTCGGAGAGCACGACCGCGGCCAGCGTCGCCAGAATCCGGTACTTGCCGTCCTCGGGCGTGGTCAGCGGCGCGGCGAAGCCGAGCAGGAACGGGACGTACACCATGATCAGCGCGGCCGCGCCGATGTCGCGCTGGTAGCCGGCCGGGCCGTCGCCCATCCGCCACACCATGGTGGCCAGCACGGTGATCAGCAGGCCGATGCTGAGCGCGTCGACGCCGGAGAACCAGGCCAGGCACATCATCGCCACCCCGCCGCCGAGCAGCGGGATCAGCGGCGGCCGGGCCCCGGAGGTGCGCAGCGCCCGGGTCATCTCCCAGACGCCCAGACCGGCCGCGGCCACCAGGATCACCAGGAACAGCGGCTTGAAGAAGAACAGCGGCGTCAGGATGACCAGCAGCAGGCCGACCGCGACCAGGATGGAGACGGGCACGTTGCGCCCGGCCCGGCCGTAGTCCTTGGCGGCCGGGGCCGGCTCGTCGACGGGGCCGTCGGAGGGGTCGTCATACGCGTCGGGCGCGGCATCGTAGGGCTGCCGCGCCCGGGAAGCGCCGGACCGGCGAGGGTCCGTGTCGTATGGCTCGCTCATCAGACTTCGAGCAGCTCGACTTCCTTGTGCTTGATGAGCTCGTCGATGTGCGCCACGTACTTGGCGGTCAGGTCGTCGAGCTCCTTCTCCGCCCGGCGCCCGTCGTCCTCGCCCGCCTCGCCGTCCTTGACGATGCGGTCGAGCTCCTCCTTGGCCTTGCGGCGCACGTTGCGGATGGCGACCTTGGCGTCCTCACCCTTGCCCCGCGCGACCTTGGTCATGTCGCGGCGGCGCTCCTCGGTCATCGGCGGCACGAGGATGCGCAGCTGGGTGCCCTCGTTGCCCGGGTTGACGCCCAGGTCCGAGTCGCGGATCGCGCGCTCCATCGCGCCCAGCTGGGACGCGTCGTACGGCTTGATGATCACCATGCGCGGCTCGGGCACGCCGATCGAGGCCATCTGCGGCAGCGGGGTGGGCGTGCCGTAGTAGTCGATCACGATCTTGGAGAACATCGCCGCGTTGGCACGGCCCGTGCGGATCGCCGCGAACTCCTCCTTCGCGTGGTCGACCGCCCGGTCCATCTTCTCCTCGGCCTCGAGGAGGGTGTCGTCGATCACGGGCTTCTCCGTCTCTGATCGTGTGCCGCGTCCGACCCGGTGGCGGCGCGGCAGCCTGTGGGCCCCGTTCCGCGGCGCACCTGGTCGCCGGGCACTGACTCCGTGCTGTGCTCTGTCTTCGATCATCCGCCTGCCGGCGGCGTCATGCTCGTATCACGTCCGAGCCCGCGTGGACGTGTCCGCGAACCGCGTACCGTCTCCACGCCCGGAACCCGTCCGCCACGCGGCCATAGGGTACCGCCCGCCACGCCCGCCCCTGCGCGAGGCGTCCACCCCACCCGCCACCACCGTCCCACCGCCCCACCCCCCGTGCCGTAACTCTTGAAGAGTCGCGCTCACCGTGCCCGCCTGATGCCGCAAGTCTTCAAGAGTTGCGGCAGGAGGTGGGGCCGGCCGGCCCGGGCGGCCGGGCGTGGGGTGGGATGGGTGGGATGGGTGGGCAGGGTGTCAGGAGGCGGTGATGAGGGTGCCGATCTTGTCGCCGCTGACGGCGCGGACGATGGTGTCGTCGCCCTCGGCGCCGAAGACGAGCATCGGCAGGCCGTTGTCGGCGCAGAGGCTGAACGCGGCGGCGTCGGCCACCCGGATGTTCTGCCGCAGCACCTCGCTGAACGTGATCTGGTCGATCCGGACCGCGTCCGGGTTGGTACGCGGGTCGGCGGTGTAGACCGCGTCCACGCCGTTCTTGCTCATCAGCACCACGTCGGCGTGGATCTCCAGCGCGCGCTGGGCCGAGACGGTGTCGGTGGTGAAGTACGGCATGCCGGCGCCGCCGCCGAAGATCACGACGCGGCCCTTCTCCAGGTGCCGGATGGCGCGCAGCGGGATGTACTGCTCCGCGACCTGGGCCATCGTGATCGCGGTCTGCACCCGCGTCTCGATGCCCTCCTTCTCCAGGAAGTCCTGCAGCGCCAGGCAGTTCATCACCGTGCCCAGCATGCCCATGTAGTCGGCGCGGGCCCGGTCCATGCCGCGCTTCTGCAGCTCGGCCCCGCGGAAGAAGTTTCCTCCGCCGACGACCACGGCGACCTGCACGCCGCGGCGCACCACGGTGGCGATCTGGCGGGCGACCCCGGCCACGACGTCCGGATCGACGCCGACCTCACCACCGCCGAAGACCTCGCCGGAGAGCTTCAGCACGACCCGGTTGAACTGGTGTCCGGACATCAGCGACCTTTCGTCTCACCGTCGGCGACCCCGACGACGGTATGGAAAAGGGAGGCCGTGGCTGCCACCAGCGACCTCCCTCCTTCAGTACGTTCCGCTCGGGGCGGCTCAGGCCTGGCCGACCTCGAACCGCGCGAAGCGGGTGACCTCGATGCCGGCCTCGGCCAGCACCTGCTTCACCGTCTTCTTCTGGTCGGTGACCGACGGCTGCTCGATCAGGACGAAGTCCTTGAAGAACGAGTTCACCCGGCCCTCGATGATCTTCGGCAGGGCGGCCTCGGGCTTGCCCTCCTCGCGAGCGGTCTGCTCGGCGATGCGGCGCTCGGACTCGACGACCTCGGCCGGCACCTCGTCACGGGTGACGAACTTCGGGCGCATGGCCGCGATCTGCATCGCGACCGAGCGGGCGTCGTCCGCGCCGGCCTCGTCGGACTTGCCGGTGTACTGCACAGCGACACCCACCTGCGGCGGCAGGTCGGCGCTCTTGCGGTGCATGTACACCGCGACAGCGCCCTCCAGCACCGCGAAGCGGCCGATGACCAGCTTCTCGCCGATCTTCGCCGACTGGTCCTGCATGAGGTCGGCGACGGTGCCGTCACCGATCTTCGACGCGAGCAGCGCGTCGACGTCGGCCGGCTTGATCTCGGCGACGTGCGCGACCAGCTGCTCGGCGAGCGCGATGAACGCGTCGTTCTTGGCGACGAAGTCCGTCTCGCAGTTCAGCTCGAGGATCGCGGTGCCCTTGTGGGCGACCAGACCGTTGGCGGTGGAGCGGCCGGCGCGCTTGCCGACATCCTTGGCGCCCTTGACGCGCAGGATCTCCACGGCCTTGTCGAAGTCGCCCTCGGCCTCCTCGAGCGCCTTCTTGCAGTCCATCATGCCGGAGCCGGTCAGCTCACGGAGCCGCTTGACGTCTGCAGCGGAAATAGTGGACATCAGTTCCCTCTTTGGTAGAAGACTTCGCAAGTCGTACCACACGGTGCGGGTCCGGGACCCGCACCGTGTGACAGCGGGTCACTCAGCGGCGGGCGCGGCAGCAGCCTCGGCGGCCGGCTTGTCACCGGTCAGCAGCTCCTGCTCCCACTCGGCCAGCGGCTCGTCGGCCGCGACGGTGCCGGGCTCCGGCTTCACGTCGCCGCCGCGCGCGGCCTTGCCCGAGCGGGCGATCAGGCCGTCGGCGACCGCGGTCGCGATGACCTTGGTCAGCAGCTCGGCCGAGCGGATCGCGTCGTCGTTGCCCGGGATCGGGAAGTCGACCTCGTCCGGGTCGCAGTTCGTGTCCAGGATCGCGATCACCGGGATGCCCAGCTTGCGGGCCTCGTCGACGGCGATGTGCTCCTTCTTGGTGTCCACGATCCAGACCGCGGCCGGGAGCTTCTGCATGTCCCGCAGACCACCGAGGGTCTTGGTGAGCTTGGTCTTCTCCCGCGACAGCTGCAGGGTCTCCTTCTTGGTGTACCCCGCGGCGGTGCCGGTCAGGTCGATCGACTCCAGCTCCTTCATCCGCTGCAGCCGCTTGTACACCGTCTGGAAGTTGGTGAGCATGCCGCCCAGCCAGCGGTGGTTGACGTAGGGCATGCCCACGCGCGCGGCCTGCTCGGCCACGGCCTCCTGGGCCTGCTTCTTCGTGCCGACGAACAGCACGGTGCCGCCCTCGGCGACGGTGTTGCGGACGAAGCTGTACGCCTTCTCGATGTAGTCGAGCGTCTGGCGCAGGTCGATGATGTAGATGCCGTTGCGCTCGGTGAAGATGAAGCGCTTCATCTTCGGGTTCCAGCGACGGGTCTGGTGACCGAAGTGAACGCCGCTCTCCAGCAGCTGGCGCATGCTGACAACAGCCATGTGCAGGCCAATCTTCTCGGCACGGGCCTGGGGCCCGTGCGTTCCCTGGTTGAACCGGTGGCCGGTGGCCGCCGCCTGGCGCCCGATCGTCGGCCATGGTGGAACCCCGCGAACGGGGACCAGGGAGGCCGCCGCCCAGCCTGACGACAGGCGGGAGGGCGCGCGAAGTCGACCACGTGAAGTGGTCGCGATACCCAAGTGTACGCGGTGCCCCGGGTCACTCTCCCCCGGGACACCGTTCGCGGCCGCTACGCGGCGGTGGCGGCCGCCAGCATCAGCGCCGCGCCCACCAGCAGGTAGGCCAGCGGCGTGCGCAGCCAGACCCGGGGGCCCTGGAACTGCACCGCGGTGGCCGCGCCCGTGGTCAGCGCGTACAGGCCGAGCGCGAGGAACGGGAACGCGGTCATCGCCAGCAGCGGCGCCAGCACCAGCCCGGCATCGCTCTTGAACAGGCCCGCCAGCAGCGACTTGAACATCATCAACTCGCCGAAGCCGGCCAGCGCCCAGAACGCGACCAGCAGCGCCGGCCGCTTGCTGCGGTAGATCCCGTCGGACTCGGCCACCGAACGGCGTACCGCGGCCGAGTCGACGGTCGAGGTCGGCTGCTGGATCGGGTCCGGGTTGCCCATCGGCTGGCCGCCGAGCGCGGGCGGCGCGGCCGGTCCGCGCTCACGCGGGCTTCGCGGGGCGAAGTCGATGTCGGGCATCGGCTCGGCCGGGCGCTGGCCGCGCGGCACGAAGTCCGGGTCCGGCGCGCCCGAACGGCTCCCGCGCGGGGCGAAGTCGGGGTCGGCGGGCGGCATCTGCTGGCCGGACCGCTGGCCGCGCGGCGCGAAGTCGGGGTCGCCCTGGTAGCGGTCGCCGCCCCGATCCCAGTCGCGGTCGTCCCGGCCGCCGCCCGGGCCGCTGCTCAGCTCGGCGAGCGAGGAGTAGCGGCTGTCGCCGGAGCGGGGGGCCGGCACCCGGGAGTCGCCGTCGAAGTCGTATGCGTACTGGTCCGGCGCCCGGCGGTCGTCCCGGCCGCCCCGCTGCTCACGGAAGGGGCTGGGCCACTCGGCGAAGTCGTCATGTCCGTCCACGGCCGCCCACCGTAGAGCAGATTTCAGGTTCGCGCCAACGGGCGGCCGCCTTAACAGATCAACAACATGATCAGGCGTATATCCACAAGCGACGCCCCGTCCACAGCCGACGCCGTTGCGGCCGTGGCGATCCGGCCGGAGCACGTGTTCGCTCGGCGCTCATGACGAAGGTGACACAGGCCCTCGGCGCCTGGGGAGAACGCCTGGCCGCGGCCCATCTGCTGGCCGCGGGCATGGTGCTGCTCGACCGCAACTGGCGCGGCGCGGCCGGGGAGATCGACATCGTGGCGCGCGACGGCGACGCAGTCGTCTTCTGCGAGGTGAAGACCCGCCGTGGTGCGACGTACGGCACACCCGCCGAGGCGGTCGCCCACACCAAGATCCGCCGGCTGCGGCAGCTGGCCGCGCAGTGGCTGGCCGTCAGCGGCGTACGCCCCGGCGAGGTCCGCTTCGACGTGGTCAGCGTGCACGCCCCGCACGGCGGCGACCCCGTCGTCGAGCACATCCGCGGCGCGTTCTGACATGCCGCAGCGGAACGGAGGGACGCGATGAGCTACGCGATGGTGCTGTGCGCCGCGCTGGAGGGCGTCACGGGGCACGTCGTGCGGGTCGAGGCCGATCTGGCCGCGGGCCTGCCGGCGGTGGTGCTGAGCGGGCTGCCGGACACCGCGCTCCACGAGGCCCGCGAGCGGGTGCGCGCGGCGATGGTGAACTCCGGCGAGCCCTGGCCGCAGCGGCGCATCGCCGTCAACCTCGACCCGGCGGACGTACGCAAGCGCGGTTCGGCATTTGATCTCCCCATCGCGCTGTCGATCCTCGGCGGCACCGGCACGCTGCCGCTGGCCGGGCTCGACGACGTGCTGGTGCTGGGCGAACTGGGCCTGGACGGCTCGGTGCGCCCGGTGCGCGGGGTGCTGCCGATGGTGGCCGCCGCCGCGCGCCAGGGCATCGCCAAGGCGATCGTGCCGGTCGGCAACGCCGCCGAGGCGGCGCTCGTGCCCGGGATGCGGGTGCTGGCCGCGGACAGCCTGGGCCGGGTGATCGGCTTCCTGCGCGGCCGGTGCGCCCTGATCGAGCCGCCGGACGCGCTCCCCCAGCCGGCCGGCCCGGAGCCCGACCTGGCCGACGTCGCGGGGCAGGAGATGGGCCGGCTCGGGCTGGAGGTGGCCGCCGCGGGCGGTCACCATCTGGCGCTGTTCGGCCCGCCCGGCGCGGGCAAGACCATGCTGGCGCAGCGGCTGCCCTCGCTGCTGCCGCGGCTGGACGACGCGGCGTCGCTGGAGGTCACCGCGCTGCACTCGATCGCCGGTGTGCTCGCGCCCGGCGAGCCGCTGCTGCGCCGCCCGCCCTACCAGGCGCCCCACCACACCGCGTCGGTGCCGGCGCTGGTCGGCGGCGGCAGCGGGCTGGCCCGGCCCGGCGCGCTGTCGCTGGCGCACCGGGGCGTGCTGTTCCTCGACGAGGCGCCCGAGTTCACCCGGCAGGCGCTGGACACGCTGCGCCAGCCGCTGGAGGACGGGACGGTCACGCTGGGCCGCTCGCGCGGGGTGGTGGTGTACCCGGCGCAGGTGCAGGTGGTGCTGGCGGCCAACCCGTGCCCGTGCGCGCGGCCCACCGGCGATGCCGCGTGCGCCTGCACGCCCCAGGTGCGGCGGCGCTACCTGGGGCGCATCTCCGGGCCACTGCTGGACCGCATCGACATCCAGCTGGAACTGCCCCCGCTGAAGGCGGCACACCTGTTCACCGACGCGACCGCGCGGGAGTCCTCGCCGGTGGTGGCGCGGCGGGTGGCCGCGGCGCGGGACACGGCCGCCGTGCGCTGGGCCGAGCTGGGCGCGCGGTGCAACGGCGAGGTGCCGGGCACCGTGCTGCGGCAGCGCCGCTGGCGGCTGCCCGACGACGTGACCCAGGAGCTGCGCCGGCGGCTGGACACCGGCGTGATGTCCGCCCGGGGCCACGACAAGGTGCTCCGCCTGGCCTGGACGCTGAGCGACCTGGCCGGCCTCGACCGGCCCGGCAAAGCCGAGATCAACACCGCCCTGACCCTGCGTGACGGAGGTAAGCAGTGAACATCGTCGACATCCCCACCGGCTCCGCCGACGAGCAGGCGGTCCACGACGCCCGCCTGGTGCTCGGCAGCCTGGTCGAGCCGGGCAGCCGTCGCCTGTACGAGCTGGTCACCGCGTACGGCCCGGTGGAGGCGCTGGACCGGCTCGCCGCGGGACACGAGAGCGGGCCGCTGGCGGAGGCGGCGACGTTGCGGCTGAACGGCCGGCCGCACGCGGAGCTCGCCGAACGGCTCCGGGAGCGCGCCGAGCGGCTGGGCGTGCGGGTGCTCACCCCCGAGTCCGGCGAGTGGCCGGCCCGGCTGGCCGACCTGCGGCACATCAGCGTCGACGGCCCCAACACGATCGACCGGGACACGTACCCGCCGCACTGCCTGTGGCTGCGCGGGCCGCACCGGCTCGACGACACGGTCGAGCGGTCCGTGGCCATGGTCGGCGCGCGGGCCAACACGGTCTACGGCACGCACGCCGCCACGGAGCTGGGCTACGGGCTGGCCGACCGGGGCTGGACGGTGGTGTCCGGGGGCGCGTACGGCATCGACGCGGTGGCGCACCGGGCCGCGCTGGCCGCGGGCGGGCTCACCGTGGCGGTGCTGGCCTGCGGCGTGGACCGGCCGTACCCGCTGAGCAACAACAACCTGTTCGACCAGATCGCCGAGGAGGGCCTGCTGATCAGCGAGTGGCCGCCCGGGACCGCCCCGTTCAAGGTGCGCTTCCTGGTCCGCAACCGGGTCATCGCCGCGCTGTCGCGGGGCACCGTGCTGGTCGAGGCGGCCGCGCGCAGCGGCGCCCGGCAGACCCTGCGCCGGGCCCGGCAGCTGCGCCGCGCCGCGATGGCGGTGCCGGGGCCGGTCACCTCGGAACTGTCGGTGGGCTGCCACGAGGAGCTGCGCCGCGAGCCGCACGAGCCGGTGCGCCTGGTCTCCACCGTGGAGCAGGTGCTGGAGGAGGTCGGCGGCATCGGCGAGCTGGCACCGGTGCCCCGGGGCGCGGCGCGGCCGCAGGACGTGCTCGATCCGATGGAGCGGCAGCTGGTGGACGCGGTGCCGCGACGCGGCGGGGCGTACGCCGAGCAGATCGCCGCCGACGCCGGGGTGTCCCTGCGCGGCGCGCTGGCGATCCTGCCGTCCCTGGTCCTGCGCGGCCACCTGCGCGAGCACGGCGGCGGTTACGCCAGACCCCTGCCGGCCCGGAAGAAGGCCTAGACTCCGGGTACATGATCGGTGATCCCCCCGCCCCGCTGGACGGGGCCCGCGAACTGTTCGCGCTCGACCCGGCGGTCGCTCATGTCAACCACGGCTCGTTCGGCGCGGTCCCGCTGCCGGTCCGCGCGGCCCGGCAGCGGCTGATCGACGAGCACGACGCGAACCCGACCAGATTCGTCACGTCGCGGCTGTGGCAGCGGGTCGCCGCGGCACGCGAGGTCACGGCGGAGTTCTGCGGCGCGGACCCCGCGGGCACCGCGTTCGTCGCCAACGCCACCACCGGCACCGCGATCGTGCTGGCGGCGGTCGCGCCGGGCGCGGGCGACGAGATCGTGGTCACCGACCACGGCTACCACGCCGTCGAGCTGGCCGTGGACGAGCAGCGGCGGCGGCACGGCGTACGCGTGGTGACCGCCCCGGTCGAACTGGGCGCGTCCGAGGCCGACACGGTCGCCGCGGTGCTGGACCGGGTCGGCCCGCGCACCCGGCTCGTGATCGTCGACCAGGTGTCCTCGGCCACCGCGCAGCGGCACCCGGTGCACGCGCTCGCCGACGCGCTGCGCGAGCGCGGGGTGCCGCTGCTGGTCGACGGCGCGCACGCGCCCGGCATGCTGGACCGCCCGGTGGCCGGGCTGGCCGCCGACTTCTGGGTGGGCAACCTGCACAAGTGGGCGTACGCGCCGCCGGGGAGCGCGCTGCTCCAGGTCGCCCCGGACTGGCGGGAGCGCATGGTGCCGCTGGTCGTGTCGCACTCCCAGCCGGACGGCTTCCCACTGTTCCTGGAGCAGCAGGGCACCCTCGACCACAGCCCCTGGCTGGCCGCGCCGGTCGGGCTGGACGTGTTCGGCCGCTACGGCTTCGCCACGATCCAGCGGCACAACGTCGCGCTCGCCGCGTACGGGCAGCGGGTGATCGGCGAGGCGCTCGGCCTGGACCCGGACGCGCTGCCCGACCCGGGCCCGGAGGTGCCGATGCGGCTGCTCCCGCTGCCCGCGAGCGCGGCCCGCGACTTCACCGAGACGGCCGCGCTACGCACCCGGATCAGCGTCGAACTCGGCGCCGAACCGAACGTGATGTGGTGGCGCGAGCGCCCCTACCTGCGCATCAGCGCCCAGATCTACAACACGGCCGCCGACTACGAACGCCTCGCCGCGGGCCTGCCGGGCCTGCTGCGCGGCTGAGCGGGAACCGCAGCGGACTGCGGCCGCCGGGCAGCAGGCGCACCCGGGCGAGCCCGAGCACGGCGAGCGGGTCGAGGTAGACGACTCCGCGCCGCAGTCCCCAGTGCAGGCAGGCTGCCGCCGGGCAGCCCGCGTGCCCGGCGGCGAGCAGGCCCAGCGGGGTGCCCGCGGAGACGGCGTCGCCGGCCTCGACCAGCGGTTCGACGGGTTCGTACGTGGTGCGCAGGCCGTTCGGATGGTCGACGCTCACCACGCCGCGCCCGGCGAGCACCCCCGCGTAGACGACGGTTCCGGCACCCGCGGCCAGCACCGGCGTGCCCGCGTCCGCGGCCAGGTCCACACCGCGGTGGCCCGGCAGCCAGGGCAGCGGTGGCGGGTCGAATCGGCGGACCAGGCGTGGCGTGCCCGCCAGCGGCCAGCGCCAGCCGGCCACCGCCCGTGGCTCGGCGGCGAGGTGCGCTCGGACGCCGGGCGAGACCCGGTCACCCACGGGCATGGGCAACGACGAGCCGATGAGCAGCAGGAGCGCCGCGGTGGGCGCGATGGTCGTTCTCACGGCGGCAGCGTGCCCGACGAGCGGGCCGCCTCGCGACGAGCGACGGGGCACGCCTGTGGACAACCGGACGGTTGGGGACAACCGCCCGATCACGCGCCCGGTGTGCTAGTGCCGGATGCTCAGAAGCCGCCCTCGGTGGGCAGCGAGATGTCGGGCTTCTCCAGCTCCTCGACGTTCACGTCCTTGAAGGTCATCACCCGGACATTCTTCACGAAGCGGGCGGGACGGTACATGTCCCAGACCCAGGCGTCGTGCATCTCGACCTCGAAGTAGACCTCGCCGTCGGAGTTGCGCACGTGCAGGTCCACCTGGTTGGCCAGGTAGAACCGGCGCTCGGTCTCCACCACGTAGGAGAATTGGCGCACGATGTCGCGATACTCCCGGTAGAGCTGCAGCTCCATGTCGGTCTCGTACTTCTCGAGATCCTCTGCGCTCATCGCTCGCCCTCCTGCGGCCCACATCCTGCCGATGAACCGTACCGCGCCGCGCCCAGCGGCGCGCGTTTAGCCACGGAGGCCGGTCGACGCCGTCAGCTCGGCCACCCCGCGCGTCCCGTTCCGCCCCCGCTCCGCCCGTGCCACGTTCTGGTACGAGCGCCGGTGCACCGGGCTCGGCCCGTGCTCCTCCAGCGCCGCCTGGTGCTCGGCGGTGCTGTACCCCTTGTGCAGCGCGAAGCCGTACTGCGGGTACACCATATCGAGCTGTGTCATGATCCGGTCGCGCGACACCTTCGCCAGCACGCTGGCGGCCGCGACACAGGCCGCGACCTGGTCACCCTTCCACACCGCGAGGTTGGGCACGCCCAGCCCGTCCACCGGGAAGCCGTCGGTCAGCACGTACGCCGGGCGGGCCGTCAGCGCCGCCAGCGCGCGCCGCATCGCCGCCACGTTGCACACGTGCAGCCCGCGCCGGTCGATCTCGTCGGGTTCGATGACCACCACGGCGTACGCCACCGCGGTCGCCCGGACCACCTCGAAGATCCGGTCCCGGGTAGCCGGGGTGAGCAGCTTCGAGTCGGTCAGCCCCTCGATCTCGGCCCGCTTGCCGTCCGGCAGCACCACCGCCGCGGCCACCAGCGGCCCCGCACAGGCCCCGCGGCCCGCCTCGTCGGCGCCGGCCACCACCGCGAAGCCGCGGCGCTGCAGCGCGCGCTCCAGGGCGTAGACGCCGCCGTCCACGCGCAGCACCGGGCGCGACGGGCTCAGCACGGGCCGACCCCCGCGCCGTCCAGCACCGCGACCAGGTCGGCCGGGTAGAGGACCTCCGCGGTCTCCCGCAGCTCCGGCACGCTCCACCAGTGGTGGGCGTGCACCCACTTCTGCTCGACCTCGTCGAAGCCGCTGGTGTCGACGCGCCACTCGGGCACCCGTACCAGATAGAAGTCCTGCTCCTGGCGGTAGGCGACGCCGTCGAAGGAGAACTCCGCGACCTCCGAGTGCACGACGGGGCCGAGCTCGGCCGAGGGCACGGCGAGACCGGTCTCCTCGAAGAGCTCACGGGCCGCCGCCTGCGCGGTCGTCTCGCCGTCGTCGAGACCGCCGCCCGGGGTGAACCAGTACTGCACGTCCGGGTGACGGGGGTCGCTGCCGCGGAACAGCAGCAGCCGTCCGGCGGCGTCCACCAGCAGCACCCGTCCGGCCCGCCTCGACCGGCGCTCCACCTGCATGACATGCAGCCTAATTCGTGCGGCCCGCCCGGCACACGCCGGGCGCGGCGGCCTCAGGCGGCGGGCGACGGCCCCGGCACGGCCGCGAAGGTCTCCGGCACGGTCAGCCAGGTGGCCCGGCCGAACGGCCAGAACAGCACGAACGCGCGCCCGACCAGCGCCTCCAGCGGGATGGTGGCCTGCATGATGTCCTGGTTGTGGCCGTTGTAGTTGGCCAGCGAGTCCGCCGAGGCCTCGCGGTGGTCGCCCATCACCCAGACCCGGCCCGCGGGCACCGTGATGTCGAACTTCTGCGGAGCCATCTTGTTGCCCGGATAGACGTACGGCTCGTCCAGCGGCTGCCCGTTGACGGTGATCCGGCCCTGCGCGTCGCAGCAGACCACATGGTCACCGGGCACACCGATGATCCGCTTGATGAAGTCCTCCTGCTCCACCGAGCTGCGCCAGGTCAGCGGGGCCTCGAAGACCACGATCTCGCCCCGGGCCGGCTCGCCGAACTCGTAGGCGAGCTTGTTGACCAGCACCCGGTTGTCGACGAGCAGCGTCTGCTCCATCGAGCCGGTGGGGATGAAGAACGTCTGCACCACGAACTGCCGCACCAGCAGGGCCACGACGAGGGCCACCACCAGCAGCACCGGCAGTTCTCTCCAGAAGGACCCCCGGCCGCCGCGCGGCTTCTTCTCCTCGTCGATCATGCGCCGGAGCCTACGCGGCGCGCCGGGAACCGGTGGCCCCCGGCTCGCCGCGTGTCAGCCTCCGGACGCGGGCTCGGGCACTCCCGCGAACGTGTCCGGCACGGTCAGCCAGGTGGTCCGGCTGAACGGCCAGAACAGCACGAACGCGCGCCCGATCACCGAGTCCAGCGGGACCGTGGCCTCCTCGATGTTCTGGCCGTGGTTGTTGTAGTTGGCCAGCGAGTCGCCCGAGGCCTCCCGGTGGTCGCCCATCACCCACAGCCGGCCCTCGGGGATGGTGACGTCGAACTCCTCGGGCGCCATCTTGTTGCCCGGGTAGACGTACGGCTCGTCGAGCGGGTGGCCGTTGACCTGGATCCGGCCCTGCGGGTCGCAGCACACCACGCGGTCGCCGGGCACGCCGATCACCCGCTTGATGTAGTCCTCGTGCTCCGGGGTGTTACGCCAGCTCTGCGGCGACACGAAGACGATGATCTCGCCGCGCTCCGGCGCCCGGAAGTCGTAGACGAGCTTGTTGACCAGCACCCGGTCGTCGAGGTCCAGAGTGTGCTCCATCGACCCGGAGGGGATGAAGAACGTCTGCACCACGAACTGCCGCACCAGGAACGCCACGATGATGGCCACACCCAGCAGGATCGGCAGCTCGCGCCAGAACGACCCTTTGCTGCTTTTGGTCTGCTCGTCAATCACGCACGGAGCCTACGCGGCGAAACTGAAAACGACGATCACCCGAGCTGTGTTGCCCTGTCGCGTGTAAGCCTGCGGCGTACCACCACCGCGCCGAGCAGCAGCGGCAGGGCCACCGACACCGACGCGCCGGGGGCCGGGCCGGCCGCGCCCGCCGCCAGTTCCGCGTCGGGCACCTTGTCGAACACCTCCTGGTGGGCCACCGAGCCCCAGCGGCTGAACGGCAGCGCGACCACCATCGCCTTGCCGATCACGTCGTCGATCGGCACCTGGCCCTGGCAGCGCGAATCCTGTGACACCAGGCGGTGGTCACCCATCACGAACAGCATGCCGGGCTCGACGATGACCTCGTCGAAGTCGCGGGTGTTGCAGGTCTTGTCGCCCTTGTCGCCGCGCGGGGAGTTGCGGATCACGTACGGCTCGTCGATCGGCACGCCGTTGACGTAGATCCGGCCGTCGACGTCGCAGCAGGACACCCGGTCACCCGGCAGCCCGATGACGCGCTTGATGAAGTCCTTCTCCCCCGGCTGGCTGATGCCGACGAGGTCGCCGACGGTGCGGCCGAGCTTGGAGAAGAAGCCCGCATCCGGGTCCGCGCCGTTCTCCGGAGCCCAGTTGTCGGGCCCTTTGAAGACGATGACCTCGCCGCGCTCGGGGTCGCGGAACTCGTACACCACCTTGTTGACCAGGACGCGGTCGCCGACGAGGAGGGTGTCCTCCATCGAGCCGGACGGGATGTAGAACGCCTGCATCAGGAACGTGCGGATGAGCACCGCCAGGCAGAACGCCACCACCAGCAGCAACGGAAGCTCCTGCCACAGCGGCATGCCCTTACGGCCGCGGCCCCGCCGGCGCCGGCGCTTCTTCCACTGCTCGCCCGTGAACCCGTCGTCGTGGGAGGACCTACTGGTGGGGAGAAGTGCCACAGCTGCCGCCGCTCGTGAAGTTCGCCACTGGATGTCGGCCGCAAGCCTAGAAGAACGGAGAACTTTTCGGGAGTCCCGTTCCGGTACTGATACGAGCTTTAACAAAGGGCGCCTACACGAACGGGCGGTGACACCCGAAGGGGTGTCACCGCCCGTGATCGTCGAGGACGAGGTCTCAGGCGACCTTGGCCTCGCGCAGCTCCTTGATCTTCGCCTTCTTGCCGCGAAGGTCGCGCAGGTAGTAGAGCTTGGCGCGGCGCACGTCACCACGGGTCACGACCTCGACGCGGTCGATGGCGGGACCGTGGAGCGGGTAGGTGCGCTCGACACCCACGCCGAAGCTCAGCTTGCGGACCGTGAAGGTCTCGCGCAGGCCCGAGCCCTGGCGACGGATCACGACGCCCTGGAAGACCTGCACACGGGACCGGTTGCCCTCGACGACCCGGGCGTGCACCTTCACGGTGTCACCGGCCCGGAACATGGGAAGGTCGGTCCGCAGGGAGGCGGCGTCAAGTACGTCCAGCGTTTGCATCGCTGCATCCTTGAATCTCAGCGCATCGGTTGCCGATACGCGTGTGGGCGATACTGACCCAGGCTGGTGCCGCACGAGGGCGGCGGTCCGCTTGGGTCCTCGTCGTCGGCCACGGCGTGCCCGACAGACGGCAGCTGTCACCGTCCGCGGACGGCAACCTCTCTACTCTGCCACATCGACCCGGCGGGCCGGAAATCCAGCCTCGTCGAGCAGGGCAAGGTCACGTTTGTCCAGCGTGGCCGGGTCGAGCGCGGCCAGCAGGTCGGGCCGCCGGGATGCGGTACGCAGCAGCGCCTGGTCGCGCCGCCAGCGGGCGATTCTCCCGTGGTCGCCGGAGCGCAGGATGTCGGGCACGTCGTGCCCGCGCCACGACTGCGGCTTGGTGTACACCGGCGTCTCCAGCAGCCCGTGCGCGTGCGACTCGTCGGCCAGCGAGTCGGCGTTGCCGAGCACACCCGGGATCAGCCGGGTGATCGCCTCCAGCATCACCAGCACCGCGACCTCGCCGCCGAACAGCACGTAGTCGCCCAGCGAGACCTCGCTGACCGGCATGCGTTCCGCGGCGTGGTCCAGCACCCGCTGGTCGATCCCCTCGTACCGGCCGCACGCGAACACCAGGTGCGGCTCGGCGGCCAGCTCGTACGCGGTGGCCTGGGTGAACGGGGCGCCGGCCGGGGTCGGCACCACCAGCCGCGCCGGGGCGCCCTGCGGCACCAGCTCGTCCAAGGCCTGGCCCCACGGCTCGGGCCGCATCACCATGCCCGGCCCGCCGCCGTACGGGGTGTCGTCGACGGTGCGGTGCACGTCGTGCGTCCACCCGCGCAGATCGTGCAGGCGCAGGTCGAGGACCCCGGTGGTGCGCGCCCTGCCGATGAGCGACAGCTCCAGCGGGGCGAAGTACTCGGGGAAGATGCTGACGACGTCGACGCGGATGCCCGTCACAGGTCGAACAGCCCGCCGGGCGGGTCGACGGTGATCCGGCCGCCGGCCACGTCCACCTCGGGCACGATGGCGCTGACGAACGGGATGAGGCCGGTCCGGCCGTCGGGCATGCGTACCACCAGCAGGTCCGACGCCGGCGCGTGGTCGATGCGGAGGACCTTGCCCAGCGGCTCCCCGGCGACGGTGACCACGTCGAGCCCGACCAGCTGGTGATCGAGATACTCGTCCGGGTCCTCCGGCATGGGGACGTCGGCGGAGTCGACGTTGAGGACCGCGCTCTTGGCCAGCTCGGCCATGTTGCGGTCGGGGATCTCCGCGAAGGTCACGATCAGCTCGCCCGAGTGCGGGCGCGCCTCCTCCACGGTCAGCTTGCCCGGCAGTCCCGCCACGGCGGGCTCGACGATCAACGTCGAGCCCACCGCGAAGCGCAACGCGGGCTCGTCAGTACGCGGATGCACCAGGACCTCGCCCCGGATGCCGTGCGCGCGCATGACGTGTCCGACGATCAGAAGCATGTGACTGCTGATCCGCCGTCAGAACGCGTCGACGATGTCGACACGGATGCCCTTGCCGCCGACCGAGCCGACCACCTGGCGCAGGGCCCGTGCGGTGCGACCACCACGGCCGATGACCGTGCCGAGGTCCTCGGGGTGAACCCGGACCTCCAGCCGCGGCCCGCGGCGGTTGTCGACCAGACGCACCCGGACGTCGTCCGGGTGGTCCACGATGCCCTTGACGAGGTGCTCCAGCGCGGGCCGGAGGGCTGCGTCAGCTCTGCTGCTCGTCGCCGGCCGCAACAGCCTGCTCCTCAACCTTGGCCTCGGCTGCCGGCTCGGCAGCCTTCTCCGCCTTCGCGGCCTTCTTCGCCGGGGCGGCCTTGGCGGGCTCGAGGCCCGCGGCAGCCTGGGCGGCGGCCTCGTAGGTCGACTTGCGGTCGGCCTTCGGCGCGGCCACCAGCAGCGGCGGCGGGGCCGGCAGGCCCTTGAACTTCTGCCAGTCGCCGGTCTTGGAGAGGATGGCGATCACGGACTCGCTCGGCTGCGCGCCGACCGACAGCCAGTGCTGCACCCGGTCCGACTTGACCTCGATGACCGAAGGGTCTTCCTTCGGCTGGTAGATACCGATGTACTCGATCGCCTTGCCGTCGCGCTTGGTGCGCGAGTCGGCGACGACGATGCGGTACTGCGGGTTGCGGATCTTGCCCATCCGCAGAAGCCGGATACGAACGGCCACGGTTTTACACTCCTGTGGGATTGAGGTGAGCGCCATCGCCCTGCGTGGGGTTGCCGGGCTCCGTTGCTCGAGACATCGCCGCGCCCCGGAAGTTAGAGGGCAGCCGGAAACGCACCGAATATCAGCTAGCCATTGTGCCAGACGGAACCGGACGGATCGCGCGCGGGCGGTCCCAACCCGCTGTGCGTCGCGGCACGGGCCAGGCCGGATCGGGACGGAAATCACACCAGGTCCCGTCGAACGGGAACGCCCCCGCCTCGGCCAGCTCGATCAGCCGCGCCCCGTCAGCCCGGATGCGCGCCGCGCCCGCCTCGTCCCAGTACTCCGCATGGCCGGTCTTGGCGGCCAGCTCTCCCTCGTCCTTCCAGCGCCAGCTCAGGTCCGGCTCCACCAGCACGTCGAGCGCGTTGTCGGCGAAGTCGACGCCGCACACGCCGCCGTCGCGCCAGCGGACGAAGGGCTCCTCGAGGTTGCCGTACCAGCTGCTGAACTCACCGCCCGGGAAGAACCACCACACCGACCATGGCTCCCCCGGCCGCTGCCACATCAGCAGATCGTTGCCGGCCCAGGTCAGCGGCCGCAGGACGGCGTCCGGCCCCAGCTCGTCGAGCGTGCCGTCGTGGTGGCTGCGGCCGTCCTCGGTCAGGATCCGCCAGTACGTCGTGCCCGCCGGCAGCCACAGCAGCAGCCCGCCCGGCCGGTCCTCGACGACCGTGGTGGCCTGCAGAAACGTGATCCGCCCGCCGCGCCAGCACCGCCGCAGCACGGTCTGCCCCGTCTCGAAGTACATGCCCCGCGACCCTACCGACCCGCCCACTCCCCTGCCGCCCCACGGACGGTCCGGGCAGGGCGGTCAGGCGGGGCGGTCAGCCGGGGCGGTCAGGGGCGGTGGACGCGGGGGCGGTCCCAGCCGGCCGGGACCTCGGCGGGCACCGTCCAGGCCGGGTCGGGCTGGAAGTCGCACCAGGTGCCGTCGAACGGGAACGTGCCCGCCTCGATCAGCTTGACCACCCGCTCGCCCTCGGCCCGCACCGCCTCGCCGTCGGCCACCCAGTAGTGCTGCGGGTACGCCAGGCGCTCGGTGAACTCCTCCTCGTCCTTCCAGCGCCAGGACCGGTCCGGGGTCACCACGATGTCGAGGTCCTGGTCCACGATGTCGACCCCGGCCACATCGCCGTCGTCCCAGCGCTGCCCGGACTCCTCCAGGTTGACGTACCACCGGGTGAAGCGGCCATCCTCGTCACGGAAGAACCACACCGAGTGGTCCTCGTCGCGGGGCAGCCACTTGAGCAGGCTCGGCCCCGACCAGGTGACCTCCCAGAGCTTCGTCTCCGTCTCGATCCACTCCGAGAACGGCATGGCCCGCAGGCCGCGCCGGTCGACGGCGAGGCGGTCCAGCATCGGAGCCCCGCGGGGCACCCACAGCAGCAGGCCCTGCTCGTCGTCGGCGGCGACCACGGCGGTCTTGAGCAGGCCGATCCGGTGGCCGTGGAAGTGGCGGTGCAGGATCACCCGTCCGGGTTCGAAACGCATGTGCCAACCCTAGCGAAGAACTTGATTGACCAAGTCGTATGACACTAGAGTCGTCCCGACGCCACAGCACCACCGCAAGACCCCCGGCCGCCATGGGAGGGCGGAAATGGGCGGCTCACCACCGGACTACCGGACCGGATGGGAGTGGGGGCCGCTCCTGAGTAGTCCCGTTCCGCAACACGCTCAGGAGGACAGGGAATGTCGATTCCCATCGAACAGCACCAGCGGCCCGTCGAGAACAAGCGCATCCCGAAGATCGAGGAGGATGTGACCACGGTGATCGTGCAGGTCGGCGAGATCGCCGAGACGCAGCTCAAGCACACCGCGATGCTGGAACGGCACACCGTCTACCACCAGCAGCACCGGTCGGACCTGACCGGGCTGCGGCGCGACCTGGACGACACCCGCGCCGAGATGAACGCCCGCTTCTCGACACTGGACGACGACGTCGCCGGCCTGAAGACCGACGTCGCCGGCCTGAAAACCGACGTCGCCGAGCTGAAGACCGACATGGCGCAGGTCAAGGACACCCTTGGCGTGATCCTGTCGCGCCTGCCGGAGCGACCGGCCGCGTGAGACGGCGAAAGCGGCCCCCGGAGCCTGACCGGGGGCCGCTTTCGTGTCGTCCGGGTCAGTACGAGCGGGCCAGGATCGCGGTCAGGTCAGGCTCGTCCTGCGAGGCCGGGATCGAGCCGTCGGCCCGGAACAGGCAGCGCACCGTGACGGCGCGCTCGTTGGCCAGCGCCTCGCCGTCGACGCCGACCGCGGACCACGGCACCCGGGCCCAGCCGGTGCCGGCCGCTTCCAGGGCCTCGTCCAGGGTGGACACCTCGACGGTGTGCGCCTCGCGACGGGCCAGGGCCTCGTCGTACAGCGCCTTCTGGTCGGCCTCCAGCGCCGCGGTGACCGCGCCCACGGCCTCGCCGAGCTGCAGCGGCGTCTTCGAGCCGTCGAACCGGCGCACCAGCACGACGCGGCCCTCGGCCAGGTCGCGCGGGCCGACCTCGACCCGGATCGGGTAGCCCTTCAGCTCGGCGTCGACGGCGCGGCGGCCGAACGGGGTGTCGACCCGGTCGTCGAGCTTCACCCGGACCCCGGCCGCGGCCAGGTCCTCGACCAGCGTGCGGGCGGCGGAGGTGATCGAGCCGTCGGTCTCCTTGACCACGGTCACCAGCGCCTGGACCGGCGCGAGCGCCGGCGGGATGCGCATGCCGTTGTCGTCGCCATGGCACATGATCAGGCCGCCGAGCATGCGGGTGGACGTGCCCCACGAGGTCGTCCACGCGTACTCGCGGGTGCCGGCCTGCGAGGAGTAGCCGATGTCGAACGCCTTGGCGAAGTTCTGGCCGAGCTCGTGCGAGGTGCCCATCTGCAGCGCCTTGCCGTCGCCCATCATCGCCTCCAGCGTGTACGTGCTGGTGGCGCCCGCGAAGCGCTCGCGGTTGGTCTTGCGGCCCAGCACGACCGGGATGGCGAGCAGGTCACGCATGTGGCGCTCGTACACCTCGTGGTGGATCTTCAGCGTGTAGTCCTTGGCGTCGGCCTCGGTGGCGTGGGCGGTGTGCCCCTCCTGCCACAGAAACTCCGACGTGCGCAGGAAGACCCGCGGGCGCATCTCCCAGCGGACCACGTTGGCCCACTGGTTGAGCAGCAGCGGCAGGTCACGGTAGGAGTCGACCCACTTGGCCATGAACTCGCCGATGACGGTCTCGCTGGTGGGGCGCACCACGACCGGCTCGGCGAGCTGCTTGCCGCCGCCGTGGGTGACCACCGCGAGCTCGGGCGAGAAGCCCTCGACGTGCTCGGCCTCGCGCTTGAGGTAGCTCTCCGGGATGAACAGCGGGAAGTACGCGTTCTCCGCGCCCGCCGCCTTGATCCGGGTGTCCATGTCGGCCTGCATCCGCTCCCAGATGGCATACGCCGTCGGTCGGATGACCATGGTGCCCCGGACCGGGCCGTTGTCGGCCAGCTCAGCCTTGGAGATCAGGTCCTGGTACCAGCGGGGGAAGTCTTCCGCCCGGGGAGTGAGCACACGCGCCATAGCGGGTCATCCTACTGACCCGCCCGGCCCGCGCTCCCCCCAGCCCGCCCGTGTCCCACCCCGCCCGCCGCCCGAAGTGCTCAAGATCGCCCGACTTGCCAGGCACAGGGGCGAAAGCGCACCCAAGATACGCACACCTGCCCGGCAACTCGAACGATCACGGGCCGCGTGGGCCGAGTCAGCGGACGACGCGGCCGCGCAGGACGATGCGTTGCGGGGCGAGGAGGGTGCGCAGGTCCTGCCGGGGGTCTTCGGCGTAGACGGTGAGGTCGGCCAGGCCGCCTTCGGTGAGGCCGGGGAAGCCCAGCCAGTCGCGGGCGCGCCAGGAGCCGGCCGCGAGCACGTCGAGCGCGGACATGCCCGCGGCGTGCAGGCGCAGCATCTCCTGCGCGGCCAGGCCGTGCGCGATGCCGCCGCCCGCGTCGGAGCCGACGTAGATCGGGACCCCGGCCTCGGCCGCCGCGGACACGACACCCGGGAAGCGGTCGCGCAGGGCGAGCATGTGTTTGGCGTACCCGGGGAACTTCGCCTCGGCCCGCTCCGCGATGTGCCCGAACGTCTCGATGTTGATCATTGTGGGCACCAGGGCGGTGCCCCGGCGCGCCATCTCGTCGATCAAGTCGAGGGACAGGCCCGTCCCGTGCTCGACGCAGTCGATGCCCGCGCGGACCAGCGTCGCGACGCTCGACTCCTCGAAGCAGTGCGCGGTGATGCGCGCCCCCGCCGCGTGGGCCGCGGCCACGGCCGCGGTGAGCGTCGCCTCGTCCCAGGCCGGGGCGAGGTCGCCGCGGTCGCGGTCGATCCAGTCGCCGACCAGCTTCACCCAGCCCGTGCCCGCGGCCGCCTGCCGGGTCACTTCGGCGACCACCTGGTCGGCGGGCACCTCGACGCCGATCTCGGGCAGATACCGCCGCGGCGGCGCGACGTGCCGGCCCGCGCGGGCCAGTCGCGGCACGTCGTGGTCGTCGTCGAGCTGGGCGTACGGGAACGGCGAACCCGCGTCCCGGATCGCCAGCACCCCGGCGTCCCGGTCGGCGTACGCCAGCTCCCGCGCCTGCTCCAGGCTGGTCACCGGGGCCCCGCCGGGCGCGATGCCGATGTGGCAGTGCGCGTCGACCAGGCCCGGCAGCACCCAGCCGCCGTCGCTGATCGTCCGCGCCCCGGCCACCGGGGTCAGGGACACCCGGTCGCCGACCAGCCACAGATCGCGGACCTCGTCGTCGGGGAGCACCACGCCCCGCACATGCAGCGCCGTCGCCATGCTGGCACTGTGCCACACGGTTGATCACGGTGGTTAGGGTGTGCGCCATGTCGCCCCTGCCCCCGTTCCGCCAGGTCGCGCTCTGCCTGCTCGCGGTAGGGGTGCTGCTGCGGCAGGCCCAGCCGTTCCTCTGGGAGGCGTACGGACCCGAGCGGCTCGGCTACCCGGACGCCCTGTTCGCCGCCTTCCTGCTGCCGCTGCTGGCCGCGCTGGTGCTGCCGTACGCCGCGTACGAGTGGTTCGCTCATCGCCACCGGTCCCGGCCCGCCTCGTTTCTGGTCCGCGACGGCGGCTTCGACGCTCCGGTGTCCGCGCTCGCGGGCCGCCGGATCATCATGTTCGGCCTGCTGGCCTTCGCGGTGCCGGTGACCGAGTCGGGCGACCACGGGCGGCAGCTGCTCACCGACCGCCTCATGCTGCCGCTCGGCGTGATGCTGCTGCTGGTTGGCGGCACGATGGTCACCGACGCGCTGCGCCCCGGGCCGATCGTCCGGCTGACCCCGGATCACCTGATCCTGGGCGGATGGCGGCGCACGCGGGTGCCGTGGGACGCGGTCGCCCGGGGCGACGCGCTGCCGCCCGCGCCCGGCGACACGACCTTCTACGTGCGCGAGATCCAGCCGGGCCGGGTGCGCTGGCACAACCTGCCGGTGGACCTATCGCACGTCGACACGGCGTTCCTGGTCGCGGCCGTGCACCATTACACGTTCCATCCGGAGCACCGGCCGGCTGTGGGCACCGAGTCCGAGTTGCGGCGCCTGCGGCAGGTCTGCGCGACGGCGGACAAGAGCCAGGTCGCCACATAACGGCCGCGATGGGCGCGCTGTCTCGGCGGACCCGCCAGGCTCACGTTGATCACCGCGTTTACCGTGTGCGCCCGGCTCCGGATCACCATCGTGGGTTTCGCGCCGGCCGGGTTCGCCTTGCAGCTCGGCCGCAATGTGGCGGTGAACCAGCTCGTCACGGTCGAACGCCTTCCCCGGCGGCGTGTTCACGATCGCCGTCCTCGGGCTGACATTGCTCGGCAACTTCGCGCCGATCGGCGGATACCTGCTGGCTGTCATACGTGGGCGGCCGGTCCCGGCCCGCTTCGTCGTGACGGGAGGCAGGTTCGTCGCGCCCGCCTCCCCCGTGACCGGGTTGTTCGTCGTGCTGGCATGGACCGGCGCGGGCGGGAGCAGCAGTCTCGCCCGGCTGCGTTCGCGCACGTCGACGAGACCTTCCTGACGTGGGCTTGCGGGCACTACGCCGAGCACCGCGCTGCCATCGGCACCGAGGTCGAGCTGGCGCGACTACGCGCGGTGCTGCCCGTAGGCGGCCCAGTGCTTCCGCGCAGTTCCGCCCGGCTGCACGAATCCGAAGCCTGGCTCACGATGACGGGTCACCCGGGAGGCTGACGCGACAGTGGATCGAGGGTGATCCCTTGCGCTTGTTCGAACACATGTTCGATAATGGATGCAGGCGCGGGGCGTCGGCACAGCTGAGTTGATGGCAGTCAGCATCTGTGCCGGCGCCTCCCCGACTGCATGCATCGATCCCATGCAGACGAAGATCGCCACCTCAGGCCCGGCGTCGGGGGGTGACCGGTAGCGGACCCTGAGGTGGCGATCTTCGAAAACTCCGTGCGGCGGACGGGACCTACTTGTCCTTGTCCTTGTCGTCGCCCTTCATCAGCTTGCCGAAGTCGAGCTTCGGGGCCTTGAACGGGCTGCCGCCGCCCATACCCATCTGCTGCTCCAGGGCGGCCGGGTCCATACCCGGCGGAAGCTGCGGCATGCCGCCCATGCCGGGCAGGCCGGCCGGGAAGCGACCGCCGCCGCCACCGCCGCCCTTGGTGCCCTTGCGCTTGTTCTTCGGCGACTTCGTCGCCTTGCGGCGGCCGCCGCCGGGCAGGCCCATCATGCCGCCCATCTGCTTCATCATCTTCTGCGCCTGCTCGAAGCGGTTGAGCAGCTGGTTCACGTCGGTGACGGTGACACCCGAACCACGGGCGATGCGGGCCCGGCGGGAACCGTTGAGGATCTTCGGCGTGCTGCGCTCGCCCGGGGTCATCGAGCGGATGATCGCGGTGACCTTGTCGAAGTGGCTGTCGTCCAGCTCGGCCAGCTGGTCCTTCATCTGGCCCATGCCCGGCATCATGCCCAGCAGGTTCGCGATGGGACCCATCCGGCGTACCGCGATGAGCTGGTCGAGGAAGTCCTCCAGCGTGAACTGCTCGCCCCCGAGCAGCTTCGCCGCCATCTTCTCCTTCTGCTCCTCGTCGAAGGCCTGCTCGGCCTGCTCGATGAGGGTCAGCACGTCGC
The DNA here is from genome assembly GCF_016862635.1 of Catellatospora coxensis. Lineage (GTDB taxonomy): Bacteria > Actinomycetota > Actinomycetes > Mycobacteriales > Micromonosporaceae > Catellatospora > Catellatospora coxensis. The sequence goes on along the minus strand of NZ_BONI01000041.1, from coordinate 53,683 downwards.
CCATGCCGAGGATGCGGCTGGCCATCCGGTCGGGGTGGAAGACGTCGAAGTCCTCCAGCTTCTCGCCGGTGGACGCGAACAGGATCGGCTGGCCGGTGACCTCGCGCACGGACAGCGCGGCGCCACCGCGGGCGTCGCCGTCGAGCTTGGAGAGCACGACACCGCTGATGCCGACGCCGTCGCGGAACGCCTCCGCGGTCGCCACCGCGTCCTGGCCGACCATCGCGTCGATGACGAAGATGACCTCGTCGGGGTTGACGGCGTCGCGGATCGCGGCGGCCTGCGCCATCATCTCGGTGTCGATGCCGAGGCGGCCGGCGGTGTCGACGATCACGATGTCGCGCATGTGGCGGCGCGCGTGCTCGATCGAGTCCTTGGCGACCTGTACGGGGTCACCGGTGCCGTTGCCGGGCTCCGGCGCGTACACCTCGACGCCCGCGCGCTGGCCGAGCACCTGCAGCTGGTTGACGGCGTTGGGGCGCTGGAGGTCGCAGGCGACCAGCAGCGGCTGGTTGCCCTGGGCCTTGAGCCACCGGGCGAGCTTGCCCGCGAGCGTGGTCTTACCGGAACCCTGCAGACCGGCCAGCATGATCACGGTGGGCGGCTGCTTGGCGAACTGGAGCCGCCGCGCCTGCCCGCCGAGGACCGCGACCAGCTCCTCGTGCACGATCTTGATGATCTGCTGGGCCGGGTTGAGCGCCTGCGAGACCTGCGCGCCGCGCGCCCGCTCCTTGAGCCGGAAGATGAAGGCCTTCACCACCGGCAGGGCGACATCCGCCTCCAGCAGCGCCAGCCGGATCTCCCGGGCGGTGGCGTCCACGTCGGCGTCGGTGAGCCGGCCCTTGCTCCGCAGCTTGGAGAAGATGCCGGAGAGCCGGTCGCTCAGGGTGTCAAACACAGCGCAACATCCCCAATTGTTCGAGTTCGTCTGAATGAGCGGCTACAGGCAGCCTTGGTAAGGGTAGCCGCTGCCCTCACGGCCCGGTCCCACTGCCGCCAGGGTCATCCCATACCCAAGCCACCACGTGCCACAACCGCCCACCCCACCGCCGCACCCTCCCACGGCCACCAGGCCCCGCCCCGCCCCGTCCCCCATCGACGCTGGCCTATCACGTCGACTGACCGTAGATCATTTTCGATGCGATAGGCCAGCGTCGATAAAATCGGGGATGGGCCGGGGTCAGACGGCGGCGAGGACGGCGGTTTCGACGGCGGGGCGGTCGATGTCGCCGACCAGGTAGAAGGCGTCGACGACGTCGGCGCCGAGGGTGGAGACGCGGGCGGTGCGCACGTCGACGCCGAGCTCGGCCAGCGCGGAGGTGACCCGGAAGAGCAGGCCGGGTGAGTCCGTGGCGCGCAGTTCCAGCAGCGTCGCGCCGGTGGCCTCGCCCCAGATGACGCGCGGCTCGGCCCCGGTGACCGGCTTGCGGCCGCTGCCCAGGCGGCGGGGCAGCCCGAGCTGGTCCAGCCCCACCCGGCGCAGGTCAGCGGCGAGCAGCTCCCGGTCGGGCGCCGTGCCGTACCGGTTGTTGACGGCGCATTCGATGATGGCCCGCTCGCCGATCGTGGACGTGCCCGCGGCGACGATCTCCAGCTTGTGCGTGGCCAGGCAGCCGGCGACGGCGGCGAGCAGCCCGACGCGGTCGTGCGCGGCGAGCGCCACCCAGTCGTCGGCGACCTGCACCACCGGCAGCGGCCCGGCCAGCAGCGCCGGGTCGGGCAGGGTGGGCTCGGGCAGCTGCCCGCCGCCGAGCACCTTGCGCACCCGCGTACACAGGTCGTCGATGAGCTTGGACTTCCACCCCGACCAGGCGGCCGGGCCGGTGGCCTGGGCGTCGGACCGGGCGAGCATCTGCAGCAGTTCCAGGGTGCCGGTGTCCCCGACGAGCTTGGCGACGTGGTTGATCGTCGCCGGGTCGTCGAGGTCGCGCCGGGTCGCGGTGTCGGGCAGCACCAGGTGGTATCGGACCAGCGCGGCGATGGTGTCGACGTCGGCGGGCGGCAGGCCGATCTCGGTGGCGATCTCGCGGGCCAGCTCCGCGCCGACCTCGCTGTGGTCGCCGGGCAGGCCCTTGCCGACGTCGTGCAGCAGGGCGCCGAGCACCAGCAGGTCCGGCCGGGCCACCTCGCGTGACCAGGTGGAGGCGTTGGCGGCGGCCTGCACCAGGTGCCGGTCGAGGGTGAAGCGGTGCACGGGGTGGTGCTGCGGGGTGCCGCGCAGCCGGGTCCACTGCGGCAGCCAGGCCGAGGTGAGCCCGAACCGGTCGCACGCCTCCCACGCGGTGACCAGCCCGGTGCCGGCCCCGAGCAGGGTCAGCAGGGCGGTACGGGCCGAGGCGGGCCACGGAGTCGGCAGCGGCGGGCAGAACCGGGCCAGCCACTCCAGCGTGGCCCGCGCGATGGGCATCTGGTGCTGCGCGGCGGCGGCCGCCACGCGCAGCGACAGCGACGGGTCGGGGTGCGGGCCGACCGCGGCGCGGGCCAGCACGATCTCGCCGTCCGCGGCGACCACGTCCCGGGCGATCGGGCGGCGCACGGCCACCGCCTCGCGGGCGCGCGTGTCGCCGCCGCGGGTGGCGGCGGCGTTCCAGCGCTGCACCGAGCGCCAGGCGTCGGTCAGCGACCAGGAGACGGTACGCGCGTCGAGCCCGATCCGGCGCAGCAGCGCGTCGCCGTCGGCGAGCCCGAGCAGCTCCGCCACCTGCAGGCGCTCCTGGGCCCGCAGCCGGTCGTTGCGGCGGCCGATGCTGACGTGCAGCGCGTCGCGTACGTCGAGCAGCCGGGTCGCGGCGGCGCGCACCTGGGGCGGCAGCGCGTCGGCGACTCCGGCGACACCGATGCCGCGCAGCACGCCGACGTCGCGCAGACCCCCGGCGGCCTCCTTGAGGTCGCCTTCGAGCAGGTACGCCAGCTCGCCGTGGGCGGCGTGGCGCTCCTCGACGAGTTCGCGCAGCCGCAGCAGCTGGCGGCGGGCGGTGCGCCGCCACTGGTCCACCGCGGCTCGGCTGAGCTGCCCGGACAGGGCCGGGTCGCCGGCGATGTGGCGGGCGTCCAGCAGTCCGAGGGCCACCTTGACGTCGTCGTGGGCCGCGTCGAGCGACTCGGCGACGGTGCGGGTGGAGTGGTCCAGGCCCATCCGGGCGTCCCAGATGGGATACCAGAGGGAGGCGGCCAGCTCGTCGATCCCCGGCACCCCGGTGTGCACCAGGATCAGGTCCAGGTCGCCGTGCGGGGTGCACTCCCGGCGGCCCAGGCCGCCGACGGCCACGAGGGCGACCCCGGGGATGTCCGGCAGCAGGCGGCCCAGCCAGCCGTCGAGTGCGCCGGCCCGCGCGAGCCGGGCGACCGCGCCGATGGAGCCCGGCTCGCGCAGCGCTAGGCGCGCATAGTCGGGCCCGGGGCCCGCCGCGCTGTCCGATGCGGAAGCTACGACGTTCCCCGGGCCCATGTGGTCCTCTTTCAGGTTGTTACGGCTACTGCCTCAGAGCGCGTCGAGACCGCGCTCGCCGGTGCGGACCCGGACCACCTCGGAGACCTCGGTGACCCATACCTTTCCGTCCCCGATCTTGCCGGTCCGGGCGGCGGTGACGATGGAGTCGACGACCTTCTCCACGTCCAGCTCGTCCGTGACCACCTCGATCCGGATCTTCGGCAGGAACTCCACCGTGTACTCGGCACCCCGGTACACCTCGGTGTGGCCCTTCTGCCGGCCGTAACCCTGGACCTCGCTGACCGTCAGCCCGGCGACGCCCATGGCGTGCAGAGCCTCCTTCACAGCGTCCAACTGGTACGGCTTGATGACGGCGGTGACCAGCTTCATGCTCAACCCCTCCATCTGGGAACCTTAGCCGGACACCTTTTCGGTGGCCGGTGCCGTCTCTTCCACATCGGCCTTGGGGGCCTTCGTGCCGGCGATACCGGCCAGCGCGAACGCACCGGCGCTGCCGCTGCCCGTGGTGGGCGAGAGGTCGTATCCGCTCTCCGCGTGCTCGGCCACGTCGATGCCCTCCACCTCGGCCTCGGGCTTGACCCGGAAGCCGATGGTCTTGTCGATCACGAACGCGAGCACCGCCGCGACCACGAACGAGAAGACCGTCACGATGCCGCTGGCCAGCGCCTGCCGGCCGAGCTGCGTCACGCCGCCGCCGTAGAACAGGCCGTCCTGACCGCCCAGCGTGGTGATGAAGGAGTTCAGCTCGGTGCTGGCGAACAGGCCGATGAACAGCGAGCCGATCCAGCCGCCGACGAAGTGCACACCGACCACGTCGAGCGAGTCGTCGTAGCCGAGCTTGTACTTCAGGCCGACCGCCAGCGCGCAGACCGCACCGGCCACCAGGCCGAGCAGCACCGCGGGCAGGGTCGGGATGAACCCGCAGGCCGGGGTGATCGCGACCAGGCCGGCGACCGCGCCGGAGGAAGCGCCGACCAGGGTGGGCTTGCCGTCACGGAACCACTCGACGACGAGCCAGCCGAGCAGACCGGCCGCCGTGGCCACCTGGGTGTTCAGGAACGCGACCCCGGTGATGGCGTCGACGGTGAGCTCGGAGCCCGCGTTGAACCCGAACCAGCCGAACCACAGCAGACCGGCGCCCAGGGCGACGAACGGCACGTTGTGCGGCTTGAACTTGTCCTTCGGCCAGCCGATGCGCTTGCCGAGCACGATGGCGACGGCCAGGCCCGCGGCACCGGCGTTGATGTGCACCGCGGTGCCACCCGCGAAGTCGAGCGCGAAGATCTTGGCGCCGATGAAGCCGCCGCCCCAGACCCAGTGCGCGACCGGGATGTAGACCAGGGTGACCCAGGCGAAGGCGAAGACGAGCCAGCCGGCGAACTTCGCCCGGTCGGAGATCGCGCCGCTGATCAGAGCGACCGTGATGATCGCGAACATCATCTGGAAGATGGCGAACACGTAGGTCGGGATGCCCGTCGACGCGCCGGCCAGGAACCAGATCTCGCCCGTCTTGTCGATCGGCATCCCCAGGTACGTGGAGAAGTTACCGATGACCGCGTTCAGTCCCGCGTCGTCGTTCGTGCCGAACGCGGCGGAGAAGCCGTAGACGACCCAGATGACCGATACGAGCCCGATGGAAGCGAAGCTCATGATCATCATGTTGAGGACGCCCTTGGCACGGTTCAGGCCGCCGTAGAACAGCGCCAGACCCGGAGTCATGAGCAGCACCAGAGCGGACGAGACCAGCAGCCACGCTGTGTTACCGGTGTCGATCGTCGGTGGATCTTCAGCGAGCAGCACGCTGCCCTCCTAAGTGAGTGGGTTCCTCCCAGCCAGCCCCCGAGGTCGACCGCCGTGGCTCCGCCGTGTCGGCGGAGTGCCGTTCGTGTCATCCCGGACCGATCGCCGCAGTGCCATCGGTGCTGGTTGGGGGGCAGCATTGCCAACCCACGTTTCACGCAATGACGCGGCTCGGTTTCCGGCACGTCACGATCTGTTTCGTACGTGTGAAGAAATGTTCACACGTGAGGAGACCATTCATGGCGCGTTTCAGCGCAGCGCGTGCTCCAGCGTGTACCGCTCGTAGTCAATCAGCCGAAGGTCGCGAAGCGGCCGCCGAAGGTGGCCCTTCTGCACGATCCGTACGAACGCCGGCTCCCCCGCTGTGGCGAGGCGGCGGATGCCCTCGACGTGGTCCACGATGCGCTTGCGGATGGTCCGCACGAGACGGTGCCGGTCGCGCGGGATCAGCCCGTACGCGTCGGCGAACAGGCGCAGCCGGCGCGGGCGGTCCGGCCGGTGCCAGCCGAGCGTGATCGAGTCCCGGTCACTGAAGATCGGCACCCAGGTCCACGCGGCGTACGCCACGTCGTAGATGCGCGACCCGGGCGAGGCCAGGTCGAAGTCGATCATCGCGAGGGTGCCGTCCGGCCGCCAGATGACGTTGTGCGGGGCGGCGTCGTGGTGGCAGATGATCTCCGCGTCCGGCGGGGGCGGCCCGAACGAGCGCCAGACCCCACCCGGCGGGGTCCGGAAACCGGCCTGTGCGTCGTGGAACATCCGCAGCATGGTGGCGACGGTGACCAGCGCCTCGTCGGTGACCCAGTGCGGGGCCAGCGGGTACTCCCCGCACTCGCCCGGCAGGTACGACAGCACCTCGCGGCCGTGCTCGTCCATGCCCAGGGCACGGGGGGAACCGGTGAAACCGGCGTACTCGAGATGGCGCAGCAGGGCGTGCACGGTCGGCGTCCACGGCCCGGCGTTGCGCCGGACCGTCTCGCCTACCCGCACCACCGTGCTGACGTTCCCGCCACGCAGCGGGATCTCGGTGGGATCCTGGAAAGGGGCTGTCACCATGGACTCGTCAGCTGCTCGTCGCTCGTCGGCTCGTCACTCGTCGCCCAGCAGGGCGGAGACGAACTGAGCGGGGTCGAAGGGTGCCAGATCGTCGGGACCCTCGCCGAGGCCGACCAGCTTCACCGGAATGCCGAGAGCACGCTGCACCGCGATCACGATACCGCCCTTCGCCGTGCCGTCCAATTTAGTGAGCACCACGCCGGTGACATCGGCGACCTCGGTGAAGACCCGAGCCTGGCTCAGCCCATTCTGTCCCGCGGTCGCGTCGAGCACCAGCAGGGTCTCCGAGACCGGGCCGTGCTTCTCCACCACGCGCTTGATCTTGCCCAGCTCGTCCATCAGGCCGACCTTGTTCTGCAGCCGGCCGGCGGTGTCGATGAGCACGGTGTCCACGCCCGCGTCGATGCCCTTCTTGACCGCGTCGAAGGCGACGGCGGCCGGGTCACCGCCCTCGGGACCGCGTACGACCTGCGCCCCGACCCGGCTCGCCCAGGTGGCCAGCTGCTCGGCGGCGGCCGCGCGGAAGGTGTCGGCCGCGCCCAGCACCACGGTGTGGCCGTCGGCCACCAGCACCCGGGCGATCTTGCCGCAGCTGGTGGTCTTGCCGGCGCCGTTCACGCCGACGACCAGGATCACCGACGGCTTGCCGTCCACCACCCCGGTGTGCAGCGAGCGGTCCAGCTTCGGGTCCAGCGCCTCGGTCAGCTCCTCGGCGAGCAGCGAGCGCAGGTCGGTGGTGGTCCGGGTGCCCAGCACCCGGGTGCGCTCGCGCAGCTTCGCCACGATCTCGGTGGTCGCCTGCACGCCCACGTCGGCGCTGATCAGGCTCTCCTCGACCTCGTCCCACGCGTCGTCGTCGAGGTGGTCGCGGGACAGCAGGCCGAGCAGGCCCTTGCCGAAGACGTTCTGCGAGCGCGACAGCCGGGCGCGCAGCCGCACCAGGCGGCCCGCGGTCGGCTCCGGCTTCTCGATCTCCGGCTCGGCCTTCGGCGGCGCGACCGGCGGCGCCGTCTCCACCGGGGCGGGCGGGGCCGGGGCGGGCACGACGGCCGGCTTGCCCGGCGCGGGCTGCTCCTTGGCCTTCTCCGGCGCCGCCTTCTCGGGTGCGGCCTTCTCCGGCGCGGGCGGGGCGATCACGCTCGGCGGGATCTTCTCGCCGCGCTCGATCCCCGGGCGCTCGCCCTCCGGCGCCTGCGGCAGCGTGCCGCGGCCCGGCCGGCGGACCAGGAACAGCGTCAGCCCGGCCAGCAGCAGCAGGCCGATGACGACGAGTACGGGGACGAGCGCGTCTTTCATGCTGGGCATCCTCTCAAACCTCGGGGCGTCCGGCGCACACCGGAGGCCGCGCGCGCCGATACGACAGCCCCGGCCCTGGCTCCCACCGTCCCGATCACGGAGGATGTCCGCGTGGCGAACCTCCTCCTCGGGCCCCTGCTCCGGCGCGTCGACGGTGACCAGGCGGTCATCTGGGTACAGACCGACCAGCCCGCGCGGGTGCGCGTGCGGGCCGGTGCGGCGAGCGTGACGTCGGACACGTTCGAGGCGTTCGGGGTGCACGTGGGACTGGTGGTGCTGGCCGGGCTGCCCGCCGGCGCGAGCTCGTACACCGTCGAACTCGACGGCGCGGCCGTGTGGCCGCTGCCGGGATACCCCGCTTCGGTGATCACCATCCGCGATCCGGGACACGCGGACGCGGTGATCGCGTTCGGCTCGTGCCGCGAGGCGAGCGCGCAGACCCACGCCGAGGCCGGGCACGACCCGGACGCGCTGGAGGCGCTCGGGCACCGGCTGCTCGCGCAGGCCCGGCACGGGCGCGCCGACCTGCCCGACCTGCTGGCGCTGATCGGCGACCAGATCTACGCCGACGGCCTGTCCGCCCCCACCCGCAGCTGGCTGGCCGGGCAGGCGAGGCCGGACTCCGCACCCGAGGGCCACGTCGTCACCTTCGCCGAGTACGTGCACCTCTACCACGAGTCGTGGACCGAGCTGCCGGTCCGCTGGCTGCTGTCCACCGTGCCCAGCGTGATGATCTTCGACGACCACGAGATCATGGACGACTGGAACTCCTCGGCCGCCTGGCTCGCCGAGGTGCGCCGCGAGCCCTGGTGGGACGAGCGCAGCACCACCGGCATCGCCTCGTACTGGCTGTTCCAGCACCTCGGCAACCTCACCCCCGACCAGCTCGACCGCGACCCGGTGTGGACGCGCATCCGGGCCGGCGAGGACGCCACCGCGGTGCTGACCGAGTTCGCGGCCCGGGTCGCCACTCCGGCCGGGCCGGACCCCTACCCGTGGGGATACACCGTCGACGTCGGGCGGACCCGGCTGATCATGCTCGACTGCCGCGGCAACCGGGTGATCGACGGGCCCGAGCGGCGCATGTGGCCCCAGGAGCACTGGGACGACCTCGCCGCGCAGGCCCGCGCCGACTGCGACCACCTCGTGCTGGCCTGCTCGCTGCCCTGGCTGCTCGCGCCCACGATCCATCACGGGGAAGCCGTGATCGAGGTGCTGGCCGCGAAACGGCCCGGCATGGAGCGGCTGCGCCAGAAGTACGACCTGGAGCACTGGGCGGCCGTCGGGCACTCCTTCGACGAGCTGACCGCGCTGATCGCCGGGGTGCGCGGTCCGGCGACGGTGAGCGTGCTCGGCGGGGACGTGCACCACTCGTACGTCGCCCGGGCCGCGATCCCCGGCGCGACCGCGACCGTGCACCAGATCACCTGCTCGCCGCTGCATCAGAGCATCCAGGGCGTCATGCGCACGCTGCTGCGGGTGGGCTGGTGGCGGGCGCTGTCCGGCCCGGCGGCCCTGGTCGCCCGCCTGTTCGGCGTGCCCCGTCCGGGTGTGCGCTGGCAGGCGTACGACCCGCCGTACTTCGGCAGCGCCGTCGCCACGCTGACCCACCACGGCCGCGCCGCCTCGGTCGTCATCGAGGGCACCACCGACGCCACCGGCCTGTCCCCCGTCCTCCGCCACGACCTCACCACCTGACCTCGCCGAGCCCCGTGTCGCCATTCCGACACCGGACCCCACCGGATAACCGCCGCGCCGGGTCGCCGGCTCCGACTCGCCATCGACGTTGGCCTATGACATCGACTGTCACGCGATCGAAGTCGATGTAATAGGCCAACGTCGATCGAAAACCGGGGCAGCGGGCGCGCCGGCCGTCAGGCGGCCTCTGACGCGACCGGCACCGACACCGAGTGGTCGTCCGTGACCAGGGTGACCTTGCCGTTGGCGTGCTCGACCGACAGCAGCGTGCCGGGCGGCAGCACATCCAGCACGTCCGGCGGCAGCTGCACGGTGCCGTCCCCGGCGATGACCGCGAACTCCCGCCCGTCGCGCCCCTCCGAGCCGACCCGGCCGTCCCGGATGGTCACCGCCCGCCCCAGCCGCGCGCCCACATCCGGGTCATGCGTCACGGCCACGATCGTGGTGCCGCGCTCGGTGTTGACCGCCTCCAGCGCCGCCAGCACCTCGTCCCGCGCCGTCCGGTCGAGCTGGCTCGTCGGCTCGTCGACGAGCAGCAACCCCGGCGAGGCGGCCATGCCGACCGCGATCGCGGCCCGCTGCGCCGCACCCGGCGGCAGGTCCTGCACCTTGCGGTGGCCCAGCCCGGTCAGCCCGAGCAGCGACAGGATGCGCTCCGGCGGCTCCAGATCGGCGGGGCGTACGTGCGCCGCCCGGCGCTGGGCCAGCCACACGTTGCTGAGCACGGTGGCGTACGGCAGCAGGTTGCGCCGCGCCCCCTGCAGCACCACGCCCAGGTCGGTGCCCCGCAGCCGGGCCAGCTCGGCCTCGCTGATCCGGCCGATGTCGACCAGGCCGATCTGCACCCGCCCCGCGCTGGGCCGCATCAGCCCGGCGAGCAGCGCGATCAGCGTCGACTTGCCGGAGCCGGACGGCCCGACCAGGGCCACCCGCTCCCCCGGCGCGATGTCCAGGTCGACGCCGGCCAGCGCCACCACGTCGCCGCCCTCGGCGCGGTAGATGTGCACGACCCGGCGGCACACCACGGCCAGACCGGTCAGGCTGGAGTTCTTCACGACGTCGCTCCCTCGCTCCCGCGCGCCACCCTCGTGGCGAGCAGGCACGTTGTCAACAGCACCAGCAGGGCCACCGCGATCGGGGCGGCGACCAGCGGACCCGGCAGGTCGGGCGGGGGCACGGCGGTGCCCCCGTCGCCGAACACCGGCAGCACGCCGCGGGCCAGCGCCCACGACAGCGCCGCGGCCAGCAGGCCTATCACGGTGCCCGCGAGCACCAGGGCGAACCGCCCGCCCAGGTCCGCACCGCGCAGCACCGCCTCGCGCACCCCCTGCGTACGCAGCGACGCCGTGCTCGCGTCGGCGCGGCCGCGTTCGAGCACCGCGGTGACCAGCAGGCCGCCCGCGGCGAAGAGCACGCCGACCAGCGCGGCCGCGGCCAGGAACAGCATCGCGAGCGCGGGGGCCTGCTCCTCGTAGAGGCGCAGCTGCCCGGCCGCGTCGCGCTCGCCGAGCACCTTCAGCCCGCTCGCCTCCAGGCGCTGGACCAGGTCGGCGGGCGCGTCGGCGGACAGCCACACCTCGGGCTCCTGGGCGTCCGATTCGCCGCCCACCCGCAGGTCGGCGTACTGCAGGTCGACCAGCGCGCCGTGCGCCCCGTACCGCGGGACCAGGGGCAGGGTGCCCGTCCGGACGATCGGGACCCGCACCGTGCCGCCCGCGCCGAGCAGCTCGGGCGGCAGGTCACCGGCGGCGACCAGGGGCAGCGGGTCGGGCGCGGGGTCGGCGGCGGCGCGCATGTCGGGGGTGAGCACGCTGTCCACCGACACCCGCAGGCCGCCGGCGGCGGGGGCCAGATCCGGCACGGGCCGCGCGGCGCTGGTCTGCGGCAGCCGCCAGCGGTGGCTCGCCAGGTCCGCGCCGCTGAGCACCGTCTTGCCGGCGGGGTCGCGCAGGTCGCCGACGGTCAGGTCGACCAGGTAGCGCTTGGGCGTGAACAGGTCCACCGACAGCTGCCTGAGCTGGCAGGGACCGGCCGCGCAGGTGGGCGTGGCGATCCGGTACGCGTGCGTGCCCGGCTTCAGCTTCTCCAGCCGGACGCTGGACTGCGCGCCGCCGACGCCGACCAGGCGCAGGGTGAGGCCCGCCGTGGCGCCCGGCTCGATCCGGTCCAGCGTGACGGTGACCTCGACCTCGGCCGCGGTCAGCGAGAGCGGCGTGACCTCGGCGGGCCGCAACTGCCGGGCCACCTCGGCCGGGGCGGTGGTCCCGTACGCGTCCGGCCACAGCGCCACCGCCGCGAGCCGGGAGCTGTCCACCGCCAGCAGTTTCGTCTCGGTGTTCACGTTGACCCGCATGGCCGCCATCGCGTACCGCCCGGCCGGGTCCGCGGTGTGCACCGCGTGCAGCAGGCCGGCCGCGGGCAGCGCCTCTACCTGCAGCACCCGGGCCGCGCCGACCTGCACCTCGGCCCGCTCGTACCAGGCCCGCGCGGCGACGTCCCGGGCCGACAGCGCGAAGCCGAGCAGCCCGAACACGACGGTCAGCAGCACCACGACCCAGTGCGTGCCGCCGCCCCGGGCCAGCGTCAGCGCGGCCAGCCCGGTGCGCAGCCGCCCGCGGCGCAGCGCCCGGCGGCCCAGCCGCTCGGCGGGCACGCCGATCGCACGCGCCGCGACCAGGCCCAGGCCCAGCGCGATGCACAGCGGCGCGAGCAGCCCGATGCCGCCCGAGCCGGTGTCCCCGCCCGCCGCGACCTGGTATCCGGCGACCAGCGCGAGCGCGCCGACCACCGCCTCGACGCCGCCGACGAGGCCGCCGCGGCGGCGCACCCGGGCCCGGCGCAGCAGGCCGAGCACCGGCGTGGTGAGGGCACGCACCTGCGCGAGCATCCCGGCCAGCAGCGCGCCGAGCACCGCCACGGCCGTGTACAGCGCCGACGCCGGGTTCAGGTACACCGGCGGCGAACCCGGCAGCGCGATCGTCGCGAGCAGCGCGGTCGCCGCGTACCCGAGCAGGTAGCCGGGGATCACCGCGACCAGCACCGGCACGGACGTCTCGGCGGTGGCCAGCCACCACCGGGTGCGGGCGGGCACGCCGCGCAGCGCGGTCAGGCCCAGCTCGCCGCGCCGCTGCTCGACGCCGCCGGCCACCGCGATGAACAGGACCAGCCAGCACAGCATCACCAGCGGCACGGCCGCCAGCAGCAGGCTCGACGCGAGCTGCTCCTCGCCGGCCCTGATCCGCGCGATGAGGTTGTCCAGCTCGGAGTCGGTGCCGAAGCCGCCCGCGTCCAGCTCGGACTCGGCGTCGCCGAGGTCGTCGCGCAGCCGGTCGATGTCGTCGAACGCCGCGGGGGTGACCAGGAGGTCCACCATGCGCATCCGGCTGCCGTCGACGGCCGCCACGGAGCGCTCGGTGGCGAACGCGGCGGGCTGATCGAGGCCGGTGAGGACCTGGCGGTCGCCCCAGTACGGGTCGGCGAGCCGGACCGGCTCATAGAAGCCGACGACGGTGAGGCGCACCGGCAAGGGCGGGTCGGGCTCCCACGAACCGGTCGGCGGCGTGCGGAACTCCAGGTCCTGGCCGAGCACTGCGCCGAGTTCGGCGCCGGCGTCCTCGCGCAGCACGACCTCGCGCTCGCCGGTGGCGCAGCGTCCCCGGACGATCACGAGGTGCTCGCAGATCCCGGTCCGGGTGGCCAGGAACATGCCCCGCTCGTTGTCCTCGCCCTGCTCGCCGGTGACGACGACCTGGGCCGAGGTGCCGCTGAGCGTGATCATGCCGGGCACGTACGGGCGCAGCGGCTGGTCGCCGCCCCGCTGGTCGTCCGAGGTCTGCGCGGTGACCACCCGTTCGCCGACGGTGGCCGCGGCCACCTCGACGCCGCGCAGCGACACGGCTGCCGCGTCCTGGTAGAGCGGTCCCGCCGCGGCGGCGGCCGCGGCCAGCGCCGTCAGCAGCAGCGTGATCACGGCCAGCCCGCGCCGGGCCCGCACCATCGCCCACAGCAGCGCCGTCATCGCTGTCCCTCCGCATTGCCGGGGCGGCCGGTGGTGGCCCTGACCAGGGAACGTCCGGCCGTCAGCGCGGCCACCAGCAGCACCGCCGTGGCCGCGGCGATTGCCGCCGCGACCGGCGCCAGACCGGGTCCCGGTGGTGCGAGCCCACCGCTGGCGGTGAGCATCTGCCGGGCCGGACCACTGACTGCCCACGCCACGGCGGCCGTCAGCGCGCCCACCGGCGCGGCGATCCCGATCATGGCGAGGTTGCCGAGGCGGCCCGCGCGGGCGGCCGCACCGGCGGGCAGTCCCTGCGTACGCAGGGCCGCCAGCTCGGCCGACCGGTTACGCCGGTCCGTCGCCGCCAGCACGAGCACGGCCAGTGCCACCAGCAGCACGCTCAGCACCGCCGCGGCCAGGTGCAGCCGCAGCGCCAGTCCCGCGCCCTGCTCGCGGTAGCGGTCGACGCGCTGGGCCACCACCTCGTCGCGCACCGGCACCAGGCCCGCCGCGCGCAACCGGTCCACCGCGTCGGCCGGAGCGGCGGCGTTCAGCCACACCTGCAACTGGATCGCGTTGTCCCGGCTGCCGCTGAGCCGGTCGGCGGCCTGCAGGTCGAACAGCGCCCCTTCGGTGCCCGCGCCCGGCAGCACCGGCGACACCCAGCGCAGGTCCACCGGCCGGGGCAGCGCCTGCAGCGGCTCGATCTCGGCCAGCTCGCCGGTGTGCGCCAGCCACGGCGGCCCGGCCGCGACCACCGGCAGCGGCAAGGGCGCGTCGGACACGTACAGCCTGATGTCGGTGCTGATCTGGCGCGGGTCGCTGGGCACGTAGTTCAGGCTCACCCCGTCGTCGAAGTTGAGCACGGTGACCTCGCGCTCGGCGCCCAGCTCGGCCCGCCACCGCGAGGCCGCGCCGGCGGCCCGTCCCTCCAGCAGGGTGCGGTCCGGGCCGAGCTGGCGCAGCCCGCTCAGCCGGAAGCCGTCGGGTGACACGGGGAAGCTGAGCCAGAACAGCCGGCAGCCGGGCGCGACGGCGCACGCGGGCAGATCCAGCCGGTACTGCGTGCGCCCCGCCCCGTCGGCGATCTCGACCGCGCCGGTGACCGGCGCCCCGTCCGGCCCGACCAGGGCGGCGGTCAGCCGCATGGGCCCGTCGAAGTCAGCGGTGGTGCTCACGTCGAACTCCAGGCCGCCACCTGCCACGATCACCGGCTCGCCCGCCGGGGCGCGCAGCAAGCGGGCGGTATCCGCCGCGGACACGGTCGAGCCGGCCGGCCACAAGGCGACGGCGGCAAGCCGGGCGCTGTCCACACCGAGCAGGGTCATGTCCGGATCGTCCTGGCGGGTCACCGCCATGGCCCAGGCGCCCGCCGGGTCGGCCTTGGCGACCGCGGTCAGCAGCGCGGTACGCGACGGGGCGTACACGGTCAGCGCCCGCGGCGCGCCCAGCGTCAGTTCGGCACGTTCCCGGGCCGCGTTCGCGGCCACGTCCCACGCGCTCACGGTGTACCCGACCAGGGCCACCGCGACGACGGTCAGCGCGACCAGGCGGTCCGCGCCGGGGCGGCGGGCCACCTGGAGCGCGGCGAGCCCGTGCGCGAGCCTGCCCCGGTGCAGCCGGGACGCGCCGAACCGGGTCGCCGCGGAGCGCACCACCCGGGCGGTGAGCAGGCCGACCACGATCGCCAGCAGCAGCGGCGCGAGCAGGGGCAGCCCGCCCTCCTGGCTGTCCGAGGCGTACGACTGCCCGATCGCGGCCAGGGCGACCACCGCCACCCCCAGCTCGACCAGACCGACGCGCCGCCGTCGCCGGGTCGGCACCTGCCGCAGCCCCTCCATGAGCGAGCCGGAGAACACCCGGCGCTCGGCGACCGCGGCGCTGATCATGACGACGAGCAGCGTGCCGCCGGCCGCCAGCAGCGCTCCCTGGCCGAGCACGACGTCCTGCGCCCGCGCGAACGTCGCCCAGGTCAGCAGCCGCACCAGGAGCCAGCCCAGCAGCACCCCGAACGGGGCGGCGACCAGCAGCACGAGCGCGGTCGGGCCGAGCGCGAGCAGCGCCCGGTGCCGCGGCGGCACACCCCGCAGCAGGCCCAGCGCCAGCTCGCTGCGCCGCTCGGAGGCGGTGTAGCCGATCGCCATCAGTAGCACGAACCAGCACACGACCAGCAGCTGCACCGCGCCGAGCGGGGCGGCCAGGCTCAGCACCGCACGGGTGTCCTCGATGCGCTGCAGCAGCCGGGGCAGGCCGTTGTCGATCCGTACGCCGACCAGCCCCATGCCGGGCTTGACCACCTCGGTCAGCCCGTCGAGGTTGCCGGCGGTGAACGCCTCGTCCCCGGCGATCATGTCCACGGTCGCGATCAGCGTGGTGGCCTGGAGCTCCGCCACCGTCGGCGCGGCCACGAACAGCGGGTTGCCCACCCGCTGCGGCCGCGGCGTGTAGCCGGCCCGGCCGGCCCAGTACGGGTCGCCGGTGGCCAGCGGGCCCGCCGGGTCGTACACGCCGACCACGCGCAGCGTCACCCGCTCCGGAGCCCGGTGCGCCTCGTAGACGAACTCGCCGCCGGTGCCGACCCCGAGCCGCTGCGCGGTGGGCTCGCTGATCGCCACCTCGCCCGCGGCGGCGGGGCAGCTCCCGGCGGTGAACACGAGGTGGTCGCACACGTCCGCGCGCATGGACAGCGGCGCGTCGACCGGGTCGGCGCCGGGCACCCGCCCGTCGGCGTGCACCCCGACGATCTCGGTGAGCCCGCTGCCGTCGGTGCGTTCGGCGATCTGGCCGCGCAGGCTGTCGAGCTGGGAGGTGTACCCGTTCGCCGCGGCGATCTCCGCGGTGAACGTGATGGCCCGCTCGGCCGCGGTGGCGGCGCGCAGCTCGGCGGCCACCACGGCGCGGTCGGCGGCGGAGGCGTAGAGCGGCGCGGCGGTGCCGGCGGCGACCGCCAGCACGGCGAGCACGGCCAGGGTGACGGCCTGGCTGCGGCGGCTCGCCAGCACGCCGAGCACCAAGCGAAGCATGCGCTACCTCTTCGGGGATACCCGTCGGGGCGCGGGAAGCGCTTCCACGGGCGGCGGATCAGGGGTGGAGCCCGGCGCGGTCACGGACCGGGGGTGAGGCCGGGCGCGATCGGGTCCGGACCAGGGGTGGGGTCGGGCGTGATCGCGCCAGGGCGGGGGCCGGGTCAGGCCCGGACCAGCTCGGCAGCGCCGTCGAGCAGGTGCAGTTCGGCGTCGCAGGCCGCGGCGGCCTCCAGGTCGTGGGTGGCCAGCACGACGCAGGCGCCCCGGTCCGCCTCGGCGCGCAGCAGGTCGAGCACCCGGGCCCGGTTGGCGGCGTCCAGCTCGCTGGTGACCTCGTCGGCCAGCAGCACCGCGCCGGACAGGGCCAGGCCGCGGGCGATCGCCGTACGCTGCTGCTGGCCACCGGACAGCTCCTCGACGAGCTGCCCCGCCTGCGCGGACAGGCCGACGTGCTCCAGCGACTCGGCCGTGGCGCGGCGGGCGTCCTCCGGGGAGAACCCGTTGGCCACGAGCACGACCTGCACGTTCTCGCCCGCGGTGAGGATGGTGGCGAGGCCGTTGTCCTGCGGGATGAGCACCACCCGGCGCGACACCGCGTCGTCGCGGTCGCGCAGCGGCTTGCCGTCCACGGCCACCGCGCCGCTGACCGGGCGCAGCACCCCCGCCATGGCCCGCAGCAGCGTCGTCTTGCCCGCGCCGGACGGGCCGGTCACCGCGAGCATGCGGCCGGCCTGGGCCGCCACGGACACGTCACGCAGCACCGGCGCTCCGGCGGTGTACTCCACCGTCACGCGGTCCACTACCAGCGACGACATCATCGCCGCGCTCCCCTCGCCGAATCGGGTCGTGCGCACCCTCGCGGCCACCGGAGATCGCTCTCTCAGCGAGAGGCGGCCCTGGAGATCGTCAAGAGTCCGGTAGTAGTCACGCGCAGCATGGAGATCCGGTTGTCACCGCCCCTTACCGGTTCCACGATTCGAGAGAAAGTTTCAGGAGGTCCGTCCGCGCCGAGCCCCGATCCACGCACAGCGTGTTGATCGGATCAGCGCTCCGTAGCGCTCGCGTTGTTGATGCTCTCGCCTGCGCCCACATCGTTTCTGATGTGGGCACATCTCCGAAGGTGTGAGCCGCCGACGAGAGGTCCACTGGTCTGACGTCACCCACCGTCACGGCCCGACCCGGATCCCGCCTCGCCTCGGCGAGCAGCCGACGCACGCAGGGAACGGGCGGGCAGTAGTGCGGGATCAGAGGCCGAGCGCGGCGCGGGCGTACCGCAGGTCGGCCGGGCCGCCCCAGCGCAGGGCGGACAGGCCCGCGACGCGGGCGCCACGGATGTTGCGGTCCGTGTCGTCGACGAAGAGGCACCGGTCGGCGGGCGTCTCCAGAGCCAGGCAGGCGGCCCTGAAGAACTCCTTCGTCGGCTTGTGCACGCCCAGCTCCGCCGAGGAGACGATCGCGTCGAAGTCGTCCTTGAGGCCCAGCACCGCCAGGTCGTCGTGCAGGTCGTCGGTGGCGTTGGTGGCCAGGCCGACCTTGCGCCCGGCCGCGCGCACCTCGCGGACGAACGCGAGCACGGTCGCGTCGACGTACCCGGGGTAGGCGTCCCATTCGGTCAGCGCCGCGGCGGGCGCCCCGGTGTGCGCCGCGATCGCGTCCAGCCACTGCTGCCGGGTCCAGTGCCCGGTGATCGCCGGCAGCTGGCGGGCCCACTCCAGCCCGGACTCCAGCAGGCGGGCCGGGGCGATGCCGTGCCTGGCCTCGAAGTCGCCGTACGCGGACGGGTCGAAGTGCCGCAGCACGCCGTCGAAGTCGATCAGCAGGGCCTCGGCCGGCCGGCGCCTCATTCGGACTCGCCTTTCAGACGCTGGCTGATCACCTCGGTCACACCGTTGCGCATGGTCACGCCGTACAGGGCGTCGGCGACCTCCATGGTGCGCTTCTGGTGCGTGATGATGATCAGCTGGCTGCGCGAGCGCAGCTCCTGGAACAGGGTGATCAGGCGGCCGAGGTTGACGTCGTCGAGCGCCGCCTCCACCTCGTCCATGATGTAGAAGGGACTGGGGCGGGCGCGGAAGATCGCGCACAGCATCGCCACCGCGGTCAGCGAGCGCTCGCCACCGGACAGCAGCGACAGCCGCTTGATCTTCTTGCCCGGCGGGCGTGCCTCGACCTCGACGCCGGTGGTGAGCATGTTGTCCGGGTCGGTCAGCACGAGCCGGCCCTCGCCGCCCGGGAACAGGATCGGGAAGACCACCTGGAACTCGCGCGCGGTGTCCTCGAACGCGGTGGTGAACACCTCAAGGATGCGGTCGTCCACGTCCTTGACCACGGTGAGCAGGTCCTTGCGCGTCGCCTTGAGGTCTTCGAGCTGGTCGGAGAGGAACTTGTAGCGCTCCTCCAGCGCCGCGAACTCCTCCAGCGCCAGCGGGTTGACCTTGCCGAGCAGGCCCAGGTCGCGCTCGGCCTTGGCGGCGCGCTTCTCCTGGATGGCCCGGTCGTAGGGCTCCGGCTCGGCGAGGTCCGCGGAGCCGAGCATGATCACCGGCACCGGGACCTGGGGGCCGTACTCGCCGAGCAGGGTCTCCACGTCCAGCGAGAACTCCTCGGCGGCGCGGGTCTCCAGCTGCTCGATGCGCATGCGCTGCTCGGCGCGGGCCACCTCGTCGCGGTGCACCTCGGAGGTGAGCCGGTTCAGGTCGTCGCCGAGCCGCTTCGCGCCGTTGCGCACCTGCGCCAGCTCGGCCTCCCGGGCCGTACGCGCCGCGGCGATGGTGTCCCGCCGCTCGGCGGCCTCCTCCAGCGCCACGTTCAGCCTGGTCAGCACCTCACGGGTGCCGGACTCGACGGCCTTGGCCACGGCGGCCCCGCGCTCGCGGGCGGCCCGGCGGGCGGCGGCCCGCTCCCGGGCGGCGCGCTCGGCGGCGGCCTGGCGCAGCAGCGAGTCGGCCCGGCCGGCGATCTGCGAGACCCGCTCCTCAGCGGTACGCACCGCGAGGCGCACCTCGACCTCGTTCTGCCGGGCCTGCGGCACCAGCGCGGCGAGCTGGTCGCGCTCGGCGGTGGACGGGTCCTCGTCGACGGGCACCGCCTCGGCGGCCGCCAGCCGCTCCTCCAGCTCGGCCAGGTGCGTCAGGTCCTGCTCGCGGGCGGCGACGGCCTTGTCCCGGGAGGCGGCCAGGCGCTGCGCCTCGGCCTGCGCGGAGCGGGCGGCGGCGCTGACCTCGGCCAGGCGGCGGGCGGCGGCGTTGCGCTCGCCCTCGGCGGCGCGCTTGGCGGCGGCGGCCTCGTCCACGTCGCGCTTGCGCTCGGTGGCGAGCTCGCGGGCCTCGGCGATCTCCTCGCGCAGGACGGCGATCGACTCCTCGGCCGCGGCGCGCTTGGCGCGGGCCTCGTCGACGGCCGCCTGCACCTCGATGTAGCTGGGGGCCTTGGCCGAGCCGCCGGCCCCGGCGAACGCGCCGACCAGGTCGCCCTCGGCGGTCACCGCGCGCAGCGACGGGTGCGCGGCGACCAGCGCCGACGCGGCCCGCAGGTCGGCGACCAGCACGACGTCGCGCAGCGCGCTGGTGATCGCGGGGCGGATGGTGTCGGCGCAGCGCACCACGTCGAGCACCCAGCGGGCGCCGGGCGGCAGCGCCACGTCGGGGCGCGACTGCGGGGTCGGCGTGCCGATCAGCAGCGCGGCGCGGCCCGCATCCTGGATCTTGAGCAGCCGCATCGCCTCGGCCGCCTCGTCGACGCCGGACACCGCGACCGCGTCGGCCAGCGCGCCCAGCGCCGCGGCGAGCGCCGCCTCACAGCCGGGCTCGACGGCCAGCAGCGACGCGACGCTGCCCAGCAGGCCGGGCACCTCACCGCCGCGGGCCAGCAGCGCACCCGCGCCGTCCTTGCGGTTGAGGCCGAGCGCGAGCGCCTCCTCGCGGGCCTTCCAGCCGGTGGCCTCCTTCTCGGCGGCGCGCTCGGCGTCGGAGGCGCGCTTGACCGCCGCGTTGGCCTCCTCGTACGCGGCGACCGCGAGCGCGTGCGCGGTGTCCAGGTCGGCGTTGTCGCGGTCGGCGTCGGAGGTCTGCTCGGCGACGGCGTCGACCTGCTCCTGTGCCGCCTCGGCCCGCATCGCGGCGTCGCCGTACGCCGTGGACAGGCGCTCGATCTCCTCCGACGCGGTCGCGGTCCGCGTACGCGCGGCGTTGACCTGGCCGGACAGCTTCGCCATGCCCTCGCGACGGTCCGCGATCGCCTTCACGGCGGCGACCAGCGCGCGTTCGGCGCCGGCGAGCTGGCGCTCCAGCTCCTGGCGGCGCTCGACGGCCTCGGCCAGGCGCACCTGGTCCTCGGTGAGCGCCTCGCGCAGCGCCTCCTCCTGCTCGCGTACCGCCTCGGCCTCGGCCTCCAGCCGCTCCGGGTCGCGGCCGGACCGCTCCTCCTCGGTCGGCGCGGCCAGGTGCCGGTGGCGCTCGGCGGCCAGCTGGGCGGTGGAGCGGAAGCGCTCCTGCAGCGCGGACAGCTGGTACCAGACGTCCTGGGCCTGGGTCAGCGCGGGCGCGTCGGCGGCGTGCGCCGCCTCCAGCACCGACAGCCGCTGCTGGACCTGCTCGTACTCCTCCTCGACCAGCTCCCGCCTGGTGCGCAGGGCCGCCTCGTCGGCGACCTCCTTGTCCAGGGTCGTGCGCAGCGTGAACAGGTCGTCGGCGAGCAGCCGCAGCCGGGCGTCGCGCAGGTCGGCCTGGATCGTCGCGGCGCGGCGGGCCACCTCGGCCTGCCGGCCCAGCGGCTTGAGCTGGCGGCGCAGCTCGTCGGTGAGGTCGGTGACGCGGTTCAGGTTGGCCTGCATCGCGTCGAGCTTGCGCAGCGCCTTCTCTTTGCGCTTGCGGTGCTTGAGGACGCCCGCGGCCTCCTCGATGAACGAGCGGCGGTCCTCGGGCCGGGCGTGCAGCACGCTGTCGAGCCGGCCCTGGCCGACGATGACGTGCATCTCCCGGCCGATGCCGGAGTCCGACAGCAGCTCCTGGATGTCCATCAGGCGGCAGGCGTCGCCGTTGATCTCGTACTCGCTCTCGCCGGAGCGGAACATCCGGCGGGTGATCGAGACCTCGGTGTAGTCGATCGGCAGCGCGCCGTCGGCGTTGTCGATGGTGAGGGTGACCTCGGCGCGCCCCAGCGGCTGCCGGCCGGACGTGCCGGCGAAGATCACGTCTTCCATCTTGCCGCCGCGCAGCGCCTTGGCGCCCTGCTCGCCGAGCACCCAGGAGATCGCGTCCACCACGTTGGACTTGCCGGAGCCGTTCGGGCCCACCACACAGGTGATGCCCGGCTCCAGCCGCAGCGTGGTCGCGGAGGCGAAGGACTTGAAGCCCTTCACCGTCAGGCTCTTGAGGTGCACGGCGCTCCGAAAATGATCATCAGCGATCCCGCCGGTCGGCGGGTGGCACATGCTATCTGGTCAAAGCTGCAGGGTACCCAACAGGAGATCGGCCACCGGACGCGCCGCCGTTGCCGCCGCTGTCGTATGCCCAACCCTGCCCGACGGTTAAACCGCCGCCGCCGCCCGTTCGGCCCGGCACATGAAAAAGCGCGCCGCCACAGGAGTGGAGGCGCGCATAAGGACTGGTGCACTGTGGCGACGCCGGCAGAAGCGGCGGTCGGCCACGGTCCCGCTCACGCGGGATTTGTTCAGGTCAGAGCCGGCTCGGCAATGCGGAAGAAGTCGTCAGCCTCGGCAGCAGCAGCCGCCAGCCGATCGTTCTCCGCACGCAACCGGGTTACCTCGAACTCCAGTGCCCGCACCGTGGCACGCAACCGGGTGACCTCGTCGAGCATACGCCGATCTGGCGCAGCGGCGACGTGGCCATAGAGGGCCTTCGCCATATCGTCTCCTTGTGAAGCGCTGCCGGTTCGCCGGCCAAACGCGCGCCCAGTTATTCGCGACTCCCGGCCCGTGCCATCCGGAATGTTTCTCCGGATATGGCTGGCGAGCGCGGTCGGGCGCGACTGGCGACGTATCCATACTCCGCCGATACGCCCGTAACGTCAAGTTGCCCTGCGCCACACGTCACGGAAGGTGTCGAGAGGCGACAAACCGCCCCGGCTTGCTAGCGTCAGACGGTGGCACCTCGTGGCCGTTACGCCGGCCGGCATCGTGCGCCTCTGCGGTGGTTGCCCGCGCTGGTCGGCTCGGGCGCACTGCTCGCCGCCCTGGTCGGCGGCGTGCTGGCACTGAGCGGACCCACCTCGACCGGAGGATCGCCCGCGGCCGGCCCCGCGCCTGTCACCGGTACGGGTGACACCGCGGCCTCCCTTTCCGGTGACACTCCGTCATCGCGGATCACCCCGCAGGGGTCGTCGTACCCGTCCCGCGCCCCGTCCGCCGCCACCCCGGGCGCCTCCACCGCGAACCGGCCCGCCGCCGCGCGCGGCGGCACCCCCGCCCCGCGGACCAGTCCCGAAAGCGACCGGATCACCGCCCTGGAAGGGCTGGTCGCCAGCCTGATCAACCGGGAGCGCGAACGGGCCGGCTGCGGCCGCCTGCACACCGACCAGCAGATGGCCGACGCGGCCCGCCGGCACAGCACCGACATGGCCCGGTACGACTACTTCAGCCACACCGGCCGCAACGGCAGCAGCTTCGTCGACCGGCTGGAGGACGCCGGCTACCCGCGCCGCCACGCGGCCGGGGAGAACATCGCCTACGGCTACTCGACCGCCCAGGCCGTCGTGGACGCGTGGATGGCCAGCACCGGGCACCGCAACAACATCCTGAATTGCGACGCGCGGGCGACCGGCGTGGGCCTGGCCTACCAGGATCGCCGGGCGTACTGGACGCAGGAGTTCGGCCGCGAGTAGTGGCGGGCGTGACCAGTCGGCTAGCCGACAGTCACTTCCGGGCAGTCGCGGCACCGCGATATCGGTCGTTGTACGGGCGTGACCCCCCTGCTGCCACTTCCCGCACATCCCCAGCTGAACCCGGAGCTGTGGGCGACGATCGAGGCCGCCGGCGTCGGCGCGACCGTCCTGCTCAACATCGACGCCGGACCCGGCAGCGGGCTCGACCCGACCTGGACCGCGGCGACCACCCGGCTCGTCCGCGCCGGTGCCGGGCTGCTCGGCTACGTCGACCTGGCCTTCGGCGCGCGCCCGGCCGAGCAGGTGCGGGCCGAGCTCGGCCGCTGGGCCGGCTACCCGGTCCGGGGCGTCTTCTTCGACCAGGCCCCGACCAGCCCGTACTCGATCGGCCCGGTCGCCGTCGCGGTCCGCGCGGCCCGCCGGATCGGCTTCGACACGCTGCTGGTGAACCCGGGCCGCCCCACCGACTCCATCTACCGGGGCCTGGGCGCGGTGCTGTGCACCTTCGAGGGCCCCTGGGACCGCTACCGGCACGGCACCGAGGAGGGCGTCCGGCCCGGTGACGCGCACCTGGTGCACTCGGTGCCGCTGGACCAGATCGCGGCCTGCCACGAGCTGATGCGCGGCCGCGGCGCACGGTTCGGCCTGGCCACCCACGAGGCGTCCATCCACGGGGCGTCCGCGGTCGTGCCGGTGCCGGTGTAGCCGTGCGGATCGCGGGGGTACGCGTGCCGGTCAGCGCGGTGGTCGTGCTGGGCTGCGTCGCCTGTGCCACCCCGGCCCGGCCGACGCACTGGTACGACGCCCCGCCGCCGGCCGCCGTACCCGATCGGCTGCGCTGGCAGTGGTCGCTGGCCGCGCCGCCGCAGGCCGCCGTGGCCGACGTGTTCGTGCTGGACGGGTTCACCACCGCGGCGGCCACGGTCGAGGACCTGCACCACGCCCGCCGCCGGGCGGTCTGCTACCTGCCGCTGGCCGAGGTCGAGCGCGACCGGCCCGACGCGGCGCGCTTCCCCGCCGAGATGACCAGCGACGCCGGGCGGGTGCGCTGGGACGCCCCGGAGGGCGAGCTGCGCACCCGGATCACGCCCATCCTCACCGACCGGCTGCGGCTGTGCCGCGACAAGGGCTTCGACGCCGCGGTGCTGGACCAGCTCGCGGGCGCGCCGTCCAGCGTCGTCGACGAGCTGGTCCAGCAGGCGCACCGGATGTCGCTGCCGGTCGGCCTGCTCGACGCCGATCACGCCGACGCGGACCTGACCGTCCCGGACTCCCCCGACCGCCCGCCGGGCTGACCGTCAGCCCGACCGGGCGGCCGTCAGGCCCGGCCCACCGTGCGCGGCCTGGGCTGGCAGCGCGGGCAGGAGAACGACGAGCGGTTCATGAACTGCTCGCGCCGGATCGGCGACCCGCACCGCGAGCACGGCTCGCCCTCGCGCCCGTACGCGTTGAGCGAGCGGTCGAAGTAGCCCGACTCGCCGTTGACGTTGACGTACAGCGCGTCGAAGGTCGTGCCGCCCACCGCGATGGCCTCGCCGAGCACGTCGCGCACGTGCCCGAGCAGCCGCGACGCGGCCGGCTTGGTCAGCTCGTCGCTGGGCCGCTCGCCGTGCAGCTTCGCCCGCCACAGCGCCTCGTCGGCGTAGATGTTGCCGACCCCGGAGATCAGCGTCTGGTCGAGCAGGGCCCGTTTGACCGCGGTGCGCCTGCGCAGCAGCGCCGCCACGAAGTCCGCCTCGACGAACGCGGGGTCC
Organism: Catellatospora coxensis; assembly: GCF_016862635.1. GTDB lineage: Bacteria > Actinomycetota > Actinomycetes > Mycobacteriales > Micromonosporaceae > Catellatospora > Catellatospora coxensis. The sequence continues at coordinate 28,765 of NZ_BONI01000041.1, read as the reverse complement.
ATCGGGTCCAGCGCGATGTGCGCGATCTCCGCCGGCAGGGTCGCGCCGCCCGGCGAGACCGCCAGCCCGCCGAAGGTGCGCTGGTCGACGAAGCGCAGCTGCGGGCCGTCGTCGGTGAAGTCGAACCGGATGTGCAGGTGCTTCTCCTCCGCCGCGGTGGCGGGCTGCACCAGCAGCTGGCCCGACATGCCGAGGTGGCCGACGACCGCGTCCCCGCTGTCCAGCGGCAGCCACAGGTACTTGCCCCGGCGCCGGGCCTCGGTGATCGTCCGCCCGGCCAGCACGTCGGCGAAGTCCTGCGCCCCGGCCGGGTGGCGGCGTACGGCACGCGGGTGCCGGACCTCCACGGTGGCGATGGTGCGGCCGACCACCCAGCGGGCCAGCCCGCTGCGGACCGTCTCGACCTCGGGCAACTCGGGCATGACTCCAGCCTCCCTCGCGGGCCGCCGCGCGTGGCGGCGGAGCAGTGACGACGCCGATGGCCGGGCCGTGGCCCGGGCGTCTCGCACATCATGAACAACACCACCGACGTTCCCGCCGACACCCGCCACGGGCGGCCGGCACAGCGGCGTGGGCCGGTGGCGGCCTCAGGCCTCCCGGGCCTCGGGGTGCGAGATGTCCACGGCCCGGTGCGACAGCAGCTTCCAGGCGTCCTCCGCCGCACGCTGCTCGGCGTCCTTCTTGGTGCGGCCGGTGACGCCGCCGAAGCGCTCGCCGCCGACGACCGCCCAGGCGGTGAACATCTTGGCGTGGTCGGGGCCCTGCTCCTCGATGGCGTACTCGGGCACGCCCCAGCCGTGCGCGGAGGTCAGCTCCTGCAGGCTCGTCTTCCAGTCCAGCGACGCGCCCCGGCGCGCGGACTCCGCCATCAGCGGGTCGAACAGCGCGCGGACCACCTCGGCGGCCTTCTCCATGCCGTGCTCGAGGTAGATCGCGCCCAGCAGCGCCTCGAGCGTGTCGGCGAGGATCGACTCCTTGTCGCGCCCGCCGGTGGTCTCCTCGCCCTTGCCGAGCAGCAGGTGCCGGCCGATGCCGCCGCCGCCGAGGGAGCGGGCCACCCCGGCCAGGGCGCGCGAGTTCACCACACTGGCCCGCAGCTTCGCCAGGCGGCCTTCGGGCAGGTCGGGATGCGCCTCGTAGAGCGAGGCGGTGATGACGACGCCCAGCACGGCGTCGCCGAGGAACTCCAGGCGCTCGTTGGTGGGCAGCCCGCCGTGCTCGTACGCGTACGAGCGGTGGGTCAGCGCCCGCTCCAGCAGCTCGGGCTCCAGCGTCACACCGAACGCCGCGGCGAGATCGGCCGCGGCGGCCTCCGCGGACCGCTCGGCGGCACGCGGATCCTGGGACGGCTTCGAGGCCATCAGTCACTCCCCTCCCGGCGGCTGAGGGGCAGCACAGGTACGGCGACGTCGCCGGCTGGTGAGAACCAGCCGGCGACGTGACGTTTCACAGCTTCCCGGGTGCACCGGGATCGCCTGAGACTCAGACCTCGAGAACCTGGCGGCCGTTGTAGGTGCCGCACACGCTGCACGCGGCGTGCGGCAGCTTGGCCGACTTGCACTGCGGGCAGGCGACGGTCGCGACCGCGCTCACCTTCCACTGCGCCCGGCGGTGACGGGTGTTGCTGCGCGACATCTTGCGCTTCGGGACTGCCACTGTCTTACTCCTCAGTAGTAGTCGGCTGGTCGCCGACCATTATCTCGGTACGGCCGCAGCCGTCGTACCCGGGTCTCGGCCCCCACCGCGGCGAACGCGGCGGGCGAATCACCGATCTAGGGCGCCGGCTCGGCCGGCTCGTCCGGCCCTGAAGAGCCGGTCAGCTTGCCCAACTTCGCCCAGCGCGGGTCGATCTGCTCGTGGGAGTGATCCTCGGGCAGGTCGTCCCAGCGCGCTCCGCATTCGGAGCACAGCCCTGGGCAGTCCTCTCGGCACAGCGGGTTGACCGGCAACGCCAGCACCACCGCGTCCCGCAGCGTCGGCTCAAGGTCGATCATGTCGTCCTGGAGCCGGCCCACCTCGTCCTCGTCCGTGGTCTCGTCCGTGGCGCTGTCCGCGTACGCGAAAAGCTCCTGGATGTTCACGGTCAACGACTCGCCGATGTCGGCGAGGCAGCGGGCGCACTCGCCCGTCACCTCACCGGAGACCGTCCCGGAGACGAGCACGCCCTCCGACACCGACTCCAGCCGCAGATCCAGCGTCAGGTCCGCGCCCTCGGGCACGCCGATCAGCTGAAGACCCAGCTCGGCCGGAGCCGGCACCACCCGTTGGACGGCACGCATCGAACCCGCTCCTCGCGGCAGGTCCCGAGTGTCGAGGACGAGCGGAGCGCGCGGGTCGAGGTGCTTCGTCGAGTGTGCAGACATGAGCTTTCACTGGGCAGGTAGATGGAGGCCGTCATCGCAGGCCGACGTAGAAGATTACCTGAAGCGACAGGCCCCCGTCGAACCGCCACCACCGGTTCGCGCGGTCACGCGCCACAGGAGCCCGTCGCAGCGGCCGCTCGGTGTCATCCGGAGCGCAGCGCAGGATGACACCGATCAAGGCCGCGTAGCGGGATCCGCATGACTCGGCAGCGGGATCCGCATGACTCAGAACGGCAGTGGGCGGTCGTCGTCCCCCGGGACGAACGAGCCGATCTCCCGCAGCGCGTGCATCTTGTCCCGGCCGCGCTCGATGGAGGCCAGCGCACGCGTCAGGAACTGCTCGAAGTTGCCCAGCGCGGTGTCGACGTACTCGTCGACCTCCTCGCGCAGGCGCTGCGCCTCGGCACGGGCCTCGCCGACGATGCGCGAGCCCTCGTGCTCGGAGGAGACAGTGATCTCGTTCACCGAGACGAGCCGGGCGTGTTCCTGCTCACCCTCGTGGATGATCCGGTCCGCCTCGCGCCGCCCGGAGTCGAGGATCTTGTCCCGCTCCTCCAGCAGCGCGGCGGATCGCCGCAGCTCCCCGGGCAACTCTGCCCGGAGCTGGTCCAGCGCGCCGATCAGCTCACCGCGGTCGACCATGCAGTTACGCGACATCGGCACCGATCGCGCGGCTTCCACCAGCGCGATGATGTCGTCAATCCGGTCGAGTGGGTCCACCGACGGTCACTCCTTGTCCAGCGTTGTTGTCCACACCATGATGCGTCCCCCGTCCACCCGTGTGGCAGACCGGGGACCCCTGCGGCGCGTCGCCGCGACGGACCTGCGGCTCAGTCGGTTCCGGCGTCCCGGTACTTCTCCAGCAGACGGCGTTCCACGAGCTCCGGAACGAAGGAGGAGACCTCGCCGCCCCACTTGGCGATCTCCTTGACGAGGCTGGACGCCACGAACGAGTACAGCGGGTTCGTCGGCATGAACAGGGTCTCGACCCCGGACAGGCCGATGTTCATCTGCGCCATCTGCAGCTCGTAGTCGAAGTCGCTGACCGCGCGGATGCCCTTGACCACGACCTGGGCGTCGTTGTCCCGGCAGTAGTCGACCAGCAGCCCGCGGAACGACTCGATCCGCACGTTGGGCAGGTTCTTGGTGACCTCGCGCAGGATCTCGATGCGCTCCTCGATGGAGAACAGCCCCTGCTTCGTCTGGTTCACCAGGACCGCGACGATCACCTCGTCGAACAGGCGCGACGACCGATCGATGATGTCCAGATGTCCCCGGGTGACCGGATCGAAGGATCCGGGACAGACCGCACGCCTCACTAGCTGCTCACCCTTCCGGTAAGACCGCTCCGCCACTCTGCGCAACGGCGCGACCGTACCAAAGGGCGGTCTCCCCGTAACGGCGGCTGCGTTCCCCAGTGACACCCTGCACCCAGGCGGGTTCCGGGGAGCGGCTGGAGCGCTCCACGACCAGCACCGCGTCCTCGGCGAGCCAGCCGTGGCCGGCCAGCCCGGCCAGCACCGCGGCGACGTCCGGCTCGCTCATCGCGTACGGCGGATCGGCGAACACGATGTCGTAGGCCCCGTCGGCCGGCCCGCCGGCCAGCACCGTCGACGCCTTGCCGGCCGCCACCCGGGCCGCGGCTCCCGCGCCGAGCGTGGCGATGTTCTCCCGGATCACCCGGACGGCCTTCGCGTCGGACTCCACCAGCAGCACGTGCGCCGCCCCGCGCGACAGCGCCTCCAGGCCCACCGCGCCGGAGCCCGCGAACAGGTCCAGCACCCGCGCGCCGGACAGGTCCGTCATGGCCTCCAGAGCCGAGAACAGCGCCTCGCGTACGCGGTCGGAGGTGGGCCGGGTGTCGCGGCCGGTCGGGGCATGGAGCCGTCGCCCGCCGTACCGGCCGGCCACAATCCTGGTCACGATCACGACGCTACGGCATGGCCGCCGACCCCCGGTCGTCGTCTGCTCGGTGACGCTGGTTCACCTGTTCATGCGCGCAGCGCCACCGAGATCGAACTCGTCACGCAAATGCGATAACGATTCGGCAACGGTTCCTTTAACTGCTCGCTGAGCACTTAGTGCCCCCGAAGGAGCTTCACTAGGGTCAGGCGGTCGCTTCACAGCTTCACCCTCGTCCCACACACCCCGAACTGGAGCACGTGTGAAGACCCCCTTCCTGCGCCGCCTCGCGGCATACTCCGGCAGTGTGCTGCTCGGCCTCGCGGGCGTCGCCGTTCTGGCCAGCCCCGCTCAGGCGCACCACACCACCGTCACCGCCAAGGCGAAGTGCACGCCGAGCGAGTGGATCATCACTTGGACGGTCGAGAACTGGGACACCAAGCTGACCGCGGTGATCGACGTCGTGGACGACAAGTCGTCCCCCGACAGTGCGATCACGAACATCGTCGACGGCGCCACCCTGCCGGGCAAGGCCAACGGCAAGCTCGGCAAGATCGTCGGTGAGCAGCGCGCCAGCCTCGACACGGCCACCGCCGACCTGACCATCTTCGGCAAGTGGTCCAACGGCGTCACCCAGACCAACGCGGGCCACATCGCGCTCGACAAGTCCGAGTGCGGCAACTACAAGGCCGACCTCACCGGTCAGGCCGCCTGTGACACCGAGACCGGCAACTGGAAGGTCTCCTGGTCGGCGATCAACAAGCACTACACCGACGCCGCCAAGGTCACGATCATCAACAAGGCCGACAACCCGAACGACCCGAAGTTCTCGGCGATCGAGCACGGCGCCGACAACTGGGAGCCGCTGACCGACCTGGCCAGCGTGGTCGGCCTGCACGGCGACGTCAGCATCCCGGGCGGCGGCACGGTCCAGGCCACCCAGTCGGTGCCCGGCAACGCCACCGCGGTGCGCCTGAAGATCCGCCTGAACTGGACCGGCTCCGCCGACACCCAGTCGCGCGTCGTCGCCTTCGAGGGCACCTGCGTGAAGAACGCGCCGAAGCCCTCGGCCGTGTTCGCCTCGGACTGCACCGGCGTCGCCACCGTCACCCTGATGAACGCCAAGGACGCCACCAAGGCGGCCGTGTTCGAGGTCAAGGGCGCGGGCGGCTTCACCACCGAGAAGATCACCATCCAGCCCGGTGAGGACCCGGTCAAGGTGACCGTGCCGAAGGCCGCCGCGAAGGCGATCGAGGTCTTCGAGAACGGCGTCAAGATCGACGAGTACCAGGCCGAGGCCAAGGACTGCCCGACGCCCACCCCGTCGGCCTCCCCCTCGGCTCCGCCGACGCTGCCCCGCACCGGCGCGAACGTCACCATCGTCGTGGTGTCCGGCCTGCTGCTGGTCGCGCTCGGCTTCGCCGTCTTCATGCTGGCGCGCCGCCGCCGGCTGAACATGACCGAGGTCTGATCACTCTGATCACCTGAAAGAAGGGGCGGGTCCGATTCGGACCCGCCCCTTCTTCGTCCCACCCCGGCCCCCTGCCGCAACTCTTAAAGACTTGTGGCCTGGAAGACGCCCGAATGCCCCGACTCTTTAAGAGTTGCGGCAGTGGGGGGCGGGGCGCGGCGGGGCCGAAGGCCGGACCTCGGGCGGTCAGCCCTTCTGGAGGTATTCGGCGCGGTCGTCGTCGACGAGGCGGGTGATCTGGGCGGCCAGGAGCGGGTGGGCGGAGAGGTCGGGGTCCTCGGCGAGCAGGGACTCGGCCTCGGCGCGGGCCTCGCCGATCAGGTCGCGATCGCGCAGCAGGGAGAGCAGGCGCAGGTGGGAGCGCCGGCCGGACTGGGCGGCGCCCAGCACGTCGCCCTCGCGGCGCTGTTCCAGGTCCAGTTCGGCCAGGCGGAAGCCGTCCAGGGTGGAGGCGACCGCGTCCAGCCGCTCGCGGGCTGGGGTGCCCGCAACGGCCTCGGTGACCAGCAGGCACAGGCCCGCGGCGCTGCCCCGGCCGACCCGGCCGCGCAGCTGGTGCAGCTGCGAGACGCCGAACCGGTCGGCGTCGAGGATGACCATCGCGGTCGCGTTGGGCACGTCCACCCCGACCTCGATCACGGTCGTGGCGACCAGCACGTCGAGCTGACCGGCCGAGAACGTACGCATGATCGCGTCCTTCTCGTCGGCGGGCAGCTTGCCGTGCAGCACCCCGATCCGCAGCCCGCGCAGCGGGCCCTCGGCCAGCAGCGGGGCGACGTCCAGCACGGCGACCGGCGGGCGGCGCTCGTCCTCGACGGCGTCGTCGGGCGGCGGGGTGTCGTCGTCGGTGCCGCTGTCGCCGATGCGCGGGCACACGACGTACGCCTGGTGGCCCTGCTGGACCTCCTCGACCACGCGCCGCCAGGCCCGGTCCAGGAACGCGGGCTTCTCGGCGACGGGGACGACGTGCGAGGCGATCGGCGAGCGCCCGCCGGGCAGCTGCGACAGCGTCGACACCTCCAGGTCGCCGTACACCGTCATGGCGACGGTGCGCGGGATCGGGGTCGCGGTCATGACCAGGACGTGCGGCGGCTGCTCGGCCTTGGCCCGCAGCGCGTCGCGCTGCTCCACGCCGAAGCGGTGCTGCTCGTCGACGACCACGAGGCCGAGGTCGGCGAAGTCGACGCCCTCGTACAGCAGCGCGTGGGTGCCGATGACCAGCCCGGCGCTGCCGTCGGCGAGCTTCGCCAGCACCTTGCGCCGCGCCGCCGCGCCCTGCGAACCGGTGACCAGGGCGACCTGGGTGCCGTTCGGGTCGCCGTCGAGTTCGTCGGCGCGCCCGGCGGGGCCGAGCATCCGGGTGATGCCCCGGTGGTGCTGGGTGGCCAGCACCTCGGTCGGGGCCAGCAGCGCGGCCTGCCCGCCCGCGTCCACCACCTGCAGCATGGCCCGCAGCGCGACCAGCGTCTTGCCCGCGCCGACCTCGCCCTGCAGCAGCCGGTGCATGGGGTGCGCGACGGCCAGGTCGGCGGCGATCTCCTCGCCGACGGCGAGCTGCCCGTCGGTGAGCGTGAACGGCAGCGCGGCGTCGAACCCGGCGAGCAGGCCGCCGTCGCGCCGCGGCCGGGGCTTGGCGGGCCAGGCGGCCGCGTCGCGCTTGCGGCGGACCAGCGTGAGCTGCACGGCGAAGGCCTCGTCCCAGGCCAGCCGGCGCTTGGCGATGTACAGCAGCTCCTTGGACGACGGGCGGTGGATCTCGTGCAGCGCCGTGGCCAGGTCGATCAGCTTGCGCTCGGCGCGGATGCGGGACGGCGTCGCGTCCGGCGGCATGGTCACCGTGTCCAGCACGACCCGCACGCAGCGGGCGATCACCCAGGTCGGCACGGCCGCGGCGGCCGGGTACACCGGGATCAGCGCCCCGGCGAACTCCTCCACCTCGGCGGCCACCTCGCCGTCGGCGGCGCCCTGGTCGAGCAGCACGTACTCGGGGCTGTTGAGCTGGCGGCGGCCGCGGAAGTCGCTGACCTTGCCCGCGAACAGGCCCCAGCGCCCGGGGCGCAGGTCGCGCTCGCGCCAGGCCTGCTGGAAGTACGTCAGCACGAGCTGCCCGCCCGCCCCGTCGCCGACGACGACCTCCAGCATGCTGCCGCGCCGCTGCCGCATCGGCCGGGTCGTGGTGCGCAGCACCTGGGCCAGGACCGTGACCTCTTCGCCGATCTCCAGCGTGCGCATGTCGGTGTGCTCGCCGCGCTGGTCGTAGCGCCGGGGCACGTGGTGGAGCAGGTCACCGGCGGTGTACAGGTCGAGGTGCACGGCCAGCGCCTTGGCGGTCTTCTCCCCGACCAGCTTGGTCAGCGGGGTGTCGACGTCAGCGGAGGTCATACCCGATCCTCTCCCGGCCCTGTGACAGGCCGGCCCTCACTCGACGCCCACCAGCAGCGGGTAGTGCGGCTGGCCGCCCGGGTACGCGTGCACCTCGACGAACGGCCATCGGGTGGCCACGTGCGCGGTCACCGCCTCGACCAGGCCGTCCGGGGCCTGCGCGCCGGTGAGCAGGGTCACCAGCTCGCCGCCGCTGGCCAGCATCCGGTCCAGCAGCCCGCAGCACACGACGGTCAGGTCGTCGCCGATCAGGTTGACCTCGCCCTCGACCAGGGCGATGACGTCGCCGGGCCGGCACCGCCCGGCCACCGTGAGCGCCTCCCGGCTGGCCGTGGTGACCTCCGCCGAGCGGCACGCGCCGGCCGCCTCGGCCATCGCGATCACGTCGTCCTCGAACCGGCGGGCGTGGTCGCGCACCGCCAGCGCCGCCAGGGCCTGCACCGGCGAGCGGGTGGGCACCACGCGCACCTTGACGCCCTCGCCGAACGCCTCCTCGGCCGCCGCCTGGCACACCGCGCGCAGGTTGGAGTCGGTGGGCAGCACCGCGACCCGGCCCGCGCCGGTGGCGAGGATCGCGTCGAGCACCTCCGCGGTGGACGGGTTGCCGCCGATCGCCACCGCGCCCTCGGCGATCAGCAGCTCCTCGATGCCGTCCCCGGCCGCGGTGACGACCACCGCGCGCGCCGTCGGGTCGGGCCGCCGCGGCGCGCCCTCGGCGGTCGAGCTGGTCAGGTGGGTGATCTGGATCTGGTACGGCCGCCCGGCCGCGAGCCCCGCCTCCATCGCCGCGCCCGCGTCGTCCACGTGCACGTGCACCCGCCATGTCGGCGCGCCGCCGACGATGACCAGGGAGTCCCCCAGCCGGTCCAGCGCCGCGCGCAGCCGTGCGATCTCCCCGGCGCCGGTGTCGATCAGGAACTGCACCTCGTACGCGGGCCCGCGGTAGGTCAGCGCCGCCGAGCCGTGCCCGTGCCCGGCGTGATCGTGGCCGTGCCCGTGCTCGCCGTCGCGCGGCACCGCGCCCTCGACCTCGCTCTCGTCGTGCTCGCCGGTCAGCGCCTCCAGCAGCGCCTCCAGCAGCAGCACCAGGCCCTGCCCGCCCGCGTCGACCACCCCGGCCGCGGCCAGCACCGGCAGCTGCTCCGGGGTACGCGCCAGCGCCTCCCGAGCGCCCAGCACCGCCGCGCGTACCGCCGCGGGCTCGTCGGAGCCCTGGTGCGCGGCCTCGGCGGCGGCCCGCGCCACGGTGAGGATGGTGCCCTCCACCGGCCTGGCGACCGCGGCGTACGCCGACTTGGCCGCCGCGTCGAGCGCCGCCGCCAGCCCGTCGCCGTCCACGGCGTCGGCCAGGCCGGCCAGCCACTGCGCGCTGATGACGCCGGAGTTGCCGCGCGCGCCCAGCAGCGCGCCGCGGGCCATGGTGCGCAGCACCGCCCCCGTCGACGGCGCGTCCGTCAGCGCGCCGCCCACCGCCTGCTCCGCCGCGGACAGCGTCAGCAGCAGATTGGTGCCGGTGTCGCCATCGGGCACCGGGTACACGTTCAGCTGGTTCAGCGCCTGCTCATGCCTGCTCAAACCGGCCACGGCCAGCGAACTCCAGCGCCTGACCGCCGCGATGTCCAGGACCTCCAGCACGGGCGCAAGCCTATCGGTGCCGCACCCGGTTCTCGCGTTGGGCGTGGTGGACGGTACAGTCATGTCAGCCGTCGCACGGGTCGGATACGACCGGGCGGCTCCGCCCCGATTGGGCACGTGCCCTGCGCGTCAGGTACCCTGGCAAAGTTCCCGGCACAGTGACGCTTGGTCGGGTAGTTGATCAAGACGAACTCAGGAGTATTCCGTGGCTAGCGTGTGCGACGTCTGTGGCAAGGGACCGGGCTTCGGTCACAACGTGCCGTGGTCGAAGAAGAAGACCAACCGCCGCTGGAACCCGAACATCCAGACGGTGCGTACCCCCGCCGGTGGCGGCACCTCCCGCAAGGTCCAGGCCTGCACCTCCTGCCTGAAGGCCGGCAAGGTCGCCCGCGCCTGACGCGAACTTTCCCAAAAGGCCGCCGAGCTGCGCTCGGCGGCCTTTTGCCGTCCCTGTCCCCACCCCGGCCCCGCCCTCCTGGCGCAACTCTTAAAGACCTGCGCCTTCACGAGCGGAGTGAAGGCGCGAGTGTTTAAGAGTTGCGGCCCGAGGGGGCGCGGTGGGCAGGCTGGGCGGGTGGGTCAGAGGTCGCGGCCGAAGGAGCGGCAGCCGGGCTCGTCGCGGTAGTGGCCGAAGTTGGCGATCAGCTGGTAGCCGATGGCCTGGTACATGGCCATGGCCTCAGGCTGGGCGGTGCCGGTCTCCAGGATCGCACGGACCCGGCCGTGCGACCGCGCGTCGGCTTCCAGCGCCGTCATGATCGCCCTGCCGACGCCCTTGCCGCGCACCGTGGCCGAGGCGTAAACGCGCTTGATCTCCGCGATCTCCTCCGAGCCGGCCCAGCTGCGCCAGCCGCCGCAGCCGACCGGCGAGCCGTCGAGGTATGCCACGAAGAAGCCGCCGTCGGGCGGGTCGAACTCGACGGCCTCGATCGGGGTCGCGTCGGAGCCGCCGTACCGTTCGGTGAGGTCGGCCATGAGTTCGGCGATCAGTTTTCGGGCGACCGACCCGCCGTAGCGGGTCGGTTTGATCTCAATCTCGGTCACGGCGCAGAGGATACTGCGCATGCCCGCTATGCCCGGAAGTGGTCCCACCCCTTCGGGCCGTACCACGGGCGGTTGTCGAGCGTCACCGTGCCGCCCTCGACCACCTCGCCGATCACGTGCCAGCCCTCCGGCAGCGCCACGTCCGCGGGGAACGTCGCGGCCAGCGCGTGGTCGTCGCCCCCGGCCAGCAGCCACTGGTACGGGTCCACGCCCAGCGCCAGCGCCGCGTCGCGCATCTGCTCCGGCACCTTGAACGCGCTGCGATGCAGGTTGACGCCGACCTTGCTGGCCTGCGCGATGTGCCCGAGATCCGCGATCAGCCCGTCCGACACGTCGATCATCGAGGTCGCCCCGGCCCGCCCCGCCGCCGGCCCGAGCGCGTACGGCACCACCGGCCGCCGGTACGCCTCGACCAGGATCTTCGGGGTGCGGAAGCCACGCGACAGCACCGTGTACCCGGCCGCCGCGAAGCCGACCCGCCCCGCCAGCGCCACCACGTCCCCGACCCGCGCGCCCGAGCGCAGCACCGGCGGCAGCCCGTGCAGGTCGCCGAGCGCGGTCACCGCGATGGTCAGCGTGGGGCTGGCGGTCATGTCCCCGCCGACGACGCTCGCCCCGACCAGCGCGGCCTCGGTGGCCAGCCCGTCGGAGAGCTGCTCGGCCCAGGCCACGTCCAGGTCCGGCGGCGCGCACAGGCCCACCAGCAGCGCCGTCGCGGTGGCGCCCATCGCGGCGATGTCGGCGAGGTTGGCGGCGGCGGCGCGGCGGCCGATGTCCTCGGCCTCGGCCCAGTCCCGCCGGAAGTGCCGGCCCTCGACGAGCACGTCCGTTGAGGCGACGACCCGCCCGTCGGAGGCGGTGACCAGCGCCGCGTCGTCGCCCGGCCCGACGATGGTGGCCGGCCCGGTCCCCAGCCGCGCCACCACGCGCTCGATCAGCCCGAACTCCCCCGTCCGCGCGATACTCATGCCGCCTCCCCGCTTCGCCCGCCGGCAGCACGGGCCGTCATCGAGATGACCCGGTCGCTCATCCGTTTTCCTCGCTGCGCCCGCTCACATTGGCTTCCTTACTCACCCTTGCGCCTCCTGCCGCAGCCTGTGCACCCTCAGTGAGGTACTTTCACAGGCGGCACGTGTGAAGGAGTCGTCCGTGGTCCACGCTTACATCCTGATTCAGACGTCGGTCGGCAAGTCCGTCGACGTCTCCGCGGCCATCGGCGAGATCCAGGGTGTCACCCGGGTGGACGCGGTGACCGGCCCGTACGACGTGATCGCGATGGTCGAGGCGAACACCGTCGACGAGCTGGGCAAACTGGTGCTGTCACAGATCCAGTTGATACCCAACATCACCCGTACCCTGACGTGCCCCATCATCCACCTATGAGTAACGACCAGACGGCACGGTCGGGCCCAGCGTCCGCCAAGACGATCGCGACCCTGGTCGCGCTGCCGCTCGCACTGCTGGCCGGGTTCGGTTTCTTCCAGGCCATGCGCCCGCCGGCCGAGCCCGCACCGCAGCCCAGCGTCGCGGCCGGCCCGCAGGTGATGCCCACCACGCCGGTGACGATGGCCGCGCCCGCCCTGAACGAGCGGCAGGCCACGGTGTGCCGCGCGCTGCTGTCGCAGCTGCCCGACCAGGTGCGCGACCTGCCGCGCCGTGACGTCAGCGCGGGCCACGAGCAGAACGCCGCGTACGGCGAGCCGGCGCTGACCGTCGCCTGCGGCGGCCCGGCCCCGAGCTTCGCCCCCACCGACGACGTGTACACGCTGGACGGCGTGTGCTGGCACAAGGGCGACGGCGCGTGGACGACGGTCGACCGCGAGGTGCCCGTCCGGGTGACCGTGCCGGCCGCGTACGACACGCCCGGCCAGTGGGTCATCAACTTCTCCAAGACCCTGCTCGCCACCGTGCCCCACGCCGAGCGCATCCCCGTGGGCTGCGGCACCCGCGCCTGACGCTAGTGCAGGCCGGTGCCGCGGCGCTGGGCGGTGCGGATCAGGCGCGAGACGAGCTTCGGGTAGTCGAGGCCGCTGGCCGCCCACATCCGGGGGAACATGCTGGTCGAGGTGAAGCCCGGCATCGTGTTGATCTCGTTGAGGTAGACCTTCAGGTCCTCGGTCACGAAGAAGTCGACCCGGCCCAGGCCCGCGCAGTCCAGCGCGGTGAACGTGCGCACGGCCAGCTCCTGCACCTCGGCGGCGATCTCGGCGGGCAGGTTCGCGGGCAGGTCGTACTCGCAGTCCTCACCGAGGTACTTCGCCTCGAAGTCGTAGAACTCGTGGCCCCCGGCGACCACCCGCACCTCGGCCAGCAGGGACGCCTCGGCGCCGCCGCCGGCCTCGCTCTCCAGCACGCCGCACTCGATCTCACGGCCCACGATGGCCGCCTCGACGAGCACCTTCGGGTCGACGGCACGCGCCTTGGCCAGCGCCGCGTCGAGCTGGTCCCAGCTGCTGACCTTGGTGATGCCGAACGAGGACCCGGCCCGCGACGGCTTCACGAACACCGGCAGGCCCAGCCGCTCCTTGTCGGCCTCGGACAGCTCCTGGCCGTTGCGCAGCACCGCGTACGGCCCGATCGGGATGCCCTCGGCGGCGGCGAGCTTCTTGGTGAACTCCTTGTCCATGGCGGCCGCGGAGGCGAACACGTTGGCCCCCACGTACGGGATGCCCGCCATCTCCAGCAGCCCCTGGATGGTGCCGTCCTCGCCGTACGCCCCGTGCAGCGCGGGGAAGACCACGTCGACCCCGGCCAGCGCGGCGGCGCCCTCGGCCGGCTCCAGGACGACCAGCTCGTGGCTGGTCGGGTCGGCGGGCAGCACGATGGCCTGCCCGGAGGCGGCGGTGATCTCGGGGAGGCTGCGCCCCTCGATGGCGAGCTGCGCCGGGTCGCCCGAGGTGAGCACCCAGCGGCCCTCCTTCGTGATGCCGACCGGCACGACCTCGAACTCCGCCGGGTCGAGCGCGGCCAGGATGCTGCCGGCGCTGACGCAGGAGATGGCGTGTTCGGTGCTCCGGCCGCCGAAGACGACGGCGACACGGGTCTTACGCTGGCTGCTTTCACTCACGCGGCTGACCCTACCGTGCGTTGTGGTGATCCGGTGAAGAGCACGTCGCACGGCACCCGAGGGTGGCACTACCCTCTCGGAGCGTGACCCCTCAGGCGCGCCTGCGGCGCATCCGGTACTGGCTCGTCTTCTTCATCATCGGCCTCGTGCTCAGCGGCGTGACGGCCTTCCCCCTGCTCGCCGAGGTGCGCTGGGTCGACGGCCTGCTGCACGAGGACTGGGTGCCCGCCCCGGCCGCGCTGGTCGAGTTCATCGGCACGGTCCGCGCCGGGGTGGAGACCGCCGACCGGGACTTCCCGTTCCTGGCGTACGGCACGGACTGGCTGGCCTTCGCCCACCTGGTGATCGCGATGGCGTTCTACGGCCCGCTGCGCGACCCGGTCCGCAACCTCTGGGTGATCCACTGGGGCATGCTGTGCTGCGTCGCGGTGATCCCGCTCGCGCTGATCGCGGCCCCCGTCCGCGGCCTGCCGTGGTGGTGGATCCCGATCGACATCTCGTTCGGCCTGTTCGGCATCATCCCGCTGCTGATCGTCCGCCGCCACACCCTGGCCCTGGCCGCGGCCGAAGCCGACCCCGCCCCGGCTCCGAAACCGGCCCCGGCCCCCACCTCGGCCCCCGCCTCGGCCTCGGCCTGACCCGGCGTGACCTACGCCTCCAACGCATTTGCTCTGCACCCATTCGCTTGCTCTGCACCCATGGACGCAACGTTGCGTGGGCGGGTGCAGAGCAAGCTTTTGGGTGCAGAGCAAATGCGTTCGGTAGCACATGTCCCCGCCGACGGCGGGGACCGGATCAGAGCTTCGCGGCCGTGTCCAGGGCCTGGGTGAGGTCGGCGAGCAGATCCTCGGTGTCCTCGACGCCGCAGGAGAAGCGCACGAAGCCCGGCGGCACGCTGTCGCCCCACTGGTGGCGGCGGTCGGCGCTGGAGTGCAGGCCACCGAAGCTGGTGGCCGCAGCGACCAGGGCCGACGCGCGCAGGAAGGCCGCGACGTGCTCGGCCGAGGGCAGCTCGAAGGAGACCAGGCCGGGGATGATGCGCATCTGGCGCTGGGCCAGGTCGCTGTCGCCGGCCCAGCGCACGTTGTCGGCCAGCGGGTGCTCGCGCAGCAGCTGCGCGACCGCGGCCCCGCTGGCGGACTGCTGCCGCAGCCGCAGGGCGAGCGTGCCCATGGACCGGCGGGCCAGCCAGCAGTCGAACGGGCTGGGCACCGCGCCGCCCAGGGTGCGGAACTGCCGCATGGCGTCGAGCAGTTCGGCCGAGTTCGTCGCCGCGTACCCGAGCAGCATGTCGGAGTGCCCGGCCAGTGCCTTCGTGCCGGACGCGACGACCACGTCGGCGCCGAGCTCCAGGGGCCGCTGGCTGAGCGGGGTGGCGGTGGTGTTGTCGACGGCGACCAGCGCCCCGGCGGCGTGTGCGGCCCGCGCGACCTCGGCGATGTCGACCAGGTCCAGACCGGGGTTGGCCGGGGTCTCCAGCAGCACCAGCCGTACGCCCTCGAACGAGGGGTACGGCCCCGCGGTGGGCGCCTCCACCGTGGTCACGCCGAGCCGGTCCAGCGTCGACGCGGCGAACGAGCGGACGTTGTAGTACCCGTCCGAGGGGATCATCAAGGTGTCGCCCGAGCGCAGCACCGACAGCAGCAGGGCGGTGATGGCCGCCTGGCCGCTGGCGAAGGCCAGGCAGTCGCCGCCCTCCAGCTCCCCGATCGCGCTCTCCAGCAGCCGCCGGGTGGGGTTGTCTCCCCGCCCGTACCCGTCGACGCCGGGCGTGTAGCCCTCGGGGTCGAGGTGGTAGGGCGCGGCGAACACGGGGCCGGGCAGCATCGGTGCTCCCGGGACGGGGTCGGGTATGCCTGCATGAAGGGAACGGGTGCTGTCCCCGTACTGCGTTGTCATGCAGAGAACGTAGCGCCTGGTCACTCCGCCTTGGTCGAGCGGGACATCAGGGCCGCGACGGCGACCTTGGGGTCGACGCCCTCGTGGCAGACCCGCTCCACCTGCTCGGTGATCGGCATCTCGACCCCGTGCGAGCGGGCCAGGTCCCGGACGGCCAGGCAGCTCTTGACGCCTTCGGCGGTGTACTTCGTCGCGGCCTGGGCCTGCTCCAGGGTCTTGCCCCGGCCGAGGTGCTCGCCGAAGGTGCGGTTGCGCGACAGCGGCGACATGCAGGTGCCGACGAGGTCGCCGAGCCCGGCCAGGCCGGAGAAGGTCAGCGGGTCCGCGCCGAGCGCGACGCCCAGCCGCGCCGTCTCGGCGAGCCCGCGGGTGATCAGTGTCGCCTTCGTGTTGTCGCCCAGCCCCATGGCGTGCGCGATGCCGAACGCCAGCGCGATCACGTTCTTCACCGCCCCGCCCAGCTCGCACCCCACCACGTCGTCGTTGGTGTACGGCCGGAAGTAGGGCGTGGTGATGGCGTGCTGCACCCGGGTGGCCCGGTCGATGTCGGTGCAGGCGACGACGGTCGCGGCCGGCTGCTCCAGCGCGATCTCGCCGGCCAGGTTCGGGCCGCTGACCACGGCGACGCGTTCCGGCGCGACCCGGGCGGCCTCGACGATGACCTGGCTCATCCGCTGGGTGGTGCCCAGCTCGATGCCCTTCATCAGGGACACCAGCGTGGAGTCGTCGGTCAGGTCGGCGGCCCAGTCGCCCAGGTTGACCCGCAGCGTCTGCGACGGCACCGCGAGCACGACCAGGTCCGCGCCCTTGATCGCCTCGGTCGCGGACGCGGTGGCGGTCACCCGCTCGCCGAGCGGGGTGGTCTCCAGGTATTCGGGGTTGCGGCCGGTGTCGCGGATGGCGGCGGCGATCTCCGGGCGGCGCGCCCACAGCACGACGTCGTTGCCCGCGTCGCCGAGGATCTTCGCGAACGCGGTGCCCCAGGAGCCTGCGCCGAGCACGGCCGCTCTCATCGGGTGCCCTCCACGGTCGCCGTGTCGCCGCCGGCCGGGCCGGCGGTCTCGTTCCTGGCCGCGGGGCTCCAGATCGGCGGGGCCTGGCCGCCGCGGATCTCGGCGAGCAGGTCCCGCAGCCGGATCATGACGGCGTCGGTCATCTCGTTGAGCACCGCCGCGCTCGGCTCCGCGCCGGCCCACTTCGACAGGTCGACCGGCGGACCGGCCCACAGCGACACCGGGATCTTCGGCATGAGCCGGACCTTCTTGGTACGCGGGTCGAAGATCTTCTCCGGGCCCCAGGTCGCGATCGGGATGACCGGGGCGCCGGTGGCCAGCGCCAGCCGTGCCACGCCGGTCTTGCCCCGCATCGGCCACAGCTCCGGTTCCTTGGTGGTGGTCCCCTCGGGGTAGATCACGACCGCGCCGCCCGCCCGCACCGCCTCGACCGCGGCGTCGAGCGCCTTGACCGCGTCGGACGTGCCCCGGTGCACCGGGATCTGCCGGCACCAGTACAGGATCTTCCCGGCGAGCGGGATCCGGAAGACGCTCTCCTTGCCCAGGAACTGCGGCCAGCGGCCGGAGTCGTAGACGTAGTGCGCGGTGGTGAACGGGTCCGCGTGCGACACGTGGTTGACCGCGAGGATCACGCCGCCCTCGGCGGGGATGTGCTCCCAGCCGCGCCAGTCCCGCTTGGTCAGCGCGATCAGCGGCGGCTTGACCAAGCACACCGCGAACCGCGACCAGAAGCCCAGCCTGCGCCGTGCCAACGAAGCCTCCCTGTCCTCCACCCGTTCACATGCCCGCGTCAGGGTGTCCGTAACGCCGCCCGCGAGTGAATCCTCACGGATCATGGTGCGCCCCCGGGCGTTGCGCCACGCACCGGGCTGCCCGGCCCGCCGCTGCCGCGACGCTCCGTCATGCCTCCATGTTCAGCGCATCATGCCATGTCCGTCCGGGTGACGGCCTCAGCCGCCGGAGGCTGCCACCCCGCTGACCGACCGGGCGGGCTGCCAGAATGGCCGAGTGTACGCACCCGGAGTCACCGTGCTGGTGCCGCTGAAGCCGCTGGCCGAGGCGAAGAGCCGGCTGCGCGGCGCCGCCGCCGGGCACGAGGACCTCGTGCTGGACCTCGCCCGCGCCACCGTGTCCGCCGCGCTGGCCGCCGACGGGGTCGCCCGGGTGCTGGTGGTCACCCGGGATCCCCGCGCCACGGCGGCGCTGCGCGACTGCGGTGCGGACGTGCTGCCCGACGAAGGCCGGGACCTGAACGACGCGCTCCGGCGAGCCGAGTCCGCGGTGACCGGGCGGGGATCGCGCGTGGTCGCGCTGCCCGCGGACGTGCCCGCTCTGCGCCCCGCCGAGCTGGCCGAAGCACTGGCCGGGGCGGGCCGGCGGCGCGCGTTCGTGCCCGACGCGGCCGGTGTCGGCACCGTGCTGCTGGTGGCCGCGCCCGGCGAGCCGCTCGATCCGCGCTTCGGCCCCGGGTCGGCCGCCGCGCACGAGCGCTCCGGCGCGGTACGCCTGGCCGGGGCGTGGCCCACGCTGCGCCGCGACGTCGACACCGCCGACGATCTCGCCGTGGTACGGGCCTGGGGGGTGCTCCGCGCGGAGTCGACCGCGTAGCGTGAACGCCATGCAGGGCACCGTCGCGACATTCGACCCCGAGACCCGGAGCGGCTCGCTGCTGCTCGACGACGGCACCCCGGTCGCCTTCGACCGGGCCGCGTTCGACGCCTCCGGACTGCGGCTGCTGCGCCTGGGCCAGCGGGTGCGGCTGGAGCACGACGCCGAGGGCCGGTTGCACCGGATCGCCATACCCACCATGCCCTGATCCGGGCTCACTGCGACCCGAGTCCGGTTGCCCGGGTTCCGCCATCGGCACGCTTAGCCGAGTTCATCTCTTGTTCACCCCGATAGGGCAAAAATGAGGTGGTGAGCGCAGCCCCGCGACGTCCCCGCAAGAAGGCCGGAAATGCCCCGACACCGGCCCCGTCCACTCCTGTGGAGGCCTCCGTGGCCGCCACGGACGTCCCCGTGCCCCCGTCCCCCGACGCCGCCGTCGCGCCGGACGTCATGGCACCGCCCGCCGGCACCGCCGTCGCCAAGGGCTCACCCGAGCAGACCGCCGCCCCGCTCGCCGTCAAAGCCCCGCCCGAGCAGGTGCCCCGGCCGCACCCGGCCACCCCTCCGGTCACCGTGGTGGTCCCGGAGTTCGCCAGCACCGCGCTGACCGAGCTGCCCGAGGACCGCTACTTCAACCGCGAGGTCTCCTGGCTCGACTTCAACGCCCGGGTGCTGGCGCTGGCCGAGGACCCGCGCCTGCCGCTGCTGGAGCGGATGAAGTTCATGGCGATCTTCGCCAGCAACCTCGACGAGTTCTTCATGGTCCGCATCGCCGGCCTGCGCCGCCGGCTGGAGACCGGCCTGCCCACCCGGGGCGCCGACCGGCTGCCGCCCCGGGCGCAGCTGGAGATGGTCTCCGAGCGCACCGCGGAACTGGTCGCCGACCACGCCGCCGAGTTCACCAAGGTGATCCGCCCCGCCCTGGCCAAGGCCGGGATCCACATCCTGGGCTGGACGGATCTGGAGCACGGCGAGCGCGAGCAGATGCGGGTGTACTTCCGCGAGCACGTCTTCCCGGTGCTGACCCCGCTGGCGTTCGACCCGTCGCACCCGTTCCCGTACATCTCCGGCCTGTCGCTCAACCTGGCCGCGGTGGTGCGCGAGCCGGAGACCGGCCAGGAGCTGTTCGCCCGGGTCAAGGTGCCCAACAACGTGCCGCGCTTCGTCCGGATCGAACAGGCGGGCCGCACCGCCGAGGGCCGCAGCACCTACCGCTTCCTGCCGATCGAGGAGCTGATCGCCAACGAGCTGGGCCAGCTCTTCTCCGGCATGGAGGTGGTGGAGCGGCACGTGTTCCGGGTGACCCGCAACGCCGAGGTCGAGATCGACGAGGACCGCGACGAGGACCTGCTGCAGGCCATGGAGCGGGAGCTGATGCGGCGGCGGTTCGGCCCGCCGGTGCGCCTGGAGGTCGCGGCGGACATCTCCGACCACGTGCTGGCGACCCTGGTCACCGAGCTGGAGGTGGACTCACGGGACGTGCTGCGGGTGCCCGGCCTGCTGGACCTGTCCGGGCTGATGCAGCTGTACGACTGCGACCGCCCGGATCTGAAGGACCCCCCTTTCGTCCCGGCCACTCACGCCCGGCTGCGTGAGGGCGAGTCGACCCGCAGCATGTTCAACATCCTGCGCGACGGCGACATCCTGGTGCACCATCCGTACCACTCGTTCTCGACGAGCGTGCAGCGCTTCATCGAGCACGCCGCGGCCGACCCGCACGTGCTGGCGATCAAGCAGACGCTGTACCGGACCTCGGGCGACTCCCCGATCGTCGACGCGCTCATCGCCGCCGCCGAGGCGGGCAAGCAGGTGGTGGTGCTGGTCGAGGTCAAGGCGCGCTTCGACGAGAAGGCCAACATCGGCTGGGCGCGCATGCTGGAGCGGGCGGGCTGCCACGTCGTGTACGGCCTGATCGGGCTCAAGACGCATTGCAAGACGGCGCTGGTGGTGCGCGAGGAGGGCGGGCAGATCCGCCGCTACTGCCACGTCGGCACGGGCAACTACCACCCCAAGACCGCCCGGTTGTACGAGGACTTCGGCCTGCTCACCGCCGATCCTGAGGTCGGCGCGGACCTGACCGACCTGTTCAACACGCTCACCGGCTACAGCCGCCAGACGGCGTACCGGCGGCTGATGGTGGCGCCGCACGGCATCCGGGCGGGCATCATCGAGCGCATCGAGCGGGAGGCCGGCTACGCCCGCGAGGGCCGCCCGGCGCTGGTGCAGATCAAGGTGAACTCGCTCGTCGACGAGCAGGTCATCGACGCCCTGTACCGCGCCTCGCAGGCGGGTGTGCACATCGACCTGCTGATCCGGGGCATGTGCGCGCTGAAGCCCGGCGTGCCGGGGCTGTCGGACAACATCCGGGTGCGCTCGATCCTGGGCCGCTTCCTGGAGCACTCGCGGCTGTTCCGGTTCGGCAACGGCGACGTGGCCGCGGGCCGGGGGCGGGCCGAGTTCTGGATCGGCTCGGCCGACATGATGCACCGCAACCTGGACCGCCGGGTCGAGGCGCTGATCCAGGTGACCGACCAGCCCTCCCGGGTGGAGCTGGCCGAGCTGCTGAACGTGTCGATGTCGGACCGCATCGAGGCGTTCGACCTGAACCCGGACGGCTCCTGGACCCGCCTCATCTCCACTTCGGAGCAGCCCAGGGTGGATTTGCAGGCTTCGCTGCTGGAGCGGATGCTCAAGCGGTGACCTTGGAAGAAGAGCGCAAGTACGACGTCTCCCCCTCGTTCGTGCTGCCCGAGCTGGCCGTGGCGGATGCCCGCCCGGCGGCTCGGGCGGCCGTGACGCTGACCGCGACCTACTTCGACACGGCCGGCCTGAGGCTGGCCCGAGCGGGGGCGTCGCTGCGGCACCGGGTCGGCGACGCGCTGCCGTGGACGGTGAAGCTGCCGACCGCGGCGCCCGGCGTACGGCAGGAGATCTCGCTGGCCGGTGCTGACCCGACGCAGCCGCCGGAGGCGCTGACGTGGCTGGTAGCGGCGCTGACCCGGGGGTCGCCGCTGGTGCCGGTGGCGGTGCTGCGGACCCGGCGGCAGCGGGTGGACCTGTGCGACGCCGCGGGGACACGGCTGGCCGAGGTCGCCGACGACACCGTCGAGGTGCTCTCCGGCACGGCGGTGCCGCGTACGTTCCGGGAGATCGAGGTCGAGCGCACGGGCGGGCCGGCCGAGCTGCTGTCCGCTGTGGAGGAGCGGTTGCTGGCGGCGGGGGCCCGGACGGGCGGTTTCACGCCGAAGCTGGTGCGGGCGCTGGGGGCCGCGGCGGCGTACCCCCCGGATCTGCTGCCCCCGGCCGCGACCCTGCCCGCGGGCGCCCGGGCCGCGGACGTGGTCCTCGCCGCGGTGCGCGGCGCGGTGGCCCGCATCGTGGCGCACGATCCCCTGGTACGCCTGGACGAGCCGCTGCCCGACGGGGACACGGCCGTGCACCAGATGCGGGTCGGCGTCCGCCGGCTGCGCTCGGACCTGCGCACCTTCAAGCCGCTGGTGGACCGGCGCTGGGCCAAGCCGCTACGTAGGGAACTCGGCTGGCTGGGCGATCTGCTGGGCGCGGCGCGCGACGCGGAGGTGCTGCGCGACCGGCTGCGCGCCACGGCCGCCGCCGACCCGGCCCACCCCACCGACGACCGTGATCTGGCCGCCCTGGACACGGTCCTGGCGGCACGGCGCGAGCAGGCGTACGCGGACCTGCTGGCCGCCCTGCGCACCCGCCGCTACCTGGCGCTGATCGACCGGCTCACCGCCGCCACCCGCCGGATCCCGCTGACGCCCGCGGCCGCCGAACCCGCCGCGCAGGCCCTGCCCGGCCTGCTCGCCCGTCCCTGGCGCCGCCTGGTCCGCGGCGCCAAGGGCGTGCCCGGCGCGCCCGACCTGTCCCCGACCGCGCCCGATGTGGACTGGCACCAGGTCCGCATCCACGTCAAGCGCGCCCGGTACGCCGCCGACGCGGCCGCGACCTCCGGCGACCGTCCCGCCCGCCGCCTGGCCAAGGCCCTGGCCCGCCTCCAGGACTCCCTCGGCGAGCACACCGACGCCGCCCTGGCCGCCCGCACCTGGCTCGCCCTGGCCGAATCCCACCCCGCCCTGGCATCCACCCTGACCCGCCTGGCCGAACACGAACGCACCCTGGCCACCACCACCCGCGCCACCTACCCCGCCCACTGGCGCAAGGCCGAAAGGAAGGGCACCTTCTTATCGCTACGCGTATAAGAAGGTGCCCTTCTTAACCCTCACCCCGTGAACCCGCCGGTCAGAAGCGGCCGATCGCCACGAACAGCGCCAGCGCCCCGAGGATCACGTTGACGACGATGCCCGGGTACTCCTTGCGCCGCGCGTGCACCACGGCCGCCAGCACCATGATGAGCACGAGGCCGGACGCGGCCAGCGGGGTGAGGATCGGCGCGATGCCGGTCGCCCACGGCAGGATCAGGCCGATGCCGGCCAGCAGCTCGGTGACGCCGATCAGCCGGAGCGTGCCGAGCGAGTAGTCGTTCACCCACGGCATCTTCGGGGCGAGGTCCTCCTTGCTCTTGGTGGACTTCATCACGCCGGCCCCGAGGAAGGCCGCGCCGAGCAGGATCTGCACGACCCAGAGGGCGATGTTCACGGGATTCTCCTTGTCGAACGGGAGGCTAAGTGGTGGATCTCCTCCGCTTGTGTCGGCACGGTAGCACTAACCGGAGGCTCGCCTCCAGTCCTGCTAAGCTGGTGATCATGGTGGAACCCCCGCTGCGCGCCGACGCCGCCCGCAACCGCGAGCGCATCGTCGACGCCGCCTGTGACGCATTCGCCGAACGCGGCTTCGACGTGCCGTTGGAGGAGATCGCCGCGCGGGCCGGGGTCGGCATCGCCACGCTCTACCGGCGCTTCCCGGCCCGCGACGACCTGATGGTCGCGGCCGCCTCCCGCAAGTTCGACCAGTACGAGCAGGCGCTGCGGGAGGCGCGGCAGGCCCCGGACGGCTGGACCGGCTTCGCCGGGTACGTGCAGGAGGTGTGCCGGATGCAGGCGGCCGACGGCGGGCTGGCCGACGTGCTCACCATGTCGTTCCCGGGAGCGCGGGAGTTCGAGGCCCGCCGCGTCGCGCTCTACCACGGTTTCGTGGCCCTGGTGGAGCGGGCCAAGGCCGAGGGTTCGCTGCGCGAGGACTACGTGCCCGAGGACCTGCCGCTGCTGCTGATGGCCAATGCGGGGGTGCTGCGCGGGACCGCCCAGGCGGCGCCGAACGCGTGGCGGCGGCTGGTGGGCTACCTGCTGCAGGCGTTCCGGACCGGCGGCGAGCCCGAACCCCTGCCCGCACCGCCGACCCCGCGCCAGACGATGCGCTCCATGCTGCGCATCTCCGGTTGCCAGGGCCGCTCCCAGCCGCCCCAGCACTGAGAGGGCCGGACAAAGCCGCACCCACGCCGTCTCATCGCGGCGTGGGTGCGATTTATTCAGGAAGGGATAACGGGACCGGTCAGCGTTTGGCGGCCTTCTTGGCGGGGGCCTTCTTGGCCGTGGTCGCCTTGG
Source organism: Catellatospora coxensis (assembly GCF_016862635.1). Classification (GTDB taxonomy): domain Bacteria; phylum Actinomycetota; class Actinomycetes; order Mycobacteriales; family Micromonosporaceae; genus Catellatospora; species Catellatospora coxensis. The sequence goes on along the minus strand of NZ_BONI01000041.1, from coordinate 4,859 downwards.
CGGTCGTCTTCTTCGCCGCGGTGGTCGCCTTCGCGGTCACGGTCTTCTTGGCCGGGGCCGTCTTCGCCGCCGTGGTCTTCTTGGCGGTGGCCTTGGCCGCGGTCGCCTTCGCCGTGGTGGCCTTGGCGGTGGTCGCCTTGGCGGTGCTCTTGGTCGCGGTCTTCTTGGCCGGAGCGGTCTTCGTCGCGGCGGTCTTGGTCGCGGCCGGGCGGGTGCCCGCGGCGCCGGCGGTCTTCTTGGCAGCGGCCTTCGCCGCCTTCTTCGCCGGGGCGGCGACCTTGCCGACGGAGACCGTCTCCTTGAAGCCCGCGCCGGGCCGGAAGGCCGGCACCGACGTCTTCTTCACCTTGACCGCCTCGCCGGTGCGCGGGTTGCGCGCCATGCGAGCGGCCCGGGCCCGCTTCTCGAAGACCCCGAAGCCGGTCAGCGAAACCTTGTCGCCCTTGGTGACCGCGTTCTGGATCTCGGTGAGCGTGGCCTCCAGCACGGCCGCGGCGGTCTTCTTGTCGACCACGGTCGGGTGAGCGGCGATCGCGTCGATCAGCTCAGTCTTGTTCACGGATTCCTCCCGTATGGTGCTACTGGACTTATAACAGTCATTCTGTGCGCACAGTAGGCCCAACGTCAGCAATATGCCAACAGGAGGGTTAAAAACCACCTATGTGTCGCAAAGAAAATTGCCCCCATCCTGATAACAGGACGGGGGCAATTACGTTGCTGTCGTGGTTCAGCACCTATCCGACAAGTACTCCGAAAGCCGGGCGATGGGCTTCGAACGCGGTGATCGCCTCTTCGTGGCGCAGCGTCAATCCGATGTCGTCCAAGCCTTCCATCAGCCGCCAGCGCAGGAAGTCGTCCAGCGAGAAAGCCCAGCTCTGCCCGCCGGCACGGACCTCCCGGGCGACCAGGTCGACCTCGATCGGGGTGGCCGGGTCGGCCTCCACCAGGTCCCACAACGCCTCCACGGCCGCCTGCGGCAGCTCGACCGTGAGCAGACCCTGCTTGAGCGAGTTGCCCCGGAAGATGTCGCCGTACCGGGGGGAGATGACCACCCGGTAGCCGTAGTCGTTGAGGGCCCAGACCGCGTGCTCCCGCGAGGATCCGGTGCCGAACTCGGGCCCGGCGACCAGCACGCTGGCCCCGGCGTAGGCCGGGTTGTTCAGCACGAACGACGGGTCCTCCCGCCAGGCGCTGAACAGGCCGTCCTCGAAGCCCGTGCGGGTGACCCGCTTGAGGTACACCGCCGGGATGATCTGGTCGGTGTCCACGTTGGAACGCCGCAGCGGCACCGCGGTGCCGGTGTGAACGGTGAACTTCTCCATTTCGATCTACCTCGGTTCAGCGGGCGCCGACGGCGTCCAGGTCGGCGGGAGCGGACAGGTGGCCGGTCACGGCGGTCGCCGCGGCCACCGCCGGGGACACCAGGTGGGTACGGCCGCCCTTGCCCTGCCGCCCCTCGAAGTTGCGGTTGGACGTGGACGCCGAGCGCTGGCCCGGGGCGAGCGTGTCCGGGTTCATGCCCAGGCACATCGAGCACCCGGCGAACCGCCACTCGGCCCCGGCCTCGGTGAAGACCTCGTGCAGGCCCTCCTCCTCGGCCTGCGCCCGCACCGCGGCCGAGCCCGGCACCACCAGCATGCGCACACCGTCGGCGACCTTGCGCCCGCGCAGCACGTCCGCCGCGGTGCGCAGGTCCTCCAGCCGCCCGTTGGTGCAGGAGCCCACGAACACCACGTCCACGGACAGGTCGCGCAGCGGCGTGCCCGGGGTGAGACCCATGTACTCCACGGCCCGGCGGGCCGCGGCCCGCTCGGAGTCCGTCCCGAACGACTCCGGGTCGGGGATCAGGCTGTCCAGCGAGGCGCCCTGGCCCGGGTTGGTGCCCCAGGTGACGAACGGCGTCAGCGTGCTCGCGTCGAGGAACACCTCCTTGTCGAAGGTCGCACCCTCGTCGGTGGGCAGGCTGCGCCAGTACTCGACGGCGTCGTCCCAGTCCTGGCCCTTGGGCGCGAAGTTGCGGCCCTTGAGCCAGGCGAACGTGGTCTCGTCCGGCGCGATCAGGCCGGCCTTGGCGCCCCACTCGATGGACATGTTGGAGACGGTCATCCGCCCCTCCATGCTCAGCTTCTCGATGGCGGGGCCGCGGTACTCCACCACGTAACCCCGGCCGCCGCCGGTGCCCTCCTGGGTGATCAGGGCCAGGATCAGGTCCTTGGCCGAGACGCCCGGGGGCAGCTCGCCGGTGACGGTGACCGCCATCTGCTTCGGCAGCGCCTGCGGCAGCGTCTGGGTGGCCAGCACGTGCTCCACCTCGGAGGTGCCGATGCCGAACGCCAGCGCGCCGAACGCGCCGTGCGTCGAGGTGTGCGAGTCGCCGCACACGATCGTCATGCCCGGCTGGGTCAGGCCCTGCTGCGGGCCCATGACGTGGACGACGCCCTGCTGCGGGTCGCCGAGCGGGTGCAGCTTCACGCCGAACTCGGCGCAGTTGGCGCGCAGCGTCTCGATCTGCGTACGCGACACCGGGTCGGCGATCGTCAGGAGGTTGTCGGTGGGCGTGTTGTGGTCCTCGGTCGCGATCGTCAGATCGGTCCGGCGCACCTTCCGCCCGGCCAGCCGGAGACCGTCGAAGGCCTGCGGGCTGGTCACCTCATGCAGCAGATGAAGATCGATATAGAGGAGGTCCGGTTCACCGTCAGCGCGGCGTACCACGTGTGCGTCCCAGACCTTCTGGGCAAGGGTCCTGCTCACTGGGTTGCTCCCACCATCTGGACATCCCGCATCTTGGGAGGTATGTTTCGGTCTGTGGGACACAGTATGTCTGGCGTGGGCGTCCTTGACAAGGCGGTAGTGATCCTTGCCGCGTGTGTCGACGGCGCCAGCCTCGCGGAACTCGTCGATCGCACCAAGCTGCCGAGAGCAACGGCGCACCGGCTGGCGCAGGCGCTGGAGATTCATCGGATGCTGGTACGGGACACGCAGGGACGCTGGCGTCCCGGTCCCCGCCTTGGCGAACTCGCGAACGCCGCCCCCGACGTCCTGCTGACAGCCGCAGAGCCGCTGCTGTCCGCACTGCGGGACGCCACCGGCGAAAGCGCGCAACTTTACCTGCGCAGGGCCGACGAGCGGCTCTGCGTCGCCGCCGCGGAACGGGCCAGCGGCCTGCGCGACACCGTGCCGGTCGGCGCGATCCTGCCGATGACGGCGGGCTCGGCGGCCCAGATCCTGCTCGCCTGGGAACCCCCCGAGGCGGTCATGCCCCTGCTCCCCCGCTGCAAGTTCACCGGCCGCACGCTGGCCGAGGTACGCCGCCGCGGCTGGGCGCAGTCCGTGGCCGAGCGCGAGGCCGGCGTGGCGTCGGTCAGCGCCCCCGTACGCGACCGCACCGGCCGCGTCATCGCCGCGATCAGCGTCTCCGGCCCCATCGAGCGCCTCGGCCGCCGCCCCGGCGACCGGCACGCGATGGCCGTCGTACGCGCCGGTCAACGGCTCTCCGGACTCTGATCGGGGATCCGCACTCCGATGATCGTCGTTGTTCGTGCCCCCTAGCATGAGCGCGATTTTCAACGGGGAAAGGAACCCTCATGGCAGACCCCCAGGCGCCGGTGGACGACTCGTCCACCGGCGCCTCAGCTTTCACTCCGGCCCCTGCCGACCCGGCCGCAGCCGCTGAGCCGGCCGCCGCCCACGCGGGCACGGGCGAGCCCGGCGCGGTGATCACCCTGGACCGCGAAGACACCGCAGCCCCTGAGCAGCCTCCGGCCCGGCCGCGCAGCGTGCGGGTGCTAGTCGCCGCCGCCGTCGCGGTGGCGCTGCTGCTCGGCGTCGGCGGGTACGCCGTCTACCGGTTCGTCTTCGGCGACGGCCGGCGGGCCGAGGAGTTCACCCCGGCGTCGATGTCGACCGGGACCTGCTGAGCTGGCTCGGCCGCCGGGTCGCGGTCAGCTTCTGGTTCGACGGCACGCAGCCGTCCGCCCTGATCACCGCGAGCAGCACCGACTCCGGCGACGCCGAGGCCGGGCTGGGCCGGGTCCGCGCCGGGCTCAAGAACGCCAGCCTGGGCTTCGTGGTCCGCGACGGAGTGGCCCTGATCGCGATCGGCGAGAGGGACGGCCCGCTCGGCGGCGCGAACCCGTTCGGCTCGCTCGCCGCGCTGGACGGGGCCGTGCTCAGCGTCGCGGTGCGGACGAAGGCGCAGCAGGACCCTGCGGTCCGGATCGTCGCGGAGGCGCTCGACGCCGCGTCGGCCGGAAAACTCGTGGAACTGCTCACCGGCATGGGCCGGTCCGAGCTGACCGCCACCGCCGAGGGCAACGTCGTCACCGCCACCAGCACCGGCTACGCCCCGGGCGCGGGCACGCTGGCCGGTCAGGAGGCCTTCCAGCACGCCGTGGCGGACGCACCGGCGGACGCCGGGGCCGCGGTCTAGGTGAAACCTGGCGGAGCTGCTGCCGGCCGCTGAGCGGGCCACGACGCCGTTCACGGCGCTGGTGCTGCTGCAGGGTGTCGACGGCGGCGACCAGACCGGCGTACTCAGCCTGGTCATGGGCTGACGTACCGGCGACCTTGCCGCGACGGCTAGACCCCGCCGCCGGTCGAGGTGGGCGTGCCGACCTCGCGAGCGACGTGGATCATCGGGTTGCCCTCGTAGTAGTCCTGCGGCGGGTTGATGTGGCCGTGCCGTTTGCCACGGCGGTCGGCGATGACCGCCAGCACCAGGATGACGGCGAGCGCCACGCCGCCGAGGATCAAGAACTCCATGGCCGCGGACGATAGCGGGCCAGCGCAATCACCGCAGCCCCGCACTCCTGCGCACAACGAGAGAAGCTCACGAGCATCGCTCGTGAGCTTCTTGGAAA
>NZ_BONI01000040.1 GCF_016862635.1 Catellatospora coxensis | reverse complement strand
CTTAACGAGTCGCGGCCTCGGAGCGCGCCTGAAGGCGCGACTCGTTAAGAGTTGCGCGAGGGGGCGGGTGGGTCAGAGGTAGTCGGCGGTGGTGCGGACGCGGCCGAAGCGGGGGAAGGTGCGGCGGACGGCCATCTCGTGTTCGTCGGTGGCCAGGCCGGACATGGCGTCCTCGACGAATTCGAGGTCGTAGCCGAGGTCGCTGGCGGCGCGGGCGGTGGACTCGACGCCCATGGTGGTGACCAGGCCCGCGAGCGCGAGCGTGGTCACGCCGCGTCGCCGCAGCTGCTCGTGCAGGTCGGTGCCGTGGAACGCGCCGATGGTGCGCTTGACCACGAGCACGTCGCCGGGCTGCGCCAGGCCCTCGACCAGGTCGCTGCCGGGCGGCTGGGTGGGCACGTTCGGCCGCTCGACGCGCACCAGCACCACCGGGCGGTCCGCCGTCCGGAACGCGGTCGCCAGCTGGGTGCACCGCCGCAGCACGTCGTCGCCGGAGTGCGGTTCCACGGGAAGCGCCACGATGCGGGGCATCAGGTCGATCAGTACGAGAGCCGTGGCCATGTAATCGATCTTACTCCGCCGCGATGTTCCTCGATCGTCCGCCGCGACCCGCGCGGCGGACGTTCCGGGCGCTGTCGAGGTTGCATGTTGAGCGTTGTTGGCACATATATTTAGCAAGCTAAATATTGAAGATTCTTGCAAGGTTTGGCATCGTGTTCCACGACTGAGCGCCTCATCCGGGCAACTCGGTCACCTCCGGCATGTCACCACATGCCACAACCCCGAGGAGGAACCCATGCTCCACACGCGATCCACGTCCCGGCGCGCAGCCGTGCGCGTGGCGGCCGCCGCCCTGCTCGCCGCGGGTCTGCTGGTCCCGGCGACGGCCCAGGCCGCCCCGGCCACCGAGCCGGTGCTGACCGCCGACGCGGCGACCGCCCTCGCGGCACAGATCGACTCGGCCGGCGTCTACCAGGACAGCACCGGAAAGATCGTCGTCACGGTCACCGACGAGGCCGCCGCCGCACGGGTCCGCGCCGCGGGCGGTGTCGCCCGCCTCGTCGCCCGCAGCGCCGCGCAGCTCAACGGCGCCACCGCCGAACTCGACCGGCTCGCCCGCATCTCCGGCACTTCCTGGTACACCGACCCGATCAGCAATCAGGTCGTGGTCACCGCCGACAGCACCGTCACCGGGGCGAAGCTGGCCAAGCTGAAGGCCGTCACCGACCGCCTCGGCGACACCGTCCGGGTGGAGACCGTCGCCGGCACGCTCAGCCCGACGATCGCCGGCGGGCAGGCCATCTATGGCGGCGGCTCGCGCTGCTCGCTCGGCTTCAACGTGCGCAACGCCGCCGGTGTCTACTTCTTCCTCACCGCCGGCCACTGCACCAACCTGGCCTCCAGCTGGTACGCCAACTCGGCCCGCACCCAGCTGATCGGCACCCGTACGGGCAGCAGCTTCCCCGGCAACGACTACGGCATCGTGCGCTACGACAGCACGATCGCCCACCCCGGCAACGTCTGGCTCTACAACGGCAGCTCGCAGGACATCACCAGCGCCGGCAACGCCGTGGTCAACCAGACCGTGTACCGCAGCGGCAGCACCACCGGCCTGCGCAGCGGCCGCGTGCTCGGCACCGGCGCGACCGTCAACTACCCGCAGGGCACCGTCACCGGCCTGATCCGCACGAACGTGTGCGCCGAGGGCGGCGACAGCGGCGGCTCGCTGTTCGCGGGCACCGTCGCGCTCGGCCTGACCTCGGGCGGCAGCGGTAACTGCAGCACCGGTGGCACGACGTACTTCCAGCCGGTGACCGAGCCGCTCAGCGTCTACGGCGTGAGCGTCTACTGAGCACTCCTCCTCAGGTGAGGCAGCCGCCGGGGTTCCCCCCACCCGGCGGCTGCCGCCATAGGCCCCCGTGGTCGGCGCAGTACGCCTAGCCTTGCCGGTGGCGGAGACCACCGCCCAGAACGGGGAGCACGCTCATGGAGCACGCGGGAACCGGTGACGGGTCGGCCGACCTGTCCATGTTCGACACCGAACCACCCCGACCCTGGCGGGGGCGGACGCTGCTGTGGCTGGCCCCGGCGCTCGCCGCGCTGGTGCTGCTCGGCACCGTCTGGCTCGCCACACCGCCGGAGCCCGACCCCGCGCAGCAGGCGGGCAGCGCGGGCAACGGCTGTTCCGGGCAGGTCTGCGTCAGGCTCTTCGAACTGCGCGGGGACGACGGCCGGCTGCCGACCGACGCGCAGTTGCGCACCGGGCTGGAAGCGGAGAACCGGCCGCTGCTGTTCATCTGGCGGCGGGGCGCGTCCCCGGGCCCGCTGGTCATTCCGGCCGGACGGGCGTACGACAGCTATGCCGTGTTCGGGGCCTGCGCCGGTGGCGGCCGCATGGCGGTGACCGTGGACAGCGACGAGGGCTTCCGCGCCACGTTGCCGATCCGGTGCGGCGGTGTCGTCGGGCCGGGCTTCTACTTCCCGCCGAACGGTCTCGCCGGAGCCGCGAAGGACACGCCGATCGGGCCTTACCCGATCAGCATGTCCTACGAGGGCACGGTGACCGACGCGGTCGTCGCCGTCTTCGGCAGCTTCCCGCAGCCCCCGTCGCCGAGCCCGTCCGGTCAGCGGCTGGACTTGTAGACCTCCTGCACGGCGGTGAGCAGCTGCTCCTGCTGCGGCTGGACGGCCAGGTCGAGCTCGCTCGCGAAGGGCAGCACCGCGCCGTCGGGCCGGGTGACCCGCTTCGGCGGCGCCGTCAGCCGCATCTCCTCGGCCGCGGTGGCCAGGATCTCCCCGGCGATGCCGCACATCCGGTTCGAGTCGTCGACGACGACCAGCCGCCCGGTCTTGTTCACCGACGCCGCCAGCCCCGCCCAGTCGAACGGGTACAGCGAGCGCGGGTCGAACACCTCCACCGAGATCTGGTCCGCGAGCTGCTCGGCGACGCCCAGCGCGGCCTGCACCAGGTGCCCGACCGCGACCACGGTCACGTCCGTGCCCTCCCGGTGCACCCGGCCGACCCCGAGCGGCACCGGGCCGAGCGCGTCCATGTCCACGTCCCCGCGCACCCCGAGCGAGCCCGCGGGCGCGAACAGCACCACCGGGTCGTCGTCGCGGATCGCCGTCAGGAACAGCCCGTACGCGTCCTCCGGCGTCGCCGGCACCACCGTCTTCACCCCGACGTGCGCGAACAGCCCGTACGGGTGGTCGGAGTGCTGGCCGGCCCAGCCGCTGCGCGAGCCCGAACCGGGCACGAAGTAGGTCACCGGGACCTTCGCCTGCCCGCCGGTCATCAGCGAGAATTTGTGCGCCTGGTTGGCGATCTGCTCGAAGACCAGGAACAGCAGCGACGGGATCTGGAACTCGATGACCGGCCGCAGCCCGGCCAGCGCCGCTCCGGTCGCGAAGCTGGTGAACGCCTGCTCGGACAGCGGGGTGTCGACGACGCGGGCCGGGCCGTGCTTGGCCAGCAGGCCGGTGGTGACGTTGTTGACGGCGACGCCGATGTCCTCGCCGAGCACGCACACGTTCTCGTCGCGGGCCATCTCGTCGGCCAGCGCCCGCTGCAGGGCCTTCAGGTAGGAGAGTCGTGCCATCACCGCACCGCCGTGTCGAGGAGTCCGATTCCGTTGCGCCCCCGCATGCCGGTGGCGTAGAGGTGGTCGAGCGCGCCGGCCGGGTCGGGGCGCGGGCTGTCCAGCGCGAACGCGACCGCCTCGGCCATCAGGGCCTCGACGTCCGCGTCGATCCCGGCGCGCACACCCTCGTCCAGGCGTACGCCGTGGATGTCCAGGGGGTCGCGGGACCGGCCGGCCGCGACCTCCTCGTCGCTGCGGTAGCGCACCCGGGCCTTGTGCTCCCAGGTGTGGTGGGCGTCGAAGCGGTACGCGGTGGCCTCGATGAAGCTCGGCCCGCCCCCGGCGCGGCCGCGGGCCACGGCGTCGCGGGCCGCGTCGAGCACCGCCGCCGCGTCGGCCCCGTCCACGCTGACCGCGGGGATGCCGAACGCCTCGGCCCGGCCGGTGATCGACCCGGCGACCGACTGCGCCACGGTGAGCGTGGTGGCGTACCCGTTGTTCTCGCAGACGAACAGCACCGGCAGCCGCCACAGCGCGGCCAGGTTGAACGTCTCCAGCAGCACGCCCTGGCTGACCGCGCCGTCGCCGAAGAAGCTGACGGCGACCCGGTCGCTGCCCTCCTTGACCGCGGCCCAGGCCGCGCCGGTGGCGATGGCCCCGCCCGCGCCCACGATGCCGTTCGCGCCGTAGATGCCCTTGCCGAAGTCCGCGGCGTGCATCGAGCCGCCCCGGCCCCGGTTGAGGCCGGTCGCCCGGCCGGTCAGCTCGGCCAGCATGCGCACCGGGTCGGCGCCCTTGGCCAGCACGTGCCCGTGCCCGCGGTGGGTGCTGGTGATGACGTCGTCGTCGCGTAGGGCCGCGCACACACCCGCGGCGATGGCCTCCTGCCCGATGTACGGGTGGATCCCGCCGACGATCTCCCCGGCGTGCACCAGCTCGATCGCCCGTTCCTCGAACCTGCGGATCAGCCGCATCGTCCGGTAGAGCTCCATGTCGCTCCGCTCGCGCATGCCTTCTCCTTCCTCAAGATCGCTCGACTTGCCGGGCAGGTGGGCGAAAGGGCGCTCAAGATACGCACAGGTGCCGGGCAAGTCCGGCGATCTTGAACGGCCCGCTCACGCGACCCGCGCCTCCAGGACTCCGGGGCGGGCCGCGATGATCTCGAACCCGGCTTTGCCCAGCAGTTCCCGGTACTCGGTCTCGGTGCGGTCGTGGCCCTCCAGGGTGACCAGCATGAGCAGGTCGACGAGCCCGGCGGCGGAGCGGCCCGCCGGGTCGGTCTCCTCGGGCAGGAACTCCTCCAGCACGATCAGCCGTCCGTGCGGCGGCAGCACCGCATGCACCCGGCGCAGGATCGCGATCGCGTTGTCGTCGTTCCAGTTGTGCAGCACCCGGGCCAGCGTGTAGACGTCGCCGCCGTCGGGCACGCCGTCGAAGAAGCTGCCCTCCACGCACGCCGAGCGCCCCGCGAGCCCGGCCTCGGCCAGCCTGGCGCGGGCGGCGGCCGCGGCGTCGGGCAGTTCCAGCAGCACACCTTGCAGGTCCGGGTGCCGTTCCAGCAGCTCCGCCAGCAGGCTGCCGTTGCCGCCGCCGACGTCGACGACGATGCGGGCGCCGCTCAGGTCGCAGCCGGCCAGCGCCTCCGGCGGGCGCTGGTCGCCCATGGACTCGTTGAACACCGCCGCGGCCTCGGGGTTGTCGCCCAGGTAGTCGTAGAACGGGCGGCCGTACACCGCCTCGAAGGCCGGGCGGCCGGTGCGCAGCGTGTGCATGATCTCGGCGAACGAGCGGAACACCTCGTCGCCCTGCATCAGCGCGTTGAGCCGCACCGAACCGGGCACGTCGGCGCGCAGCAGCTCGGTGGTGGGGGTGAGGCCGTAGGTGTCCGGCGCGGGCCGGGTGAACAGGCCCATCAGCGCCAGGGCCCGCAGCAGGCGACCCAGCGCCCGGGGGTCCGCGCCGCACCGGTGGGCGAGGTCGCCGACGTGCACCGGCCCGTCCGCCATCAGGTCCGGCACGCCGAGCCGGACCAGCGCGTACACGCCCTGGGCAACCCAGCTGCCGGACAGGATGCCGAGGAGTTTTCGTCGGGCCAGTGCTTCGTTCATGTCGCTCTCCGTGCCGAAGATGTGCCGATACCGTGGCTCACAACCCGGCGGGGCCGGTGGTGAGCCTGGCTGCAGATGCCGAGACCGTGGCTCACAACCTCGCGGAGCCGGTTGTGAGCCACGGTCGAAAAAAGAGAGGGTGCTCAGCCCGCCTGGATGGCGTCGTGGATGCCGGTCCACAGCTTCTGGCGCGCGGCCAGCGCCGCGTTGACCGTCTGCGCCGCCTGCGCCCACTTCTCGTCGTCGTCGCCGCACAGGTCGGTGACCATCTGCATGGCCATCGGGGTGTGGAACTCGCCGTCGACCTCGATGTGGCGGGCCAGGTAGTCGACGAACGTGTCGAGCTTGCCGCCCTCCTGGTTGACCTTGATGACCTGCTGGAACATGTCCGGGATCAGGTCCTCGCGGCCGAACGCGAACGCCGCGGCCTGGCAGTGGATCGGCAGCGTGTCGATGAAGCGGAACGTGGTGCGCACGAAGTCGGCCGAGACCGGGTTGACGTTCGCCCCGGTCAGCGCCTGCTCCACCGTGCTGCCCTCGCCCAGCATCTTGATCAGGTGGTTGATGGCGGTGGTGTCCGCGCCGGCCTGGTCCATGCCGCCGACGTACAGCTCGAAGTGGCTGATGAAGCCGCCCTGCAGCTCGTCGCTCTCCTCGACCAGCACGATGTCGTTGATCAGGCGGCGGCTGCCGGTCGGGCCGCTCGGGATCCACGGCACTGTCACGCTGGTCAGGTGGCGCTGCAGCGACTTCAGCAGGGACATGAAGTCCCACACCGCGAAGACGTGGTGCTCCATGAACGTGACGATGGCCTGGTGGTTGTCCAGCGCGGCGTACAGCGGGTGGGTGACGACCGCGTTGCGGGCCTCGCTCACCGCCTCCTCGAGCCTGGTGATGCCCGGATGCGTCTGGCCCCAGTCGTAACGCGACATAACTCTCTCCTAGGTGATCGGGTGGTCGTTCAGTGCTGTGCCGAGGTCCAGAGCACCGGGCAGTAGTCGGGATCGGCGTAGTCGGGACGGCCGTCAGGGGTGCGGCGGACCAGCTCGTCGTGGTTGTAGCCGACGACGGTGCCGTCGCTGAGGGCGTACGGGCGGTACTGGTTCTCGCCGTCCTGCAGGTGGAGGGAGATCGCGCGGCGGGGACGGTCGCTGCGATTGCCCGCGCTGCCGTGGTACGTGCGGCAGTGGTGGAAGCTCATGTGGCCCTTGGGGATGATCATCGGCACCTTGGTCACGGTGGTGCCGTTGAACTCCGCGTTGCGGGCCAGCAGGACCTCCAGGTCCTCCTTGTCCCGCTCGGCGAAGTGCTTGGCGGTGGAGTCGTCGTTGCCGGTCTCCCGCCAGGCGTGGCTGCCGTCCACCATCGTGATGGTGCCCATCTCCTCGCCGCAGTCGTGGAAGGGGATGAACGCGGTGAGCATGCGCTCCGAGGTCGACGACGCCCAGTAGTGCCGGTCGAAGTGCCACGGCACGACGTTGGTCGGCTCCTCCGGGCGCGGCGGCTTGAAGATCAGGGTCGACTGGAAGACGCGGATCTCGTCGGCCTGGGCCAGCCGGGCCGCGACCGCGCCGATCAGCGGCTTGCGCAGCAGCTTGGCCAGGCCGTCGTGCTCGTAGTGCACGTAGTCGTTGTGCCGCTGCACGTCGCCGTGCTGCGGCTCCCAGTAGGCCAGGCGGCGCGGGCGCAGCGGCAGGGAGCGGCTGCGCTCCCCGGCGTAGAAGCGCTCGCTGGCCTCGACCAGCTCGTCGACCTCCGCGTCGGTGAACAGCTTCTTCGTCAGGTACCAGCCGTGCGCGGCGTAGAACGCGACGTCCTCGTCGGACGGGAGCAGCTCCCGCTCCTCGTCGGTCAGATTGAACTGCTCAGCCATGGGGGTGACTCCTCGCCTGGATGTGGTGGGTGGGGGTGTGGTGCACGGGGGTGTCCCGGTCTCAGGCGGCGGCCAGGCCGGCGGGGCGGGCGTCCGGCGCTGCCGCCTGTGCCGCCTCGGCGGGGCCCGCCAGCTCGCGCTCCTTGGCCTCGTACAGCGCCTTGATGTTGCTGCTGCCGAAGGTCAGCGCGCCGTGCCGCTCGATCAGCTCCAGGAACAGCGTCCGGCGCACGTGCATCGACTGCGTGAAGATCTGGTACAGCTCGCCGTAGTGGTCGGTGTCGACAAGCACCCCGAGCCGGCGCAGCTCTTCGATCGGCAGGTCGACGCTGCCCAGCCGCTTCTCCAGCGCGTCGAAGTAGGTCTGCGGCGTGCTGAGGAAGCCCACCCCGCGCTCGGCGAACGTGCGCACCGCGGTCACGATGTCGTTGGTGCGGAACGCCACGTGCTGCACGCCCGCCCCGGCGTGCCAGGACAGGAAGTCGTCGATCTGCCCCGGGCGGCGCGACAGGTCGGGCTCGATCAGCGTGAAGGTGACCTGGCGCGACGGGCTCTGCACCACCTTGGAGTCCATGCCCTGCCCACCGACCTCGATGTACTCCTCGAAGATCTCGGCGAAGCCGAAGACGTCCTGGTAGTAGCGCGAGGTCTCGGCGATCTCCCCGGCCGGCACGCAGATGGCGAGGTGGTCGATGACCTGGAGCAGGTCGTCGGCGAACGACTGCTCGTCGGCGGTCATCTCGATGGTGGTGGGCAGGAACTCCCAGCGGGAGCCGTGCCGCTCGACCAGCCGGTGGGTCACGTCGCCGAAGCCGGAGACGCTCGCGGTGACCACGCGCCCGGCCGCGTTCTCGTGCACGGTGGGCGTCTCCAGGGCGGTCGCGCCCCGGCCGACGACGGTGTCGTACAGGCCGGCGGCGTCGTCGGTCTCGAAGGCGATGACGGCCACGCCGTCGCCGTGGCGGCCGACGTACAGCGTCGCCGGGTGGTCGGCGACCAGGCCCGAGGTCAGCACGATGCGGATGTCGCCGTGCTGCAGCAGCAGCGAGCGCTGCCCGGCCAGGCCCGTCTGCGGCCCGCCCTGCCCGCAGATCCGGAACCCGAATGCCGTGCACAGATAGTAGGCCGTCTGCCGGGCGTCACCGACGTAGAACTCCAGGTGGTCGATGCCGAGAATGTTCATTTGCTACCTACCCCTTGGCGTACGATGTCCTGTTTTGCACTGACTGTCAGGACTCGCTCCGCGCCAGGTGGATTGGGCGTGGAACGGGTCACGGACCGTGGCTCGCCCGGTGCCGCCGCTGCCGCGGCGCACGCCGAATGAACCCACCACGCTCCGATTGGCCGTCGTGCCCCTGTGACGTCCGTTGTTCGCGACCCAGCCGCCGGAGCTGATCGCTCCGGCGAGGGCCGTCTGACTGTCACGCTAGCGGGTTGTGCTGATGTCCCTCAATACCTAACTACGCAAATATTTAATTGCGACAGTATGTTGCTTGCGGCAAACGATTCGGTGACACCTCACTCAGCAAAACGGCTGAGTCTCGTGGTGGGTCGACCCAGGACAAGGCTCACATTATGTCCGCCGAAACCGAATGAATTGGACAGTGCAAAATCGATGGGACTTTGCCGAGCCTTGCCGCGAATATGGTCGAGATCGCACGCGGGATCGGGGTCCTCCAGGTTCACCGTCGGCGGCAGCAGCCCGTGCCCGAGCGCCATCACCGTCGCCGCGGCCTCGATCACCCCGGACGCGCCGAGCATGTGCCCCGTGACGCCCTTGTTCGAGCTGACCGGCGGCATGGCGTCGGCGAACACCGTGTTGACCGCCAGCGACTCGGCCACGTCCCCCAGCCTGGTGCTGGTGGCGTGCGCGTTGAGGTAGCCGATGTCGGCCGGCGAGAGCCCCGCGTCGGCCAGCGCCCGGCGCATGCACTCGGCCTGCCCGTCGCCGTCGGGCCGCGGCGTGGTCGGGTGGTGGGCGTCGGTGGTCGCGCCCCAGCCGTGCAGCGTCGCGTACGCCGGGCGGCCCCGCGCGTCCGCGTCAGCGGCCCGCTCCAGCACGAACACGCCCGCCCCCTCGGCCAGCACCAACCCGTTGCGCCTGGCGTCGAACGGGCGGCTGGCCGCGGCCGGGTCCTCGGCCCAGCCCTTGGCCAGCGCCCGGGTGTTGCCGAAGGTGTCGGCCAGGGTGGGGAACAGCGGGGCCTCGCCGCAGCCGACCAGCACCACGTCCGCCTCGTCGTTGCGCAGGATGCGCATGCCCTCGGCGATCGACTGCGCCCCCGCCGCGCAGGCCGTGCCGATGGAGGAGCTGTAGCCGCGCAGGCCGTACTTGATGGCGATGCGCGCGGTGGCCATGTTCGGCAGCATCCCCGGCAGCAGGTACGGGCTCACCCCGAGCCGGCCCTTCTGGGTGCGGACGACCACCTGCGCCTCCAGCGTGGCCAGCCCGCCCGTGCCGGACACCACGGTCGCGGCCCGGTACGGGTCTACGTCGCGGCCTACCACCAGGTCGGCGTCGGCCACCGCCTGCGCCGCGGCGACCAGCGCGTGCACGATGTACCGGTCCAGCGTGCGGGCCTCCGGGCCGGGCAGCACGCTGGCCGCCTCGATGTCCGGTCCCTTGCCCATCACCTCCAGGGACCCCTGCCCGGGGTGCCCCTCGGGCGTGACCACGATGCCGGAGCGGCCGGTGCACAGCGCGTCGAAGATCCCGTCGAGGTCCTGCCCGACGGGGGTGACCAGGCCGATGCCCGTGACGACGATGTCAGGACGGTTACGGCTCATCGCGACGCACCCGCCAGCGCGCGCTCGCGCAGCACCAGCTTGCGCACCTTGCCGGTGGCGCCGGTGGGGATGTCGTCGTCGTGCACCGCGTTGACGTCGCGCAGCGTCGGCGCGGCGTGCTCGCCCAGCGCCGCCACGACAGCGTCCCGGCGGTCCGCCGCGGCGTCCGCCCCGGCCTTGAGCAGCAGCAGCACGTCGGTGACCACGCGGCCGTCCTCCCGCACCGCGACCACGGTGCAGTCGAGCACGTCGGGGCAGCTCGCCAGGATCTTCTCCTCGGTCAGCGAGGTGTGCAGCCACTGGCCGCCGTCCAGCACGACCGAGTCCACCGCCCGGTCCACGTGGTAGTAGTAGCCGTCCTCGTCGTAGTACACGAGGTCGCCGGTCAGGTAGTAACCCGACTGGCGGGTGCGGAACTCGGTCACCGAGTCGTTCCAGTACATCAGCTTCACCGTCGGCGACTTCAGCCCCAGGTGGCCGACCACGCCCGCGCCGACCGGCTCGCCGGCGTCGTCCAGCACCGCCACGTCGGCGAACACGTGCGGCCGGCCGATGCAGCGGTTGTAGCGCTCGGTGTCGACGCGGTGGGTGATGTGGAACGCGGAGTGGCCCATCTCGGTCGAGCCGATGCCGTCGATGAACATCGAGCCCTTGATCCGGGTCACGCCCTCCCGGGTGACCGTGTTGCGGCTGCCCACCGCGACCAGCGGGCGGATGTGCGCCTCGTGCGCGCAGTCGCCGGTGTTGAACCAGATCGCCACCGAGTCCAGGTCGCGCTCGCCCAGGTCGTGGCGGGCCATGTCGGCCCAGGTCACCGCGAAGCCGAAGACGCCGGTGGGCTTGAACCGCTCGATCGCGTCGAGCACGTAGTCGCCCCGCTGCGAGGACAGGAACACCAGCTCGGCGCGGTTGCACAGGGCCTGGTTGATGGACAGGATGCCCGCGGTGTGCGCCGAGGGCAGCGCGCACACCACCCGCTCGGTGCCCTGCGCGCGCGGCCCGGACAGCCGGATGCGGCGGGTGGCCTCGAACAGCGTGGTGTGCGAGTGCACGATCGCCTTCGGCAGGCCCGTGGTGCCCGAGGAGTGCGTGATCGAGATCGGATCGTCGGGGTGGTGCCGGTACGGCTCCGGCGCCTGGGCCGGGTCGCCGGAGCCCATCTCGGTGATGTCGCCGAGCAGGCGCGAGCCGAAGTCGCGGCCCTCCAGCAGGGCGGCGTGCTTCGCGTCGGTCAGCACCGCCTCGGCCCGCAGCCGGCGGATGTACTCGGCCGCGATCTCGCCGCTGAGGTTGCCGTTGAGCAGCGCCGGGATCGCCCCGATGCGGTTGAGCGCCAGGAACGACAGGATGACGTCGGCCGACGTGCTCGCGTACACCGCGACCGGGTCACGCCAGCCGATGCCCCGCTGGTGCAGCCACGCGGCACGGGCCGCGACCCGCTCGTCGAGCTGTCCCAGGCTGAGCGGCTCCCAGGCGGGGTGGCCGTCGACGTCCACGTCGAAGGTCAGCCCCGGGCCGGCCGGGTCGGCCCCGTGCGCCAGCAGCCGGGTGATGACGTTGCCCGCGCCGAGGTCGGCGTCGGCGGCGAGGATCGCCCGCAGATTGGTTCCCATCGCTGCTACTCCTTCGGTCGGTTCACTGCGCTGTCACGCACGAGCACGGCCAGCGCGCGGTCGCGCTCGCCGTCGGTCAGGGCCTGCTCGGCCACCACGATCAGGGCCTCGTCGGCGTCGCCGTCGCGGATCAGCAGCGACGCCATGGCCATGCCTTCTGCCAGGGACTCCGCGACGGGGTCGGCGCCGCCGCCGGGGCTCAGCGAGACCACCGGGCCGCCCAGCTCCCACCGCGCCGCCACGTAACCGGCGACCGCGTTGGGCACGGCCTGGAAGAACAGCAGCGGC
Source organism: Catellatospora coxensis (assembly GCF_016862635.1). Lineage (GTDB taxonomy): Bacteria > Actinomycetota > Actinomycetes > Mycobacteriales > Micromonosporaceae > Catellatospora > Catellatospora coxensis. The sequence goes on along the minus strand of NZ_BONI01000040.1, from coordinate 69,170 downwards.
CCCAGCCGCCGCCCGCCGTCCACGGCCCGCGCCACCTCGGCCGCCGTCGCGGCGTCCCCGGTCGCCGAAGAGATGATCACCGCGGTACGGAGTCCGCGTTCCGCCGCGACCGGCGGCTGTCCGTGTGCCCTGGTCAGACAGCGCCTGGCCACCTCGGCCACCAGCGGGCTGAACGACGACATCACGAACCCCGCCAGCACCGGCGGCTCCACGTCCCCATCGGACTCCGGCCACGCCCCCCGCGCGACCTCCACCAGCCCACTCATGGGGCACCGACCAGGAGGGCGGTGTTCGCGCCGCCGAAGGCGGCGTTGAGGCTGAGGGCGTACGCCGGACGGGTCTCGGTGGTTTCGGTGAGCACGCGCAGTGGGCAGTCGGGGTCGGGGCCGAGGTAGCCCGCGTTCACCGGGAGGAAGCCCTCACGCAGGGACAGCACCGTCGCGACCAGCTCCAGCAGGGGAGAGGCTTCGAGGGCCTGGCCGTGCAGGGACTTGGTCGAGCTGATCGGCACCGTGGACGCGTGCGCGCCCAGGGCGCGTCGCAGCGCGGCGGACTCGGCGGCGTCGCTCTGCGCGGAGCCGGAGCCGTGCGCGTTGACGTAGCCGACCTGCTCGGGGGTCAGGCCCGCCCGGCCGAGTGCCGCTTCGATCGCCCTGGCCAGGCCCGCGCCGTCAGGTCGCGGCTGGACGACGTGGTAGCCGTCGCCGGCCCGTCCCCAGCCGTGCACCCGGGCCAGCGGTGTCGCGCCCCGCGCCTGCGCGGCGCGGGCCGACTCCACCACGACCGCGGCCACCCCGTCGCCGAGCAGCAGGCCCTTGCGGTCCGCGCTGAACGGGCGCACCGCACCGTCGGCGGCCAGCGCCCGGCCCGCGTCGAACAGCGCGAACTGATCCGGCTCGACCAGGTAACCGGCCGCCACCACCAGCCGCTCGGCGTCACCGGCGGCCACCGCCGCGGCGGCGTCGGCGACCGCGGTGCTGGCCGCGACACAGGCACTGGTGTACGTGCGCACGCTGCCGGACAGCCCCGCCTTCTCGGCGACGGTGCGGCCGAACGCGCCGGTGCGGCCGGGCCGGTCCGGCAGGCCGCGGGCCCCGTCCGGCTCGCCGTGCACGGCCAGCAGCAGCGGAGTCGCGGCCCGGTGCGCCGCGGACAGCCCGGCCGCCGCGGCCGCCTCGTCCACCACCGTGAGCAGCTCGTCGAGCAGCACCGGCGCGCCGGGCAGCAGCGCGCCGACGCCCACCCGCCGGGCGCTCACGTCGAAGCGGGTGACCGGCGCGAACGCCGGTCGCCCCGAACGCAGGCCCGCCGACAGCGCCGCGGCGCCCCGGCCGTACGCGCTGACCGCCGACAGCCCGGTGACCACGACCGGCACGCGGTCGGGCCGCGCGGGCGGGGCGGGGCGCGGTTCAGTCACCGGCAGGCTCCGCCAGCACCTCGGCCAGCACCTCGACCGCGCCGGTCACCGTGGTCATCCGCATGAGCACGTCGTCGTCGAGGTCGAGCATCCGCCCGTGGCGCTGCTCGACCTGGTGCACCAGCCAGGCCAGCTCCAGCGAGTCGATGCGCTCGCGCACCTGCTCCGGGCTGCGCTCGCCGTAGCTGGCCAGCATCGTGACGACCTCGTCCCGGTTCGGGGACTCCGGTTCGCCGTCGCGCTGGCGCGGCACGCCGAGGGACCCGGCGGCCGCGGGACGGTCGTCCATCACGCGCTCGCCAGGTTGCCGCGCTCGCGGATCGCGGCGGCGAACTCGCCGACGGTCATCGCCGCCATCGCCTCGGCCTCCTCGTCGCTGAACTTCACGCCGTAGGTGTCCTCCACCCGCACCGCGAGCTCGGCGACGGCCAGCGACTCCAGGTCCACGCCCGCCGAACCCAGCGGCGTGTCGGCGTCGACGTCGTCGATCGGGTAGTTCATGTCCGCGATCGCGTCGATGATGAACTGGCGTACGTCGGTGCTCATGTTGACTTCCTTCCATGGTGGACGGCCCAACGGGCCCGGATCGGGATGCAGTCGGGGACGGGCGGCGCGCGGCGGCTACGAAGCCGCTGTGGGATCCGCCGTACGCAGCACCGCGCGGTCGCGGACGAGCTTGCCCGTCGCGGTGCGGGGCAGCTGCTCGACGATGTGCAGCACGCGTGGCCGCTTGTAGGGCGCCAGCCGGACCGCCAGCTCACCCTCCAGGGCCGCCGCCGCGTCCGGGTCGGGCACGACGGCGAACGCTTCGATGCCGCCGTCGTAGACGACCACCGCGCTCTCCACGCCGGGCAGGGCCGCCAGCGTGTGCTCGACCTCGGTCAGGTCCACCTTGAGGCCGCCGACCGAGACCTGCGAGTCGAGCCGGCCCAGCACCGTCATCACGCCGGTCGCCGGGTCGACCCGGCCCGCGTCCTTGGTGTGCAGCCAGCCGTCGACCCAGCGGGTCGGGTCGGACAGCCCGACGTACGGGCTCTCCGGCGTCGCGATCAGCAGCTCCCCGTCCTGCTCCCGGACGGTGATGCCGGGGGCGGGCATGAGCGAGGGGCGGTGCTCGCCGAACAGGTCGGTGGCGATGACCCCGACCTCGGTCATGCCGTACATGTTGCCCAGCACGATGCCGTAGCGCTCGGTGAAGCGCTGGGCGACCTCGGCCCGCACCAGCTCGCCGCCGGTGGTCATGCGCTTGAGCTGCGGCAGCTTCGGCGGGTTCGGGTTGGAGGCCAGCAGCTCGGTGTGGAACGGCACGCCCAGCAGCGTGGTCGGCGCGTCCCCGGCCTCGACGGCGCGCAGGATCGCGTCCACGGTCAGCCGCTCCGGCAGCACCAGCTCGACGCCCGCGTGCAGGCAGTAGAGCAGGCCGCCGACCAGGCCGAGCACGTGCACCACGGAGGCCAGCAGCACCACCCGCTCGCCGGGCAGCGGCACCCCGTCGATCCGGGTGTACCGGTCGACCTCGGCGACGAGCTGCTCCGCGGTACGGGCGATGACCTTGGAGGGGCCGGTGGAGCCGGAGCTGAGCTGCACCACGGCGTGCCCGGTCTCGGCGGGTCTGCCGTCGCGGGCCTCGGCGACGTCGGTGACCTCGTAGAAGGCGCGCAGTCCGCCCGGCAGGGCGCCGCTGAAGCTCACCACGACCTGCGGCTGCAGCCGGTTCAGCGCGCGGTCGGTCTCGTACGCGGTCAGCCGGTGGTCCAGCAGCGCGACCTGCGCCCCGATCTGCCACGCGGCCAGCAGGTTCGCCACGTACGCCAGGGACGGTGGCAGCCGCAGCGCGATCGAGCCGCCCCGGGTCAGGCCGAGCCTGCGCAGCGTGTCGGCCCGGTCGGCGACGGCGTGGCGCAGCGCCGCCCGGTCGACGGGGGAGCCGAAGTGGAGGCAGACGTCGCGGTCGTCACCGGCGAGCAGAAGCTCGTCCACCCATTCGGGGCTCGCCGCCAGGGGCGCGCCGGTAGCCCAACCCGTTTTGCTCATGATTGCTCCGCCAGGTGTCGCAAGTGTGCTGGAACCTGGGCCGTGCGCCCCCGACGGACCCGGTGAATCCGGAGACTAGCAAGCAGATCGATGCACTTGCAATGCTCGCTTTAAGTCTGTCGATACGTGAATGGACCAGCCAAAATTCGGGCTTTTCATGGCAGATGAGAGGGCCGCAATCCGACATTTATCTGACTCATCGCGAATTCCATCCGGGCGAGATCGGCGCGCAGCCGGGCCGCCTCACGCCCAGCCCCGTCGTGCTCGTGCCGCGCCAGTTCGCGGACGGCTTCGTGCACCGCCGGCGCGTCGAGCTGGGCCAGCGCGTGGGCCGCGGTCTTGGCGCGCAGCACCCGCCGGGGAGCCAGCCGGCGCAACCCTGACCTGGCGTGCAGCGTCCACTCGCCGTCGGTGTAGCGCAGCGTGACCCGGGGGCCGAGCGCGGTCGCGGCCAGCCCGTACCCCCGCGGCAGCGCCGCCGCCGGGTCGGTGGTCGGCCCTCTGGCCCCGGCGTCGTTGAGTTCCCGCCACACCCGGTGCCGGATGACCGGAGTCAGGGTCACCGCGAAGTACAGCAGCGAGGACAGCAGTACCCCGTTGACGAAACCGAGCCGCTCCACGACCAGCCCGGCCAGCACGCCGCCGAGCGGGATGCCGGCCATCGCCACGGCCATGATGATGCCGCCCGCCCTGGCCAGCATCGGGCCGGGCACCCGCTGGTAGATGACCGCGCCGATGGTCGGGTTCACCGAGCACATCACCATGCCGCTGATGAAGGTCACCACGACGATCACGGTCAGGTTGTCGCTGAGCGCGAAGACCAGGAAGCGCGGCGCGCCGCCCACGAAGTAGCCGAAGACCAGCGCGCTGTAGCGCGGAAGATACGGCGCCAGAGTCGCGAACACGACACTGCCCACGATCATCCCGATGGCGTACGCCGCCGCGACCGACCCCAGCGCGACCGGCGAGTCCAGCACCGTCAGCACCCACATCGGCACGAAGACCACGGCGCTGGCCTGGTTGAACAGGTTGGTGAAGAACAGCATCCCGGTCACCGCCCGCAGCAGCGGCTCCGAGGTGAAGTACACGAAACCGCCGCGCAGCGCGGTCAGGTAGGGCTCGGCCGGGGCGGATTTCCTCGGCTCGCCGTCCCTGCGGGCCGGGTCCGGCACGAAGAAGGCGACCAGCGCCGCCCCGAGCAGGAAGCTCGCCGCGTCGACCCAGATCGCCCCGATCGCGCCGAACGCGGCGATGGCGACCCCGCCCACCGACGCCCCGATCAGCCCGGACGTGCGCAGCACGCCCTCACGGGCCGCCGAGACCCGGGTGAAGTCCGTGCCCGCGGCGTCCATCAGCGGCTTGAGCAGGTTGTTCTTGGATCGATCGGCCTGCGCCCGGAGCACCCCGGCCAGGCTGGACAGCACGATCAGCACGCCGAAGCCGAGCTGCCCGGTCAGCGCGATCGCGCCCATCACCACCGCGCTGCCGAGATCGGACAGCAGCGACGTCGCCCGCGAGCCGATCCGGTCCTGCAGCGGCGCGGCCAGCACCCCGCTCAGCACGTACGCCAGCGTCTCCGCGCCCGCCACCACGCCGACCTTGACCGGGCTGCCCGTGGTGACCAGCACCAGCCAGGGGATCGCGAGGAAGGACATCCGGCCGCCGATGACCGAGATCGCCTCCGCGGCGACCAGGCCGGGGATGGCGGCTCGGGTGCGCCAGGGCGACGACGGTGTCGCGATGGACAACGGAACTCCTTCTCCAGCCGGTCGGGTTCTTTGTACCAGCAGCGAAGCTCGGCATTGAAGTATCCGTAGGTATCGAGTGGTGGCCCTCTGGACACCCACCGTCGCCATCGATACGGTGACCTTCGATCCGCGGGCGGTGGGCCGCGGGCGGGGAGAGGCGGTCGGCCGATGCGGTTGCTGATGGTGGGTGCGGACCTGCCCGCCCTGGCCGCGCTCGACCCCGGCGTCGACGTCACCGTCCTGCTCGGCGCGACCACCAAGGACGGCTGGCTGCCGCTGCCCGCCGGGGTACGCACCGTGTTCGTCGACGACCACAAGAGCCTCGACGCCGCCGTCAACGGCCTGCTGCGAGCCGGGTTCGGCCCCGGGTCGTTCGACGCGGTCTACGCCTACGACGACCCCGCGCTGATGACCGCCGCCGCGCTGGCCGCCATGCTCGGCGCGCGGGGCGTCCCGCCGCACACGGTGGCCCTGTTCCGCGACAAGTTCCTGCAGAAGCGGGCGCTGCGCGAGGCCGGGCTGCCGGTGACCGCGTGCACGGTGATCGAGGACATCCGCGAGCTGCCCGCCGACTTCCGGCTGCCGTACCCGAAAGCCGTGGTCAAGCCGGTCGCCGGGATGGCGACGCAGTCGACGTACGTGGTCGAGGGCGACGCCGAGCTCGCCCGGATCAGCGACCGGTGCCGCGCGAACAACACCGCCGCGCGCACCTTCGTGATCGAGGAGTTCGTCGCGGGCGAGGAGTGGTTCGCCGACGGCTTCCTGTCCGGCGGGGAGCTGCGCTTCCTCAGCCTGGGCCGGTACGCCCAGCCCTGCCTGAGCGCGGTGCTGGAGAGGGCGCCGGTGCAGACCTTCTGCCTCGATCCGGTCGCCGACAAGCGGGCGTACGATCTGGCGGCGCCGCTGGTCACCGAGGCGCTGCGGGTGCTGGGTTTGGCCGACGGCGTCTTCCACATGGAGCTGTTCCACCGGCCCGAGCCGGGCGACCTGGTGTTCAGCGAGTGCGCGGCCCGCCGCGCGGGCGGCCCGATCAGCGACCAGATCCGCTACAGGTACGGCGTCGACCTGGCCGTCGAGGGCGTGCGCGCGCTGCTGGGGCCGGTCGGCGAACCGCAGGTGCGGGCCCGCGACGGCGTGGTCGCCTCCACGTTCCTGCCGCTGCGGCCGGGGGTCGTGCTCGGCTGCCCGACCGTGGCGGAGGTGCTGGCGCAGCCCGACGTGGTGCACGCCCGGCTCTTCGTGCCCAAGGGCATGCGGGTGCAGGGCGGCGCGGCGAACACGTTCGCCCGCATGGGCGAGGTCACCGTGCATGCCGCCGATCTGGAGACCGCCCAGCGGCGGCTCACCGAGCTGGCCGACTGGTTCCGGGAGCACATCGAGGTGCTGCCGCTGGCCCCGACGCTGCGGGAGCTGTTCGCCGACCCCCGCAACGCCGACTTCGTCCACGCCGCCGCCGTGGACGGCTGACAGCGGGTCCGCGACGACGCGGATCCGACCGGCCGCCCCGATGCCACGGCCCGCCGAGTCGCTCTCGGCGCGGTCGCCTGAGCAGGATCAGGAGAGTCCGATGCCACTGCACCCGCAGGTCCAGGCGATGCGCGCGCGGCGCGAAGCCAGTGCCACCCCGCAGCTGTACACGCTGTCGGTGGACGAGGCCCGCGCCGCCGACCTCGCCTCGATCCAGGCCTCCGGCGGCGATCCCGAACCCGTCGCCGAGGTCGTCGACCGGGAGATCGACGGTCCCGGCGGGCCGCTGCCGATCCGGATCTACCGTCCGGTGCTCGGCGGCGGCGAGCTGCCGGTGCTGGTCTACTTCTTCGGCGGCGGCTGGACCCTGGGCACCATCGACACCTCCGACGCGGTCTGCCGCAGCCTCGCCAACGCGGCCGGCTGCCTGGTCGTCGCGGCCGGCTACCGGCTCGCCCCGGAGCACAAGTTCCCCGCCGCGGTGCACGACTGCCACGCCGCCGTGCGCTGGGTCGCCGCGAACGCCGCCGAGATCGGCGCGGACCCGGCCCGGATCGCGGTCGGCGGCGACAGCGCGGGCGGCAACCTGGCCGCCGCGGTGACCCTGCTGGCCCGCGCGGACGGCGACCTGCCGCTGGCCGGGCAGCTGCTGGTGTACCCGAACACCGACCACCGCTCGCACACCGCCTCGCTGCGCGAGGGCACCGACCCGTACCTGTTCAACGCCACCTCGGTCGCCTGGTACTGGGCGAACTACCTGGCCACCCCCGAGGACGGGCTGAACCCGCTGGCCTCGCCGCTGCGCGCGGACAGCCTGGCCGGGTTGCCGCCGGCCCTGGTCGTCACCGCGGAGTACGACCCGCTGCGCGACCAGGCCGAGGAGTACGCCCGCCGGCTCGGGCGCGAGGGCGTGCCGGTGACGCTGACCCGATACGACGGCATGGTCCACGGCTTCTTCTGCATGTCCGGCGACCTCGACGCCGGCCGCCGTGCCCTGGCCCAGGCCGCCGCCCAGCTCCGCACCTGGTTCACCGGCTGACCCGCCCCGGCCCCGCCTTACGTAGACGTTGGCCTATCTCATCGACTCCGATCGCTCAAAAGTCGATGAGATAGGCCAACGTCGATAGAAAGCGGGGCGGGCGGGTGGCCGGCTCAGGCGTAGACGCCCTGGAGCCAGTCCTCGAGGGCCTTCTGCTCGGCGGCGGCGTCGGCGGTCGCGTCGAAGTGGTGCACGGCCACGCCGACCGGCGCGCCGAACGCGTTGCGGCCGAAGAAGCGGTACAGCGCGTCCCGCGTACGCAGCCCGACGAAGTTCGGGTGCAGGTAGTCGACGACCGCCTCGGTCTCGCCGCCGGGCAGCGCGGTGCGGATCATGTCGTCCTGCGCGGTCGCGGTGGTCAGGCCGAGCGCGCCGCGCAGCGTGGTGAAGCCGCCGGGCGAGTTCGACGCCGCGGGCGCGTCGGTCGACAGGTAGACGACCGGGCGGCGGCTGAAGTGGGCCAGGTACTGCCCGAGGGTGTGCAGGTAGAAGTCGGTGTGCTGGTCGGCGCCGTCGTACTGGTTGTCCCAGTCGTCGGTGAACACGCCGCTGTGCACGTACCGGAACCAGGTCTTTCCGCCGTCGCGGCCCTCGACGGTGTGCTCGACCTGGTTGAACCAGCCGTTGTCGCCGTCCATCCGGGACGCGAGCCGGTGCGGCGGGTCCCACTCGGTGACGGTGCCGCCGAACGCGGCCGCCCCGCCGACGCGCGGCTCGAACTCCATCGGCCACAGCCAGCCGCCGTTGCCGGTGGTGACGGCATCCCAGTACTCCTCCGGCGTGGTCCGCAGCTCGCCTTCGCGTACGATCTCGAACTTCTTGCCCATGGTCCTACTCCTTCTCGGTGTCTTGCTCAGCTGAGCGGGTGCCGTCCGCGCGGGGCAGCAGCAGGCTCGGGTGCAGCCCGACGACCAGCCGGTGCCGGCGGCCGCCGGTGGCGCTCCCGTCGTGATAACGGCTGACCAGGGCGGCCAGCGTCTCGGTGAGTTCGGCGGCGAACGCGGCCCGGTCACCCGCCGAGGCGAACCGGATCTCGCTGTCCACCGCGAACGTCGCCAGCGGCCGGCGTGCGGCCCGCGCCCCGGTGATCAGCTCGCCGACCTCGCGGACCAGCCGCGACGCCAGCGCCAGCAGCCACCGCGCCGACTGCTGATCAGGCGACCGCTCCGGATCGGGCGCCACCGCGGAAAACGCGGCGGGCGAGATGACATACGACGCCGCGGTCGCCCGCAACACCCGCTCCGTGCAGTTGCCCTTGCGCCGCTCCTCGACCAGCTCGACGAGCCCGTGACTCTCCAGCGTGCGCAGATGATGGTTCACCTTCTGCCGGGTCAGCCCCGCCTGCGCGGCCAACGTCGTCGCCGACCCCGGCTCCACCAGCGCGGCCAGCAACCGGGCCCGCACCGGATCGAGCGACACCTCGGCCACCACCGGATCCTCGATCACCCCGACCTCGAACATGCCCCCACCCTCCCACCGACAACAAAACTTGTCAAGGAGGGAACTCCGGTCGGTGCCCGCCGCGACGATCTTGCGCAGGCTGTGGGTATGACACGCGCGAACTGGGCAAAACAGCAACAGTTCGCGCAAGATCGTCGCGATCTTGGGGGTGGGCACGGCGAAAAGCCCCGGGGCGCGAAGGGCGGGCCGGGGTGGGGGAGGGCGGGGTCAGGTGAGGGAGTCGCGGAGGAGGGTGGCGAGGCGGCGGACGCCCTCTTCGAGGGTGTCGGGGGTCAGGCCGCTGCAGGACAGGCGGAGGGAGTGGTGGCCGCCGTCGGTGTAGAAGAAGCTCATGGGGGTCCAGAGGACGCCGTGGCGGGAGGCGGAGATCTCCAGGAGCTTCTCGTCGGCGGGGATGGGCACGTCGACGACGGCGAAGAAGCCGCCGGCGGGCACGTTCCAGGTGATGCCGACGTCGTCGCGCCACGGCGCGGGCAGGTGGCGGTCGAGGGCGTCGAGCAGGCGGCGCAGGTTGCCGCGGTAGAAGGCGATCTTGTCCACGTTGGCCGCCTTGAGGCTGCAGCCGGACTCGACCAGGAGGCCGCCGACGACGGCCTGGGCGATGGGGGAGGTGTTGACCGTGACCATGCTCTTGATCGCGGACAGTTCCTCGGCCAGCAGGGTGCGGTTGCCGGCCGCGTCGACGACGGTCTGGTCGGCGACCAGGAAGCCGATGCGCGCGCCGGGGAAGCAGGACTTCGCGAACGAACCCAGGTAGATCACGCGCTGGTCGCGGTCGAGGGACTTCAGCCGGGGGCGGGGTCGGTCGTCGAGGCCGAACAGGCCGTACGGGTCGTCCTCCAGGATCAGCAGGTCCTCGGCGGCGGCGACGTCGAGCAGCGCGTGCCGGGCGGCCAGGTCCAGGCAGCCGCCGGACGGGTTGGAGAAGTCGGGCACCAGGTACAGGGCGCGGGGGTGGCGGCCCTGGGCGCGCACCGCGCGGGCCGTCTCGGCGACCCGGGCCGGGTCCAGTCCGGCGGGGCCCTCCGGCACCGGCACCACGTCGATGTTCAGCACCCGGGCCGCGCCGGTGATGCCGACGTAGCACGGCTCGGCGGCCAGCAGCACGTCGTCGGGGCCCGCGCAGAGCCCGCGCAACGCCATGATCATCGCTTCCTGGCAGCCCGCGGTCACCGAGATCGCCTCGGCGGGCACCTCGATGCCCTCGTCGACGGCGAGCATGCGCGCGATGAGGCCGTGGATCTGGCCGTTGGTGCGGCCGTACTGCATCAGCGCGCGGCGGATCTGCTCCGGCGTGCTGCCCTGGTCGCCCAGGTACGCGACGTACACGTCGAGGTAGCGCTTGATGTCCTCGGTCTCGTAGAAGCCCTCGTACGGCCGGCCGGCGGCCAGCGAGATGGCGTCGGGGTAACGGCCGGCGACCTCGTTGAGGAAGTTCATCGAGGCGGCGACGGGGTCGCTCACCGAGGCGTGCATCGCCTCCTTGGCCAGCTCCACCGGCTTGCCGGCGACTCGCGACCGCGCGGCCGGCTCCTCGAACGTCACCATCGTCGTGCACTCCGTTCAGTCGCGGCGGTCGGGCAGCAGCACCGCGTCGCGGCCGATGTCGGCCAGGCGCGGTCGTCCGGCCAGCGCCATCGTGTGCTCCAGCTCGCCGGTGAGCATGGTCAGCAGCCCGGCCACGCCGTCCGCGCCGTCCACGGCCAGCGCCCACAGCGCCGGGCGGCCGACGAGCACCGCGCTCGCGCCCAGGGCCAGGGCGATGAAGACGTCGCGGCCGTGGCGTACGCCCCCGTCGAGCAGCACCGGGCAGCGGCCCGCGACGGCCGCGACCACCTCGGGCAGCGCCCGCAGCGCGGGCACCGCGCCGTCGAGCTGGCGTCCGCCGTGGTTGGACACGACGATCGCGTCGACGCCGTGCTCGACGGCCCGGTCGGCGTCCTCGGCGGTGAGCACGCCCTTGAGCACCAGCGGCAGCTCGGTGCGGCCGCGCAGCCAGGCCAGGTCGGCCCAGGTGACGGTCTGGTCGAAGGTCTGCGCCGCGTGCGTGGCGATCGCCGAGGCGCCTTCGTGGTGCTCGTGCGAGGCGGCCATGATCGCGTCGTCGAGGTTCACCGCCCGCACCTCGGGGTCGACGGCGAAGCCGTTGCGCTGGTCGCGCAGCCGCTGCCCGATGCGCGGCGCGTCGACGGTCAGCACCAGCGCCCGGTAGCCGGCGTCCTGGGCGCGGCGGGCCAGTTCGGCGAGCACGGCGCGGCGGCGCAGCCAGTACAGCTGCAGCCACAGGGGGCCGGTGGCCGCCGCGGCGATGTCCTCCAGGCTGCGGCTGGCGAAGATGCTCACCACGAACAGCGCGCCGCGCGCGCCGCGGGCGGTGGCGACCTCGCCGTCGGGATGGGCCAGCCGGTGGTACGCCGTGGGCGCGATGCCGACCGGCGTGGTCAGCGCGTCGCCGAGCAGCTTGCCGGCGGTGTCGCAGACCGAGACGTCGACGAGCACCCGGGGCCGCAGCTCGGCGCGGTCGAACAGCCGGCGGTTGGCGCCCAGGGTCAGCTCCGCGCCGCTGCCGCCGTCGAGGTAGTCCCAGACGTCCGCGGGCAGCCGGGGTCGGGCGAGGGCGCGGTAGTCGTCGGTGCACAGGATCGGCAACGGACCTCCACAGCTTCGTACCCGTCCGCGGCCCACGCTAAAGGAGCCGATCGACGGCGCACAATAGCGAGCGATCTTTAGGAAGTGATTGTCGTAAGAATGATTTAGGTACCGATTTCGATGATTGCCACCCGTGATGTGTCGGCACCGCGACAGTCATAGCCGTCTATTGGGACAGTTCGCGACAGGTTTTCAGAAGATCAATATTGAGGGACTTCACTGCGGAGTCAACAATCGCTACAGTCCCTAACGCGCCACTCGAGCGCTTCGGTGGCAGACCATGCAGACACCGGAGCGCGCTGTGTCGCGCCCTTCAAGATCCCGAGGAGGAGGTGTGATCATGGAGGTTGCAAAGAAGGAGGTTGCCAAGCGCGAGGTTGCCAAGCGCGAGGTTGCCCAGCGTGAGGTCGACGGCGTCATCGCCTGATTCGATCTGTGAACCGGGGCGCGGCCACGTGCCGCGCCCCGGCCCCGCGGCCGCTGCCCCTGGCGGCCGCGGCAAACCCCGCCCGGCTGCGGCTACGCTCTGACGCCATGAGCAGGGCGGGACGCGGCCAGGACGCGCTGACGCTGCTGCGCCGCGCCGAGCACGTGCTCTTCGCCGCGCTGCTGGCGCTCGGTGCCGGTGAGGCGTGGACCGAGGGCGGGCAGCGCGCGGCGGTGCTGGTCACGACCGTTGCGGTCGCCGCGTGGTACGCGGTGGGCATCGCGCTGTCGCGCCGCGCCGCCGGAGTCCGGATGGCGCTGCTGTGGCTGCTCGTGCTGACGGCCGGCTGGACCGTGCTGCTCACGCTGTCGCTGTCGTTCGTCTGGCTGGCGTTCGCGCTGTACCTGCTCTGCCTGCAACTGCTGCCGCCCCGCGCCGGCCTGCCCGGCACGGCCGCGCTGACCGCGATCGCCGTCGCCGCGGCGGGCGCGCACCGCGGCGGCCTGGACTCCGGCACCGTGCTCGGCCCGGTCTTCGGCGCCGCCGTCGCCATCGTGATCACGGCCGTCTACCGGCGGCTGCGCCGGGAGAGCGAGGCCCGCGCCGCGCTGGTGCGCGAGCTGACCGAAGCGCAGGAGCGGCTGGCCGCCACCGAGCGCCGCGAGGGCATCCTCGCCGAACGCGAGCGCCTCGCCCGCGAGATCCACGACACCGTCGCCCAGAACCTGTCCAGCATCATCCTGCTGCTGCGCTCGGCCCGCGACGCCGCCGACGCCGGACCGCAGCTGGAGGTCGCCGAGCACGCGGCCCGGGGCGCGCTGGAGGACACCCGCCGGCTGGTCCGCGCGCTGGCCCCGGCCGAGCTGACCGGCCGCTCGCTGCCCGAGGCGCTGGAGCGTGCCGTCGCCGACGCCCGGCACTTCGGCGTCGAGGCCCGCTTCGTGGCCGACGGCGAGCCCGGCCCGCTGCCCACGCCGGTGGCGGTGGCGCTGCTGCGGGTCGCCCAGGCCGCGCTGGCCAACGTGCGCGCGCACGCCCGCGCGAGCACCGTCGTGGTCACCCTCGCGTTCCAACCGGCGGCGGTACGCGTGGACGTCGCCGACGACGGCGCCGGCTTCGACCCCCGCCATCCGGTGGCCTCCCCGTCCACGGGCACCGGCCTCGGCCTCGCGGCGATGAGCAGCCGCCTCGCCGAGGTCGGCGGCGTGCTCGTGGTGGAGTCGACCCCGGGCGAGGGCACTGCGGTCAGCGCGACCGTCCCGCTGCCTGCCCCGGATCGCCCGTCCGCCGTCGCCGGGCAGGTCCGGCCGTGATCGGTGTGCTGCTGGTGGACGACCACCCGATCGTGCGGGCCGGGTTGCGCGCGACGCTGGAGGCCGACCCCGGCCTACGCGTCCTGGGCGAGGCGGCGGGCGGTGACGAAGCCGTGCGCCTGGCCCGTGAGCTGCGTCCCGACGTGGTGCTGATGGACCTGCAGCTCGGGCCGGGCATCGACGGCGCGGCGGCCACCGCGCGGGTACGGGAACTGCCGGAGCCGCCCCGGGTGCTGATCCTGACCACGTACGACAGTGACGCCGACATCCTGCGGGCCATCGAGGCGGGCGCGATCGGTTACCTGCTCAAGGATGCCGAACCGGCCGACCTGCTGCGGGCGCTGCGCGCGGCGGCCGCGGGGGAGACGGTGCTGGCCCCGTCCGTGGCGACGCGGCTGGTGTCGCGCGAGCGCGCCCCCGGGATCAGCCTGACCCCGCGCGAGACCCAGGTGCTGCAGCTGGTGGCGGGCGGCCACTCCAACTCCGCGATCGCCCGCCGGCTGTTCATCAGCGAGGCGACCGTCAAGTCCCACCTGGTGCAGGTCTTCGCCAAGCTCGGCGTCGACAACCGCACGGCCGCCACCGCCGAGGGCCGCCGCCGCGGCTTCATCCGCTGAGGATCGTTTCCGGTTCGATACCCATGCGGTGTTGCCGGGGCACCGGACCGGCCCCACAGTGACGCCATGCGATGGTCACGGGTGGCGCTGACGCTGTTGCTGGCGGGTGGGCTTTCGGCCTGCGGGGTGCGGGGCGAGCCCGCGACCTACGAGGTCACGGGGTGCAGAACGGCGGCCGGGACCTGGTCGCCGTGCACGTGGAGAGCAGTTGGGCGGCCGGCGGCGGGTGGTTGAACGTCGACCACGACGGGAGCATCGAGGGGACGGCCGAAAGAGTCTTCCTGGTCGGGTCGCAGCCGTCGGACTGCGCGGGGCAGGTGTGCTACCGCGTCGCGCCCGGACTGCTGCGGGTGGAGTCGGGCGGCGACGCCACCGGCTGGACCACCGCGTGGGAGATCACCGGCACCGATTACGAGCAGCTCGCGGCGGAATACCCTGCGCTCGGCGACCGGGCCGAGCACCTGTCGTCGAGGTCGGTCGTGGTGCGCGAGGTCGCCGGCGGTCACGTGGTCTTCGTCGCCAACGGCCGCGACGGGCTGCTCTACCGCTCGGTCGACGGGGTCTGGCACCGGCTGGGCATCCCGATGGGCGGCGAGGGCTGGCACTTCGAGGAGCCGCCGCGCCTGGCCTCCGAGCCGCCGCCCGCCGACCCGTCGTGGATCGTTGCGCTGCTGGTGGCGGCCATGCTCGGGGTGGCGGGTCTGCTCATGATGGCGGTCCGGCGGATGTGGCGCGGTCGCGACGTGCGGCTGACGGCGGGCGCCGCGGTCGGCGGCGGGCTGCTGTCCTACGGCGCCTGCCAGGTCCCTGGCGCCGGGATGTTCCCGTCCGCGATGTACGCCACGATGCTCATCACGATGATCGTCATCGCGGCCCTGGTCGTGCTGCTGCTCGGCGTCGGCAAAGGAGTGCCGCTGCGGCGGTGACCTGCCGTGACGGGGGTGGCGCGGCCGACGGCTGCCGACCGCGCCACCCCCCGTCACGGCAGGTCGGTCCGCGCCGCGACGTCCAGCGCGATCGCCTTCGCCTGGGCGAGCGTGAGCGGCGGCAGCTGCCCGGTGTAGCCGGTGCTCTCCATGGCGTACTGCGAGGCGCTCGGGTACTGGGTGATCTCGGTGGCGTTGTCGACGATCACCGTCACCAGCAGCTTCTCGGCGGGCCGGATGACGATCACCACCAGCGCGCGGTTCGGCCTGCCGTCGCTGCTGCCGTCGCCGGTGGCCGGCACGGACAGGACGCGTTCGCCGTTCGGCCCGGTCGACTGGGTGCAGGCCGCCGCGACCTCGCTGGCGCAGGTCTCCTTGCCGGTGGCGCGGCGCGCGACGATCGTCAGCGTGCCGTCGCGGCCCGCGGCGTTGATCAGCTGAATGGCGCCGTACTCGCCGTTGTCCGCGAACGAGTCCTGGAAGCGCAGGTCACGGACGAGGCTCGCGCCGGGCGCGGCCCGCCGCAGCGCGTCGAGCGATGCCGCTTCCAGCCGTCCTTCGACGGTCTTGGGCACGGCCGGCGACGGAAAGTTCGACGGCAACGGCGACGGGAAGCTCGACGGCAGCGGCGATGGAACCGGCGAGGCGAAGTTCGACGGCAGCGGCGACGGGACCGGCGAAGGGAAGGCTGCCGACGGAGACGGCTCCGGGGCGGACGGGCTGCCGGACGACGCGACACCGAACGGCGTGCCGCCCGGCCCGACGAGCAGGCCGGCGGTGGCGGCGACCAGGGTGACGGCGCAGGCGGCGGTGACCGAGGCGTGGCGTACCCGCTGCAGCCGGGCGCGGCGCAGCACGGATGCCAGCCGGTCGGGCGGCGGCGGCAGCGGCGGCACCGCGTCGAGCACGATCCGGCGAAGGTCCTGTTCGGTCATGCGTTTGCTCCATCCAGTACGAGAGATTGCAGATCCGGGTCCGCGCGCAGTTCCGCCAGCGCCCGCGACGCGAGCACCTTGACCGCGCCCTGGGTGCTGCCGAGCAGCTCGGCGACCTCCGCCACCGGCCGGTCCTCGACGTAGCGCAGCACCACGACCGCCCGCGCCCGGCGCGACAGCCGGCCCAGCGCCCGGGTGACGGCGTCCTGCACGGCGACCGTTCCGGCGAGGTCACCGTGCCCGGGCCGGTCCGGCAGCTCCCCGCTCGGCGTCTCGGCCCGCCAGCGCCGCCGCCACCAGGAGACGTACGTGGTGAAGACGACCCGGCGCACGTACGCCTCGGGGCTGTCGGCGCGCTCGACCGCCGCCCAGCGCCGCCACGCCTTGGCCAGCGCGGTCTGCAGCAGGTCCTCGGCCCGGCCGGCGTCGCCGGTGAGCAGCCAGGCACTGCGCAGCAGCGCGTCGGACCGGGCCGCGACGAAGTCGGCGAAGCCGCGTTCGAGGTCAGGTGGTGCCATGTGTTCTCCCCATACCCATGCCCCTGTTGACGCCCCGGCGGTGCCCGGAGGTAACACCCGGTGCGCCGGCATCGGCCGATCATGGAAAGGTGGAGCCGCGGCGGCGACCTCGCGGCCGGGAGCGGAGCGGAACATGCGGGTCAGCATCGCCAGCGAACCGGCCATGCCGGGCGCGGTCAACCTGGACTGGGCCGACGCGCGTCCCCGGCTCGCGGTGGTGCTCGACGGGCTGACCGAGAGCCCGCAGACCGGCTGCGTCCACGGCACCGCCTGGTACGTGGCCCGCCTCGGCGCCCGGCTGCTGCGCCGCCTCGACGGCCCGACGCCGCTGGCCGAGGGCCTGGCGCTGGCCGTCGCGGAGGTGGCGGCCGAGCACCCGGGCTGCGACCTGCGGCACCCGGGCTCACCCGGCTCGACGGTCTCGATCGTGCGGCAGACGGCGACGGGCGCGGAATACCTCGTGCTCGCCGACTCCCCGGTGGTCCTGGACACCGCCGGCGGCCCGGTCGCCGTCATCGACGACTCGTGGAAGGCCCTCGCGACACCCGACCTGGCCGCCGCCGCCGAGCGCGGCACCCGCGACGACCTGGCCCGCTTCATCGCCGACCAGCAGTCCCAGCGCAACACCCCCGGCGGCTACTGGATCGCCCGCACCGAGCCCGAAGCGGCCGCCCACGCGCTCACCGGCACCGTCGACGGCGTACGCGGCGCGCTGCTGGCCTCCGACGGAGCCGCCCTGCTCGTCACCGACTACGGCCTGCTGGACTGGCGTGGTTACCTTGACCTCGGCTACCGCGCGGGCCCCGCCGGCATCATCACGGCGACCCGCACCGCCGAACACGCCGACCCCCACCGAACCCGCTGGCCCCGCCAGAAGGTCAGCGACGACGCCACCGCGGCGGTATGCCTGTTCGCCCCCGCCAACGAGGAAGGACCACTCCCATGACCGACAACCTGTACTCCGGCGAGAAGTTCACCGACGAGGAGTCGGCCTTCCTCCGCCACGTCAGATTCGGCGAACTCCCACCCCGCCCCGCCCCCGAAGACCTCACCGCCGAAACCGAGTCCGAATCCGACCCCCGCCGCGACGCCCCACCCGGCCACCACCCCCTCGACCCCTACCCCAACCCCGCCACCCACGGCTGACCCCTCCCGCTC
This sequence comes from Catellatospora coxensis, assembly GCF_016862635.1. GTDB lineage: Bacteria > Actinomycetota > Actinomycetes > Mycobacteriales > Micromonosporaceae > Catellatospora > Catellatospora coxensis. The sequence goes on along the minus strand of NZ_BONI01000040.1, from coordinate 51,461 downwards.
GCCCTCCCTCCCTCCCGCCCTCCCTCCCTCCCTCCCTCCCGCTCGCCGCGACGATCTTGCGCGGACTGTGGGTACGACACGCCCATAACGGGCATATGGCCAACAGTTCGCGCAAGATCGTCGCGATCTTGGGCGGGGTGGGGTGAGGGCGGGGTGGTGGCGGTGGGTTAGCGGCCGTGGGAGGTGCGGGAGCGTTGGACCAGGGCGTCGATGACTACGGCGGCCAGGAGGACGGTGCCGGTGACGATGAGGCGTACGTCGGAGGACAGGCTCAGCAGTTCCAGGCCGTTGGCGATGGCGCCGATGACGAGCGCGCCGAGCAGGGGGGCGTAGCGGCGGGTGCGGCCGCCGAAGAGGCTGGTGCCGCCGATGACGGCGGCGGCGATCGCGTTGATCAGGGTCTCGCCGCTGCCGGACTGCTGGTTGGCGAAGCCGAGCCGCATCGCGGCGACCACGCCACTGACCGCGGCGAGGGTGCTGCACAGGGCGAACACCGAGATGCGGATCCAGTCGACGTTGATGCCGGCCCGGCGGGCCGCCTCGATGTTGCCGCCCACCGCGAAGATCTTGCGCCCGTACGCGGTGCGCCGCAGCAGCCAGTCGAAGAAGACCACCACCAGCACCATGAACACGAAGGTCCACGGCACGCCGCGGTCCAGGTAGAGCTTGGCGACGATGAGCTGGAGCAGCACGAACAGGATCACCGCGACCGCGATCGGCAGCCACAGCGGCATGACGGGCAGCTCGGCGGCGGCTCGCCTACGCCGGGTCAGCAGGCTGAACAGCAGGTAGAGCACGGGGATCAGGGCGGCCAGCGTGATCGCGAGCCAGCGCGGCACGAACGAGAACTGCGCCCAGCGCACCAGCGTGCCGGCCGGGGGCAGGTTGATGGTGCCCTGCTCGCCCAGCACCCGCAGCTGCACGCCCTGCCAGATGAGCAGGCCGGCCAGCGTGACGATGAACGACGGCACACCGATCTTGGCGAAGATGGAGCCCTGGACCGTGCCGACCAGGGTGCCGACGAGCACCGCGATCAGCACGGCCACCAGCGGTGCGAACCCGTCGTTCACGTGGGTGACCAGCAGCACGGCTGCGGCGAGGCCGCTCACCGAGCCGATGGACAGGTCGATCTCGCCGAGCATCAGCACCAGCGTGATGCCGGTGGCCATGATGCCCAGCGCGGCGATCTGCAGGCACAGGTTGACCAGGTTGAACGCGTTGAGGAAGGTCGGGTTGAGACTCTGGAACACGATCACGATGAGGATCAGCCCGACGATGATCGGCAGCGAGCCGATGTCGCCGGTGCGCAGCGTCTGCAGCCAGCCGCCGACCGCCTCCTTCGGGCTGCTCAGCTCCGTCGCCGGGGTCGGTGGGGGCACCGCGGGTTCGGCCAGCGGGTCCGACATCAGACGCCGCCCTCCGCCGAGCCGGCCGCCAGCGGGTCGTCGCCGGCGGACTGCTCGCGCAGCCGGGCCACCCGCTCGGAGACGACGTTCTGGGTCGCCCCGGTGATCGCGGCGATGATCTGCTCGTTGGTGACGTCGTGGGTGCGGAACTCGCCGTTGTTGCGGCCGAGCCGCAGCACCGCCACCCGGTCCGCGACCGCGCGTACGTCGACCATGTTGTGGCTGATCAGCACCACGCCCAGGCCCCGGTCGCGCAGCCGCTCGATGAGGTTGAGCACCTGCGCGGTCTGTGCCACGCCGAGCGCCGCGGTGGGCTCGTCGAGCAGCACCACCTTCGGGTCGCCGAGCAGCGAACGGGAGATCGCCACGGTCTGCCGCTGACCGCCGGACAGGGCCGCGACGGGCAGCCGTACGCTCGGAATCCGCGCCGCCAGCTCCCGCAGCAGCTTGCCGCTGCGCCGCTCCATCTCGACCTCGTCGAGCGCCGCCCCCCGCCGCAGCTCCCGCCCGAGGAACAGGTTGTTGACCACGTCCAGGTTGTCGCACAGCGCCAGATCCTGGAAGACGGTCGCGATGCCCAGCTCCTGCGCCGCGTGCGGGGTCTCGACGCGCACCTCGCGCCCCGCGAACGTCACCGTCCCGGTGTCCGGCGGACTCACCCCGCAGATCGCCTTGACCAGCGTCGACTTACCCGCCCCGTTGTCCCCGACGAGCGCCACCACCTGCCCGGCGTACACGTCGAGGTCCACCTCGCTCAGCGCCTGCACCGCACCGAACCGCTTGCTGACCCCCCGCAACGCCAGAATCGGCTCCCGCACCCCACTCACCCCCTAGGAAAGGAAGGGCACCTTCACATCGCCATACGTAGAGGAAGGTGCCCTTCTTAACGCCTGCCCGGTGACTGGCCAGGTCAGGTCAGGCCGGCGGCCTGGCAGGCGGCCGAGTACGTCGAGGTGCAGATCTGCTCGACGGTGTAGAGGTTGTCGGCGACCACGGTCTGCTTGATGTTGTCCTTGGTCACCGCCTGCGGTTCGAGCAGGAACGAGGGCACGTCGACCGCGCCGTTGTTGACGGTCCGGTCGGTGCTCGGCTTCTCGCCCCTGACCAGCGCGACCGCCACCTCGGCGGCCTGCTCGGCCTCGGGCTTGAACGCCTTGTAGACGGTCATGTACTGGTCGCCGCCGACGATCCGCTGGATGGCGGCGAGTTCGGCGTCCTGGCCCGTGGTCGGCGGCACAGGCGTGATGCCCGCGGCCCGCATCGCCGAGATCGCGCCACCCGCGGTGCCGTCGTTGGCGGCGTACACCCCCACGAACCCGTCCTTGCCGAGCTGCGCGATCTGGCCCTCCATGAACTTCTGGGCGTTCTCGGGCTTCCACTCGGGCGTGAAGAAGTCGGGCGTCGGAACGGTCTTGAACCCGGAGGTGTCCAGCGCGGAGTGCGCGCCCTTGTTGAACAGCTTCGCGTTGTTGTCGGTCGGTGAACCGTTGATCATCACGATGTCGCCCGAGGTCTTACCCAGCTCCTTGAGCCGGTTGACCAGCGTCTCGCCCTGCAGTTGGCCGACACGCTCGTTGTCGAAGGAGATGTAGTAGTCGACCGGCGCGTTCTGGATGAGCCGGTCGTACGAGATCACCGGCACGTTCTTCGACTTCGCCAGCGACACGATGGTGGCCGCCGCCGCGCCGTCGACCGGGTCGAGCACCAGCACCTGCGCGCCGTTGTTGAGCGCCGCCTCGGCCTGCTGCTGCTGGCGGCTCTGGTCCTGCTGAGCGTTGCTGTAGATGATCTCGCAGTCGGGGCACAGCTGCTTGACCTTGGCCTCGAACAGCGGCCGGTCGTGCTGCTCGTACCGCGTGGTCTGCGATTCGGGCAGCAGCAGTGCGATCTTGCCGCTGCCGCCCGAGCCGCCCGAGTCGCCGCTCTCGCAGGCGGCGGCCCCGACGACGAGCAGGAGCGCGGTGGTGACGGCGACTGCCAGGCGCCGCGAAGACATGCCAACCTCCTTCACGGCCGGCTCGCCGGGCGCGTCGGCACGGGATAGGCGAATACGAGCGATCCTATAACTCACCTATTCCGCATATGTCCCGTCTCGCGAATTCTCAGCCGATCCTCAGGCTCGCCGATGCGGGCCAGGTCGGCATGATCGTCGGACTTGCCAGGCAGGTGGGCGAAAGCGCGCCCAAGATACGCACGGGTGCCAGGCAAGTCCGACGATCACGGCCGCCCGGCGGACTCCGCATAGCGAGAGGCCCGGATCAGTGATGATCCGGGCCTCTCGTCGGGGGAGGGATGGGGTATGGGGATGGGTGGTTCAGCAGGAGGTCTGGATGCCGCGGTCGGCCAGCCAGCCGTCCGGGTTGATCTGGTTCCACATGCCCTTGTGCACCTCGAAGTGCAGGTGCGGGCCGGTCGAGTCGCCGGTGGAGCCTTCCAGGCCGAGGATGTCGCCGGCCTTGACCTCGTCGCCGACCGACACCTTGTCCTGCGACATGTGCGCGTAGTGGGTGAGGTAGCCGTTGTGGTGGTCGACCACGACCGAGATGCCGTAACCGCTGTACGCCCAGCCGGCGCTGACCACGGTGCCCGCGCCGACGGCGCGGATCGGGGTGCCGCTCGGCATGGCGAAGTCGATGCCGGCGTGCAGCACGCCCCAGCGCTGCCCGAAGCAGGACGTCACCTGGGCGCCCTTCATCGGGATCAGCCACGCCGGGCGGGGTGCGGCGGCGGGCTTCGGCGCGGTCTTGACCGTGGCCGGCTTCGGCTTGGTCACCGTCGGCTTCTTGGGCGGGGTGGTGGTGGGCTTGGTCGTGGTGGTCTCCACGGGCGTGGAGCGCTGGTACCGGCTCGCGTCCTCGGCGATGTACTGCCGCTCGGCGAGCGCGTCGACGGTCGCGACATTGGTGATCGCCTTGGCGGCGTCCGCGGGGGTGGGGTCGTTGTCGTTGGCGTTGGCGGCACCGGCGATCAGGCCGAACGCGCTGACACCCGCGAGAGCGGTGATGGCCAGTGCCTGGCGGGAGTGCCGGGCGAGGCCTCCGCGGACCATTCCGCCGGTCTGGGCGAGGCGGTCACGGCTCTTGTCGAGGTTGCCGGGGACGCTGTGCTTGCCACGTCTGAAGTAAGTCACGGGGGTTGGGGGCCTTTCCGTCATCACCTTTGATTCGGGAGCGCCCATACTGCCTGCTCAGTGACTGGACTCACCAGCGCGGTCAGGAATCATCCGTCCTGATGGGTGAACTTTCCTCCCCTTCTAGGGGCTTACTGGTCGGTTCATCACGTCTTGCGCTGACGTGATCTGCATCACAGCGTGTCCGAATTGCTGGCATTTTCCCCTACGGGATCGCCTCAGGGAGGCGTTGTTTTATCCCATCAAAGCTCCACTCAGATGGCTAAATCGCCACTAAATGGAGCTTTGATCTTGGGGGAAATTTCAGCTCAGCATGACCGGTAGCCGATCGAGGCCGCGTAGCAGCGCTCCAGGACGCCAGATCAACTCGTCCAGCGGCTGCGTGGCCCGCAGCTTCGGGAAGCGGTCCAGCAGGCCGTTGAAGGCGATCTCGCCCTCCAGCCGGGCCAGCGGCGCGCCGAGGCAGTAGTGGATGCCGTGGCCGAACGCCAGGTGCTGGTTGTCGGCGCGCGCCGGGTCGAAGCGCTCCGGGTCGGCGAACGCCTGCGGGTCGTGGTTGGCCGACAGCAGGCTGACCATGACGACCGCCCCGGCCGGCACGGTCACCCCGCCGAACTCCACCGGCTCGGTGGCGATCCGCAGGGTCGCGGTCTTCACCGGGCTCTCGTACCGCAGGAACTCCTCGATGGCGGGGGAGAGCAGCTTGCGGTCCGCGCGCAGCCGCGCCAGCTCCTCGGGGTGGCTCAGCAGCAGGTAGACGCCGTTGCCGATGAGGTTGACGGTGGTCTCGTGCCCGGCGAGCAGCAGCAGGAACACCAGCGAGGTCAGCTCGTCCTCGGTCAGCCGCTCGCCGTCGTCGGCCGCCGTGACCAGCGCGGACAGCAGCGCGTGGTCCGGCTGGGCCCGCTTGCGCTCGACCAGCTCGCGGACGTAGTCGTTCATCGCCGTCGCGGCCGCCAGCGCGTCGCCCTGCGCCAGCGCGCTGGCGATGATGGTGTTGGACCACGCCCGGAAGCTGTCCCGGTCGTCCATCGGCACCCCGAGCAGCTCGCAGATGACCGCCAGGGGCAGCGGGAAGGCGTACTCGCCGATCAGGTCGACCTCGTCCCGGCCGGCGAAGCCGTCGAGCAGCTCGTCGGAGATGCGCTGCACGTCGGGGCGCAGGTCGGCGATGCGGCGGGCGGTGAACGCCGAGGAGACGATGCGGCGCAGCCGGGTGTGCGCGGGCGGGTCGTTGCTGAGCATGTGCGAGTCCATCGCGGCCCGCAGCTCGACCGGCCAGCCGCCGCTGGTGCGGATCGGGGCGCCGGAGACGTTCTTGCTCAGCCGGGGGTCGTTCAGGGCGCGGCGGGCGTCGTCGTGCCGGGTGATCAGCCAGGCGTTGAAGTTCGGGGCCACGGCGAACTCGTGCGCGGGAGCCTCCTCGCGCAGCCGTGCGTAAAGCGGATGGGGGGCGGACGTCGCTTCAGGACCGAACGGATGCATGGTGCGAACGTTAGCAATCGATGTCCGTTTCGGCGGCCCCCTTCGACCTCCGCCGAATGTCACCCGATCGGGGTGGGTATGCGCGGTAGTGCGCGTGGGAACGCTCCCTGAAAACCGTGCGAACGGCACAACTGTCGATGCATGTGCCATACGTCACCAGCTCCTCCTAAATTCCCTGAGCGGCCGTTAAGGTCCCGCGCAAGACTGATTGTCGAGGTCACTACGCGGGAGGTCGCAATGACGAAGTACGTGTACGACTTCGCCGAGGGGAACAAGGACCTCAAGGATCTGCTCGGCGGCAAGGGCGCGAACCTCGCCGAGATGGTGCGGATCGGCCTGCCCGTGCCCCCCGGGTTCACCATCACCACCGACGCCTGCCGCGAATACCTGGCCGCGGGCAGCCCGCCCGCCGAGCTGGCCGGGCAGGTCGGCGCGCACCTCGCCGCGCTGGAGCAGACCATGGGCCGCCGCCTCGGCGACCCGGCCGACCCGCTGCTCGTGTCGGTGCGCTCGGGAGCCAAGTTCTCCATGCCCGGCATGATGGAGACGGTGCTCAACGTCGGCCTGACCGACGCCAGCGTGCACGGGCTGGCCGCGCGCAGCGGCAACGAGCGCTTCGCCTGGGACTCGTACCGCCGGCTCATCCAGATGTTCGGCAAGACCGTCTGCGACGTGCCCGGCGACGCCTTCGAGCACGCCATGGACCGGGTCAAGGGCTCGCGCGCGGACGTCGACCTGGACGCCGCCGAGCTGCGCGGCCTGGTGGACACCTTCAAGGCCATCTTCGCCGAGCACACCGGGCGCGAGTTCCCGCAGGACCCGCGCGAGCAGATGGACCTCGCCGTCAACGCGGTCTTCGACTCCTGGAACGCCGAGCGCGCCGTGCTCTACCGCCGCCAGGAGCGCATCCCGGCCGACCTGGGCACCGCCGTCAACATCGTGGCGATGGTCTTCGGCAACCTCGGCCCCGACTCCGGCACCGGCGTCGCGTTCACCCGCGACCCGGCCACCGGCGCCCGCGGCGTGTACGGCGACTACCTCGCCAACGCCCAGGGCGAGGACGTCGTCGCCGGCATCCGCAACACCGTGCCGCTGCAGGAGCTGGAGCAGCTCGACAAGAAGTCGTTCGACGAGCTGACGGGCATCATGTCCACGCTCGAAGGCCACTACCGCGACCTGTGCGACATCGAGTTCACCATCGAGGCCGGCAAGTTGTGGATGCTGCAGACCCGGGTCGGCAAGCGCACCGCGGCCGCGGCGTTCATCATCGCGTCGCAGCTCGTCGACGAGGGCATGATCGACCTCGACGAGGCGCTGCGCCGGCAGAGCGGGGCGCGGCTGGCCCAGCTGATGTTCCCGACCTTCGACGAGTCGGCGGTCGACAAGCCGATCGCCAAGGGCATCGCGGCCTCGCCGGGCGCGGCCGTCGGGCACGTGGTGTTCGACAGCGCGCACGCGGTCGAGCGGGCCGCGAAGGGGGAGAAGGTCATCCTGGTGCGCCGGGAGACCAATCCCGACGACCTGCCCGGCATGATCGCGGCGCAGGGCATCCTGACCAGTCGCGGCGGCAAGACCTCGCACGCCGCGGTGGTGGCCCGGGGCATGGGCAAGACCTGCGTCTGCGGTGCCGAGTCGGTCGAGGTGGACCTGGCCGGCAAGCGGTTCACCGTCGGCGACGTGACCGTGGGCGAGGGCGACCTGATCTCGATCGACGGCACCACCGGGGCGATCCACCTCGGCGAGGTGCCGGTGAAGCCCAGCCCGGTGGTGCGCTACTTCGACGGCGACCTGCCCGCCGACGCGGACACGCTGGTCGCCGCCGTACACCGGATGCTGACGCACGCCGACGAGCGGCGGCGGCTGGCCGTGCGCACCAATGCCGACACCGGCTCCGACGCGGCGCGGGCGCGGCGCTTCGGCGCGCAGGGCATCGGCCTGTGCCGCACCGAGCACATGTTCCTCGGCGAGCGCCGGGCCATGGTCGAGCGGCTGATCCTGGCCGACGGCGCGGACGAGCAGCAGCGGGCGCTGGACGCGCTGCTGCCGCTGCAGCGCGACGACTTCGCGGAGATCTTCCGGGCGATGGACGGGCTGCCGGTCACCATCCGGCTGATCGATCCGCCACTGCACGAGTTCCTGCCGCCGCTGGAGGAGCTGGCCGTCGAGGTCGCCACCGCGAAGGAGCCCGACCCGCACCGGGAGGCGCTGCTGGCTGCGGTGCGCCGGATGCACGAGCAGAACCCGATGCTGGGGCTGCGCGGCGTACGCCTCGGTCTGGTCATCCCGGGGCTGTTCGGCATGCAGGTGCGGGCCATCGCGCAGGCCGCGGCCCAGGTCCGCGCCGACGGCGGCGACGCCCGGCCGGAGATCATGGTGCCGCTGGTGGGCGCGGTCCAGGAGCTGGAGGCGGTACGGGCCGACGCCGAGCGCATCCTCGCCGAGGAGGGCATGTCCGGCACCCCGATCGGTACGATGATCGAGGTGCCCCGGGCCGCGCTGACGGCGGGCCAGATCGCCGAGGCGGCCGACTTCTTCTCCTTCGGCACCAACGACCTGACCCAGATGGGCTGGGGCTTCTCCCGCGACGACGTGGAGGGCTCGTTCTTCAGCCGGTACCTGGAGCTGGGCGTGTTCGGGGTGTCGCCGTTCGAGACACTGGACCGTGACGGCATCGGCCGGCTGGTGCGCATCGCCGTGCAGGAGGGCCGCCAGGTGCGGCCGGACCTGAAGATCGGGGTCTGCGGCGAGCACGGCGGCGACCCCGAGTCGGTGCGCTTCTTCCACGAGGCGGGATTGGACTACGTCTCCTGCTCGCCGTTCCGCGTCCCGGTCGCCCGCCTGGAAGCCGGCCGCGCCGTCCTCTGACCTGCCAGATGTTGGGAAGGGCGCCTTCACGACGCGGAGCGCTGTGAAGGCGCCCTTCCTTTCCGGGGGGTTTACGGGTGGTGGCAGACGGGAATCCGGGGGCGTACGCTTTCGGCACTCTGTCCACACCGGCAGGAGGCGGCGATGGGGCTGCGCTGGCATGGCACCGCAGTGGACGCCGGGGATCCGGCGCGGCTGGCTCGCTGGTGGGCCGAGGTGCTCCACTTCCAGATACTGGAGGAGCGCCCGGACGCGGTGGCGATCGCGCCCGACCAGGCGACGTATCCCGGCATGCTGTTCGTGCAGGCGCCTGCCGCGAAGGTGGGCCGCAACCGGCTGCAGGTCGAGCTGGACTGCGACGATCTCGTGGCCGACATCGAACGCCTGATGGACATGGGCGCGCGCCACGTGCCCGTGGAGGCGGCGAGCGCGCCCTGGACGCTGCTGGCCGACCCGGAGGGCAACGAGTTCCGGCTGCGCCCGCGCCCGTGACCGCCGCGTGCTGAAAGTTTCATCGCGAGCGGTCGATATGGGAGCGTTTCCATGCATCGCCGGGTAACCGCAGGTCATTGACGCTTCACATGCGCGTTACATCCGGCTACATTGGTCGGCAGTTGTGGGAGCGCTCCCGCACCTCTCCGCCCGATCACTCACCGTGCCTGGCCACCGCGTCGGGCGGTTTCGGATGCGCCCACGTCCGAGACCGCGCCATCCCGCCGCGGTCCGCCCCGGCGCGGCTCCACGTACGAGGAGTTCCGTCATGCCCGACGCACGACCCCACTGGGGACGCCGGCTGGCGGCGACCGCCGCCGCGGCGCTGACCGCGGCGAGTTTCGCCGTCGCGGTCAGCCCCGGCCCGGCCGCCGCCGCCCCCGCCTTCAACTACGCCGAGGCGCTGCAGAAGTCGCTGTACTTCTACGAGGCCCAGATCGCCGGCCCCAAGCCGTCCTGGAGCCGGGTCTCCTGGCGCGGCGACTCGGCCATGAACGACGGCTCCGACGTGGGCCTGAACCTGACCGGCGGCTGGTTCGACGCCGGTGACCACGTCAAGTTCGGCTTCCCGATGGCGTTCACCACCACGATGCTGGCCTGGGGCGCGGTCGAGTACCGGGCCGGGTACGCCGCGTCGGGGCAGCTCACCCAGCTGCTGAACAACCTGCGGGTGCCCAACGACTACTTCATCAAGGCGCACCCGTCGGCCAACGTGCTCTACGGGCAGATCGGCAAGGGCGACGACGACCACAAGTGGTGGGGTCCGGCCGAGGTGATGCCGATGGCGCGGCCCGCGTACAAGATCGACGCGAGCTGCGGCGGCGCGGACCTCGCGGGTGAGACCGCGGCCGCGATGGCCGCCTCGTCGATGGTGTTCCGGCCGACCGACCCGACGTACGCCGACACCCTGGTCACGCACGCGAAGCAGCTGTACACGTTCGCCGACACGGTGCGCCAGACCTACCACTCGTGCATCACCGACGCGACGAACTTCTACAAGTCGTGGAGCGGCTACACCGACGAGCTGGTGTGGGGCGGGATCTGGCTCTACCGGGCCACCGGTGACGCGTCCTACCTGGCCAAGGCCGAGGCGGCGTACGACAGCCTGGGCACCGAGCCGCAGACCACCACCCGCTCGTACAAGTGGACGCTGGCCTGGGACAACAAGCAGTTCGGCGCGTACGTGCTGCTGGCCAACCTGACCGGTAAGCAGAAGTACGTCGACGACGCCAACCGCTGGCTGGACTACTGGACCGTCGGCGTCAACGGCGAGAAGATCCGCACCTCGCCCGGCGGCATGGCCGTGCTCGACAGCTGGGGCGCGCTGCGCTACGCCGCGAACACCTCGTTCGCCGCGCTGGTCTACAGCGACAAGACCACCGACACGGTGCGCAAGGCGCGGTACAAGGACTTCGCGGTCCGGCAGATCAACTACGCGCTCGGCGACAACCCGCGCAACTCGTCGTACATGATCGGCTTCGGGACCAACTCGCCGAAGAACCCGCACCACCGCACGGCGCACGGTTCCTGGTGGGACAGCATGACGGTGCCGACCGAGACCCGGCACGTGCTGTACGGCGCGCTGGTCGGCGGCCCGTCCTCGCCCGACGACGCGTACCAGGACCAGCGCAACGACTACGTGATGAACGAGGTCGCCACCGACTACAACGCCGGTCTGACCTCCGCGCTGGCCCGGCTGTCCCAGGAGTACGGCGGCACCCCGCTGGCCGGCTTCCCCGGTGTACAGGCCCCCGACATGGACGAGATGACCGTCGAGACGACCCTGGTCGCCGACGCGCGGGAGACCCGGGTCAAGGCGATCGTCTACAACAAGTCGGCGTTCCCGGCCCGCGCGCTGACCACGGCGAAGTTCCGCTACTACTTCACCCGCGACGACGCGAGCGCGGTCGTGGTCACCTCCGGCTACACCCAGGGCTGCCCGTCGCCGAGCACCGCGAAGCAGGCCCAGGGCAACCTCTGGTACGTCGAGGTCGACTGCGCCGGGTACACCATCGCGCCCGCCGGGCAGTCGCAGCACCGGATGGAGGTGCAGTTCAAGGTCGGCGTCGGCGAGGGCGGCACCTGGAGCGTTGCCAACGACCCGTCGTACCTGGCCACCGCGGGGGTCAACCCGGGCGTGCCGCTGTACCACGGCGGCGTGAAGATCTGGGGCAACGAGCCCAGCACCACCCCGGACACCACCGCGCCCACCGCGCCCGGCACCCCGAGCGCGTCCGGCGTCACCAGCACCGGCCTGACGCTGGCCTGGGCGGGATCGACCGACACCGGCGGCAGCGGCCTGGCCGGCTACGACGTCTACCGCGAAGCGGGCGCGACCGACGTGCTGGTCGGCTCGCCGACGACGGCCACCCTGTCGCTGACCGGGCTCACCCCGAACACCGCGTACACCTTCTACGTGGTGGCCAAGGACGGGGCGGGCAACCGCTCGGCGGCCTCGACCCCGGCGACGTTCACCACGCTGGTCGCCGACCCGGTCGACACCACCCCGCCGAGCACGCCCGGCACGCCGGTCGCGTCGGCGATCACGTCGAGCGGCGCGACCCTGACCTGGACCGGCTCCACCGACAACGTCGGCGTCACCGGCTACCGGGTCTACCGCGAGGCCGGCGCGACGGACGCGCTGCTGGCCACGGTCACCGGCACCACGTATTCGGTGACCGGGCTGACCGCCGCCACGGCGTACCAGTTCTACGTGGTCGCGGTCGACGCCGCGGGCAACGCCTCGACCCCGTCGAGCGCGGTGTCGCTGACCACCCTGCCGAACAACCCGGCGGGCAGCTGCCAGGTCACCTACGGCAGCAACGACTGGAACACCGGCTTCACCGGCAACGTGACGATCAAGAACACGGGGACCAGCACGATCAACGGCTGGACGCTGCGGTTCTCGTTCACCGCCGGGCAGCAGATCACCCAGTCCTGGTCGTCGAAGTACACCCAGACCGGGGCCGACGTCGCGATCACCAACGAGGGCTACAACGGCACGCTCGCCCCTGGCGCGTCCACGTCGTTCGGCTTCAACGCGACGCACACCGGCAGCAACCCGCGGCCGGCGGCGTTCACGCTCAACGGCGCCACCTGCACCATCGGGTGACGCCCTCCCGCCCGCGCCGTCGCCAGGGGGTGGCGGCGGCGCGGGCACACCGGTCCGAGCCCAAGCGGACCGTTCGGGGGTACGCGGTTGCGGCGCGTACCCCCTTAGACTCGCTCATGTCCTCTCATGACCCCCGGCTGAGCCGCCACGTCACCATCCTGCGGTGGATCGTGGGCGCGCTCGCCTCGACCTACTTGTTCTTCTTCCTCATCGCCTCGTTCGCGGTGGGCCTGTCCTTCGGCTGGAGCACCACCGCCCTGCTCGCGTTCCTCGCCAGCGCGGTGCTCAGCGCGGTGATCTACCTGCCGGCCGCGCCGCTCGCCGCCCGGATCCGCCGGTCCGACATCGCCCGGCTCTACACGGTCACCGCGATCAGGACCTGGGGCGCGCTGATGATGGGGCAGTTCGGGCTCGTCTTCGTCTTCGCGCTGGACGCCGGTCTGACCCCGCTGCTGCTCGGTGGCACCGCCACCGTCCTGCTCCTCGCCCTCGGCGTCTGGCCCCGCCCCGCCGTGCTCCTCCCGCCGGTCGCCACCGCCTGAACACAGCAACAGGGGGTACGCGGATGTCGCGTACCCCCTGTTCCGGCGGTGGGGTCAGCAGCGGCGGCCCCGGTTGATGCAGTCGGTCGCGAACGTGATCAGTTGCGCCGGCATCACGTTGACGAAGTCGGCGTGGTCGGTGAGCGGGCTGTGGTTCTGCTCGGGGAACGTGTCCAGCGCGAACGAGCGCCCGCGCGGCACGCTGTAGGTCAGCGTCATGCGCAGCTGCGCGATCGGCTTGGTGCCCTCCGGGCAGCGCCCGTCCGCGGCGGGGAAGATGACGTGCGCGCGGTGGTTGGCGCTGTCGGCGTTGACGCCGTCCCAGCAGCTCGGGAAGTCCAGGACGCGCTGCACCTGGCTGCCCCGCGGGCACAGCGGGTACTTCGTGGTGCGGCGGTTGGTGAAGCCGGTGCAGGTCCACTGCGCCTTGGCGTTGGTCGGCCCGTTGGTGACGGCCTTGGCGTCACCGGTGATCAGCCGTACGAAGTCCGGCATCGGGCTGATCTTCGCGAACCGGTTGCCGCGGAACTCCAGCCGCACCGACGCCGGGCGCAGGATGCGGCCGATGTTGCCGTCGTTGCCGCCGCCGTCGGCGGTCGCGTCCTCGCCGACGGTGCCGCGCTGGCGCAGCACCGGCCAGTAGTACGTGGAGCGGTCGTCGCGCCGGCAGGTGGTGCCCGCCGCGGCGAGGCTCTCGTTGGTGGAGTTGCCGTCGGCGGACAGGTTGCCGACGTAATCGTGCGTGTGGTGGGCGCCGTTGCTCACGCCCGGCGCGACGATGAAGTTGTCGGGGTTGCGGTGGTCGTTGAGGTTGCGGCCGCACAGCGAGGTGAACGTGCCCGCCGAACCCTCGGCGGTCGCCCGCCGTTCGCGCACGTTGGGCGCGACCGAGCGGATGTCGACGAAGTCGCCGGCCACCGGCGGGCCGGTCGGGGCGTGGCAGCGCGCGGGCGAGCGCGGCTTGGTGCACTCGGCGTCGGGGCCCTGATCGTTCGGGATACGGGCGGCCGCGGCGAGCTCCGCCGGGACCTCCTTGGCGGGGTTGGCGCCGTCGCCGGTCGCGGCCTGCGAGACCTGGCTGATGGTGGCCAGCACCGTCGCGGCGATCAGCACGATCACCGCGGCCAGTAATCGCCGCTCGCGGGGTTCCATCCGGTGCCGGGGGGAGTGACTGCGTGCCATGGGGGTGTCCTTCCGGGAGGTGGGTGCCGGGTGCGGCCGACGGGGGCGGCGGCCGCACCCGAGGTCAGCGGGGGTGCCGGACGCGGGCGGCCGTCACGGCGCCGACGGCGAGCGAGGTCGCCAGGATCAGCCAGATCATCGGCTCCGGCGTGCCGCCGGTGCGTGGGCCTGCGGCGGAGTTCGGCGCGGCGGCCGGGGTGGGGGGTGCGGGCAGCGAGTTGTAGTCGACCAGCCCGGTGCTCTCCAGGTACGTCATGTGCCGCATCACGATCGTCACGGCCTTCTGGGCGAACTCGCGGATCACCTCGTTGCGGGTGCCCGCGCGGACCGCCGCGACGACGCTGAAGACCTTGCCGTGGGCGACGCGCAGCCGGGCGATGAAGACGTTGTCCCATGCCTCGCCGCGCAGCCCGTTCAGCTCGTCGAGCCAGCCCTGCTGCTCGGCATTGGGCCGGTCGGGCACCGCCACCTGCAGTTGCGCCGCGACCTTGAGCACCTCGGCGTCCAGCGCGATGTGCTCGGCACTGATGTGGTGGCCGATCTCCTTGACCTTCTCGCCGCGGGCCCGGTCCTGGGCCTGCTTGCCGGCGGGGGCCTCCCAGAGCCCGGCGAGGCGCACCCGGACCAGCAGGTCCCGGTCGGCGGGGCCGAGCGGCCCGGACTCGGTGACGGTCCAGCCGGGGTCGGGTTCTTCGGCGTGAGCGGCCGGCGGCGGGGTCAGCGCCACCGCCGCGGCGAGAACCGCGACCGCTGCGAGTGCAGCGGTCCGGGCGCGGCGAATGTTCATCCGACGCCTTTCCGTGTTCGCCCGAATACATGATGCGCTGCCTATTGGCAGCGCCAGGAGCCTAAGCTCGGAGTCCGCTGTGGAGTCAATCCCCGAAGACATTGTTAAGCCGTTCTTAGGGTCCGCCTAGGACGTACCTAAAAAAGTGTGCCCTGTTCGCAGGAGTCTTCCGCGATGTGGTCGCAGGCATTGACATTGCGCCGCAAAGGGTTGAAGGTGTCGTCCCAAAGGGATCGCAGACCTTATTCGCGATGCCATTGTCGCTTATTAGAGCAGAGTAGCGGGACGGTTATGGAGAGTGCTCATGTCATCGCCGCGACGGTGGGATTCACCTCGTTCGGGCTGCTGTGGCTGGCAGTTCTCGGCGGCGTCGCGTTGCGCAACGGATGGGGCCTGAGCCGCGTCCGCCGGTCCGTGGCGTACGCCGCGCACCAGGGCATCGCCCTGGTCGGGCTGACGCTGGGGCTGGTGCACGGCATCGCCCAGCTCGCCGTGCCGAACGGCACCATCAGCGTCGTCGACGTCATCGTGCCGTTCGTGGACACCCACGACCCCATCGGCGTCGGGGCGGGCGTGCTGGGCCTGGAGCTGGTCATCGCCGGCGCGATATCGATCGTGATCCAGCGCAAGCTGGGGTTCAGCCGCTGGCGTGCCGTGCACATGGCCACGTACGTCGGGTTCTCGCTGGTCTCCGCGCACGTGCTGATCTCCGGTACGGACACCGGGCCCGGCTGGGTCTGGGGACCGGTCTACACCGCCTGGCTGGCCACGGTCGCGCTGTGGTTCACCTCCTGGCCGCGCCGTTCGCGCCGGGTCGAGTCCGACAACGTGCTGGCCGTCGTACGCCCCGAGCAGCCGCGCGACAGCCTGGTCGTCGACGTCGACCCGGTGCGCTGTGCCCGGTTCGGCTTCTGCGAGCAGGAGTCGCCCAGCGTGTTCAGCCTGCGCAGTGACGGCCGGCTCGACTACACGGCGGCCCCGCCCGCGTACCGGCTGGACGAGGTGGTCCGGGCGGTCGAGGTGTGCCCGGCCCGCGCCATCAGCGTCCGGCGCCCGCCCGGCAGCGCCCCGACCCCGCCACCGGCCCCGGTGACGCCCCTCATCGTGCGCCAGCGTGAGCGCCCCGCCGCGCCGCCGTCCGTCGAGGACGAGGCCGAGGAGAGCCGCCCGGTGGGCCGCTCCACCTTCGAACCCGCCACCGAACTCGACGAGTTCCGGCAGAACCGGCGGCACAGCCGGGCTTCGCACCGCGCCGCCGGCGCCCGCGACCGCTTCCACGTCGGCGACCTGAGCGAGGACTGAAACATGAGCGAGCTTTGCGAGCGAATCAGTGGGCTCTGCGATGCCGGTGACGAGCGAAGCGAGGAGCGGGCATGAGCGAGCTTTGCGAGCGAATCGACGGGCTGCGTGATGCCGGTGACGAGCGAAGCGAGGAGCGGGCATGAGGCACCGGATATCGGATCTTGATCGGATTCTTGTGGTCGGGGGTGGGCGGGCCGCTGTCGCGGCGGTGGAGGAGCTGGACCGGCTCGGGTTCAGTGGTGTGATCACCGTGCTGGCCGGCGAGTCGTACCCGCCGTACCACCGGCCCGCCTGCTCGAAAGGGCTGCTCACCGGGCAGCGGCCGGCCGACGTGCAGCTGTCGACCGAGTCCACCGCGCGCTGGCTGACCGGGCGGGTCGCGGCCGAACTCGACGCCAGGCGCCAGATCGTCTACGGCGAGTCCGGCGAGATGTACGAGTACGACGCGCTCATCGTCGCCACCGGCGCCCGCCCGGTCATCCCGGACGGCTGGCCGGTCGGCGAGCCCGGCCTGCACAGCCTGCACAGCATCGACGACGCGCTCGGCCTGGCCGCCGACCTGCGCCGGGCGCAGCGGGTGGCCGTCGTCGGCGCCGGGCTCACCGGCTGCGAAGCCGCCTACGTGGTGCGCTCAATCGCCCGCGAATGCACCATGATTGACTCGAACGCGCAGGTCATGACCCGCGCGGTCGGGTCGGTGACGGGCGGGATGATCGCCGACACGATGCGCCACGAAGGCGTACGCATGCGTCTCGGCCGCCGGGTCAAGCACCTGTCCCGGGGCCGCCGCGGCTGGCGGCTCGACCTCGACGACGGCTCGCACGTCGACGCCGACCTGGTCATCGCCACGCTCGGGGAACGGCCCGACACCGGCTGGTTCACCGCCCGCCACGCCGACACCAGCGACGGCCTGCTCTGCGACGAGAGCCTGCGCGTCCAGGGCGTGGACCGGGTCGTCGCGGCCGGCGCGGTGGCCCGCTGGCCCAACGCCTGGTACGGCGACGCCCCCGGCCGCGTCGACCAGTGGATCGCCGCGATGGAGATGGGCCGGGCCGCCGCCCGCACGCTGCTGTCCGGCTCGCGCGCCGCGCCCGCCGTCGGGGTGCTGCCCCGCTACTGGTCCGACCTGTTCGGGCTGCGCATCCAGGTGATCGGCCGCCTCGACAAGTCCGAGGAGGTCGCCGTCAGCGAACTGCGCCCCGGCCGCCGTGACATCGCCCGCGGCGGTGTGCTCGCCGCCCACCGCCGTGGCGGCGTGACCACCGGGGTGGTCGCGGTCAACGCGCCGCGGCAGTTCACCACGCTCGCCCGCGCGATGCGGGAGGCGGGCCCGGCCCGCCCGCTCGTGTCGCTGCCCGCCGTCGTCCCGAACCAGCGCCGCCTGAGCCTGGTCGGCTGAGCCGAGAGAAGGGAACCACCGATGCTTCGAAGTGTTCGCGCCGTACTGGCAGCCACGCTGCTGCTGGCCCCGCTGGGTGCCATGACCGCCTGTGCGGGCCTGCGGGACGGCCCGGCGCCGGTCACCGCGCCCGCACCGTCACCGCTCGGCCCGGCCGAGAACGAGCCCGCCGCCGAGGTCGTCGCCGCCGTCGGCATCCCCACCGCCGAGCTGCGCGGCAAGAAGATCCCGAAGATGGGCGAGGTCGTCGTCGACGCCGACGGCTTCGTGCTCTACCGGTTCGACAAGGACACCGCCGAGCCGCCGGCCAGCAACTGCTCCGGCGACTGCGCTGCGGTGTGGCCGCCGGTGCTGGTCGACGACAACCTGAAGCTGACCGGGCTGGACGCCAAGCTCGTCGGCACCGTCGAGCGGGAGGACGGGGCCACCCAGGTCACCCTGAACGGCTGGCCGCTCTACCGCTACATCGGCGACAAGAAGGCCGGGCAGTGGAAGGGCCAGGCCGTCGGCGGGGTCTGGTTCGTCGTCGCGCCGACCGGCAAGAAGAACCTGTCCTGCCTGCCGACCGCGACCCCGAAGCCGGTGCCCCCGCCCGGCGCGGACGCCTCGCCGGACGCCGGGGCGTCGCCCGCCGTCGCGGCCTCGCCGTCCGGGGACGGCGGATACACGTACTGAGTCGGCCGCCCGGTCCCGGGGCGGCGCCGACGGGAGGGCGCGGCACTTGCCTGCCGCGCCCTCCCGCGTGCCACACCGGATCAGGTCAGCGCCGGAAGCGGAACCAGTCGATGTTCACGTAGTCGTTGGGCTGCCCGCTGGTGAAGGTGAGGTACACCGTGTGCGTGCCGGTCGGCCCGTTCACGTTCGCGGGGATCTCCCGCCAGCTCGTCCAGCCGCCCGTGTTGGCGATGGCGAAGCTGCCGATCGGCGCGTTGGACAGGCTGTCGATCCGCACCTCGACCAGGCCGCTGATGCCGCCCGCGGCGCCCGACGCGGCCCGGGTGACGAAGTCCAGCGGCTTCGGCGAGCCGAAGTTCACGCCGTCGAAGCGCAGGTGGTCACCGTTGCCGATGCTGCCGACGTAGTAATTCTCGTAGATCGTGGTGCCGGCCTGGCCGTTGCGGCTCTCGGCCTGGATGTTGGCGTACGCGTCACGGTTGCCGCTCGGCGGCGGGCTGGCCGGCGGCGACGACGGCGGCGTGGTGCCGCCCGTGGTCTGGTAGACCGCCACGTAGTCGACCCGCATCGGCTGACCCGACACCGTGCTGCCGGTCGGCGTCGCGGACCCCGCCACGCCGTTCGGGAACGCGCCGCCCATCGCCACGTTGAGCAGCAGGAAGTAACCGGCGTGCGAGGTCATCTGGGACCAGTACGAGCCGACCTGGCTCTGGTTCACGGTGTGGTACAGCGTCCCGTCGACGTACCAGCGCAGCTGCTGGGCGTTCTCGTTGGTGCGGTCCCACTCGAAGCGGTACGTGTGGAACGCCGACTGGCAGGTGCTGCCCGGGCAGGCCCGGCTCGCGCCGATGCCGTTGAACTCGTTGCACGGCCCGCCGGGTGCGACGCCGCAGTGCAGCACGCCCCACACCGAGTTGATGCCGTTGACGTTCTCCATGATGTCGAACTCGCCGATGCCCGGCCAGTTCTGGTAGTTGCCCCGGTACGGCGCGCCCAGCGCCCAGAACGCGGGCCAGTAGCCGGCGGCCGCGGCCCCGGTGACGTTGGGCATCTGGATGCGGCCCTCGATGCGCAGGACACGCCCGGCCGCGGGCTTGAAGTCGGTGCGGACCGTCTCGATGCGCGACGAGGTCCAGCTGTTGCCGCTCTTGATCGGGGTGATCAGCAGGTTGCCCGCGCCGTCGTGGCGGACGTTGCTGGTGCTGTTGGTGTACGTCTGGATCTCGCCGGTGCCCCAGTTGGCGGGGCCGCCGGGGTAGGACGTGCCGGTGTCGATGATCCAGTTGCCGGACGACGGCAGCGTGTTGTTCGCGCCGTTGAAGTCGTCGCTCCAGACCAGCTGCCAGCCCGAGGGCGTGGCGGGCAGCGAGGCCTGCGCGGGCAGTGCGTTGACCGTGGCGACCGCCGCGGCGACCAGGACGGCCAGGCCGCCGGCCAGCATCGCCTTGCGGTGCTTGGAGAATCGCGTGCTCATCAGGGCTTTCTCCTCCTGGGGAAGAGGGCGGTCCGCACGCCGCCGGGCTCGGCATGGGCGGCGGAACCGGGGACCGTGGGACGGTTGTGAGAGCGCTCTCTTTGTTCCACCACTTAACGTCCCCGCAACATGAATGTCAATAACCATCGATGCCAACGTGTGTCGACGGAGGACGGCCGGAACCGATCATGGCCTGGGAACCGGCGATCGGTCGCCCGACGTTCACCGTTGCGTGCGTGAGGATGCCGGTCGCGGTCAGTAGCATTGGTTGATGGTCGATCCCAGCGAGCGGTTCATCCCCGAGCCTTCGAAGGACACCGGTTTCGGGCGCAGCCCCTACGAGCGCGACCGGGCGCGGGTGCTGCACTCGGCCGGGTTCCGGCGGCTGGCCGCCAAGACCCAGGTGCACACCGCGGGCAGCGGCGACTTCCTGCGTACCCGGTTGACGCACTCGATCGAGGTGGCGCAGATCGCCCGCGAGATGGGCGCCCGGCTGGGCTGCGACCCGGACGTCGTCGACGTCGCCGGGCTGGCCCATGACCTGGGGCATCCGCCGTTCGGGCACAACGGCGAGGACGCGCTCGACGAGGTCAGCCGGGAGTGGGGCGGGTTCGAGGGCAACGCGCAGACGCTGCGGGTGCTGACCCGGCTGGAGGCCAAGGTGGAGGGCGCGGGGCTCAACCTCACCCGGGCCTCGCTGGACGCGACCTGCAAGTATCCCTGGCCGCGCCGGGAGGGCACCCGCAAGTTCGGGGTGTACGCCGACGACCGCCCCGTCTTCGACTGGGTCCGCCTGGGCGCCCCCGACGACGACCGGCGCTGCCTGGAGGCGCAGGTCATGGACTGGTCCGACGACGTCGCGTACTCGGTGCACGACGTGGAGGACGGCCTATACTCCGGCTTCGTCGAGCTGCAGCCCTTGCTGCTGGACGCCGACGAGCGGGCGGCGCTGTGCGCGGACGTGGCGCAGGTGTACTCGTCGGAGTCGCCGGCGGTGCTGCACGAGGCCCTGATCGAGCTGCTGGCCGATCCCGTCGTCGCGCCGCTGGCCGGATACGACGGCTCGTTCAAGGCCCAGCTGGCCCTCAAGCGCTGCACCAGCGTCCTGACCGGACGGTTCGTCGCCGCCGCGGTCGACGCCACCCGCGACAAGTACGGCGACGGGCGGCTGCGCCGCTACGACGCGGACCTGATCGTGCCGACCACCGCCCGGATCCGCTGCGCCCTGCTCAAGGGCATCGCCCTGCGTTACGTGATGCGCCGCCGGGGCATGGAGCCGTGGTACGCCGAGCAGCGCCAGATCCTGCGCGACCTGGTGCGGCTGCTGACCGACCGGGGCCCGGACGAGCTGGATCCGGTGTTCGCCCCGCTGTGGCGGGCCGCCGCCGACGACTCGGCCCGCTGCCGGGTCGTCGTGGACCAGGTGGCCTCGCTCACCGACACCGCCGCTCAGGCCTGGCACCAGCACCTCACGGCTCCGGGCGCCTGACCCCGCCCCGCGCCGTCCTGCCCGGCCGCCGAGGGAAGATCGGCGTTTCGGGTCAGGAGCCGGGGTCCGACCGCGATTCGTGACCCGAAACAGCGATCTTCGGGGTCATGCCTTGGCGACCTCGGCGGCCTCGGCCAAGGCCGGGTCGGGTTCGGGGGACGGGGACGGGGGGACAACCGGCGGGAACAGGTCGAGCACGTCCAGGGCGCGCGCCGCGAGCAGGCGTTCGCGCTCGGCGGCGTCGCGGCGCACGGTCCGGCTGACCCACCAGAGGTGGACGGCCGCGGCCGCGGCGAACAGCGCCACGTCGAGCAGCACCAGCGCCCAGCCGTCGATGTCCAGAGCGCTCAGGGCGAGACCGCCGCCCGCGGCCAGCAGGGCGCTGTTGACCAGGCCGATGCTGGCGGCCAGGCCGACGGCCTCACGCTGGCGCTGCCGGCCGCCTGTCGCGGTTGGCAGGAACAGGCCGGGGTCGTCGAGCGTGGGCAGCAGCACGTACGGGGCGACCTGCGGGGCGCGGCGCACCAGGTAGCTGCGCAGCGCCTGCTCGGCCAGCCCGTAGCGGTGCGACGTGCCGGTGAACCGCAGCTGCCGCAGGAACACGGCCGGGCCCATCAGCAGCATGAGCGCGGCGAGGGCGGCCACCGCGCCGATGCGCACCTCGGGGTCGATGTTGCTGCCGACCAGGCCGGCTGACACGGCCGCCACGGCGGTGGCGATGACGAGGAAGAAGTTGTACCGGTTGTGGGCCTGGTCGCTCACCGCCCGGCGCATTTCGATGATTTTCTGGTACTCGGTGAGCGCGACGGCGAGCTCGATGTCGTCGGCGGCGCGGCGGGCAAGGTCGGGGGCGGGGGTGGGATGGGCCACGATCGCACGGTATCGGCTGTGCGCCTGCCGGGCATCGGCTGGCAGGATGTAGCGCATGGCCGGGGGTCGCATCCGTGATGAGGACATCGCGCTCGTACGCGAGCGCAGCTCGATCGTGGACGTGGCCGGTGAGCAGGTCACCCTGAAGAACGCGGGCGGCGGCAACCTCAAAGGGCTGTGCCCGTTCCACGACGAGAAGACGCCGTCGTTCACCGTGTCCCAGGCCCGCAACGTGTGGTTCTGCCACGGCTGCGGCGAGGGTGGCGACGTGATCAACTTCGTCCAGAAGATCGATCACCTGAGCTTCATCGAGTCCGTCGAGCGGCTGGCCGACCGGGCAGGCATCCAGCTGCGCCGGATCGAAGGCGGCCCGGCGGTGGAGCGCCCGCAGCACGGCCAGCGCCAGCGGCTGGTCGCCGCGCACGCCGCGGCCCAGGAGTTCTACGCCGAGCAGCTGCTCACGCCGGGGGCGCGGGCTGCCCGGGAGTTCCTCGCCGAGCGGGGCTTCGACCGGGACGCGGCCCAGCGCTACGGCTGCGGCTTCGCCCCGCCGGACTGGGACCTGCTGGTCAAGCACCTGCGCGGACGCGGTTTCAGCGCGGCCGAGATGGAGACCGCGGGCCTGGCCCGGCCCGCGCGTTCGGGCAGCCTGGTGGACCGGTTCCGGCGCCGCCTGCTGTGGCCGATCCGGGACGTGTCCGGCGACGTGATCGGCTTCGGGGCGCGCAAGCTGTTCGACGACGACGACGGCCCGAAGTACCTGAACACCCCCGAGACGCCGCTGTACAAGAAGTCGCACGTGCTCTACGGCATCGACCAGGCCAAGCGTGAGATCGCCAAGCAGGGCCGGGCGGTGATCGTCGAGGGGTACACCGATGTGATGGCGTGCCACCTGGCCGGGGTGACCACGGCCGTGGCGACGTGCGGCACCTCGTTCGGCGCGGACCACATCGGGGTGCTGCGGCGGCTGCTGCTGGACACCGACGCGTACGCCGGAGAGATCATCTTCACCTTCGACGGCGACGCCGCGGGGCAGAAGGCGGCGCTGCGCGCGTTCGGCGACGACCAGCGCTTCGTCGGGCAGACGTTCATCGCGGTCAGCCCGGACGGCATGGACCCCTGCGAGCTGCGCCTGGCCCGGGGCGACCTGGCCGTGCGCGACCTGGTGGCCCGGCGCGAGCCGCTGATCGCGTTCGCGCTGCGCTCCACGCTGGCCCGCTTCGACCTCGACACGGTCGAGGGCCGGGTGGCCGCGCTGCGGACCACCGCGCCCATGGTCGCGAAGATCAAGGACAGATCCCTGCTCACCGGGTACGCCCAGAAGCTCGCCGGGGACCTCGGCGTCGACGTCGACCAGGTGCGTACGGCGATCCGCGGCGCCGACAGCGCGACGGTGCCCGCACCCCGTCCCGCCGCGACCGCCCCGGACAACCCGCGCCTGGTGGTCGAGCGCGAGGCGCTCAAGCTGGCCATCCAGCAGCCGGTGCTGGCCGGGCCGGTGTTCGACGCGGTCGACGAGACCCTCTACGCCCACCCGCCGTACCGCGACGTCCGGGCGGCGATCGCCGCGGCCGGCGGGGCCTGTGCCGGGGTGGCCGGGGCGGGCTGGGTCAACAGCGTGCGCGACGCCTGCGCCGATCTGGCCGCGCAGATGCTGGTCCTGGAGTTGGCCGTGGAGCCGGTGCGCTACGACGGCGAGCCGGACTCCGGCTACCTGCACGTCGTGCTGGCCCGCCTCCAGCTCGCCGGGCTCAACCAGCGCATCGGCGAGGTGAAGTCGCGGCTGCAGCGCATCAACCCGGTCACCGAGTCCGACGAGTACCGGGCGCGGTTCACCGAACTCGTCGCCCTGGAGCAGCACTCCCGGGCGCTCAAGGAGAAGGCCGCCGGAGGGCTCTGATGAAGTTTCGACTGTTCGGAGGGCGGCGGACGCTGCCCGCGGAGCGCCGCCCGCAGCTGACCGCCGACGAGCGGGTGCTGGCCTGGGCCCCGATGGGGGACGACACCGTCGTCGCCACGAACCTCGGCCTGTGGTGGGACGAGCGGCGCACCGGCTGGCACCGTATCGACAAGGCGGTCTGGGACGGCGAGGCGCTGGTGGTCACCCCGGCCGAGGTCGTCGCGGAGCGGGCCGGCTACGAGGTGGTCGCCGACGGCACCCCGGTGCGCCTCAAGCTCACCGACCCCGACCACCTGCCGCACCAGGTGCGCCTGCGGGTGACCAGCTCGGTGCAGCATCCCCAGCACCACGAACTGCCTGGCGGCGGCGCCTGGATCTTCGCCCGCCGCGTCCCCGGCGTGAACGGCCTGTCCTGGACCGTCCGCTACGACCACGGCACCGACGGCGACGATCCCGCCACCGTCGCCGCCACCGACCAGCTCATCGCCGCCACCCGCGGCGACCTCTGACCCCGTGCGAAGGAAGGGCACCTTCTTATCGCTATGCGTTGTAGAAGGTGCCCTTCCCATCGCTGATGCGGCAGTGGTGCAGGCAGGTTGATCGATTAATCGGGAAAAAGGCCGCGAGTTTGTCGGGGGCCGGGGATAGGGTCGCCGCGTGAGTGACCAACGACCCCCGATGATCCATGCCCGCGGACTGGTCAAGCGGTTCGGCGACTTCACCGCGGTGGACGGGATCGACCTGGAGGTCGCGCCCGGCGAGGCGTTCGGCTTCCTCGGCCCCAACGGCGCGGGCAAGTCGTCCACCATGCGCATGATCGGCTGCGTGTCCACGCCGACCGCCGGTGAACTGCGCATCCTGGGCATGGACCCGGTGCGCGAGGGCCCCGCGATCCGCGCTCGGCTCGGCGTGTGCCCGCAGACCGACAACCTCGACCCCGACCTCACCGTGTTCGAGAACCTGACCACGTACGCGCGCTACTTCGGCATCCCGCGTGTCGAGGGCCGCCGCCGGGCCGCCGAGCTGCTGGAGTTCGTGCAGCTCACGGAGAAGTCGGGCAGCACCGTCGAGCCGCTGTCGGGCGGAATGAAGCGCCGGCTGTCCATCGCCCGCGCGATGATCAACGAGCCGGACCTGGTGCTGCTCGACGAGCCCACCACCGGCCTCGACCCGCAGGCCCGCCACCTGCTCTGGGAGCGGCTGTTCCGCCTCAAGCAGCGCGGCGTCACCCTGGTGCTGACCACGCACTACATGGACGAGGCCGAGCAGCTGTGCGACCGGCTCGTGGTGATGGACGCGGGCAAGATCGTCGCGGAGGGCTCGCCGCGCCACCTCATCGAGACGTACTCCACCCGCGAGGTCGTCGAGCTGCGCTTCGGCGACGACGCCCCGGCGACGTACGTGGAGAAGCTGGCGGGCATCGGCGAGCGGCTCGACCCCCTGCCGGACCGGCTGCTGCTGTACAGCGCCGACGGCGACGCGGCCGTGAACGAGGTGCACCGGCGCGGGTTCACCCCGTCCAGCGTGCTGGTGCGGCGTTCGACCCTGGAGGACGTGTTCCTGATCCTCACCGGCCGGACGCTGGTCGACTGATGGACGGCACGTTCGCGGTGTTCAACCGGGCGCTGGTCTCGTACCGGCGGCTCTGGCAGGCCTCGGTCTTCTCGTCGTTCATCCTGCCGGTGCTGTTCGTGCTCAGCATCGGCATCGGCGTGGGCGGCTACATCAGCGGCGTCGACGGGGTCAGCTACCTCGACTGGATCGTGCCGGGCGTGCTCGCCTCGACCGCGTTCCAGATGGCGGTGGGGGAGTCGACCTTCCCCGTGCTCGGCGACTTCAAGTGGGTCCGCGGCTACCACGCGATGCGGGCCACCCCGGTGCGCATCGCGGACATGATCGCCGGATACCAGCTCTACATCATGTTCCGGGTGGTCATCGCCGCGGTGGTGTTCCTCGGGGTCAGCGCGCTGTTCGGGGCGATCCACTCACCCTGGGTGGTGCTCACGCCGCTGGTCTGCGCGCTGCTCGGGGTCGCGGTCTCCGCGCCGACGTCGGCGTTCGCGGCCTCGATCGAGAACGACAGCTACTTCGCGCTGCTGTTCCGGTTCCTGGTGATCCCGTCGACGCTGTTCGCCGGGGTGTTCTTCCCGGTGTCGCAGCTGCCCGCGCTGCTGCGGCCGCTGGCGTACGCGTCGCCGCTGTGGCACGCGGTGGAGCTGTGCCGGGCGGCCACGCTGGGCGTCGCGCCGCCGTGGCCGGTCGCCGCGCACGTGGCCTACCTGCTGGCCTGGGCCGGGCTGGGTTATCTGCTGGCGCTGCGCGCGTTCCGCCGCCGGCTCGCGGACTGAGGGGACGGACCATGGTCACCACGTACGCCGTCGCGCGGGTCGCCCGCGGCAACCGGCTCTCGCCCGCGCGGGTGGGCGCCGTCATCAACCGCAACGTCGGGGCGCTGCGCTCCGGACCCGCGTACTGGCTGGTCCTGGCGTCGGGCTTCTTCGAGCCGGTGCTCTACCTGCTGTCCATCGGCGTCGGCGTCGGCGCGCTCGTCGGCGACCTGACGTTGAAGAACGGCGAGGTGCTGCCGTACGCGAACTTCGTCGCCCCGGCCATGCTGGCGGTGTCGGCGATGTCGGGTGCGCTGGCCGAGACGACCTTCAACTTCTTCTTCAAGTTCAAGTACGTCAAGACGTACGACGCGATGCTGGCCACCCCGCTGCGCCCGATGGAGATCGCGACCGGCGAGCTGGCCTGGGCGATGATCCGCGGCTCGCTCTACACCGGAGCTTTCCTGATCGTCATGGTGGCGCTGGGCCTGACCACGCCCGGCTGGGCGCTGCTGGCCTTCCCCGCGACCTGGCTGGTGGGCCTGGCGTTCGGCGCGGTCGGCATGGCGGTGAGCACGTTCATCCGCGGCTGGCAGGATTTCGACCTGATCAGCACGGGGCAGTTCGCGCTGTTCCTGTTCTCCGGCACGTTCTCGCCGGTGCAGGACTACCCGCTGCCGGTGGAGATCCTGATCGCGACCACTCCGCTGTACCACGCGGTGGAGCTGATCCGGGGCATCACCACCGGGATGCTCAGCTGGTCGATGCTCGGCAACGTGGCATACCTGCTGGTCATGCTGGCCGTCGGCCTGTACGTGGCGAGCCGCCGCCTCACCTCCGTGCTCTGCCGTTAAACCTGTTCGGGCGTGAATGAGCGCGTGAGCGAGATCATGCTCACGCGCTCATTTGTTAGGTTCTATTTGTCTGATGTGGATCAGGCAGGTACGTTCTCGGCAACACGCCGCCGGGCGGAGGTGACCGATGCGCCTACGACACCCCGACGGACAGACTGTGCACGTGGCGACCGTCGTGTCCGTCGAGAACGTCAAGGACGTGCGCGCGCTCTTGAAGATGTTGGACGCCCGCGTCGTGCCGCAGCGCCAGCGCCTGTTCGCGGACGTGCTCAGCGTGAGCCTGCGGCTCGGCCCCATCCTCGCCGCCACCCTCGCCTCCTCGCTCGGGCTGCGCCAGCGGCTGCGCCACGAGCTGGCCGTACGGCGGCTGGAGGTGGTCACCCTCGACACCGGCCCCGACGTGACGCCGCCCGACGGCAGCTGGCGCACCTGGTGGATGCACACCCTCGACCTGGCCCGGGTGCTGGTCGACCTGCTGCCCGAGGACAGCGCCCACGGTTCCATCTCCACCACGCTGCCGCGCTCGGCCGTCGCCGCGCTCACCGGTGCCGAGGTCGACGCCGAGACCGACACCGACGAGGCCCGGCGGGAGCAGCGCGAACGCGAGTGGCAGGTGGCGACCCGGCTGATGGCCGACCTCAGCGGCGGCCTGACCGAGATCGCCTGGCACACCGGCCGGCTCGTCCGGGTCGCGGTCGAGGCCGCACCGCATACCCTGGTCACGGGCTCGCAGGACGTCGTGCGGCTGCTGGAGCGGGCCGACCCGGCACGTATCGGCGCCTGCCTGAGCGCCGAGCAGCTCGCCCAGGCCGCGGAGAGCCCGGCCCAGGCGCTCACCCGGTTGCGCCGCGCCCGGCTGTCCGTGGTGAAACTGCGGCTGGGGCACCACGCCGACGACACCGATCTCGCCGCCGTCGCCCGGTCGATGCTGGCCGCCGTGCTCGGCGGGGTGCACGCCGGCTGCGACCACCTCGAGGTCGACGGCACCGACGAACTCGACGCCGCCCGCGACGAGCTGAGCGCGGTGGGACTCGACGGCGCGGCGGACCGCCCGATGCCGGGGGTCGGCCGCGCCGGCTAGGTCCGCGCGAAAGGGGCTTCAGACCTGCTGGTTCAGCTTGCGCAGTCCCTCGTCGTAGAGCTTCGCGGCCTGCGCCTGGACCAGGCCTGCGGCCTCCTGCACCGTGGGGTGCTCCATCACCTTGCGCGTGGTGGCCACCAGGTCGTCGTAGGTCTGCCGTCCGGCCCGGGTGCCGAACACGAACCCGACGGCCGCACCCGCGGCGAACCACACCAGCTTCCCCATCGTGCCTCCTCAGCCTCGATCGCGTAGTACGTCCCATCCTGCCTGTTGCGGGCACACCGCGACACCAGACCGGGCAGGGTTACCCGTTTGCCATACCCGGGGGACCGTCCTGTAGTCTTGTCGAGGCGCGCCGCTGAGGAGAGATCCGCAGGGTCGCTAGGAGCACATTCCCCTGTAGCTCAATTGGCAGAGCAGCCGGCTGTTAACCGGCAGGTTCTTGGTTCGAGTCCAAGTGGGGGAGCCAGAGTCAGACCCCGGCCCTAGGGCCGGGGTTTTTTGCTGCTTTTCGCGCTCACGTAATGCGAATAAAAGACGTGTATGACGGTTTTGCCTCATTTGATGCTGTTGTCGGTCATATGCTCCGTCTCGGTGTTTTCGCACCTCAGACGTCATCTCACGCAGCGGAGGCATTGCGTATGACAACACGACTCCACCGGACGGCCCGCCGGGCAGCGCACACGGCGCTGTTCAGCCTGGCCCTGGTGACCGGAGCGGCTTCGGCCGCCACGGCCGGCATGCCGGTCGGCCTGAACAAGGCACTGCAGGAACTGGACACCACCGCGTCACCGGACGTGACCATCGGCGGCGTCATCTTCGACACGGCCACGGTGAGCGGCGTCGAAACCGGAGTCGAAGGCTCGCTCCTCTTCGAGCTGTACGGACCGGACGACGCGGAGTGCACGGGCGACCCCATCTTCAACCCGATCGTCACGACCACCGGGTCCGGCGACTTCCGGACGGGTGACTACGTGCCGGCGGCTCCGGGAACGTACCGGTGGATCGTCCGGTTCCGCATCGGCACCGAAACGATCGTGTCGGGTTGCAACGAGCCGGGCGAGGACACGGACGTCCTTCTGGCCACGCCGCGGGTGCGGACGCTCGCCTCCGACGACGTCCCGCTGGGCGAAGAGATCTTCGACCGGGCCCGCCTCACCGGCGGCTACCAGCCCACGGGCACGCTCACCTTCAGCCTGTACGGCCCCGGGGACGACATCTGCGAGGAGGCGCCGATCACCACGTCGCCCGTGACGGTGAACGGCAACGGTCCGTACCAGTCCGCCCCGTTCGAGCCGACCGTGCCCGGCACCTACCGCTGGCGCGCCGACTACAGCGGTGACGCCAACAACGCCCCCGCCGGCACGGCCTGCAGTGACGAGCTGGAGCAGGTCACGGTCCGCGCGGTGCCGACGCTGACCACCAACGTGACCGACCCCGAAGTCGACCTGACCGAGGCCGTCAGCGACACCGCGACCCTGACCGGCGGCCTGCGCGCGACCGGCACGATCGTCTTCACCCTGTACGGCCCGAACGACGAGGACTGCGCCACCGACCCGGTGTTCACCTCGGACGAGATCGCGGTGGACGGCGACGACACCTACGAGTCGGGCGACTTCACGCCCGACGCCGCCGGCACCTACCGGTGGATCGCCACCTACAGCGGTGACGCCAACAACGAAGAGGTCGCCACGCAGTGCGGCGACCCGAACGAGACCGTCGTCGTCCGTGGCGAGCAGGTCACGCCGACCCTCACCACCCGGGTGTCGCGCGGCACCACCTTCGTCGGCAAGCCGGTCACCGACATCGCCAGCCTGTCCGGCGGTGACAACCCGACCGGCACCATCACCTTCAACCTGTACGGGCCTGGCGACGCGACCTGCTCGCGCACCCCGGTCTTCACCTCCGTCGTGGACGTCGCCGGCAACGCCGACTACACGTCCGGCGAGTTCCGCGCCCGCGTCCCCGGCACCTACCAGTGGGTCGCCGAGTACAGCGGCGACGAGAACAACGAGGGCGTCGTGACCGCCTGCGACGACCCCGCTGAGCGGTTCATCGTGAAGCGCAAGCCGCCCTACGGCGGAGTTCCGCGCCCGTAAGACCCGAACACCTCCGGTGGGCCTGACGACTGTCGGGCCCACCGGTTTTTGCGCGGCTCATGCGGTCGCGGCCCGCCACGCCCCGGCGAGCTCGGCGACGGTGGCATGGCGGTGCTCGGGGCGCGGGGCGGTCGCTCTGGTGATCACGGCCGACTGGCGGTCCGTGCCCCGCCAAGCGGCCTCGACGTCGCCCGCGTCCAGCAGCAGGCGGAGCATCCGGCCCAGGTTGAACACCGTGGTCCGCTCATCGATCACCGCGCCGCGGCGGAACTCCTCCGGGGCCATGAACCGGGTCGAGCCGGGCAGGCGGTCCGCCTCCAGCGTGAACGGCCCAGGCCGGTACTCGTCCATGTCGACGACGTGCATCCGGGACGCGGCGAAGTCGTACAGCAGGCAGCCGTCGTAGAAGTCCACCGCGACCAGGCCCGCCGCCGCCACCGTGACATGGGCGTCGAGCACCGCGGCCAGCGCCGCCTCGACCCGGTCCACGGGCAGCGCCCGGAAGCGGGCCATCGCGCCGTCGGGGTCCGTGCGCACCGCGGCCCCGCGCGGATCGGCCGGGTACAGCACCCCGCCGTCCAGCCACGGGTACACCAGCACGGACTCCCCGGAGCGCAGCCGGTACGCGGCCAGGGGCGCGACGATCGACTCGTGCGCCACCGCGGCGTGCACCGCCAGGGCGCGGCGCAGCAGCCGGTCGTGCTCGGCCCGGAAGGTCTTCACGAAGCGCCGCCCGGTGGGCGTGGCGATGCCGTACGACAGGCAGCCGGAGCCCTGCAGCTCGAAGGCGGCGAAGCGGGTGCCCAGGGCGTCGAGCCAGGCCGGCAGGTCGGCGTCGGCGGGGATCGGGGTCACGGGAATCGGCATGTCGCGACGGTAGGGGACCGGGCGTGCCGGGGCGATCCGGTATCGGAGCGCCCGCCTTGACAGGTATGGCCGACCGGTCAGGAGTGTCGCCCTGATATCGGGCGTGTGAGCAGCGCCGCAGATTCGCTACGCTATGCGCGCCGGGATGATCCGGCGCGGGGCGGTAGCTCAGCAGGTTAGAGCAGGGGACTCATAATCCCTCGGTCGCGGGTTCGAGTCCCGCCCGCCCCACAACCCGCACCATCGTGCGAAACGACGGGCCGGTCGATGTGTCGACCGGCCCGTCGTCGTCTTGGCCGAGTTGTCCGAAGGGATCTTGTAGGCCGGGGTCAGCGTGCTGCCTTGGACCTTGATCTCGGCGACGTGGGTCTCGATGACCGCTTTGCGCTGGCCTGGGGTCCCGTGTTGCAGGAGGTGGGCGAGCTCGCGGCGTAGCGGTCGATCGCCTTCGTATATCGGCGGGGTGGCACCTGGCACTTGGTCATGTAGCCGAACGGAACGCCGACGAGCTGCGCATACAGAACGCAGGTCGGCGGCCAGGCGACGAACTCTGAGAGCAGGAGTGCCCGCAGGGCGAGCGTTCCGCTCTGTCAAGCGGGTGAGGACGTGCCACGAACGAGGGACAGAACCTCGTCCCGAATGCGGATCATCTCGCCTGTGGTGGCCGCTTCGACGTTGAGGCGCAGTACGGGTTCGGTGTTCGACGGTCGCAGGTTGAACCAACCGCTCGGCAGTTCGACGGTGACTCCGTCGATCCGGTCGGCGGTCTTGCCCTTGCCGGCGAAGTGGGCTGTCACAGCGTCGAGGGTGGCGGCTACGTCCGCGACCTCGCTGTTGATCTCGCCAGAGGCGTGGTAGCGCGTGTAGTCGCCGGTCAGCTCCGACAGCGGCCGGTCCTGCCCTCCGAGCGCAGCCAGGACGTGCATGGCGGCGAGCATGCCGGTGTCGGCGCGCCAGAAGTCGCGGAAGTAGTAGTGCCCGGAGTGCTCGCCGCCGAAGATCGCATCGTGGCGGGCCATGGTCGCCTTCATGAACGAGTGCCCGACCCGTTCCCGCACAGCGGTTCCGCCGTGTTCGGCAACGATCTCCGGCACCGCCTTGGAGGTGATCACGTTGTAGACGACGGCCCCGCCGGGCGCCTTGGCAAGTTCGCGGGTGGCGATGAGTGCGACGATCGCCGAGGGCGGCACGGGGTCGCCGTTCTGGTCGATGACGAAGCAGCGGTCGGCGTCACCGTCGAAGGCCAGGCCGATGTCCGCGCCGTGCTGGACGACGGCCTTCTGCAGGTCCACCAGGTTGGCCGGTTCGAGTGGGTTCGCCTCATGGTTGGGGAACGTGCCGTCCAGCTCGAAGTACAGCGGCACGATCGACAGCGGCAGCGCGGGCATGATGGCATCGCCGAGCACGGCAGGGACCATATGCCCGCCCATGCCATTGCCCGCGTCGGCGACGACCTTGAGCGGGCGGATCGCTGTCAGGTCGACCAGGGAGCGCAGGTAGGCGGCGTACTCGGCGAGAAGGTCCCGGTGGGTGACCGAGCCGCGGTGCACGGGGCCGGCGGGGATGCCTTCTTCGAGCATGCGGCGGATGTCGCCGAGGCCGGTGTCCTGTCCGACCGGGGCGGCACCGGCGAGGCACATCTTGATGCCGTTGTACTGGGCGGGGTTGTGGCTGGCGGTGAAGACCGCGCCGGGCAGGTTGAGGTGCCCGGCAGCAAAGTACAGCAGGTCGGTCGAGCCGAGTCCGGCGTCGATGACGTTCAGGCCCTGCGAGGTGACGCCTTCGGCGAACGCCTGCGACAGCGGCACCGATGAGGGGCGCATGTCCCGGACCACGATCACAGCTTCGGCGTCGACGAGCCGGGCGAACGCTGCGCCGATCTGGCGGGCCAGGTCCTCGTTGAACTCGTCGGGGACGACGCCGCGCACGTCATAGGCTTTGATCAGCTTGGCTAGGTCGGTCATACGGGCTCCTCGCTCTGGTCTGGCAGGATGACGACGCCATGGGGCTCCCCGGTCGTGAACAGCATGACACGCACGGGCAGATCGGACAGCGCGGCACGAACGGCAGGAACCATCTCTACCGGGGCGAGTGCGAACAGGCAGCCGCCGTGGCCCGAGCCGGTGATCTTTGCCCCGTACGCGCCTGCCTTCACAGCTCGCGTTACGCACTCGTCGATGATCGGTGTGGAGCAGCGCACGCGTTCGCGTAGCAGGGTTTGGGCTTCTTGCAGCAGCTCTCCGATGGCCGGGTAGTCGGCGTCCGGCATGGCGAGCAGTTCGGCCAGGTCGGTGACGATGCGTGGGGCGACGACGGCATAGTGGCGAAGGTCGGCGTCGCCGGTGTAGAAGCGCTCGTGTTTGCCGACCAGCGTGCGGGCGGTGGCGCGGCGGTCGAGGGTGTCGATGAGGATGATCGGGCATCCGATCTCCTCCCGCAGCGGCCGGATCATGGCCGGGGTGCCGCCCGTGAGGTGGTTGACGCCGCCGTAGGCGCAAGCGAGGAAGTCCATCCATCCGGCCCCGGAGTGCAGTTGCATCGCCTCGGCGGCGTGGGCGGCGGTGGCGACGGTGCGGGGTGCTGGGATGCTGTTCTGCCCGGCGAGCAGCAGGGCCGCGCTCGCGGCGACCGAGACGGCGGCACTGCTGGACACGCCTGCGCCGACCGGAACGCGGGTGATCGAGCTGATCTGGCTGCCGGGCAGCACTCCCGCGCAGGTCTCGGCGAGGACGTAGGCGGTGGCCTGCAGCAGGTCCATAGGGTCGCCTCGGTAGCGGCCGAGATCCTTGACCGTGGTGTGGCGGGTGGCGTTGATCGGTTCGGCTGCTTGCAGGTGCACCGTGTCTCCGACACCTCGGGTGATGCGCACGGTCGTGCGCAGCGGAACGGCGGCGACCACGGAAGGGCCGTCGATCATCCAGTCGAGGCTCTCTCCGGCGAGGCAGATGCGTGCCGGGGCGGATGCGGCCACGCTGTGGGGAAGGGTTTTCGGGTTCATCGCCGGGTCTCCGGGAGTGGCTGGGCGCACGAGGTGCACGCGGGTGACAGGGACCAGTCGGCGCGGGCGTGGGAGTCGCGCCATGCCTTCATCTGTGGACCGGCCCACAGCTCGGCGAAGGTCTCGGTGGACAGGTCGCCCACGATGTACTGCTCGTGGTCGTCGGTCTCCGGGTAGACGCAGCAGCACATCTTCATGCGGCCGGCGTAGTCGATGACGGCGGAGGTGGCGGTCATCAGGCACGGTTCGGATCGTTGTTTGACCAGCAGCGGAAGGAGCTTGATCGAGCCGCCTCGGTTGTTGTACGTGTCGAGGATCTTCGGGCCGATGACCTCGACCGTGACGTTCTCGCAGGTCCAGCGGGCGGCGATGCCTTGGCGGATCGGCTCGAAGGACCAGGAGACGAGGTCGGCCAGCCCCTTGCGCCGCAGGTACGCCTTGATTCCGGCGAAGGTGGGCTGGATGTCGGCGCGTCGGGGGTAGCGGGTGACACGCAGGTAGGCGACACCGGCGTCGAGCAGCCTGGTGAACAGCGCCGCGTCAAGAACGTCGCCGTTGGTGTAGATGGCCGGGCGGGCGCGCGGCAGGACGGCCCGCACGTGCTCGATCTCGCGGATGATGCGTGGTGACAGCAGCGGCTCGTTGTAGTTGTGAAACGCGAGGTAGCCGCCGTAGTCATGCTCGGCGAGCTGTTCGATGATCCGGGTGAACAGGTCCCAGTCCATCAGCTGCTGCACCTTGCGGGCGTCGTGCTCGCCGTTGGGGCACCAGGAGCAGGTGCGGTTGCAGCGACGGCTGGTCTCTACCTCGACGTACCTGGGCAGTTCAAGCGTCACGGCTGTCTCCTCGGCCGGTCGTTGCGTACGTGTCGTGGGCTGTGCGCCCGGCGGCGGGCGTATCGGCCTGCGGCCAGATGGGTGGGAAACATGGAGTTCATGAGCGAGCGCCGAACGCGTCGAAGGGAGCCGCGCTGCGGGTGGCGAAGTCGCC
Source organism: Catellatospora coxensis (assembly GCF_016862635.1). Taxonomy (GTDB): domain Bacteria; phylum Actinomycetota; class Actinomycetes; order Mycobacteriales; family Micromonosporaceae; genus Catellatospora; species Catellatospora coxensis. The sequence continues at coordinate 16,135 of NZ_BONI01000040.1, read as the reverse complement.
GGTGGCGCCGATCAGCTCCATCGGGCGGCGGCGGGGTAGCTGCCGGTTGTGGCCGAACAGCACCGAGTGCGCGGTGTCGCGCTGAGGACACGGCTCCAACTCGCGGCAGGCCAGACACCGGCCACCCACGTCAGAGCGCAGGTGTTCGGCGATGACCCGCCGTGCGGCCTCGGGGCCGTGCAGGGCGTCCGCCGGGACCGACGCGCGAACCCCGCTCATGACTCGTCCCCGCGCTCGCGCGGCGATTCTTCCCACCGTGCGGCGATCTGCCGCACCATTGAGCGACCGGCGTCGGTAAGGCGTAGCGTCAGACTCCGCCGATGGGCTACCGGCTCCACCAGGTGGTCACCGAGCAGCAGATACAGCGTGGTCCGGACCGCCTCCACCGACACCTCCGGCAGCCGTGCTGCCAGGTCACCGACGCTCCAGTCGCGCTCCGGAGCCGACAGCAAGGTCCGGTAGATGCGCGCACGCGATTCGCTGTAGGTGGCCAGGATCGGCGCGTGTAAGGGCTTCATGACCGGCCGCCTTCGGTGATGCCGGCGGTCACCTGTTGCGCCCACCTCGCCTGCGTGCACGGGAACCGGGCGAAGGTGCAGGTGAACTCCAGGCACCCGGCGCACAGGCCATCCGGGGCAGCTCGGTGGACCAGCAGAATCCGTCGTGCGTCGGCGGTCTCGTCGGCGTCTGGCTTGTCTGTCTCGATCGTCATGACCATGGACCCGTCCTCACATCCAGGGCTTTGATCTGCTCGGCGCTCCAGCCCGCGTCGGCGAGCACGTCGAACGCCCATCCGTAGGCAGAGCAGGGAAAGGGTTGGTGGCAGTTGAGGCAGCGGTCGCCCTGCGGCCAGGCGATCGGGCAGTGCACCCGGGCGACCTGCCTGGCGGCCACGAGCCTGGCGTCGACAGGCTCCGGCGCTGTCGGCGCGTGCTCATGCATCGATTCCCCTCTCGCTGCGTCAGGCCGTGCACCCGGCCGGGCGGAGTCGGTGTCACGCCCGGCCGGGGCGGCGATTGGCCATCCATCGATGCCCTGCAACGATCGTTCTCGGCCATCACGCCTGGTGACACCACGGTCACGCAGAACTTGCGGCGGGAATTCCACGCCCGCGTGGAATATCGGTGCCGACGGATGCGGATCTTGTTTCTGGCCACCTACGATCGATGCGCACGGTCCACATTCGGCGGATGGGGGCAAGGAGCGGCCATGCCAAAGGCGGCTTACCGCAGTCGGCGGGCGGAGTTGGCGGCGCTACGCGCCGAGCTGACCGAGCGGGGAACGTCGGTTGCCCGAGTCGCCGCCGTCGTGCGCACACGCTTCAACGTCAACTCGCGCGTGGCGTTCCGCAACGCTGTTGGCATGACGCAGCAGCAAGTCGCCGAGCAGTGGAACATGCTGTGGCCATCGGACCGGCCCCTGACCCACAAGCAGGTCTCCTACTGGGAGGCATGGCCCTCGGCCAGCGGCCGACCACCGTCGATCGAGGACCTCAACCGGCTGGCCCGGATCTACCAGTGCAGTGCCGCCGACCTGCTTGACGGCGACGACTTCACGGCCGACGACGCGGCGAGCCAGGCCGGCAGCGAACCGGTCGGCGCGGCGGTCACCGTCGCCGAGCGCTCCCTGCGTGTCCAGCCCCCCGACATCGTCGGCCGGGTGGACGCTTTCATCACGTCGTCTGGCTCTCACCTGGTCGCCAACGAGGCCGACTACCAGCGGCTCGTACACGAACTCATCGAGTGGGCACAACGAATGCAACGTCGCGACATCCTCCAGTGGCTCAGCTTCGCCGCCGCTGCCGCCGCCGCAGCCCCGGTTCTCGCCGGGCTGGACCTTGACGAACGAGAAAGGACCATCGCGGCGTTCGCGTCGCCGTCCCGAGTCGATTCCCAGACCATCGACCACATTGAGGCCGTCCTCTGGCGTTGCATGCGCCAAGACGACGCCCTCGGTCCGACAGCGGCGATGGAGACCACGCTCGCGCAGCGCAACCTGGTGCGAAGCCTCCTGCCCGCCGCACGCGGTGCCGCCCGTGACCGGCTGTTGTCGCTTTACGCAAACCTTCTGCGCTTCGCGGGCTGGCTCTGCTTCGACCTCAACGACTACGAGGCCGCGAATACGTACTTCGAGCAGGCTCGCACGGCCGCACACGAGGCGCACAACACCGAACTCGGGGCGCTGGTGCTGTGCAACATGAGCCACCTGGCGACCTGGCGAGGCCAACCGCGAACCGGCATCGATCACGCGCTCGCCGCCGGCGGATGGGCGATGCGCACCGACGACGACCACCTCAAGGCATACGCCTTCGACGTCGCCGCCCGCGCCTACGCCATGGACAACCAGCACACCGCAGCGCTCAGCTCCGTCAACTCCGCCCGAGCACTCGTCACCAGCTCCGCGGGCAGCCCTACAGGGCTGGTGTACTTCTACAACGCCGGCCAGCTCGCCAGCACCGAGAGCACCTGCTACCTCTACCTCGGCCAGCCTGAACGGGGAGCGGCAGTCGCCGAACAAGCCCTGGAGAACATCGATCCGGCATTCGTACGCAACCTCGCACTCACCTCGCTGCGGCTCGGGGTATGCCGCATGCGGGCGGCCAAGCCGGACATCGCGCAAGCAGCACAGGCCATCGGAGTCGCCGTACGGCTCGCAGGCCACAACCGATCAGCCCGCTTGATCGATCGCCTGCGACGTGGCACCAAGGAGCTGGCAAAGTGGCCGCACATCCCCGAGGTGCGCGACGTATCCGAGCAGATGATCACGTACGGGCTGGCGAGCTAACCGGCTCTCCGCAGGTCCGCCAGGCCATCGCGTAGGTAGCAGTCGAAGAGCGGTGCGGCGGCGGTCGGGCCGCCCTCCACCTGGCCGACCATCCGCCAACCCCACCGCTCATAGATCCGCTTAGTGTCTACGGCAGTCGGTTGGACCGTCAGCGTCGCACGCTCCTCGGACCGACTCGACAGCAGAAGATCATGCAATGCCTTGCCGATGCCCCGACCGCGCAACGGTGCCCGCACCGCGTAGTCGAACAGAAGGAAGGTGCGCCCCAGCCACTCCCGTGAGGTCTCGGGATCGACCTCCGCTTTCAGCCGCTGCCACCGTTGCGTATCCGCGGGAACCGTGAAACCGTACGCGAAGCCGACCAGTTCGCCAGCTACCGTCGCGGTGGCGAGGCCGAACGTCGGGTCGTCAAGCAGGCTCGCCAACCGCTCCCGGTGGAGCTGGGACTCGTCATCACGCCAGAAGAACGGCGGCGCGGAGAAGACCTCGTCGTACACCTCGCAGATCGGATCGATCAACTCGCGGCCGTGCCCAGCGTCCGCCAACGAGACCGCTACATCATCCACGCGGTCAGCATAGGAGATCAGCGCCCGGGTCGTAGATTCGAGCACGCCACCCGACGCGGCTCGACGCCTTGCCAGATCGACCGGCTCGAACCAACGAGCTGTTGGCCCGAGCCTTCCGCGACTCCGCGTCCTGATCACTCCGTGTTGTCGGAGGGATCAGCATCGCTGTCGTTATCATTGTCGAGCCCGATGCCGATCGCCTTGGCGAGGTCGGCTGCGGTCATTCGTTGGGTCTTCGCTGCCCGGCCCTGTGCGTCGAAGACCACGCCCTCTGATTCGAGCACTGCTCTTGGGTCGTCTGTCCGTTGCGGGTCCGGCCAGCGGAACTCGGCTGAGACAGCACCGTTAAGTTTCAGCACCCGGTGGGCGTTGGGCACCGCTACTGTCGCCAGGCGCGTGCCAACGGGGACCTGGTGCGAGCCGATCACCGCAGCCACGTCGCTGTAGCTCGTCCAGCGCCCCGCCGGGATGGAGGCCAGGACGCTCGTCATCAGAGCCCATTGGGGCTTGACCTGCTCGGCTACGGCACTGTGATCAGGACCGGGCCAGATCTGAACGATCTTGTCCGCCATCTCGCGGCCCCGCTGGTGGATCTCCGTACGGGCCCACTGGTCCGCGTCTGCGATCGCCCGGTTCATCGCCAGCCCGCTATCGGCGAGGATCTTCTTCTTCACCCCGAACGAATCGTTCGCGAGCTTGCCGTTGTACGCGGTCAGGCTCAGGTTCCCCAGGGTGTGAACCAGCGAGCCGTGCAACTCCTCGGGTGACTCACCCGGCGCGTCCGCCGCGAGCATCTCCAGCCACTCGGGCGTGGCGGACTGCGGCAGCACATGCTCGATGGTCAGCTTCGACTTGGCGAAATCGAGCGGCTCGTCATGCTCGTACGCCTCCTCGATACACCGCAGGACGTATGTCCGCTGCGGGCCGCGGCCGTTCCAGTAGAACGGGTTGGCCAGGACCGCCTCCCGGATGAGCTGGTCGGCGGGAAAGCGCCGCCGCGGTCCCGACAGCAGCCGAGTGATCTCCGCTGCGGTGGGTGCCGTGTCGCCGAGTTCCTTGACGATGGACATCAGCAACCGGTTCGTGTTGTTAGTCGGAATACCGGCGATCATGCGTCGAACCAGGTAGCTCTCCACGACCCGCAACGATGCGGCTGCCTCCGCGACAGTCAACCGGCCGTGTTCGTGTGCCAGCATGACGAGCAGCGCGATCGGCTCGACGACAGCGGCGCCCCAGCGTTTGAGCCGGTCCAGGGCGTGACGAAGCACCAGATCCTTCTCGAGTTCCGGCCGCAGGATGCGCGCGTACAGCCGTGCTCGGCGGTGCAGCTCCTCCACCCATGCCTCGATGCCGGCCTCGTCGGCGACGTTCATCAGTCGCTGCTGCTGCGCCTGGTAGGTCGACTCCTGCGTGGCCCGGTCGTCGCCACGCAGCACCAGGTCCAGCCACACCAGCTGGGTCAGTTCATCGTCGTTGAGCAGCTCCTGCAGCGGGACCCACTGGTGCTGGTAGACGTGCTCATCACGGGTGGGCAGCCGCATGAACAGGTAGTTGCGCAGCAGATCTGCCTGCGTGAGCCGCCGACCGGTGTGGTTGAGCGACTCGAAGATCCGGTACACGTTGTCGTCGGCGTGCGCCGCGATCTCCACGATGCTCAGGCGTGCCACGATGGCCTGCTCCAGCCGCTCCAGGTCGAAGGGCTGGCCGTCGTCGCCGGCGGCGAGCGCGCCGAGGAAGTAGCGGTAGGCGACGCCGATGGCGTCATCTCCTCCGGCATCCGCCTTGCGCTCCACCAGCGAGATCCACGCTTCACGGTCTGCCTGCGTCGGGAGCAGCGTGTACTTCGACAGTCCCTTCGCCCACTTGTTGAGCAGGTACAGGTCGTCGATCCGGGTGGCCGCCTCAGGATCGGTGTCCCGAACGTGGTCCCGGATCGCGCACAGCAGGATGCTCAGCGACGTCAGTCGCTGCTGGCCGTCCACCACCAGCCAGCTCTGCACGCCAGCAGGCGTGTTGGCGGGGTTGGGGGCGAGCACGACCGAGCCGAGAAAGTGCGTCACGGGCAGGTCGGCGTCCACCAGGCTGAGAAGGTCGTTCCACAGCTGCTCCAGGTGCCTGCGCTTCCAGCTGTAGCGGCGTTGATAGAGGGGAACGAGATACTGCCGCTCGCCCTGGAGCAGACCTTTCAGCGTCGTCTCGCCAGCCTTCACCGCGTCCCCAATCGTCGTGCGAAGACGCGATTTTCTCAGCGTGCGACAAGTCGGACGGCCTTGTGTCGCGAAGGCGACTGATGGTGTCCGGGCCGTTGTAACGAGATCGGCGTAGAGGACCAGCGTTGCTTATGATGCAGCGCGGGAAGCTTTCTCATCGAGCGGTGGGCGGGGCGACGTGGATAAGCGGCTGGCTGATCTGGCTCGGGCTTCGGCCAACTTCGGCAGGCTCTTCCACTACAACCCGCTGCTGGCGCTCTATGGCGCGCAGGCTGAGGCGGTCGTGTTCACCGACTCGAACGCTGCCTTGGTGCACACCCGCCAGTTCGGCGAGGTCCTGGCCGAGGAGTTGATCACTCGCGCCGGCCTGCGTGTGTCCGGCGACCTTCAGGTGCATCGTGTGGCCGCGCTGGCGAGCGCCGGAATGCTGACGCCCGGTGTGCGCTCGGCCTTCGACACGCTACGCACCGTTGGGAACCAGGCGACACACCGGCACATGTTCGACACGGCCCGTGCGCTGGGCTCGATCCGGGTGGCCTGGGAGCTGGGGGTGTGGCTGCACCGGGCGCTGTCCGGGGACCGCACCGTTGAGGGCTTCGTGCCGCCCGCCGAGCCGGTAATCGCCGACCCGGCCGAGCTCGCGGAGCTGCGCATCGCACTTCAGCGTGACCGAGAGGCGCTGGCCGAGTCGAAACTGAGGCTCACCGAGGTTGCGGATCTGGCCCAGGCGCACGAGCGCGCGCGGGTCGAGGCTGAGTCACTGGTGGCGGTGTCCCGCTCACGGCATGAGGAGCTGCGCGCGCAGAATGCGGCGCTGCTGGCCGAGCTGGCGGCGCTGCAAGCAGCGCAGCAGATGTCCTTCAACGTGCTCAAGGACCAGCCGAACAAGGTCAGCTCGAAGGACCGGGAGACGATCGTCGAGCGGGCGCTGCGGCCCGCGCCGCTCAACGAGGTCCAGGCGCGCCGGGTGATCGACAGAATGCTCGCCCAGGCCGGCTGGCTGGTCCAGGACATGGGCGAACTCAACCCCATGGCCGGGCGCGGAGTAGCGGTCCGCGAGTTCCGGCTGGCCTCAGGCCCGGCCGACTACGTGCTCTACGTCGGCGGCAAGATCGTCGGGGTCATCGAGGCCAAGCGGGAAGGCGAGACGCTCACCGCGGCGCAGAAGCAGAACGCCCGCTATGCCGGAGGTGTCCTGAAGGAGCATTCGTTCGCGGTGTGGCGAAAGTCGGAGCCCTTCGCATTCCGGTACGCGACCACCGGGACGGAGACCGTATTCCTCAACCGTCTGGATCCGTCTGCCCGCACCCGTGAGGTGTTCTCCTTCCACCGCCCGGAGACGGTCGCCGGATGGATGCGCCAGGCTGACGAGGAACCGGACGCACCTACCTATCGGGCGCGGCTGAAGTCGATGCCCACGCTGGAGACCAGCGGGCTGCGCCAGGCGCAGATCGATGCGATCACCGGGCTGGAAGCGTCCCTCGCCAATGACCTGCCTCGCGGCCTGATCCAGATGGCGACCGGTGCGGGCAAGACGTTCACCGCGGTCACCGAGACGTACCGCCTGCTCAAGCACGGCAAGGCCAAGCGGGTGCTGTTCCTGGTCGACCGCAACAACCTGGGCCGCCAAGCGCTCGGCGAGTTCCGCAACTACGTCACCCCCGACGACGGGCGCAAGTTCAGCGAGCTCTACAACGTGGAGCGCCTGGCCGGCGACCAGGTCCAGGAGTCCTCCAGCGTGCTGATCTGCACGATCCAGAAGATGTACGGGCTGCTGCGCGGGGAGGCCGTGGTCAACGACGACGCGGCCGACGACGCCGAGGACACGACCGCCGACGGCCTGGACTACGAGAACGACGCGCCGGTTTCGGTCGAGTACAACCCGCGGGTGCCACCCGAGTCCTTTGACATGATCATCGTGGACGAGTGCCATCGCTCGATCTACGGGCTGTGGCGAGGCGTGCTGGACTACTTCGACGCCTACATCGTCGGCCTTACGGCGACCCCGACGAAGCAGACCCTCGGGTTCTTCCATCAGAACCTGGTCTCCGAGTACACCTACGAGATGGCGGTCGCCGATGGCGTGAACGTCGACTTCGACGTGGTGCGCCTGTCGACCAAGATCGGGTCGCAGGGTTCGCTGATCGACGAGGGCACCACGGTCAAGGTCCGTAACCGCAAGACCCGTGCCCAGCGTCTGGAGCAGCTTGACGAGGACTTCGTCTACACCAACCGGCAGCTCGGGCGCTCGGTCATCGCCGAGGATCACATCCGCACCGTGCTCACGACCTACCGGGACAACTGGCGGCGCTGGTTCCCCGATCGGAAGGTGCTGCCCAAGACGCTCATCTTCGCGGCGGACGACAACCATGCCGAGGACGTGCTTCGCCACGCCAAGCTGGTCTTCGGGGAAGGTGACGACTTCGCCACGAAGATCACCTACAAGGTCCGTGCTGCTGGCAAGAACCCGGACACGCTCATCAACGACCTGCGTCACGACGCCGCGCTTCGTATCGCGGTGACGGTAGACATGATCGCGACCGGGACCGATGTGCGTGCCCTGGAGTGCGTGATCTTCCTGCGGGCCGTGCGCAGCGCGGTGCTCTTCGAGCAGATGAAGGGCCGCGGCGCCCGCACCCTCGACCCCGACGAGCTGCGCGAGGTCACCCCCGGAGCAGGCGCCGGGATCGCCAAGGACCGCTTCATCCTGCTGGACGCGGTCGGGGTCACCGACTCCCCGCTGGTCGACGCCAAACCCCTGACGGCCGCCAGCGAGAAGCAGATCAGCCTCGAAAAGCTGCTCCAGAAATGCGCGACCAAAGCAATCAACGAAACCGAGGCCGCCGCGCTCGCTGGCCGACTCGCCCGCCTCAACCACCAGATCAGCCCAGCCGAACGACAGGAGCTGGCCACCGTCGGCAACGGCGTGACCATCGCCGAGATCGCCCGCGGCATCGTCGCTGCGATCGACCCCGACCGGCAGGAACAGGCCGACGCGAAGGGCGGGCCAGCCGCCGCCCGCAAGCTCGTCGAGGACGCGATCGCCCCACTGACCGGCAACCCGCCGCTGCGCGCCCGCATCCTCGAGATCCGCCGCGACCACGACATCACCTACGACGAGACCAGCAAGGACGAGGTCATCAGCCTCGTAGAGGTGCCCAGGGAAGAGCGCGCCGCCTCGACGGTACATTCCTGGCGCGCCTACCTGACCGAGCACCGCGACGAGATCACCGCGATCCAAGTCCTGACCGCCGCTCGCGGCGGCGGGCGCGACGCGCTCGACAAGCTCACCGAGATAGCCGCACGCATCCGCAGACCACCGCATGCATGGACCCCGGACATCCTGTGGGACGCGTACGAGACCCTCGGCAAGTCAGTCGCATCACCCAGGGGAAACGCACAGCTGCCCGACCTGGTCAGCCTGATCCGCTACGAGCTCGGTCTGGACATCGAGCTCAAGCCCTATCGCAGCGCAGTCGAGGAACGCTTTGCGGGCTGGTTGCTCCGCCAGAGGCAGGCGGGGGCCGAGTTCACGGCCGACCAGGTGTGGTGGCTGGAGCAGATCCGCGACACGGTCGCCATCGGTGTGGGGATCTCAGTCGAAGACGTCCGTGGCGTACCCTTCACCGAGCGCGGCGGCCAAGCTGGCCTAGTCAGGTGCTTCGGCCGGGACCGCGCTCGCGCCTTGATCGCCGAGATGGATAGAGAACTAGCTTGAGCGTGGAACTCCCGGACGGGTGGATACGTATCCGACTCGGTGACCTTCTCCTCGGAATTGAAGCCGGAAAGTCCTACACCTGCGAGCCGCGACGCGCAGAAGCGGACGAGTGGGGAATCATCAAGGTCAGCGCCATGACTTGGGGAGAATTCGACGAACAAGAAAACAAGGCCGTTCCTGCGCACCGTCAACCAGATCCGCGATACGAAATTCGGCCCGGCGATGTCCTGGTAAGCCGAGCCAACACGGAGGCTTACGTCGGCGCACCTGTCCTAGTCGGGCAATGTCGCCCACGTTTACTGCTCTCAGATAAGAGTCTCCGTTTGATCCCATGCTCGGAGATAGACCGTCGTTGGCTCGTCTACATGCTCTCGTCTCCGTGGGTCCGAGCGCAGATCTCAGCGAAGGCGACCGGTGCCCAGGATTCAATGCGCAACATTTCACAAGACGCATTGGCAAGCATCGAAATCCTCCTCGCACCTCTCGCTGAACAGCGCCGCATCGTCGAGGCTCTTGACGGCCAGCTATCACGGCTCATGGCAGCCGACGCCTATGTCAACTCCGCCCGAAAGTGGATGTTGTCCTACGACAATGCACGACGACGTAAGCTTCTTGAACCGTGGCTCTCATCGACCCGTAAGCTCCACGAACTTCTTGCCTCACCGCTCGTCAACGGTCGCTCGGTGCCGACCGATGATGAAGGATTTCCCGTACTGCGACTAACGGCGATCAGGGATCGGGTTCTAGACCTTACAGCACGGAAGGGCGGCGCGTGGCATGAAGAAGATGCAAGGCCTTTCCTAATCAACCGGGGCGATTTCATGGTAAGCCGAGGCAACGGCTCGCTCCGCCTCGTGGCGCGAGGTGCACTTGTGGTCGATGATCCAGATCCGGTCGCGTTCCCGGACACCATGATTCGCGTACGCCCAGATTCGCGCGCGATTAATCCTGAGTACCTCGCGTTCGTATGGGATTCCCCGACTGTTCGGGAACAAATCGAATCCAAGGCACGCACGACTGCGGGAATCTATAAGGTAAATCAGCGCATCCTTGAGTTGCTTGACATCCCAGTGCCGCCACTCGACGTGCAGGCTGAAATTGTCAAGATCGCGTCGGAGCATTTCGCCGCCGCTAACCGTTTGGCAGCCGCCACACGGAGGGCTACACGCAGGTCACAGCACTTGCGTCGAGCCCTTCTCGCCAAGACTCTCGCTGGCAAGGTCCTCCCGCAGGACCCGTCGGATGAACCTGCCTCGATACTGCTCAAGCGCCTTGAGACTGAACGGATGAGCCGCCCGAAGGCAACCCGGCCTCGCAGGACCTCCGCCACGACATCTACTACACCACCAAGGCAGACCAGGCAGGTATCCGCCGGTATTCAGGAAGAGCTCCCACTGTGACCATCGAGACGACCACCGCCTCCGCTCAGGCTGAGACAAACTCCCTTGTCACGAAGCTGTGGAACTACTGCACGGTGCTGCGCGACGATGGCCTGTCGACGATCGATTACGTGGAGCAGCTCTCCTACTTGCTCTTCCTGAAGATCGCCGACGAGCAGTACCAAAGCGACCTGAGCGATCGCCCCAAGCGGGTCGTTCCCGAGAACCTGGACTGGGCGTCGCTGGTCGCGAAGAAGGGCGACGAGCTGGAGCGGCACTACCGGCATGTCCTCATCGAGCTGGCGAAGCATCCGCGCACCAACCTCGGCACGATCTTTGCCAAGGCACAGAACAAGATCACCGATCCGGCGAAGCTGCAGAAGCTCGCTGTCGATCTGATCGGCAGGCAGGAATGGGCCGCCGCCGGAGTCGACATTAAGGGCGACGCGTACGAAGGCCTGCTCGCCAAGGGCGCGGAGGACATCAAGACCGGCGCTGGCCAGTACTTTACTCCGCGCGCGCTGATCGACGCGATGGTCGCGGTCACCCAACCCACGCCAGATGACACGATCCTGGACCCGGCATGCGGCACTGGCGGTTTCCTGATCGCCGCGCACGCGCACATCGCGCATGAGTATCGCGGCCGCATGACCAAGGCGCAGCAGGACCGCCTGTCCAGCGGCGCGATCCGCGGGGTTGAGCTGGTTCCGGGCACCGCCCGCCTGGCCGCGATGAACATGATCCTGCACGGGGTCGGCACGAGCGACGGCCCGTCGCTGATCGACGTGCGCGACGCGCTGGCCAAGCAGCCGGCGGGCGACGAGCGGGTGTCCCTGGTGCTTGCCAATCCGCCGTTTGGCAAGAAGTCATCGATCACCGTTTACGGCACGGACGGGCGGCTTGACAAGGAGGACATCTCCTACGACCGCACCGACTTCCGCTCGACCACTACCAACAAGCAGCTCAACTTCGTGCAGCACATCATGTCCGTACTGAGGATCGACGGACGGGCAGCGGTGGTTCTTCCAGACAACGTGCTGACCGATGGCGGTGCCGGGGAGGCCATCCGGCGGCGCCTGCTCAAGGAGTTCGACGTCCACACGCTGCTGCGGCTGCCGACCGGGATCTTCTACGCCGGCGGGGTAAAGGCCAACGTGCTGTTCTTCGATAAAAAGAATCCCCGCACGGATGGCAAGCCGTGGACCTCGAAACTGTGGGTGTACGACTTCCGCGTCGGCGAGCACTTCACCCTCAAGACCCGGCCGCTGCGCCGCGCGCACCTCGACGACTTCGTCGCCGCGTACCAGCCGGGCAAGCCCCACAGCGAGCGCGTTGAGACCGAGCGGTTCAAGGCGTTCACCATCGACGAGCTACTCAAACGTGACAGGGTCGACCTCGACATCGCCTGGCTCAAGGACCCAGCGCTGGAGGACGGCGACAGCCTCCTGCCCCCAGCGGTGATCGCCCGCGAGATCGTCGACGACCTCCAGGCCGCCCTGGACGAGTTCGCCGCCATCGCGGATGCTCTGGGTGAGGTAGACGTCGACGAGTCGACAGTTGGCGAGCTGGCTGAGCAGTAACTGTTGCCGAAAGCTGCGGGCAGAGTCAGCGACCTGGTGCCTCGATCATAAGACCGTCCTGAGCGCGCCGCGTATAGCGCCGCGCTCAGGAGCGGATCATCGACCCTTGTCCAGGGTGCCCGGCGAACGCCGTGACCTGGCTGTCTGTACCGGCAGCGGACCACCAGCGACGGCCAGAACCGATTTCGCATTCTGCTGCGCCGGGCCCACTTTGATCTTGGATGCGAAACACCTGGTCCCATGCGGTGCGACGGGGCGGTCCGGTGGCGCGTGTTCCGGGCCGAGCGCGGTCACCCTCTCATCGCCGAGTGGTGACGGCTGCTCGGTGAAGAGGTGTGAGGTCCAGGCAAGCCGGAACGGATTCAGGTCTCACCCGGCGGCCTCGGCCCGCGCCGCGGTGAACGCGCTGTCCTCCGCGGCGCGGGGCCGGTGCGGCACGCTCAGTTCGGCGCGTAGATCTTCGTGGTGAGGCAGCGGGTGCTCAGGGACAGCGAGGACCGCCAGCAGGCGTTGACGTTGATGTTGCCGATCGCGATGGGCAGTTCGAGCTGCTGGGCGGTGCCGGTGCCGCAGGCCTGGCGGGAGGTGCTGGTGATGCCCGCGCTCAGCGACGCGCTCGCGCAGCCGAGCGAGTTGAGGTTCTGCACCTGCGCGACGACGGTCCGGGCGTTCTGGTTGGGGATGTGCGTCCCGGCTCCGTTGACCTCGACGCCGCTGCGGGCGAGGACGAACTTGTAGTAGACACTGCTGGTGTACCACCAGCCGGCCTTGGTGCCGACGGCGCCGACACCCGGGTCGGTGGCCGGGCTGGGCAGCAGGATGTCGGCGGCGCTGGCCACGGTCGTGCTGCCGCTCGGGATGCGCTGCACAACGAACAGCAGCGGCTCAGCCGACGTGAAGTCGACGAACAGGTGGTTCAGGCCCGAGCCGCACACCGTGTACTCGATCTGGCCGCCGGTGAGCGTGCCGTGGATCTGGACCCGGGCGCAGCTGCCGTCGGCGGCCGTGTCGGAGACCTGGCCGGTGAGGTACCGGTGGCCGGAGTCGGTGTCGTCGACGAAGACGTGGAGGTCGACGCCCGGGATCTTCGCGTCGAGGTGGGCCACGTTGGCGGTGTTGTAGGACCAGTACGCCGACCAGCCCGAGCCCGACGGGTAGGCGTGCGCGGCGGCCGGGTGGACGAGCACGGCCACCGCGGTGGTGACCAGTGCGGTGAGCATGACGGCGAGTGATCTGGTGCGGGGTCGGGCCATGGTGACCTCCGGGAGAGTCCACGAGAGCGGGGGGTCCAGGGTGGGTGCTGCGGTCTCGGCCGTCCCGGCTACGTCCGCAATGGGACACCTGCGGCTTCGGGTCAGGTGCGCCCGTGAAGGCCGGACCGCCTCGCGGAACGCCGCGGGCTGCTCGAACCACGGCAGATGCCCGGCGTCGAGGCTGATCCCGGCCGTGCCAACCTGTCCGCCTCGTAAGCGGTGCGCCAGGGGATCGGGTCGACGCCGGATCGTTGACCTCACGGCGCACCTTAGGGATCGGTTACGGTCGACGCGACCGTGGACGCAGTTCAGCGGCCACTGTCGGGGTTGCCCGGCATTCGTCGTGACCTGGCTGTCTGTACCGGCAGCGGATCACCCGTGACGGACAGCACCGTTTTCGCATTCTGCCGCGCCCGCCCCACCAGAGCTTGATGTTCGCAGGACCGCCATAACCCAGCGGTTATCCGCCGTTGCGGGCTTCGCCGTTGATCAGTGCCGGCCGGGCGGCGATCGTGGAGGCACCACATGATCGTGGTTTCCCGAGGAGGCACACATGAAGTTCACACTGGTGGGTATGGCGGTCGCGGCGCAGACGCCGGCCGTGAGCGCGGCGTGGTTCGCCGAGCACTTCGGCTTCACCGTCGGCATCGACCTCGGCTGGTACGTCAACACCCAGCACAGTGAACACCCGAACCTGAGCCTGGACTTCGTGCAGCGCGATCACGCGTCGTGGCCCGCGGCGACCCGCGGCAAGAACGTGGTCGGCACGCTGCTGGCGTTCCTGGTCGCCGACGTCGACGCCGAATTCGCCCGCCTGTCGGAGGCGGGGTTGGAGATGGTCATGCCGCTGGTGACCGAGCCGTGGGGGCAGCGCCGATTCCAGCTCGCCGGACCGGACGGGCTGCTGGTCGAGGTGCTGCAGACGGTCGCACCGGATCCGCAGTGGCTGGCCGACAACGGTCTCGGCGCGTGACGTGGTCGCGTTGATCGAGACCGAGCGGTTGCGGCTGCGGCCGCTGACCGCGGAGCAGGCAGGGTCGGTCGTGGCGGGGGAGCGGGCCGGACAGCCGTGGTCGGCGGGTTATCCGCGCGGCGACGACCAGGACGTCGCCCGGATGGCGCTCGCCCACCCGGCGGCCGAGCCGTGGTTCGGGCCGCTGCAGATCGTGGCGCGCGACAGCGAACTGGTCGTCGGTGGCATCGGCTTCTTCGGGCCGCCGGACGAGCATGGGGTGGTCGAGTTCGGCTACGGGGTGGTGCCCGCGGTCGAGGGGCGCGGTTACGCCACCGAGGCGCTGCGCGGCCTGCTGCGGTACGCGTTCGCCACCGGCCGGGTGCGCCGGGCGATCGCCGACACCGCCCACGAGAACGTCGGCTCGCAACGGGTGATGGAGAAGGCCGGGATGCGGCTGACGCACTCCGACGATCGACTGCGCCACTACGAGACCACCGAACCGGTCGGCCGGGGCACGGCCCGACACCGCCGACCCGCATGATCGCCGGCTGGACGGAGACCGGCCACTCGGCGCGCGGGCCGGTCGGCCGCCGGTTCGTGTGACGGGTCGTCAGCGGGGCGGCTGAGCGGGGTCGCCGGTCGGCGCGGTGTACGCGCGGGGCCCTGCCGCAGCCGCGACCTCTGCGAAGGCCTGTGCCCGCGCAGGCAGGTCGTCGGTGCGCCACACCAGTGCCCATTCGGTGAGCGGCGCGTCGTGGACCGGGATCCATGCCACGCCCGGGTGCGAGAAGTAGTGCAGCCCGTGCTCGTTCATCGGCGTGACGCACCGGCGTCCCGCCACCTGGGTCAGCACCTCGTGGAACGTCGTGACGGCCGGTCCGCGGAGCACGGGCCGGCCGCTCGGCGTCGACTGCGGCACCATCGACTCGATCCAGTATTCGAGCGCGGGTGACGCGCAGTGGGCGACCACGCGCCCGGCGAAGTCCTCCATCGACACCGAGGACCGGTCCGCCAGTTCGTGCCCGGCCCATACGCCCATCAGGCGGCCCTCGGTGAGCAGGACGGGTCCTTCGGTCAGGTCGGGTTCGCGCACCTGCCGCCAGACCAGGATCAGATCGAGGTCCCCGGCGCGCAGCGCGGAGAACGGATCACTGAACACGATCTCGCTCAACGCCACGTCGCACTCCGGATGGGCGGCCGTGAACCTCTCGATCACATCGCGGATCTCGTGTCCGACGACTCCCATGACGCCGAGCCGTACCGTCCCGGTCGTCCCGCGGGTCGATTCGGCCGCCCGTGTCAGGCCCTTGCGGATCGCGTCGTACCCGGTGCGCAGGTCGTCCCGCAGCTGCTCGCCCAGTGGCGTCAGGGTCACCGCACGGCTCGTGCGCTCGAACAGCGTCCCGCCGATCCGGCGTTCCTGCACCTTGATCGCCTGGCTCACCCGCGCCTGCGACACGTGCAGCCGTTCGGCGGTCCGGCCGAAGTGCAGCTCCTCGGCGAGCGTCAGGAAGATCTCGATGTCGCGCAGCTCCACGCAGTCTCCCCGCCGAATAACGCCTCGGTTATGGATCACGAGGGTTCGGGTTATGGATGCTACAGATCGCGCTCGTGGACGGCCAGGTGACCGCGTGAAGGCCCGGCCGACGAAAGCGGCGTGCCGCGGGATCCGGAAAGGATCCCGCGGCAC
>NZ_BONI01000039.1 GCF_016862635.1 Catellatospora coxensis | reverse complement strand
GGCCTTGGTGTAGGTCACCTGGCAGGACACGGCGGCCTGCGCGGGCGAGGCCACGGCGACGAGCCCCACGGCTGCCAGCGCGCTCGCGCCGAGCAGCGCCGTGAGGCGGCGTGCGGCGGATCTGATCGGAATCCTCACTTGGGTACTCCTTGAGCCAGGCCGGACCGGTCCGAAGGCAGTGGGACCGGTGCGGGGCCTGCGCGGGGACCGCGGCCACCGGGCGGGCGGCGCGTTCGAGCGCAGGAAGGAATGGACAGCCCGGACGAGCTGCGGTGGTGCGCGGCGCCGCCCGGAGAACCGGGGCCCTCGGTGCCGTGTCGCGCGGTCTGGCTCCCTGCGCGCGTGCTGGAAGTTTCACACTGTCGCCACGGGACGGCAATGTGCGTCGATGGATTTGGCACAAAGTCGGGGCGTACAACTAAGACATATGATGACCTGGCAAGATCCGTCCGGCGGCGTTCCGTGGCCTGCCGTCAGGGTAGGTCGGGGATCGGGGCGTGGGCCCGGATCAGGGCGTCGACGGCCTGGCGTACGCCCTCGTCGGTGGCGACCTCGCGCTGCACCCGCTCGGCCCGGTCCACGGTCAGGCCGTCCGTGGCCAGCGCGTGGGTCAGCTCCTCGGGCGCCCAGAGCAGGTCGGGGTCCTGCGGGCCGCCGGTGCCGTGGGTCAGGTTGGTGCGGTCGTGGCCGATCGCGAACAGCGTGCCGCCGGGCGCGACCGCCCGCGCGGCCAGCGCCCACACCCGCGCCATCTGGTCCGGCGGCAACTGCAGGTAGGCGATCAGGACCAGGTCGAAACCCTCCGCCGGCGGCTGGTACGCCAGTACGTCGCCGACGACCCAGTCCACGTCGAGCCCGTCCTGCCGGGCCCGCTCGCGTCCCTTGTCGACCGCGACCTGCGCGTAGTCGATCGCGGTCACCCGCCAGCCCTTGCCGGCCAGCCACAGCGCGTTGCGCCCCTCGCCCGAGGCGAGATCGAGCGCCCGGCCCGGCGGCAGCCCGTCGAGCGCGGCCGCCACGAAGCGGTTCGGCTCGGCGCTCCACACCAGGTCGGCGGCGGCGTAGCGGCGGTTCCAGTCCTCGGCGTCCATCGCCGCCAACCTACCGCCCCGGACCGCCCGCAGTGCCCGTGATCGCTCGACTTGCCGGGCAGGTGGGTGAATGGACGGTCAAGAGGCGCACAGGTGCCGGGCAAGTCGGGCGATCTTGAGGCGGCGGGGCGTCAGTCGGAGGTGGTGGAGCCGCGGCCGTCGAGCAGGGGGGTGGCCGGGTTCCAGGGGGTGCCGGTGCGGGTGTCGTGGCGGCGGCGGGCCAGGCCGGACAGGGCCTCCAGGACGACCCGGTTGGCGAGCATCGCGGTGATCTCGGCGTGGTCGTACGGCGGGGACACCTCGACCACGTCCATGCCCGCCACGGGCAGCGTGCGGCAGATCCGCGACACGGCGTCGAGCAGCTGCCGGGCGGTGAGGCCGCCGGGTTCGGGCGTGCCTGTGCCGGGGGCGTGCGCCGGGTCGCACACGTCGATGTCGACGGACAGGAAGACCGCGTCGCAGCCGTCCAGGGCGATCGCGAACGCCTCGTCGAGCACCGCGTCCAGGCCCCGCGCGCCGATCTCGCTCATGTGGTACGAGCGCATGCCCTGGTCGGCCATCCAGTCCAGGGTCGGCGGCTCGGGCCAGTACCCGCGCAACCCGAGCTGCAGGAAGCGGTCGCCGCGTACCGCGCCGGACTCGATCAGCCGGCGCATCGGCTGGCCGTGGCCGTACAGCGAGCCGAACGCGATGTCGCCGGTGTCGGCGTGCGCGTCGAAGTGGATCACCGAGATTCGGCCGTAGCCGCGCGTCCTGGCCACACCGGTGACGTCGGGCCAGGTGATGGTGTGGTCGCCGCCGAGGACCAGCGGGATGACCCCGTGCCCGGTGAGGAAGGCGACCGCGTCCTCGATGCTCTGGCAGCTGCGGAGCACCTCGCCGCTGTACAGCTCCAGGTCGCCCGCGTCGTACACGGTCAGGTCCGGGCCGAGCGGGTCGACGCGCAGCGCCAGGTGCGGGCGGGAGCCGTCGTGCGGCAGGTAGTCGGTGCCCCGGATGGCGTTGGGCCCGAACCGGGTGCCGGGGCGGTGCGAGGTGCCGCCGTCGAACGGCGCGCCCAGGATCACCACGTCGGCCTCGGCGTACGTCGCCGGGTCGGCCCAGTCGCAGCGGGGCACCCCGAGGAATGTGAAGTCGGGGCCGTACTGCGCGCCGTAGCGGGTCACGCCTCCATTCTCGCCGGTGGCCGGGCCGGTCGACCAATCCGCGCAAAACGTCGGCAAATTCGCCTTTCAGCCGTGATGCTGTGCTTCAGGGCCGCGCGCACCGGATTGCCGTCGGCGGGGAGGAGCGGTGGATGACTTCGGCGACCGCTTCCGCCGGGAAGCGCCCGTTCACCCAGCGGATGCTGGACGGGGTGGAGAAGGTCGGCAACAAGGTGCCGCACCCCGTGATGATCTTCCTGATCCTGATCGGTGTGATCATCGTGCTGTCGGCGGTCTTCGCGGCGATGGGCGTGCAGGTCACCTACGAGACGGCCGCGCCCGCGCCGGTGGTGGCCCAGGAGACCTACCCCGGCGGCACGCAGCAGCCCTCGCTGGACATCCCGCCCGAGGAGTTCTACCACCCCGAGGTGAAGACCCACACCGAGACGACCGCGATCAGGAGCCTGCTCACCGCGGACGGCATCCGGTTCATCTTCACCTCGGCGGTCACCAACTTCACCAACTTCGGCGTGGTCGGCGTCATCCTGGTCGCCATGATCGGCGTCGGCCTGGCCGAGCGGGCCGGCCTCATCGGCGCGCTGATCCGCAAGCTGGTCGCGGTCGCCCCGCCGTGGTCGCTGACCTTCATCATCGTGCTCGTCGGCATCCTGTCCTCGATCGCCTCCGACGCCGGCTACCTGGTGCTGATCCCGCTCGGCGCGGTCGCCTTCCTGAGCGTCGGGCGGCACCCGCTGGCCGGGCTCGCCGCCGCGTTCGGCGCGGTCGGCGGCACGTTCATGGTCAACGTGCTCATCACCCCGACCGACGGCATCATCACCGAGATCACCAACGAGGCGATCGCGCTCGCCGACCCGGCCCGGAAGATCAGCCTCACCGCGAACCTGTTCTTCGCCGTCGGCTCGACCCTCTTCCTGGCGTTCCTGATCACCTTCATCACCGAGAAGGTGATCGAGCCGCGGCTCGGCAAGTACACCGGCCTGGTGTCGCACGAGGCCACCGACCTCCCCGACGCCGCCCCGGCCGAGGGCGACGCGCCCCCGGCCGCGCAGGCCCGCGGGCTGCGGTACGCCTGCTGGGGCCTGCTCGCCGTGCTGGCGGTGCTCCTGCTGCTGTCCGTGCCGCCCAAGCCGTGGGGCATCCTGCGCAACCCGGTCACCGGCAGCCTCGTCGAGGACTCGCCGCTGATGGACAGCCTGATCTTCATCATCATGCTGGTGTTCCTGGTCTGCGGCCTGTGCTACGGCGCGGGCGCGGGCACGCTCAAGGGCAGCGCCGCCGCGATGGACGCGATCACGAAGACGTTCGCCGGGCTCGGCGGCCTGATCTTCATGCTGCTGGTGATCGCCCAGTTCATCGCGTACTTCAACTACTCCAACATGGCCACCGTCGCCGCGGTGAAGATGGCCGACGGGCTGGAGCGCGCCAACATCGGGCCGCTGTGGCTGCTCATCGGCTTCATCCTGGTGGTGCTCGTGCTGGACATCATCATCCCGGGCGTGATCCCGAAGTGGGCCATCTTCGCGCCCATCTTCGTGCCGCTGTTCCTGCGCCTGGGCGTCGCGCCGCAGACCGTGCTGGCCGCCTACCGGGTCGCCGACTCGCCGATGAACGTGGTCACCCCGCTGATGGTGTACCTGCCGTTCATCGTGCTGCTGGCGCAGAAGTACAAGAAGGAGGCCGGCGTCGGCACGGTGATCTCGCTGATGATCCCGTACATGCTGATCATCGCGGTGGCCTGGACGGTGTTCTTCGTCGTCTGGTACCTGCTGGGCATCCCGCTCGGGCCGGGCGCGCCGGTCGAGCTGGGGTAGGCGGGCTCCGTGATCGTCGTTTCCGGGCAGGAAGCACGATCGGGCCGCACTACCTGCCCGGAAACGGTGATCACTCGCCGGCGACCCGCGCCGCCCACGCGTCGCGGAACAGCTCGGCGACCGGGCGGCCGAGCAGCACCGTGCCCAGTGGCGGCGCGGTGTCGGGACGCAGGCCCAGCAGCGGGGCCTTCCACGATTCGAGCGGCAGCGCCGGGGCCTTGAGGTTCAGCCACCCGCCCGGCAGGAACGCCGTGCGGCCCGCCCGCTCGCGCCGCGCCTCGACGGCGAGCCCCGCCGCGACCAGGGCCGCCCGCAGCGGCTTCAACCCCGCCGCGGTGACACCCAGCCAGCGGGCCGCGTTGGCGTCGGTCGGATCGGGCAGCGCCAGCAGCTGCAGGTAGTACGCGGTCACGTCCGCCACCAGCCCGTGCGCCGCGGCCACCTCGGTCACCAGCTCGGGCACGCTGTGCCGGGGGTCCTGCGGCCAGGCCCCCGCGGGCAGCGCGTCCGCCTCGGCGATCGCCGCCGCCAGGGACGGGTCGCGCAGCAGCCGCAGCGCGTCCGCAATCTCCGGCTCGCCCAGCGCCAGCGCCGGGTCGTCCGGGGTGGTGATCGCGGCGGGCAGCAGGTGGTACGTGCCGTAGCCGCCGTCGTCCGCGCTGCGCCAGACACCCGGCAGCCCGTCGGGCACCAGCCCGAGGCGGCGGACCGTGGTGCCCACGGCCAGCTTCGGGTTGTCCAGCCGCTGCCGCATCAGGTCCAGTGCGCGCGGCAGCGAGCGGCGCAGCGGGTCGCCGGCCGGCAGCCGGTACGCCAGCCACGCCAGCGCGGCCGCGCCCGCCGCCAGCCGGTCCTCGTCGAACGGGTCACCGTCGGCGGCGCGGGTGTCCAACCGCCACGAGCCCGCCTCGCTCACCCCGTCGGTGCACAGCCAGGTACGCGGCTGCGGCTGGGCGATGATCCGGAGCACCTCCTGCCCCGCCCCGCCGGGGATCACCCGCTTCGCCTCGATCAGCAGCTCCTCGGGCAGCGGCGTACGCCGTCCGAACAGGGCGATCCACCGCGCCGCCAGCGCGTCCAGGTCGGGGCCGTGCCGCCACAGGTCCGCCGGGTCGGCCGGCACGGCCGCGTCCAGCAGCGCGATCCGGTGCCGCCGGGCGATGCCGTGCCAGTGCTCCGCCGCCAGCCGGGCCTCGGCGGCGGACAGGCCGATCGCCTTGCGCTGCGCGGTGTCGAGGGCGTGCTCGTTCCAGCCGCCGATCGGCAGCGCGGCGAGCAGCATCGCGGCCTCGGCTCGGGTCAGCCCGGTCAGCTCGGCCAGCCGCTGCGGGCCGTCGGCCTGCCAGGGCGCGGGGCCTTCGCCGTCGAGCAGGTCGGCCGCCGCGTTCAGCCGCGCGGCGTCGCCCCAGCCGTCGCGGTGGATGGCGGTGTGCACGTCGATGCCCGCGATGGGCGCGAACACGGCGTCGGCGCAGCGGTCCACGGCATACCGGGAGAAGCGCGGGCCGGCCGAGTGCATGCGGTGGCCGCCGGACAGGAACACGACGCGCCGCCCGCCCTCGCCCGCCTCCGCGGTGCTGTGCGCGGTGGTGACCGCGAGTTCGGCGAAGCGGATCCGCGGGTCGGGCGCGGCGAACGGCGAGGCCGCGAACGCCCGCAGCAGCCGGGCCAGCGCCGGGCGCGATTTCGGCGCGGTGGCGGGGGAGGCCGCGACCATCACCACCGCGCCCAGCCCGCGCAGCAGCCACGGCCAGGACGACTCGGCGTCCGGCGGCGGCACCTGCTCCGGCGGGTCGGCGAACAGCCGGGACAGCGCCGCGAGCTGGTCCATCACCGCGGTGCGGGAGTCCTTCGAACCGTAGAAGTAGCGTCCCCGCCACGTCACCAGCGCGGCCAGCGACTGGAACAGCTCGCTGTCGAGGACCGGCGCACGGTTTCCGGTCTGTGCGGCTGCCGCTCCGGGCCGCGTCGCCGAGGGACCGGCCGACTCGGTGGTGGTTCGCTCCGCCTCGCCTGCGGCGAGCAGCTCACCCAGCCGTTCGAGCCTGGCCTGCAGCCGCGCCGCGGTGCGCACCACGGCGCGCAGCGCCCGCAGCAGCGTCCGGTCGGTGACGTCGGGCAGGTGGCGGGCGATCGCCTCGTCGGTCAGGTGGTCCAGCGCGGCGTTGCCGTTGCGTACGTCGGCCAGCAGCGCGGCGGCCAGGGGCGCGGTCATCGCGCGCAGCGCCGCCGAGCCCGCCGCGTCGCGGGGCCGCAGCGCGTGCCAGTGCGGGAACGGCGGGCGGCTGTGCGAGGCGAGGCACTCCTGCAGCGGCCCGCCGCCGCCGGGCGCCCACACGGTGACCGGCAGGTCGGCGGGGCGCGGCCGGTCCCCGGCGCGGGCGGTGACCGGGCGGAGCCGGTCGTCGCCGGGCAGCCGCAGCGCGCCGACCAGCACCTCCCCGGGCACGGTCGGCCGCCACCGCACGGTGCGGCCGTCGACGCCGGTGCCGACCTGGACGCCGTCGGGCTCGACGTGCACCCGCCAGCCGAGCAGGCCGTCCGCGTGGCCCAGCGGCGAACCGCCGAACCCGTCCGGCCCGGGACGCAGCCACGACCACTCGGGCAGCAGCGTCAGCTGCTCGGGCACCCCGGCGGTGAGGAACGCGGGCAGGCTGGGCCGGCCCGGCTCACCGGTGTGCGGGTCGTACTCCCGCCAGCGCGGCCCGCCGGGATCCTGCTCGGTACGCCAGTAGGTCACGCCGTCGCTGCTCACCGGGCCGGGCGCCGGCGCCGCCGGGTCGCCGGGCAGCCACGGGCGGCCCCCGCCGGTGGCCCCGCCGCCAGGCAGCGGCAGGTAGGGCGTGGGCGGCCCGGCGTGCGCCGCGCTCGCGGCGGGCGGGACCGGGAACGTCTGATCCGGACTGTCGGTCCAGTAGGCCCAGCCGTCGCTGTAGGGCGAGGTGGAGGTCACCAGCACCCGTCCGGCCAGCTCGTGGCAGGTCACCTCGGTGTGCCAGCTGTTGGCCCGCTGCCGCACCAGGTGCTCGGTGGACGTGCCGTCGGGGGAGACGGTGACCGCCCGGGTGAAGTCGCACACGGCCAGGGTCGGCCAGCTCGGCGACAGGCCGAGCCGCTTGAGTTCGGCGACCGCCGTCTCGTACGCGGGCCAGCCCAGCTCGTCGACCAGGCCCGCGCGCAGTGAACCGGCCAGCACCTCGGCGGCGTCGAGCACGGCGAGCGGGCGCAGCTCGTCGGCCGCGAGCCGGACACCGGCCGCCGACCACAGCGGATACAGCTCACGCAGGGTCTTCTCCAACCCGGCGACGGTGCTGCCGGCGAGCTGCTGCCGCCCGATGCCGTGCCGGAGGGCCAGGAGCAGGCCGGGCGCCGCGCTCAGCGTCGCGACCAGGTTGGCGGCGGTGGGCCCGTCCGGGTCCACCTGCGAGTGCCGGTCCAGCAGCCGCCACAACCCGCGGGCGAGGTCGGGGAGCAGGTCGGGGTCGGCGGCGACCGCGCGCAGGTCGCGGCGGCCCTCACCGGCCAGGTCGCTCCAGCGGGTCACCGGCAGGCCCTCGGGAGTCGGGTCGACGGCCACCGGCACCTCGTGGGCCAGGCAGGCGTCCACCAGGTTCAGGTCGACCGGGCCGGACGCGTCGGCGGGGCGCAGCCGCAGCGGCCTGCCCGCCGCGCGCAGCCGCGGGGCGAGCCGGGCCACGAGGTCGAGCAGCCGGGTGCTGATCGCGCCCACGGCCCAGCGGTGGTTGGCGCGGTACCAGGCGAAGCGCTCCAGCCACCCGGCGACGTCGGCGTCGGGCGCGTCGAGCACGCCCGCGTCGAGGATGAGGTCGAGCCACTCCTCGGACAGGTCGGCCTTCCAGCCCGGCGGCTCCGGCAGCAGGTCCAGCAGCCGCGCCGCCACCGCCGGGTCGCGCCGGGCCAGCCGCGGCAGCGTCTTGCGGTACGCCGTCCAGAAGCCCGCGTCCGCGCGCGCCACCGCGGGCAGCATCAGCAGCTCGGCGACCACGGACTCGTCCTCGGCCGCCGTGCCGAGGCCGGCCGCCTTGGCCAGCCGGCGCAGGTCGGCGGCCAGCCCCGGGCCGGGCGGCAGCCCACCCGCGACGCGCCGCACCGCCACCGAGCGGACCAGCGGGTACGCCAGCACGGCCGGCGTGCGGGTGAGCACGTCGCGGGCGTACTCGCGGAACGCCTTCGCGGTCAGCGCGCCCGCCAGCGCGAACTCCAGATGCGTGTCCCGCAGCCGGGCCTCGTCGACGGGCAGCGCGTACGTCTGCTCGGCCCGGCGCGCGTCGGTGAAGCAGATCGCGGCCTGGCGCGGGTTCTCCGCCTCGATGAACGCCCGCCCCGCCTGCTCCCAGAAGCCCGGCAGGAAGTGCGGCACGGTGTCGGCGAGGCGCCGGGCGACGGCCAGGTAGCCGTCCCGGGCGCTGCCCGGCTTCGACCGGGCCAGCCGGGCCAGCTTCTCCATCTCCTTGACCAGGGCAAGCGCCTCGCGGCCGTGGGCCGGGTCCTGCACCAGGGCCGAGGCGGGGAAGCCCAGCGCGCGCACCCGGCCGTGCCCCACCGGCACCGCCCCGGTCGTGCTGAAGCCGAGGAACTCCATGCTCAAGTCCTCGGCCGCGCCGATCGGCTCGCTGACCAGGCGCACCACGGTGCGGCCGGGCAGCGCCGGATGGGCGTACGCCCGGCCCGTCACCGCCGCGACGGCCGGATCGTCCGGGCCCGGGCCGTCGAGCACCGCGCCCGCGTCGAGCAGCCCGTCCACGGTGGACGGGTCGTGTGCCGTGGTCGTCATGCGCTGCGCCCTCACTCGCTGGTTCCGGTGCGGCCGGTGTGCAGGGCGGCGGCCAGGCGCACGCCCTCCGACCAGGTGATCGGCCCGACCTCGGCGCCGGACACGGCTCGGCCGGAGGCGTCCGCGAAGTGCAGCGGGCCGGTCCAGCTCTCGGCGCCCGGGTCGCCCTCGCCGAGCCAGACGGAGGCGTCGATCGCGCGTCCCTGCTCGACGATCCGGCAGCGGGCGACCCCGCCGCGCACCGCGTAGCCGAGGGCGATCGCGCGCGAGGTCGCGTGCCGCAGCTGGCTGTAGTGCGCCGTCGCGTAGCCGTGCAGCAAGGCGGCCTGCTCGGCCGGTTCGGCGGGGCGGCGGTACGGCTCGCGGAACAGCTGCGCCACCCCCTGCCGCACGTCCAGCTCGGCGGCGAACTCGCGCAGCTCGTCCAGCTCGTCGAGCAGCACCGGATGCGGCACGGCGTACGGGCCGGGCCCGAGCCAGGCCGACTCCCCGTCGAGCCCGACCACGCCCGCGCCCCGCACGGCGTCGACCTCGCGCAGGAACCCGGCGCGCCCCAGGTCCGGCCCGTGCTCGCCGCAGGGCGCGACGATCAGGTCGCGCAGCGCCGCCCGCCAGGCCTCGTCGGCCCAGACCCGGGCCAGCACCGCGGCGGTCACCGGCAGCCCGCGCACCATCCAGCGCTCCACCTCGGCCAGGCACTCCGCCTCGTGGCGGGCCAGCCACTCACGCAGTTGCCGCAGGTCGAGCACGACCGGATCGTCCTTCAACGCGGCGGGCAGGCTCTTGAGCCGCGCCCCCGAGGCGTTGCGCGCGACGACCCGCCCGCCGTGCAGCGCCACCTGATAACCGGTGCCCGCGGGCAGCCAGCCCGGTTCCGTTTCCCCGTTCACGACGCGGGATTGTGCCACCGTCGCCTGACAAGTTGCTTACGCAGAAATTCCTGAGGGCAGGGATGGCGTCGCGCGGCAAAACGAGGTACCTTCGCTTGCAAGCCCGCTTCGACGGTTTCCCCCGTGATCGCCGAAGCGGGCTTCTTACTGCCCTGATCAGGGCAGCAGCACGCCCGGGTTGAGCACGCCCGCGGGGTCCACAGCGGACTTGGCGGCCCGCAGCGCCAGCGCGAACGGCTCCGGCCGCTGCCCGGCGTACCAGGGCAGATGGTCGCGGCCGACGGCGTGGTGATGGGTGATCGTGCCGCCGTTCGCGGCGATGGCGTCCCCGGCCGCCCGCTTGAGCGCGTCCCAGATCGCCACCTCGCCGCCGCGCCGGCCCGCCGCGTACACGGTGAAGTAGGGCGCCGGGCCGTCCGGGTAGACGTGCGTGAACCGGCAGGTGACCAGCGCCGGGCTGCCCGTCTCGGACTCGCCCGCCGCCGCGACCGCCTCGATCACCGCCGCGTGCAGCGCCTCGAACGCGGCCCACGTGCACGCCGTCTCGAACGTCTCCACCACCACCCCGAGCCGGGCCAGCCCGTCCCGCAGGTACGGCGCGCCGACGAAGGTGTCCCGCCAGCGCCCGGTGCTGTCCTGGACCGCGTCCTCGACGACGCCGCCGTGCTCGCGGCACAGCTCGACGGCCCGTGCGAGCAGCGCGTCGACCGGGTGGTCGGCGGACTCGAAGCCGAGCAGCAGCCGGCTGGACCCGTCGGCGGCCGCCGCGCCGAGCATCGCTTCGAGCGGGTCGAGCAGGCGGCAGTTCGCCGGGCGCAGCCCCGACTGGGCGACGGCCCGCACGGCGCGCACCGCGTCGGCGTACCCGCTGAAACGCAGCGCGGACCCGGCGCGGAACGACGGGCGCTGCTGCACGCGGGCCCAGCCCTCGGTGATGACGCCGAGGGCGCCCTCGGAGCCCAGCCAGAAGCGGTCCGGCGACGGGCCCGCGCCGGAGGCGGGCACCCGCAGCGACTGCGCGATCCCGGCCGGAGTCACCACCCGCATCGACTCGACCAGGTCGTCGATGTGCGTGAAGCCGGTGGCGTAGTGGCCGCCCGCACGGGTGGCCAGCCAGCCGCCGAAGGTGGAGAACTCGAAGCTCTGCGGGAAGTGGCGCAGGGTGAGGCCGTACGGGCGCAGCGCGTCCTCCAGGTCCGGGCCGAACGTGCCGCCGCGGATCAGCGCGGCCCGGCTGACCTCGTCGACCTCGACCACACCGGACAGGCCGGTCAGGTCCAGCGACAGCCACGGGCCGCCGCCGCGGTACTCGACCCCGCCGACGACGCTGGTGCCGCCGCCGAACGGCACGACCGGCGTGCCCGCCTCCGCGGCCCAGTCGAGCACCGCGAGCACGTCCTGCTCGGCACGCGGGTAGGCGACCAGGTCCGGCGGGTTGTCCAGCACGCCGTGCAGCAGCCGGACCACGTCGCGGTACGCGCGGCCGTACGCGTGCGCGGCCCGGGTCCGCGCGTCGTCGCGGCACAGCGCGGCGATGCTCGCGGGCGGGCGCAGCCGAGACGGCGGCAGCTCCGGCACCGCGGGCACCGGCGTCAGCTCCCCGTCCAGCGGCAGGAACGGGCCCACCCGCCGCGCCAGCTTCGCGCACCCGTCGGCGTCCACCGCCTGGTCCGCCCAGCCCCAGCCCCACCACGACCGCTCCCGGCCGGTTACGCCGCCCTACCGTTCTCCGCTCGTGTCGTCGCTGCTCACAGCGTTGTGATGATGGGAAGGGCACCTTCTACAACGCGGAGCGTTGTCAAGGTGCCCTTCCTTCGCTCAAGACCTGTTCGGCAGTCGGGAGCGCGGCAGCGCGGTAGTGGGGGACCAGCCCGAGACGGGTGCGCCGGTCGAGCAGGTCATCGACGGTTAGTGCGCCCTCGTGGCGTACCGCCCATTGCAGCTCGGCCCCGGTCACGGGGCTGCCGGGCGCGACCGGGGTGTGCAGCTCCGGTGCGGCTTCGGCCAGGACGGCGGGGGCCTCGGTGCCGTAGCGGGCGATGAGGCGGGCGGGGGCCGGGACGCGGGTCAGCAGGTCGCGGGGGGCCGCGCCGGGCAGGGGCAGGTCGCGGGTGCGGCAGGGGCCGGCGTGCACGCCGCGGCGGGCGGCCAGGACGTCGACGGTGTCCTGGGCCATGCGGCGGTAGGTGGTGAGCTTGCCGCCGACGACGGTCAGCACGCCGTCGCGGCCCTGGACGACGGCGTGGCGGCGGGAGATGTCGGCGGTGCGGCCGCCGGCGGCCATCAGCGGGCGCAGGCCGGCGAACGCGCCGAGCACGTCGGCACGGCGCACCGGGGTCTCCAGGGCCGAGTTGAGCACGTCGAGCAGGAAGTCCACATCCGACTCGGGGACCTCGGGCACGTCGGGGACGGGGCCGTCGACCGGCTCGTCGGTCAGGCCGACGTACACCAGGCCGTCGGCCTGCGGCAGCACGATGACGAAGCGGGACAGCTCGCCGGGCACCGGGATGGTCAGCCCGGCCCACAGGCCGCCGAACAGCGACGACGGCAGCACCAGGTGGGTGCCGCGGGACGGCCGCAGGGTGATGTCGGGGGCGAGCTGCCCGGCCCATACGCCGGTCGCGTTGACGACCGCGCGGGCGCGCACGGTGTGCCGGTCGCCGGTGAGCGTGTCGGTCACGGCGGCCCCGTCGCCGGTCAGCTCGGTGGCGCGGCAGCGGGTCAGCACCTTCGCGCCCGCCCCGGCGGCGGCGCGGGCCAGGCCGGTGACCAGGCGCGCGTCGTCGCACAGCTGACCGTCCCAGGACAGCCGCGCCCCGCGCAGGCCACCGGAGCGCAGCGCGGGCACCATGCCGCGGGCCTCGGCGGCGGACAGCGTACGCACCCCGGGCAGGGTCGAGCGCCGGGTGCCCGCCACGGCGCGCAGCAGGTCACCGGCGCGCAGCCCGGCCCCGGCCAGGCCGACGGTCAGCGGCGCGGTGTACGCCGTCGCGGGCAGCACCATCGCCAGCGCCCGGGTCAGGTGCGGGGCGGTGCGGGACAGCAGCACGCCGCGTTCGACCGCGCTCTCGTACGCCACCCCGAGCTCGCCCTTGGCCAGGTAGCGCAGCCCGCCGTGGACCAGTTTGGAGCTCCACCGCGACGTGCCGAAGGCGAGGTCGTGGGCGTCGATCGCGGCCACCGACAGCCCGCGCGTGGCGGCGTCCAGCGCGACCCCTGCCCCGGTCACGCCGAGGCCGACCACCAGCACGTCCACGACCTCGCCCGCGGCCAGCGCGGCCAGTTCGCGGTCCCGGCGTGACGCGTTGAGCGAGGTGCGGGCAGCGTCCGACACGGTCGCCTCCTTGCGCCGAAGTGACACTGGATGTAACTCTGTCACACATGGATGCGATGCGGGAAGAGCGGCGCGCGAGCTGGGCGCGCTGGGGCACACCGGAACACGCGAAGCCGCTGCCCGAGGCCGTGGCAGGGCTGCTGAAACAGGTCTTCGACGTGACCCCGCCCGGACCGGCGACCGCACTGGACGCCGTCGCCGCCCCGGCCCCCGCCCTCGCCGAGCCGGCCCTCGCCGCGCTGGTCGCGGTCGTCGGCGCGGAGCACGTCAGCACCGAGGCGGCCGAGCGGGCGCTGCACGCGTCGGGCAAGTCCACTCCCGACCTGTTCCACCAGCGCACGGGCGAGCTGCCCGCGCTGCCCGCCGCCGTGGTCGCCCCCGCCGACCACGACCAGGTGCTGGCCGTGCTGGCCGTGTGCGCCGAGCACCGGCTCGCGGTGGTGCCGTTCGGCGGCGGCACCTCGGTCGTCGGCGGGCTCACCCCCGAAGCCGACGGCCACGTCACGCTCGACCTGCGCCGCCTGGACCGGCTGGTCGCGGTCGACCCGGTGTCGCGCACCGCGGTGCTGCAGGCCGGGCTGCCCGCGCCGCGCGCCGACGAGCTGCTGGCCGAGCACGGCTTCACCCTCGGCCACGTCCCGCAGTCCTACGAGTACGCCACCATCGGCGGCTTCGCCGCCACCCGCTCGTCCGGGCAGGCCTCGGCGGGCTACGGCCGCTTCGACGACATGGTCGTCGGCCTGACCGTGGCCACCCCGCGCGGCACGATCAGCACCGGCCGGGCCCCCGCCTCGTCGGCCGGGCCCGACCTGCGCCGGCTGTTCCTCGGCTCGGAGGGCGCGTTCGGGGTGATCACCGACGTGACCGTACGGGTCCGCCCGCTCGCCGCCGAACGGCACTACGAGGGCTGGCGCTTCGAGTCCTTCGCCGACGGCGTCGCGGCCGCGCGGCGGCTGGCCCAGGACGGCCCCCGGCCGACCGTGCTGCGGCTGTCCGACGAGGTGGAGACCATGCTCGGGGCGGCCGGGCGGGGCCGCGGCGACGGCGGCTGCCTGCTCGTGGTCGGCCACGAGGGCGCGTCCGTCGGGCACGCCGTCGCGCAGACCGCGGCGGTGCTGCGCGAGTGCGGCGGGCAGGAGCTGGGCCCGGAGCCGGGGGAGCAGTGGGCCGCGCACCGGTTCGACGCGCCGTACCTGCGGGACGCGCTGCTCGACGCGGGCGCGTTCGCCGAGACGCTGGAGACCGCGGCGTTCTGGTCCGCGCTGCCCGGCCTGTACGAGGCCGTGCGCGAAGCCCTGTTCGCGGCGCTGCCCGTGCCGTCGATGGTGCTGTGCCACGTCTCGCACGTCTACGAGACCGGGGCCTCCCTCTACTTCACCGTCGTCACCGCGTACGGCGACGAGCCGGTGGCGCGGTGGCAGCGGGCCAAGGCGGCGGCCAACGACGCGATCATCGCGGCCGGCGGGACCATCAGCCACCACCACGGCGTCGGCACCGAGCACCGCGACTGGTTCGCCCAGGAGATCGGCCCGCTCGGCGTGGACGTGCTGCGGGCCGTCAAGCGAGAGCTGGACCCGGCCGGAGTGCTCAACCCCGGCGTCCTGGTAGAGCACCGTCTGGTGCCCTGATGCGGTCGTTCACGGCGGTGGTGGGCCCGGCCGCGCGCCGGGGACTGGCCCGGCTGATGCCGGTCGCGCAACTGCTGCGCGCGGGCGGGGCACGGGTGCGCGTCGAGTACACCGGCGGTGTCGGGCAGGCCCGCGAGGTCGCCCGGCGCTGTGCCGCCGACGGGGAGGTGGTGCTCGCCGCCGGGGGTGACGGCACGCTGCGCTGCCTCGGCGCGGCGCTTTCGGGCACCGGCGGCGTGCTCGGCGTCGTGCCCGCCGGGCGCGGCAACGACCTGGCCCGGCAGCTCGGCCTGCCGCACCGCGCCGAGGACGTCGCCGAGCTGCTGCTGCACGGCGAGCCGCGCCGGATCGACGTGCTCGACGCGGGCGGCGAGACCGTGCTGGGCAGCGTGTACGCCGGTGTGGACGCGGCGGCCAACGAGCGCGCCAACCGCGCCCGGTTCACCCCGGCCGGGCTGGTCTACCCGCTGGCCGGGGCGCGGGCGCTGCTCGGCTGGCGGCCCACCGGCTACCGGCTGGAGGTCGACGGGCGCGAGCTGTCGGCGCGGGCGTACTCGGTGGTGGTGGCGAACTCGGGCTACTACGGCGGCGGGCTGCACGTCGCGCCCGACGCCGTCGTGGACGACGGGCTGCTCGACGTGATCGTGCTCGGCGGCGTGTCCAAACTGCTGTTCCCGCTGGTCCTGCGCGAGATGCGGAGCGGGGTCCACGTACGCCGCCCGGGGGTCACCGTCCTGCGCGGCGCCATGGTCACCGTGGCCGCCGACCGACCGGTGCCCGCCTACGCCGACGGCGACCCGCTCACCACGCTCGGCGAGCTACGCGTACGGGTCCTCCCCGCCGCCCTGTCGATCCTCGCACCACCCTGACACGCCACACCCCGTTCGCCATAGACGTTGGCCTATTACATCGAGTTTGATCTGCTGTCCAGTCGACGTGATAGGCCACCGTCTATGAGGGGCCGTCTATGAGGGGCGCGGCGGCGCGGCGGGAGGGAGCGGGGACAGGTAGCGGTCGAGCAGGAGGGTCAGTTCGTCGTCCAGGTCGGACGGGGTGTGGCCGTCGGTGACGGTGGCGACGGACAGCACGAAGGACTGCGCGGTCAGCAGCACGGCGCGGGCCAGCCGGGCCGGGTCCCCGCCGCGAACCGAACCCTCGGCCTGCCCCGCCGCGATCATCTCGACCAGGAAGCCGAGCATCTCCTCCTGCCCCGCCCCGCGCCGGTCCAGCATGTACGGCAGCAGGATCTCGGGGTCCACTTCCAGGATCTTGCGGAGCAGCGGGTGGACGCGCAACGTCGCGGCGGCGGTCACCGACTGCGTCACCAGGCGGGCCCGCAACGGGCCGTCGGCCGCGGCGGCCTGCCGCGCCGCGTCCACGATCACGCGGTGCCACTCGCGGCTCATCAGGTCGGCGACCAGGCTCTGCACGTCGGGCCAGCGGCGGTACACCGACATCCGGGACACCCCGGCCCGGCGCGCCACATCGGTCACCGTCGTGCGGCGCACCCCGTACGCGAGCACGCAGTCCCGGGCGGCGTCGAGCACGAGGTCCTCCACGCGCCGCCCACCCGGCTCCTCCTCAGCGTCCACCGGCCCATGTGTACCACGCCCGGCTACCGCCCGGCGCTCGACGGTGTCACAGTGGTACCCGGCCCGCCGTACCCCCTCAGCCCGTACCCCCTCAGCCCGTACCCCCTCAGCCCGTACCCCCTCAGCCGTACCCCCTCAGCTTGGGAGCCCCGCATGACCACCGAGCCGCAGCAGCCGGTCGACGACGACACCTCCGAACCGGACCCGACGCCCGCGCCGCGCACCCGCACCTGGTCCCGGCCGTCCGGGGGGACGCTGGCCGCGGTGCTGATCGCGTTCCTGCTCGGCGGCGTGACCTGCGGCGGTCTCGGCCTCGCGGTCGGCCTGATGGCCGGCCACCACGGCGGCCACCACGGCCACGACTTCGACCGCGCCGATCGCGGCGACCGCGGTCCCTGGGGCGGCAAGCGCGACCGCGACGAGCGGATGCGCCCCGAGCGGCTGCGGGACGGGGAGCTGAAGCGGCAGCTGCTGGAGCGGCTGCGCCAGCGGGGCCTGGACGGGCAGCCGATGCCCTGGCCGCTGCCCCCGAAGACGCTGCCGAACGGCGGCACGCCGCTGCCCACCGCCTCGGCCGCGCCCACCGCGACCCCCTGATCCTGCCCGGCGGGCGGCTGCCGGTCGGCGAGCCGCCCGCTCTCCGCGCTGAGCCGCGTCGACAGCAGCTGCCGGCGATCGGGTGCACTCCTGCGGTCGGCGCGCGGTGATCGTCGGCGATATCCTTTGTCCCGCCACGAGTCTGCGTACGGCAGGATGGGGATCCGCATGGTCAGCACCGCACCCGCACAGGACGCCCCCGCAACGGCCTCCGATCCGGACCGGCCGGTGACGTCCTACCGCACGGACCTGGTGACCGTGCTGCTGGGCACCTGGTTCACCATCGGCCTGATGGTCGACGCCTGGGCGCACAACAACGTGCCCGAGCTGGAGACGTTCTTCACCCCCTGGCACGCGGTCTTCTACTGGGGCTTCATCGTCACCGCGGGCTGGATCCTGTGGACCTGCCGGGCCGCGTTCCGCGGCGGGCGGCTGCCCGACCTGCGCGCCATGCCGGCCGGTTACCCGCCGGCGGTGTTCGCGATCGGCGGGTTCGCCCTGGCGGGCCTCGGCGACATGCTGTGGCACGTGGTGTTCGGGGTCGAGCAGACCATCGACATCCTGTTCAGCCCCACCCACCTGGGCCTGGTCGCCTCGATGCTGGTCATCGTGACGACGCCGCTGCGCACGGCGTGGGCGCGCCGCACCGACCCGGCCCGCGGGCTGCTGGGGCTGCTCCCGGCGGTGCTGTCCATCGCCCTGGCGGCCACGCTGGTGCTGCTGTTCCTGCAGTACGCGAACGCGCTGGTGTACTCGCCCGGCCGGATCATGCTCTCGCTCGCCAACGAGGACGAGCGGCTCAGCTCCGACATGGCCACCTCGATCCTGGTCACCAACCTGGTGCTGATCCTGCCGATCCTGACCCTGGCCCGCCGCTGGGCGCTGCCGCCCGGCAGCGTCACCGTCGTCTACGCGGTCATCGGCGCGCTCTGCGCCGCCATCACCGGATTCGGCAACCTCGAACTCATCGGCGGCCTGCTGGTCGCCGGTGTGCTCACCGACCTGGCGGTGCTGTGGCTGCGTCCCGCGCCGGGCGACCGGGGCAGGCTGTGGGCCGTCGCCGCGCTGGCCGGACTGTTCACCTGGGCGGTCTATCTGGCGATCGGTTTCCTGTTCGCCTCGCCTGACGGGCCGTCGGGGGTGCTCGCGGCGCGGGCGCTGCCCGAGCTGTACACCGGCATCCCGGTGGTGCAGGCGCTGGCCGGCCTGCTGCTGGCGATCGTGCTGACCGCGTCGGCCCGGCCGGGCGCCGCGGCCGGGGAGTAGCCCTCCCACACATACGGCGAAAGGGGCGCCCCAGGGCGCCCCTTTCGCCGTATGTCACAGCCTGTCACCAATAATGCCGTCGCCCGCCCACGGGGCGGCCCACTGCTCCCAGGATCCAGAGGATCGCGCCGACGATCAGCAGGATCAAGCCGATCGTCCACAGGATGCTGATGTGGAGGAAATATCCCAGCAGCAACAGAATCAGGCCCAGAATCAGCACTTCGGTCTCCCCACTCGAGGAACGCTCCCCATCGCCGTTGAGGTACCCGGCGGTCGGGGGAGCTAAACCGGACGATCAGCTAGCGGCGGTGCCCACCGGCTCCTGGGCCAGCCGCCGGGCGACCCGGCCGTGCATGGCCACCGCCCGCAGCCGCAGCATCGCCACCTGGGTGACGACCTCGGCCATCGGGCCGGGGCGGTGCGCCCAGAAGGTGCTCAGCAGGGGCTGGGTCAGGTCGGCCAGCGCGCTGGGGTCGTGGTCCGGCGGGAGCGCGTGCACGGACTCCCGGGTGTCGGCGATGGCCCGGTCGAGGCCCGCCTGCCAGGCCGGTCCGACCCGGCCGGTGCCGGGGTACGCGGGGTCGTTGCGCCAGGCCTGCCAGCGGTCGAGCAGAGTGATCAGCTCGGCGCGTAGGTCCGCCCGCTCCTCATCGCTAGCCGTAGTGAGCTGCTCACTGACTGTCATGACCCCGATCATAGGGTCGCGATAGGCCCGCGGCGGGCACAACACGAGATGTCGCCGAGATGATCAGGATACACCCGGTGTCGCCGCCGCAGGCGTTTGTGCAGGCCGTGGCGCGGGTATGCAGTCCGGCATGACCGATCACAGCCCCGAGGAGTACGAGCCGATCGAGCCGGCGGGCGGAACCGACCTGGAGCACACCCGGGACGAGGCGCACCGCGACGAGCAGCGCCGGCACGAGGACACCGAGCGGCTGACCGAGGAACACCGCGATCCCCGCAACCCGCCCGAACCGTTCTCCGGCTCCGAACACTGAGCAGCGACAGCGCCGACAGCACCGGCCACCGACAGCACCGGCCACGAAGCGCCGCCCCGTGATCCGATCGCGGGGCGGCGCTGTATGGGTGGCACTGTCATGGGCGGCAACGACTACCGGCGGATGGCGTCCTTGGCCGCGTCCTTGGCGTCGCTCATGGAGTCCTTGGCCTTCTCGCCGGCCTTCTTCGCCTTCGCCGAGGCCTGGTCCATCTTGCCCTCGGCCTCGAGGCGCTCGTTGTCGGTCATCTTGCCGGCGACCTCTTCGGCCTTGCCCTTCATGTTCTCGGCCTCATTGCTGACTTTGTCCTTGATACCCATGTCGAACTCCTCCGAGATAGCGGATATCTCTACCGTCGAGGTACCCAGCCCAGCCGGTCTGAAACCTCCCGAGGTGTGCGAACGAGACAAAACTCGCTAATGACCGGTTAGTGGCTGGTATGGTCCTTCGCCAGGAGACCCCCGGCACGGAGAGACAGATGACCCTGCTCGAAAGCCCCCGCGGCCTGCCCGACATCGCCCCGCTCCGGCCCCGCCGCCGGCGGCTGCCGGTGTGGGCGGTGCTGATGCTCGGCGTGATGGTGCTCGTGCTGGCGCTCGGCTTCGGCGGCGCCATGGTCACCCAGTCCTACCTGCACAGCCTGACCAGCGCGGTGGAGACCGGTTCGGTGCTGGAGGGGGAGGCGCGCAAGGAGCCCGCGGTCGAGGGGCGCACGCTACGCGGCGCGATCGACGTCCTGCTGCTCGGGCTGGACACCCGCGAGGGCTGGGTCGAGGGCAGCGGGCGGGCCGACACGATCATCATGCTGCACGTGCCCGCCGGGCATGACCGGGCCTACCTGATGTCCATCCCGCGCGACGCCCTGGTGCACATCCCGGCGTACCCGAAGGCCAACTTCTACGGAGCGCGGACCAGGGCCAACGCCGCCTACACGTACGGCTCGCGCAACGGGCAGGGCTGGCAGGGCGGGGCCGCGCTGACCGCGAACATGGTGCACGAGCTGACCGGCCTGAAGTTCGACGGCGTCGCCGTGGTCGACTTCGACGCGTTCAAGAACGTCGTCGACGAGCTGGACGGCGTGCACATGTGCGTCGACCAGGAGACCCGCTCGGACCACTTCGTCGTGGTCGACGGCAAGCCGAAGTACGCCTACGGCAAGAAGTCCGGGGTGTTCCTGCCCAACACCTACGTGCACCACGTCGGCTGCCGTGACATGGAAGGCTGGGAGGCGCTGGACTACGTGCGCCAGCGCAAGAGCGGCCCGTACGGCGACTACGACCGGCAGCGCCACCAGCAGCAGCTGCTGAAAGCGATCGGCGACAAGGTGACCTCGGCCGGGATCATCACCAACCCGATCAAAATCAACTCGCTGCTCAAGGCCGCGGGCAGCACGCTGAAGCTCGACACCGGCCACGCCGACCTGTTCGACTACATCTGGACGCTGCGCGGCCTGACCCCGGGCGACCTGGTGATGCTCAAGACGAACAACGGCATGTACAACCGGGCCAAGGTCAAGGGCACCCAGGCGCTCAGCCCGCAGACGCTGCTGATGTTCCAGGCGGCCGCGAACGGCACCCTGGACGAGTACGTCGCGGCCCACCCCGAGGCCGTCATCGGCGACGCGTCGGACCTCGAACCGCCGATCGACAGCCCGGCGGCCGCGAACCGGCGGTGAACCGCCGCCCGGTCAGCCCGCCTGGACGGTGCCGCGCTCGGCGGCCTGCACCGCCAGTTCGACCCGCGAGCTGAGTTCGAGCTTGCCGAGGATGCTGGACACGTGCGACTGCACGGTGCGCCGGGACAGGAACATCTGCGCGGCGATGTCCGGGTTGGACAGGCCCGACGCGACCAGCGCGACGACGCGCTGCTCGGTCGCGGTGAGCGCCTCCCAGCCGTGCTTGGGGCGCTTGCGCGGGCCGCGTACGCCCCGGCGTACTCCTGCCGCGCGCAGCCGGGCCTCGGCGCGGGCGGCGTCGGCGGTCGCGTCCAGCGCGCCGTACCGCTCCAGCGCCTTGTCCAGGGCCCGGCGGGCCCGTGCCGGGTGGTCCTGGCGGGCCAGCGCCTCGGCGGCGTTCTCGTACGCGTTGCCCTCGTAGAGCGGCCAACCCGCCTCGCGGTAGTCCGCGGCCGCGGCCAGCAGCAGCTCCGCGTCGTCGGCGGCGAGGCCGTGGCACAGCTTCGCGGTCGCGGCGAGACTCGGGTGGGCGCGCCGGGCCAGCAGCGCGTCCACGTCCCGGGCCAGCGCACCGGCCCGGTCCCGGTCACCCGCGGCGACCGCCAGCCGGGCCAGGTCGGCGCACACGCGGTACACCAGCCGCCGCGGTTCAAGCCCGTGCGCTTTGTCCCAGGCCGGGGCCAGCAGTTCGAAGGCGGCCGCCGGACCCTGCTGGGACTCCACGCACAGCGCCCGGGCCCAGCGGCTGAAGTGGTGCGGGTAGGACGTGCCCGTCCCTGCGGGCGGGTCGACGGTCGCCCCGCGGTGCACCGCGATCAGGTCGGCCATGCCGCGCAGCCGAACCGCGCTGCCGAGCAGGTCGGGCAGCTCGGCGGCGGTCTCGATCTCGACCAGCGCGTCGTCCCAGCGGCCGTCCAGGAACAGCAGCCGCGCCCGCAGCGTGTGGGCGATCGGCAGGTACGCCCCGCCGGACTCCCGGTTGGCGGCGATCGCGGCCGACAGCGCCCGCTCGGCCTCGGCCAGCCGGTCCAGCTCCAGCAGGCACATCCCGCGCAGCGTGTACGGGTCGACCTGGAGGTCCGGCTGCACCCCCTCGGTGAGCGAGGCGAACGCACGGTCGTTGACGACCAGCGCCTGCTCCAGGTCGCCGTCCACGGCCAGCGTCATGGCCAGGGCGAAGTCGCCGATCCCGGTGCAGCGCGCGTCGCCGGTCGCCTCGCCGGCCCGCACCGCCCGGCGCGCGGCGGCCCGCGCCTCCTCGAAGCGGGTCAGGAAGAACAGGCAGACGGCCGCGAAGCCGTGGAAGCGCCCGCGCTCGGTCGCGCTGAGCCCCGGCTCGGTCAGCGCCTGCTCGATGACCTCCAGCGATTCCCGCAGGTGACCGCGGCGGTAGCAGGTCTGCGCGAGCAGCCAGCGCAGCTCCCCGTCGCAGGCGGGATCGTCGCCCGTGGCGACGGCGTCGCGGGCCAGCCGCTCCGCCTCGGCGTTCGCGCCCCGCCAGAGCAGCGCCCGGATCAGCTGCAGGCGCAGCCTGGCCGCCTGCCGCCGGGGCGCGCCCGGCAGGGCCCGCTGCAGCAGCTCCACGGCCAGCTCGGGCGCGCGGGCGGTGAGCGGGTCGGCCACGTCGATCAGCCACTCCGTCGTCCGGTCGTCGACGCCCTCCCCGGCCATCACGTGCTCGGCGATCCGTTCCACACCCGCGCCGTCGGCGTCGAGCGCCTGCGCCGCCCGCCGGTGCAGCGCCGCCCGCGCCGAGGGCGGCACCCGGGCCGCGAGCGCCTCCCGGATGAGCGGCTGCCGGAACTCCAGCCGGGTGCCGGTGTCGGTGAGGATGCCCGCCTCGACCGCGCTGGCGGCGACGTCGGCCAGCTCGGCCACCGGGCGGCCCAGCACCTGCGACAGCTCGGTCAGCTCGACGGCGCGCCCGAACACGGCGGCGGTCTGCAGCGCGTCGCGTACGGCGGGCGGCAGGAAACCGAGCCGGTGCAGGATCACCTCCGCCAGCGGCGGCGGCACCCAGCCCTCGGCCAGCTCGTCGGTGTCCCACACCAGCTCCATCCGGCCGTCCCGGTCGGCGAGCGCGCCCTCCTCGGCCAGCTCGGCCAGCAGCTCGGTGATGTACATCGGGTTGCCGCCGGCGGTGCCGAGCAGCCTGCTCAGCCGGGGGCCGGCGTCGGTGCGCAGCAGGTCGTGGGCGAGCACGGCGACCTCGTCCGGCGGCAGCGGCGCCAGCTCGATCACGTGCCCGCCACGGGCGACGAGGCTGCGCTCCAGGGCGTCGACCGCCCCGCCCCGAGGCGCGGACCGGGTGGCGACGACCAGCAGCATCGGCTGCTGCTCGATGCCCCGGCCCAGCCGGTGCGCCACGACGAGGCTCTGCGGGTCGGCCCACTGCGCGTCGTCGAGCAGCAGCGCGACCGGGCCCTGCGCGAACCACTCGTCGAACAGGTCGAGGATCGCCTCGGTTATCACGAAGTCGTGGTTGGCCGCGGCCAGGCTGCGAGTGAAGGCCTGCTCGCCGCGCAGCAGCCCGGAGACCCGGGCCAGCTCGGGATCGCTGGTGGCCGCGCCGATGCCCAGACAGTTGGCGATCGCCGAGAACGGCAGCTGCTGCTCCAGGTCCTCGGCCGCGCCCGTGAGCAGCCGCAGGCCGAGGCCGGCGCAGTCCGTCGCGACCCGGTCCAGCAGCGACGTCTTGCCGATGCCCGGCTCGCCCTCGACCAGCACCGCCACGCCGTGCCCGCCCGCCGCCTGCCGCGCTAGCGCGTGCAGGCGCGCCGTCTCGGCCTGCCGGCCCACGAAAACCGGAGAGACCGGCGCCATGCCCTGAGCCTAATGAGCGCGACGTGCCTCATGACCGCGAAAGTCCGGATCACCGTGCAAAGGAAAGTTTCAGCCGTCTGTCGAATCTTGTGCAGAAACTTCACCGTTGATAGCTTGTCCTCGATCGCCATCGAATGAAGAGAGTGGATATGCGGATTTCCGCAAGCGTGGTCGCGTCCCTGGTAGCCGTGGTTCTGCTCGCCACCGCGAGCCCTGCGCAGGCCGTCGTCGTGCCCCGGCACGCGATCAACGTCTGCCAGAGCGCCAGCTTCTACGACAACTACGACTCGGCGTCCGGGCCGCACGGCCTCAAGCGCGTGCTGGAGTACGGCAACAAGATCGGCCACACCCCCGGCGCGCACCCGGTCTACAACGGCTGGGCGGCGACCTTCGACTTCGGGCCCAACGACTGGGGCTACATGCGGATCGAGTGCATCGGAGGGTACGACTCATGGTGACCGGGACCCTGACCAGGACCCTGACCAGGACCCTGACCAGGACCCTGCGCGGGGCCGCCGCGGTCGCGACCGCCCTCGCCCTGCTGGCCGTCCCGTCCGCCGCCCAGGCGGCCAACGGGACCGTCGGCGTGCGGGAGACCGTCTGCGCCGAATCGCTGTTCGTCCGCACCGAGCCGCTCGGCGCCTGGATGGGCACCCTGTACGCGGGCCAGACCTTCCTGGTCAAGGGCCCCCGGCAGGGCGGATACATCTACGGGTTCGCCTACGGCCACGTCAACCGCAACGGCTGGGTGCAGGACGGCTGGTTCTGCTGACCGGCCGCTCGCGCGGGCGGCAGGACGAGAACTCTCTTTTCGCGGTGGCTCGTCCCGAGCCTCATTACGCTGGACTGCGGACCCCTGGTGTGCCGTCTACCTGCGTGGGGAGTTCTCATGACCGTCCTCGGAGCGACGGCGGTGGCCGATCTGCGGTCCGGCTTCGCCGGGTCCGTGATCGGGCCGGACGACGCGGCGTATGCCGACGCGCGGACCCTGTTCAACGTGCTGATCGCCAAGCGGCCCAGCGTGATCGCCCAGTGCGCCACCGGCGCGGACGTGTCCCGGGCGATCGAGTTCGGCCGCGAGCAGGGCCTGGAGATCGCGGTGCGCGGCGGCGGCCACGGCGTGGCGGGCACCGCGTCGACCGACGGCGGCCTCGTCATCGACCTGCGCCGGATGAACCAGGCGACGGTGGACCCGCAGCGTCGGGTCGTGCGCATCGGCGGCGGCGCGACCATGAGCCACCTGGACCGCGCCACCCAGCCCTTCGACCTGGCCACCACCGGCGGCCGGGTGTCCACGACCGGCGTCGGCGGCTTCACGCTCGGCGGCGGCTCCGGCTGGCTGGAGCGCAAGTTCGGGCTCGCCTGCGACAACCTGGTCGCCGCCGAACTGGTCACCGCCGACGGCAACACCGTCGTGGCCAGTGAGGAGAGCCACCCGGACCTGTTCTGGGCGCTGCACGGCGGCGGCGGCAACTTCGGCGTCGTCACCTCGCTGACGCTGCGCCTGTACCCGCTGCCGACCGCCTCGGCGGCGCTGCTGCTCTGGCCGCCGGAGGCCGGACCCGAGGTGACCCGGGCCTACCGCGACTTCATGGAGAACGCGCCCGAGGAGGTCGGCGGCGGCGTCATCTACCTCACCGGTCCGGCCGAGCCCTTCACACCCGCGCACCTCGTCGGCAAGCTGACCTGCGCCATGCTCGTCACGTACGCCGGTGACCTGGCCCAGGCGCGCCGGGTGATCGAGCCGCTGCTGCGGCTGGGCCACGAGGGCGAGCTGATCGCCGAGGTGCCGTACGCCGAGCTGCAGTGCATGTTCGACGACCCGCCCGGCTACCGCAACTACTGGTCGGCCGAGCACCTGGACACCCTGCCCGACAAGGCGATCGACCTGTTCTGCGCACGAGCCGAGGACATGGTCGTCCCGTCCCCGTCCCAGCACGTGCTCTTCCCGTACGGCGGCGCGGTCGCCGCGGGCCCGACCGCCTACCCGGTCCCGTGGCGGCGCGCCCCCTGGGTCGTCCACCCGCTCGGCCTGTGGACCGACTCCGCCGACGACGACCGCGCCATCCGCTGGGCCCGCGACCTGCGCGCCGACGTCAAGCCCTGGTCCACCGGCGCGGTCTACAGCAACTTCATCGGCCAGGAGGGGCAGGAGCGCGTCGTCGCCTCCTACGGCCTGGACAACTACCGCCGCCTCGCCCGGATCAAAGCCACCTACGACCCCGACAACACCTTCCACCTGAACTGCAACATCCGCCCCGAACGCTGACCTGCGAGTTCTCGCCCGCCGGGGTCGGGGACGGGCGGGTGACACACCGCTACGGCAATATGTCGGCATGACCGCGCAGCTGTCGCCGCCCGCGGGCGCGCCCGCCCGCCCACCGGGTGTCGTGCTGGAGGCCGTGCTGGAGCGGATCACCTACGCCAACGAGGAGACCGGCTACACCATCGCCCGGGTGGCGACCGAGAAATCCGGCAACGACCTGCTCACCGTGGTCGGCGCGCTGCTGGGCGCGCAGCCGGGGGAGAGCCTGCGGCTGACCGGCCGGTGGACCTCCCACCCGCGGTACGGCCGCCAGTTCGAGGTGTGGAACTACACGACGGTGCTGCCCGCGACCATCGTCGGCATCGAGCGCTACCTCGGCTCCGGCCTGGTCAAGGGCATCGGCCCGCGGCTGGCCGAGCGCATCGTGGCGCACTTCGGCGTGGACACGCTGCGGATCATCGAGGAGGAGCCGCAGCGCCTGATCGAGGTGCCGAAACTGGGCCCGAAGCGCACCAAGCTGATCGCCGCGGCCTGGCTGGAGCAGCAGGCGATCAAAGAGGTCATGATCTTCCTGCAGGGCGTGGGCGTGTCCACCTCGCTCGCGGTGCGCATCTACAAGCAGTACGGCGACGGCTCGATCACCGTCGTCCGCGAGGAGCCGTACCGGCTGGCCGCCGACGTGTGGGGGATCGGCTTCCGCACCGCCGACACCATCGCCCGCGCGGTCGGCATCGCGTACGACAGCCCGCAGCGCGTCAAGGCCGGCCTGCAGCACACCCTCAGCGAGGCCGCCGACAACGGCCACTGCTTCCTGCCCGCCCCGAACCTCACCACCGCCGCCGCGAAGATCCTCGCCGTCACCGACAAGGACGGCAACGACCTGGGCGTGCCCGCCGACCTCATCACGACCTGCCTGCGCGAGTTGATCGACGAGGAGGGCGTGGTCCGCGAGGACGTGCCCGGCGCCGACGGACCGGTGCCCGCGATCTACCTGGTGCCGTTCCACCGCGCCGAGCGTGGTCTCGCCGGCAGCCTGCTGAGCCTGCTCAACACCTCGCGGGACCGGCTGGCCGCGTTCGACGGCGTCGACTGGACCAAGGCCCTGGCCTGGTTGAAGGCCCGCACCGGCCACGAGCTGGCCCCCGAGCAGGAGCAGGCGGTGCGGCTCGCGCTCACCGAGCGGGTCGCGGTGCTCACCGGCGGTCCGGGCTGCGGCAAGAGCTTCACCGTACGCTCGATCGTCGAGCTGGCCCGCGCCAAGCGCGCGAAGATCGTGCTGGCCGCGCCGACCGGCCGCGCCGCGAAACGGCTCGCCGAGCTGACCGGCCACGAGGCCACCACCGTGCACCGGCTGCTGAAACTCCAGCCCGGCGGCGACCCCAGCTACGACCGGGACAACCCGCTGGACGCGGACCTGGTCGTCGTCGACGAGGCCTCCATGCTCGACCTGATCCTCGCCAACAAGCTGGTCAAGGCCGTCGCGCCCGGGGCGCACCTGCTGCTGGTCGGCGACGTCGACCAGCTGCCCTCGGTCGGGGCCGGCGAGGTGCTGCGGGACCTGCTCAACGCCGACGTCGTGCCCCGCGTACGGCTGACCCAGATCTTCCGCCAGGCGCAGCAGTCCGGTGTCGTGGTCAACGCGCACCGCGTCAACGCCGGGGAGTTCCCGCAGCTCAAAGGCTTCCCCGATTTCTTCTTCTTCGAGTGCGACGACAGCGAGGCGACCGCGCCCCTGGTCGTGGACCTGGTGTCGCAGCGCATCCCGAAGAAGTTCGGCCTCGACGCGCGCCGCGACATCCAGGTGCTCACCCCGATGCACCGTGGCCCGGCCGGCGCGGGCAACCTCAACCAGCTGCTCCAGCAGGCGCTGACCCCGGCGGTCGAGGGCCGGCCCGAGCGCCGCTACGGCGGGCGGGTCTACCGGGTCGGCGACAAGGTCACCCAGATCCG
Source organism: Catellatospora coxensis (assembly GCF_016862635.1). Lineage (GTDB taxonomy): Bacteria > Actinomycetota > Actinomycetes > Mycobacteriales > Micromonosporaceae > Catellatospora > Catellatospora coxensis. Next base: position 55,996 of record NZ_BONI01000039.1, on the reverse strand, counting down.
CAACAACTACGACAAGGGCGCGGCCGGGGTGTTCAACGGCACCGTCGGCGTGGTCACCGGCATGGCCCCCGACGACCACAAGCTGATCGTGCGCACCGACGAGGACGAGGACGTCGAGTACGGCTTCGACGAGCTCGACGAGCTGGTCCACGCGTACGCCATCAGCATCCACCGCTCGCAGGGCTCGGAGTATCCGGCCGTGGTCGTGCCGCTGACCACCAGCGCCTGGATGATGCTGCAGCGCAACCTGCTCTACACCGCGATCACCCGGGCCAAGAAGCTGGTCGTGCTCGCCGGTTCCACCCGGGCGCTCGCGGTCGCCGTACGCACCCTCGGCGCGGGCCGCCGCCACACCGCCCTCGACCACCGCCTCATCCCACCCTCCTGACCCAGCGACGATCTTGGCCGCCGAACGGGCATGGCGCGACCGGCATGGCGCGATTGGCACGACGCGACTGGCGCGGCGCGGCACGGCCCGACCCCCGGGCCTGGGCGTGTCCCGTGAGCCCGGCGGCGGGTACGCCGATGGCGAACGGGTGTGCGAATCGTGCGCCGGGTCGGGGATGCTGACGCCCATGCGACTGCTCGTACTCGGCGGCAATGTCTTCCTCGGGCGTGCGGTGGCCGCCCACGCGCTGGCCTCCGGCCACGACGTCACCTGCGTCACCCGTGGTGTGTCCGGCGCGATCCCGGCCGGAGCCACGGCCGTGACCGCCGACCGCGACGACCCCAACGGCCTGGCCGGCCTCGACGGCGACTTCGACGCCGTGATCGACGTGGCCCGGCGGCCCAGCCACGTCCGCCACGCCGCCGCCGCGCTCGGCGCGCGCATCCCGCACTGGGTGTACGTCTCCAGCTGCTCCGTCTACGCCGACCAGGGCACCCCCGGCCAGCGCGCCGCGCAGGCCCCGCTCCTCGCGCCGCTGCCCCTGGAGACCGACGACGCGACCGGGGAGAACTACGGCCCGGCCAAGGTCTCCTGCGAGCAGGCGCTGCTCGACGCCGTCGGGCCCGAGCGCGCGATGCTGTGCCGGGCCGGGCTCATCGTCGGTCCCGAGGACCCGACGGGGCGCTTCGACTACTGGGTGTCCCGGCTGGCCGAGGGCGGCGAAGTGCTGGCCCCGGGCACTCCTGCCGACCCGGTGCAGTGGATCGACGTGCGCGACCTGGCCGCCTGGCTGGTACAGGCCGCCGAGCAGCGGCTGGCCGGCGTGTACGACGGCATCGGCGCGCCGGTCGGCCGGGGGGCGATGCTCGCCGGCATCGCGGAGGGGGTCGGCACCACACCCCGGCTGACCTGGGTCGACCAGGAGTTCCTCACCGAGCAGGGGGTTGAGACGTGGGCGGGCGAGCGCTCGCTGCCGATGTGGCTGCCCCTGCCGGAGTGGGCCGGTTTCCTGTCCCGCGACGTCAGCGACGCGCTCGCGGCAGGCCTGTCGCCGCGCCCGGTCGGCGACACCGCCCGCGACACCCTCGCCTGGCTTGCCACCGGCCCGACCCGCAAACCCTGGGCCGGCATCACCCGTGACGACGAGTCCGCCCTCCTCGCCACCTGGAAATCCACCCACCCCGCCTGACCCACCCGACGCCTAGGGTTCCTGGTCTCGGGTTCCGGGTTCCGCAGCCCGGCGCGGCCCGGCACGGCCCGGGGCGGGGCGGTGTCAGGGGCGGGGCTGGGCTTGGCGTTGGGGTTTGGTGCGTTGCCAGGCTTCGAAGGGGTCCTGGGCCTGAGCGATGGAGATCTTGCCGACGGGCACGGTCCACTTGTGCTGTGGGTCCTCGAACAGGTCGTACAGCTCGACCTGCGGGAATCCGGCCGCGGCGGCCTCGTGGCGGTCGACGGCGTACACGATGCGGCCGACGTCGGCCCACAGCGCCGCGGTCAGGCACATCGGGCACGGCTCACAGGTGGAGACCAGCACCGCCCCGGGCAGGCGGAAGTGCAGGGCCTGCCGGCACGCGGCGCGGATGGCCACGATCTCGGAGTGCGCGGTGGGGTCCAGGTCGCGGATGACCCGGTTCACGCCGCGGCCGATGACCTCGCCGCTGCGTACGATGATCGACGCGAAGGGCCCGCCGCCGCCCGATTCCACGTTGGCGACAGCGAACTTCACCGCGAGGGCCAGCCATTTCTCGGCTTCCTCGCCCGACATGTCCACGCTGGCCAGGGGCTCCGTCGCCACGGGTCCAGCGTAAGGCGCGAGGCCGCGCGCGGCAGTCGCTCTGGACACACAACCCCTGTTAATTCGGCAGAAAAGAGGGTAAGTCGGCTTAAAACAAGCCGGGGACCGTGATTCTCCCCTCAGCACGGGATGGGGCGGATGCTGCCGTCGAGTGCTTACCCTGAAACTTAACTTTTGGTAAGACAAGCTCCCGATAAAGCGAGGGAAGTCGTGGCGGATGTGAACCTGGAAACCCCGGGTGGACACCTCTCCCTGGAAGTGCAGCCGGCCGTCGAGGGCCCGTCCGGGCTCGACATCGGCAAGGTGCTGAAGGAAACCGGATACGTCACGTACGACCCGGGCTTCGTCAACACCGCCGCCTGCACCTCCGCGATCACGTACATCGACGGTGACGAGGGCATTCTCCGTTACCGCGGGTACCCGATCGAGCAGCTGGCCGAGCACTCCACCTTCCTGGAGGTCTCGTACCTGCTGATGTACGGAGAGCTGCCCACCGCTGTGCAGCTGTCGGAGTTCACCGAGCGGGTGCGCATGCACACGCTGCTGCACGAGGACATGAAGCGGTTCTTCGAGGGCTTCCCGCGTGACGCCCACCCGATGGCCGTGCTGTCCGCCGCGGTGAGCGCCCTGGGCACCTTCTACCAGGACAGCCAGGACCCGTTCGACAACGAGCAGGTCGAGATCTCGACCGTGCGCATGCTGGCCAAGCTGCCGACCATCGCGTCGTACGCGTACAAGAAGTCCATCGGCCAGCCGATGCTCTACCCGGACAACTCCCTCGGGTACGTGGAGAACTTCCTGCGGATGACCTTCGGCGTGCCGGCCACCGGCTACGAGGTCGACCCGGTCTTCGCCAAGGCGCTGGACCTGCTGCTCATCCTGCACGCCGACCACGAGCAGAACTGCTCCACGTCGACGGTGCGCCTGGTCGGCTCGGCCCAGGCCAGCCTGTTCGCCTCGGTGTCCTCCGGCGTGAACGCGCTGTCCGGCCCGCTGCACGGCGGCGCCAACGAGGCCGTGCTGTCGATGCTGGAGCGCATCCGCGCCGAGGGCGGCGACGTGCAGGCGTTCGTGAAGAAGGTCAAGGACCGCGAGGACGGCGTACGCCTGATGGGCTTCGGCCACCGGGTGTACAAGAACTACGACCCCCGCGCGGCGATCGTGAAGAACATGGCGCAGGACGTGCTCGGCCGCATGGCCAAGCCGGACCCGCTGCTGGACCTCGCGATGCAGCTCGAGGAGATCGCGCTGGCCGACGACTTCTTCGTGTCGCGCAAGCTCTACCCGAACGTGGACTTCTACACCGGCCTGATCTACAAGGCCATGGGCTTCCCCACGAAGATGTTCACGGTGCTGTTCGCCCTGGGCCGCCTGCCCGGCTGGATCGCCCAGTGGCGCGAGATGATGAGCGACCCGGCCACCAAGATCGGCCGTCCGCGCCAGGTGTACACCGGCGCCCCCGAGCGCGACTTCATCCCGGTCGCCAACCGCTGACCCGCACCACCCCGCTCCACCGAAAGGCGCGCCCGCACCCGCGGGCGCGCCTTCGCTTTGTTGACCATGAAGTCGTTGATCATGAAGTTGTGGCAGGGACACGCCGTCGAGCCGTGCCATAAGTTCATGATCAACGCGGCGAAGGGGGTGGCGGGGCGGGGGTGGGGTGGTAGTTGTGGGGGTATGGGTGGGATTGTGTCGCCGGGGTTTCGGGGGCGGCGGGGGACTGAGGGCGGTGAGGTGCGGCTGCCGCCGGGGCAGTACCTGACCGAGGACTTCCCGGTGCTGACAGCGGGTCCGACGCTGCGGGTGCCCACGGACACGTGGGAGTTCGTGATCGTCACCGAGGCCGGGGAGAAGCACCGGTGGGACTGGCAGCAGCTGATGGCGCTGCCCAGCGAGCGGCCGACGGTCGACCTGCACTGCGTGACCAAGTGGTCGAAGCTGCACACCCGCTGGCAGGGCGTCAGCCTGGACGTGCTGCTGGAGGGCGTGGACACCGCGGCCGACTACGCGATGGTCCACTCGTACGGCGGCTACACCACGAACCTGCCGTACGAGGACCTGCTGCACGGGCAGGCCTGGATCGCGTACAAGTTCGACGGCGAGGACCTGACGCCGGAGCACGGCGGCCCGGCCCGGCTGCTGGTGCCGCACCTCTACCTGTGGAAGTCGGCGAAGTGGGTGCGCGGCATCACGCTGATGGACGAGGACGAGCCGGGCTTCTGGGAGAGCGCCGGCTACCACGACTACGGTGACCCATGGCGCGAGCAGCGGTACCAGGGGGACTGAGCCCGCGGCTGGTCTGGCGGGCGGCCAGGCTGGTCGAGTTCCGGGACGAGACGCCCAGCGCGCGGACCCTGGTGTTCGACGTGCCGGACTGGCCGGGACACCTGCCCGGGCAGCACGTCGACGTGCGGCTGACCGCCGAGGACGGGTACAGCACCGAACGCAGCTACTCCATCGCCACGCCCGCCGACGGCACCCGCGTGGCGCTGACCGTGCAGCTGGTCGAGGACGGGGAGGTCTCGCCGTACCTCACCCAGACCCTGTCCGTCGGGGATGTGATCGAGCTGCGCGGGCCGGTCGGCGGCTGGTTCGTCTGGCGGTCCGCGGACCAGGCGCCGGTGCTGCTGATCGGGGGCGGCTCGGGCATCGTGCCGCTGATGGCGATGATCCGGGCCCGGCGGGCGGCGGGCAGCAAGGCCCTGTTCCGCCTGCTCTACTCGGTGCGCACGCCGGAGGACCGGTACTACGCCGACGAGCTGCGCACCCGGGCGCGCGACGACTTCGGGCTGGACGTCGGCTACGTGTACACCCGCAAGACGCCCGAGGGCTGGCCGCTGCCGCCGCGGCGGCTGGGTGTGGCCGACGTGAACAACGGCGGTTGGCCGCCGGACTTCCAGCCGGCCTGCTTCGTGTGCGGGCCGACCGGCTTCGTCGAGGCGGTCGCCGACATCCTGATCGCGCTGGGCCACGACGCCCGCCGGGTGAAGACCGAGCGCTTCGGCCCGAGCGGCACCTGACGGAGGCTGTGATGGAACTCTTCTCCGACGACTTCACCGACGGCAACGCGCTGGCCGGGCCGCTGCGCGAGATCTTCGCGATGGACATGACCCAGGCCATGGGGCGCTGCGTCAACTGCGGCGACGAGGGGCCGGTGGCGGGCCTGAAGGTGTACACCCACGCGCCCGGCCTGGTCGCCCGCTGCCCGTCCTGCGAAGAGGTGGTCATGCGGCTGGTCCGCAGCCCGAGCAGCGCGTGGCTCGACCTGCGCGGCACGATGTCCCTGCGTATCCCGATGCCCGTGGAGTGACCGTTTCCGCCCCGGCTCGGCGGGTAGATTGCGCATTATGACTATTTTGACCGCAGAGGACGTCGCGCTGCTCAACGAACCCCAGCTCGCCCACGTCGGCGTGGTCGACTTCGACGGCTCGCCGCACGTCACGCCGGTGTGGATCGACACCGACGGGGAGCACATCCTGTTCAACACCGCCAAGGGCCGAGTGAAGTACAACGCGATGGTCCGGGACCCGCGGGTCGGCATCTCCATCGTGGACAAGGCCAACGACTACCGCACGCTGTGGGTGAAGGGCGACGTCGAGTTCATCGAGGAGGGCGCGGACGCGCACATCGACAAGCTCGCGTACAAGTACCTCGGCAAGGACAGCTACCCGTGGCGCAAGGCCGACGAGGTACGCGTGATCGTCAAGGTCACCCCGACCGTCCGGCTCGCCCAGGCCTGACCGTCCCGCAGCTCGGCACCATCGCAGCTCAGCGCCCATCGCGCGAAAGGAAGGGCACCTTCACAACGCATAGCGTTGTGAAGGTGCCCTTCCTTCGTGGCGGAGTGCCGAGGAGGTGGTTCGGTGCCGGGGGGTTGCCGGATGGCTCGGTGGCGGCAAGTCGACAGACGCCCATCCATGGGTGCGGGCGGGTCCGAAGTTCCGGCAACAGACGCGGTCGGCGCGTCTGCCCCTCAGTACCGGAGGACCCGACCATGAGACTCACCCCGCGCCACCTGGTCCGCCACCTGGTCCGCCGCCGGACCGGCGCCGCGCTCGCCGTCGCGGCGTGCCTGGCCGTCTCCGGCGGGCTGTACGCGCTCGGGCCCGGCACGGCCGGCGCGTCCAGCCACCGCGAGGCGCCCCTCATCGCGCTCGACCCCGCCGTCGACGCGACCGACCTGTACGCCTTCGTCAGCCCGGACCGCCCCGGCTTCGTCACGTTCGTGGCGAACTGGGTCCCGTTCCAGGAGCCGAACGGCGGCCCCAACTTCCACCCGTTCGCGACCGACGCGCAGTACCTGATCAATGTGGACAGCGACGGGGACGCGCGGCCCGACGCCCGATTCCGGTGGACGTTCAAGAACGTCGACAAGCGCGGCAACTCCACCTTCCTGCTCAACAGCGGTCCGGTGACCTCACTCGACGACGAGAACCTGCTGTTCAAGCAGACGTACACGCTGGAGTCCTCGTTCAACGGCGAGGCCTTCCGCACCCGGGCCAGCAACGTCGCTGTCGCGCCCTCGCGGGTGGGCCCGGCGTCCATGCCGGACTACGGAGCACTGCGCGAGCAGGCCACCGTCAAGCTGCCCGGCGGCTGGCGCATCTTCGCCGGGCAGGCCGACGACCCGTTCTTCCTGGACCTGCGGGTGTTCGACCTGCTCTACGGCGGCGACCTCAGCGAGACCGGGCAGGACACGCTGGCCGGATACAACGTCAACACGATCGCGCTGGAGGTGCCGTTCAAGGACGTCGCGCTGCGCGGCGACGGCGCCCGCAACCCCGTGATCGGCGTGTGGACCACCACCGAGCGGCCCCGGGTGCGCATCACCGGACGCACCGGCGACCCGCGCAGCGTGGACCGGGTGCAGGTCTCGCGGCTGGGCAACCCGCTGGTCAACGAGGTCGTCGTGCCCGCCGGGCTCAAGGACGCGTTCAACGCCTCCCGGCCCGACGGCGACGCGAAGATCCCGCAGCTGGTCAAGCGGGTCACCGAACCCGAGGTGCCCAAGCTGATCGAGGCGATCTACAACATCCCCGCGCCGGCCACCCCGCGCAACGACCTGGTCGAGATCTTCCTGACCGGGATCACCACCAAGGCCGACGGCCCGATCAAGGCGGACCTCAACTCGCAGCTCAACAACGCCGACGTGAACCCGGCGAAGTTCCGCCCGTCGGAGATGCTGCGGCTGAACCTGTCCGTGCCGGTCACCGCCGACCCGAACCGCCTCGGCGTCATCGGCGGCGACCTGCAGGGCTTCCCGAACGGGCGGCGGCTGGCCGACGACGTCGTCGACATCGAGCTGCAGGCCCTGGTCGGCGCGGCGCAGACCGGCCAGATCGTGGACGCGCTGGCCGCCGGTGACGCGGTCGACGCCAACGAGAACGCCTTCGGTGACACGTTCCCGTACGTCGCCCTGCCCAACGCGGTAGCGGTCAACACGGCCGGCAAGGGCGGCGGCAACCCGACCGCACCGGGCTCGGTCGACGCCTCCCCGGCTTCGGCGTCCTCCGGCGTCGAGGAGGGCATGTCCACCGGCGGCGCCATGGCGATGGTCGGCTCCTCCGTCGCCGGCGGCCTCGGCCTGCTCCTCTTCGCCGGCTGGTGGATGCGCCGCCGCAACCGCACCCCCCACACCCACGGCCCCGACGAGCCCGCCCACACCCACTGAGGAAAGGAAGGGCACCTTCTACAACGCATAGCGTTGTGAAGGTGCCCTTCCCATCGCTGATCTTGCGAAAGGGGAGGTAGACATGTGGCGACGGATCATCGCGGTGGGCGTCACCGCCGCGGCGCTGCTCGGGCTCGGGAGCGCGTTCGGCGCCGGGTCCGAACCGTGGACCGCCGAGGCCGGGTACGCCCAGGGCGACCCGCTGGCCGCGTCGATCGAGCAGGCGCAGGCGCGGCTGCGGGACGTGCCCGGCGACTGGACCACCTGGGCGGCGCTGGGCAGCGCGTACGTCGAGCGGGCCCGGATCACCGGGGACCCCGGCTACTACACCCGGGCCGAGGGCGCGCTGCGCGAGTCGCTGCGCCTGCACCCCGGCCCGTCCGCCGACGTGGCGCTCGCCGGGCTCGGCGCGCTGGCCAACGCGCGGCACGACTTCGCGCGGGCCGAGCGGCTGGCCCGGCAGGCGCTCGCGGGCAACCCGTTCAGCGCCGACGCGTACGGGGTGCTCACCGACGCGCTGACCCAGCTCGGCCGGCCCGCCGAGGCGACGGAGGCGGCGCAGCGCATGCTCGACCTGCGGCCGGGCCTGCCCGCACTGTCCCGGGCGGCGTACGACCTCGAACAGCACGGCCGCGTCGACGAGGCCCGGGCGCTGTGGACGCAGGCGCTCGCCACCGCGATCGCGCCCGCCGACCTGGCCTTCGTCCACCACCAGCTCGGCGACCTGGCCTGGCACGGCGGCGACCTGGTCGCGGCCCGCGCCGCGTACGAGGCCGGGCTGGCCGCGGACGCCGGCTACCTGCCGCTGCGCCATGGGCTCGCCCGCGTCGACGCGGCGAACGGCCGCACCGCCGAGGCGCTGGCCGGGTACGCCGCGCTCACCGCCGCCGCGCCGACCCCGTCCCTGCTGGTCGAGTACGCGCTGCTGCTGCGCTCACTCGGCCGCGCCGCCGAAGCCGAGGCGCAGCTCGCGCTGGCGCAGGCCGCCCTGGACCTGCTCGCGGCCGGGGGAGGCGGGGACGCCCTCGCCGCCGCCGAACTGGCCCTGGCCCGCGGCGACCACGCCAGCGCGGTGCGCCTGGCCACGGACGAGTGGCGGCGGCGCAAGCACACCGACGTCGCCGACACTCTCGCCTGGGCGCTGCACCAGGCCGGACGGCACCGCGAGGCGCTGCCCCTGGCCCGTGCCGCGGCGGCGCTCGGCGCGCGCAGCGCGCTCCACGCGTACCACCTGGGAATGATCGAACTCGCCCTCGGCGACCGCGCCGCCGCCCGCCGCGACCTCGCCCGGGCGCTGCGGTTCAACCCCCACTTCTCCCCGGTCGACGCGCCCGCCGCGGCGCGCGCCCTCGCCTCGGCAGGTGCCTGATGAACCGTTCGATCCGCCGTACGCTGCCGGTCGTGGTGCTGGCCGGAGCCGCGCTCGCGCTGCTGCCCGCCCCCGCGGCGGCGCACCCGCTCGGCAACCTCTCCATCAACCAGTTGGTCGCGCTGACCCTGCGTCCGGACGCCGTCGACGCCACCACGATCCTCGACGTCGCCGAGCTGCCCACGCTGCAGCGGCGCGGCGCGGTCGACACCTCCGGCGACGGCGTCGCCGACGCGCCCGAGCTGCGCGCGCACGCGGCGGCCGCCTGCGACGCCTTCGCCCGGGAGCTGGCGGTACGCGTCGACGACCGTGCCCTGAGCTGGACTGTCCGCTCGGCCGACATGACCCTCGAACCGGGCTCCGCCCGCCTGCCCACCAGCCGGATCACCTGCACCTTGACCGCCCCCGCCCGGCTGGACCGCCCTGCCGTGCTCACCGTCCACAACGGCCACCTCGCCGACCGCGTCGGCTGGCGCGAGATCACCGCCACCGGCGCCGGCGTCGACCTGCCCGGCTCACCCGTGCCCACCCGCAGCACCACCGACGAGCTGCGCGACTACCCCGTCGACCTGCTCGGCTCCCCGCTCGACGTCCGCGACGCCAGCCTGTCCGCCCGTCCCGCCGCAGCCTCACCGGGCTCACCGGCGAACAGCCTCGCCCCGGCAGGCGCACCGGACCTGGGCGCGCCCGCCCGGCCCGACGACCCCGCGCCGCTGCGCTGGGCTGCCTGGGCGCAGCAGCAGGTCCTCGACACCGTCGGCGCCGACCGGCTCACCCCGCTGGTCGGGCTGCTAGCGGTGCTGCTTGCCCTGGTGCTCGGGGCAGGCCACGCGCTGCTCCCCGGGCACGGCAAGACCGTGATGGCGGTATACCTCGCCGGCCGCGCGGGCCGCCCCCGCGACGCGCTGACCGTCGGCGCGACCGTCACCGCCACCCACACCGGCGGCGTCATCGCCCTGGGCCTCCTGCTCACCGCCGTCTCCGGCCTGACCGGCCAGACCGTTCTCGGCTGGCTCGGCCTGGCCAGCGGCACCATCGTGATCACCGTGGGCCTCGCCATGCTGCTGGCCACGGTGCGCCGCAGGCCCACGCACAGCCACTCCCACGAGGTGCATGAACACGGCTCGCATGGGCACGGCTCGCATGGGCACGGCTCGCATGGGCACGGCTCGCATGAACAGGGCTCGCATGGGCACGAGCATGTGCACCGGCACGGTCTGTTCGGCCAGGCGCACTCCCACGACGGCGGCGATGCGGCAGAGGGCACGGGACGCGGGCGATTCGGGTTCGGTGCGATCGGAGTGGCGGCGGGCCTGGTGCCGAGCCCTTCCGCGCTGGTGGTGTTGCTGGGCGCGATCGCACTGGGCCGGACGGGCTTCGGCATCCTGCTCGTGCTCGCCTACGGGCTGGGCATGGCGGGCACGCTCACCGCAGCGGGGCTGCTGCTGCTCAAGGTTCGCGATCGCTGGGCGGGCCGGTTCGACCGGTTCCGTCGGGTCCGCCTGGCCGGGCCGTACGCCGCGAGCGCGATGGTGCTGCTCGTCGGCGTCGGCCTCGCCGCCCGCGCCGCGACGCTGGTGGTCTGATGGCGGCAGCTCACGCATAGCTGGCCGGGCAGGTCGCGGAGCGGAAGCCGCTCGTCTGCTCGGGCGGTTGGCGGTTCTCCGAGTGGAAACCCGGCTCGGCCCGGTGTGATCGGCGATCAGGTGCGGTCTAGGGCCGCAGGTGGAAGTTGTTGCGGCGGGGAAGGCGGGTGGCGTCCACGTAGCTCGGAGGGATGAACTCGGGCCGCCGGTCGTGGCCCAGCCGGACCTGCCAGTCGTCGCGGTGGACGACGCGGTGGTGGTGTCCGCACAGCAGCACCGCGTTGTCGAGGTCGGTGGGGCCGCCGTCGGCCCAGTGCCGGATGTGGTGCCCCTGGCACCAGCGGGGTGGGCGGTCGCAGCCGGGGAACGCGCAGCCCCGGTCGCGGAGCACGAGCGCTCGGCGCAGGGCTCCCGTGATCAGGCGGCGGGTCCGGCCGAGGTCGAGCAGCTGCCCGTCGCCGCCGAGCACGGCGGGAATGACCTGTGCGTCGCAGGCGATGCGCCGGACGGTCTCGGGAGTGAGTGTCGCGCCGTTGTCGAGCAGCCCTGCGCCGGTGCGTGCGGCGAGGCCGTCGTAGTCGACGGTGATCACGAGTTGTGGGCGGTCGCCGCCGTTGTCAGGCAGTTCGCCCGCGGCGAGGACACGGCGGCAGATCTCGGTGAGGGCGTCGGCCCGCCGTTGACCCGCGGTTCGCATGTCATGGGTGTTCTCGGCCGGGCGGTGCCCCGCGGGGTCGAGCGCGCCAGGGCGGGTGAGGGGATCGAGGGCGGCGGTGACCACGGCGGCGGCTTCCGTGTCGAGCCAGCCGGTCACCCGCACTCGCCCGCTCCGGTCGGCGACCAGCGTCAGTATGCGTGTGGCGTGCGCGCGCTCTTCCTGCGCGGCCAGTGCTTCGCGCTCGTGCTCCTCGGCGGTGTCGGGGGCGACGTGGGTGAGGATGCGCTCGCCGAAGCGGCGGAGCACGGACGGTTCGAACTGGGCCGCGAATCCGATCAGTGCGGTTTCGGCCTTCGCGGCCGTCTCCAGACCCACCTCGGCCGGGAGCGCTTCGAGAGCCTGGGCGATGACGGCGGCCTGCTCGGTGTTCACGGTCCCGGCGGCGAGGGCGTCGGCGGTGGTGGGGAGCCGGTCGAGCGTTCTGGCGAGTTCCACGGCCTGTTTGGCGGCGCGTATTCCGATACGCCAGTGTTCGCGCAGCCAGACCGCCGTGCTGGCGGCGCCGTGGGCGACAGGGACGGCGCGGGCGTCGAGTTCGCGGACCAGCGACAGTTCGACGGCCGCCAGCCGTTCCCGCAATCCTCGCGCCGAGTCGAGCGTGGTGATCAGCTCGGAGTCGGTGAACGACCATGCAGGCGAGTCGAAGCAGGTGGCGACCATTCGCCCTGCCTGCGTCAACCTCTCCTGCATGGCTCCATTTTAGAACCGGTGTACGACAGAAATCAGCGAAGATGATCGATCAACTAATGGCCTTCGTGGCGAGGCGGAGGCTGCGGCGGAGCCACGGCGGCAGGTTCGGGTCGGCGTCGGCCTCGTCGAAGGTCAGGTGGACGATTGCGGCGACCTCGTCGGGCGAGGCGGGGAAGGGCTCGGCGTCGGTCGGGAGCGGGGCGGCGAAGACGACGTTGACGACGAGGTCCCCGTCGTCGGTGGTGAACAGGCTGCTCTCGATGTACGTCAGCGGGACGCCGGTGAGGTCGACGCCGATCTCCTCGGCCACCTCGCGCCGCGCGGTCTGCTCCAGGACGTCGGGGATCACGGAGCCGGCCGGCAGGTCGACCTTGCCGCCCACGCCGGCCAGCAGGCCCGCGGCGTGCGCCTCGTGTTCGCTGCGTCTGATGAGCAGCCAGCGGCCGTCGCAGTGGAGGTGGACCTCGACGTTGACGACGAACGCGGGCCGTCCGCCGGGGGTGAGCTGCTCGATCATCCAGGCACTCTATGGCACTTCGACCGGCGCGGCGGGCCCGTGCCGGTCGCGCCTGCGGCGCAGGGCGAAGCCGATCCAGGAGGTCAGCACGACCAGGCCGGCCAGCACCTGCAGCGGCACGGTGAACCGTTCGGGGTAGACCACCCCGGTCAGGTAGGTGTCGATGAAGCCGCGGGACAGGCCCTGCTCACCGGCTTCGCGGCGGGCCCAGTCCTCGACGTACGTCAGGGGGCAGTCGAGGCCGAGGGCGACCGTGGCGAAACCCCAGCCGGCGGCGATCAGGTGGGGCCAGATCAGCCACGGCCGCCACCAGGCGAGGAAACCGCCCGTGACGACGTACACGAGGAACGCGAAGTGCACCACCATGGTGGCGCCGGCGAGCCACTGATAGGCCATGCTCCATTATCTGCCGCTAGGATCGCTCTCGGCGGCAGGGAGGAACTCGGGGAAGAGCCGAGACGGTCCCGCCACTGTGACCGGGGAGCCCGTCCCCACCCCATCGGAGTGATCCGAGGCCACCGCAAGGGAAGGCCCGGGGCCGGGCGTCGATCCGGGAGTCAGGAGACTCCGGCCGCCGCATCGACTCTGCTACCGGGGCGCGGACCCCGACAGGAGGTACGCGGCCATGACGGCTGTCCAAGGTCTGCTGCTGTCCACTGCGGACACCGAGCTGCTCGCCGCCCGGGCGTCGGGTGCGCCCTGGCGCATCGGCAACCCGGCCCGGCTGGACGCCGGGGACGTCCCGGAGCTGCTGCAGGGCGTCGGCTTCGCGGTGGTGCGCCTGCTCGGCGGCCGCCGGACCTGGCCGGACGGGCTCGACGCGATGCTCGCCGCGGGCCTGCCGGTGGTGGTGCTGGGCGGGGAGGCGCTGCCGGACGCCGCGCTGCAGGCCGAGTCGACGGCGCCGGCCGGGGTGGCCGGGGAGGCGCTGGCCTACCTGGTCGAGGGTGGCGCGGACAACCTGCGCGAGCTGCACCGGTTCCTGTCGGACACGCTGCTGATGACCGGCGAGGGCTTCGACGCACCGCAGGCCACTCCCGAGTACGGCGTACGCCCCGGCCCGGCGCGCGAGGCGGGACGCCCGACCGTCGGGATCGTCTACTACCGGGCGCACGAGCTGGCCGGGAACACGGACTTCGTGGACACCTTGGCCCGGGCGCTGCACGACGCGGGCGCGAACGCGCTGCCGGTGTACTGCGGCTCGCTGCGCGGGGTGTCCGACGGGCTGCGTGACCTGCTGCGCGGCTGCGACGCGCTGATCGTGACGGTGCTGGCCGCGGGCGGCACCACCCCGGCGGACGCGAGCGGCGGCGGGGACGACGAGGCCTGGTCGGTGGCGGCGCTGTCCGAGCTGGACGTGCCGGTGCTGCAGGCGCTGTGCCTGACGTCGTCGCGGGCGGTGTGGCAGGACTCGGACGCGGCGCTGAGCCCGATGGACGCGGCGATGCAGGTGGCGATCCCGGAGTTCGACGGCCGCCTGATCACGGTGCCGTTCTCGTTCAAGGAGCCGGGCCCGGACGGCATCGGCGTGTACGCCGCCGACCCGGAGCGGGCGGCCCGGGTCGCGGGTATCGCGGTGCGCCAGGCCCGGCTGCGGCACGTGCCGAACGAGCGCAAGAAGCTCGCGATCGTGCTGTCCAGCTACCCGACCCGGCACTCGCGGGTCGGCAACGCGGTCGGCCTGGACACCCCGGCCAGCGCGGTGGTGCTGCTGCGGGCGCTCCGCGAGGCGGGGTACGACCTCGGGGACGGCTTCCCAGAGGACGGGGACGCGCTGATTCACACACTGATCGCGGCGGGTGGCCACGACGTGGAGTGGCTGACCGAGGAGCAGCTCGCGGCGGCTCCGGCCCGGGTGCCGCTGCGCGAGCACACCCGCTGGCTGGCGGCGCTGCCCGCGAGCCTGCGCGACGGCATCGTGGCGGCGTGGGGCGAGCCGCCGGGCGAGCTGTACGTGGACCGGGGCGAGATCGTGCTGGCCGCGCTGCGTTTCGGCAACGTGCTGCTGATGATCCAGCCGCCGCGCGGCTTCGGGGAGAACCCGGTCGCCATCTACCACGACCCGGACCTCGCGCCGAGCCACCACTACCTGGCCGCGTACCGGTGGCTGGACGAGAGCTTCGGCGCGGACGCGGTGGTGCACCTGGGCAAGCACGGCACCCTGGAGTGGCTGCCGGGCAAGGGGCTCGGCCTGTCGCGCGAGTGCGCGCCGGACGCGGTGCTGGGTGACATCCCGCTGGTGTACCCGTTCATCGTCAACGACCCGGGCGAGGGCACCCAGGCCAAGCGGCGCGGGCACGCGGTGATCGTGGACCACCTGGTGCCGCCGATGGCCCGCGCGGAGACGTACGGCGAGATGGCCAAGCTGGAGCAGCTGCTCGACGAGTACGCCACCGTGCAGGCGCTCGACCCGACGAAGCTGCCCGCCGTACGCGCCCAGATCTGGACCCTGATCCAGGCCGCGCAGCTGCACCACGACCTGCACCAGGCCGACATGCCCGGCGCGGACGACTTCGACGACTTCATCCTGCACGTCGACGGCTACCTGTGCGAGGTCAAGGACTCGCAGATCCGCGACGGCCTGCACATCCTCGGCGGCGCGCCGCAGGGCGAGGCGCGGATCAACCTGGTGCTCGCGGTGCTGCGCGCGAACCAGGTGTGGGGCGGCGTGCGCGGGGCGCTGCCGGGGCTGCGGGCGGCGCTGTGCCGCCGGTACGGGCTGGACGAGCGCGCGCTGCTCGCCGAGCCGGGAGCCGTGGCGGCCGTGCCCGCCGACCTGACCGACGTCGTGGACGGCCCCGCCCGCACCGGGGCGGACGCCGTCGACCTGATCGAGGGCGTGGCCCGGCGGCTGGTGATCGGCAACGAGACGCTGGGCTGGGAGCCGTCGAAGGTCCCGGCGGTGGTCGCCGAGGTGCTGGGCGGGCCGGACGACGCCGTCGAGGCGGTGCTGCTGTTCGCCGCGACCGAGGTGGTGCCGCGGCTGGACGCCACCGTGGACGAGGTGACCGCGGTGCTGAAGGCGCTCGACGGGCGCTACGTCGCGGCGGGGCCGTCCGGCTCGCCGACCCGCGGCCTGGTCAACGTGCTGCCGACCGGGCGCAACTTCTACTCCGTCGACCCGAAGGCGATCCCGTCGCGCAACGCGTGGGACGTCGGGGTGGCGCTGGCGGACTCGCTGCTGGCCCGGCACCGGCAGGACACCGGCGAGTGGCCGCGCACGGTCGGGCTGACGGTGTGGGGCACGTCGGCGATGCGTACCCAGGGTGACGACATCGCCGAGGTGCTGGCCCTGCTGGGCTGCCGCCCGACCTGGGACGACGCGTCGCGGCGGGTGACCGGGTTCGCCGTGGTGCCGCTGTCCGAGCTGGGCCGGCCGCGGGTGGACGTGACGGTGCGCATCTCCGGGTTCTTCCGGGACGCGTTCCCGCATGCGGTCGCGCTGATCGACGACGCGGTGCGGGCGGTGGCCGAGCTGGACGAGGCAGACGAGGACAACTTCGTGCGCGCGCACGCCCGCGCCGACGAGGCCGAGCACGGCGACCGGCGGCGGGCCACCACCCGCATCTTCGGCTCCAAGCCGGGGGCGTACGGGGCCGGCCTGCTCCCGCTGATCGACGCCCGGAACTGGCGCGACGACAAGGACCTGGCCGAGGTGTACGCGGTCTGGGGCGGCTACGCGTACGGCCGGGACCTGGACGGCCGGGCGGCCCGGGAGGACCTGGAACGGGTCTACCGCCGGGTCAGCGTCGCCGCGAAGAACGTGGACACCCGCGAGCACGACATCGTCGACTCCGACGACTACTTCCAGTACCACGGCGGCATGATCGCGATGGTGCGCTCGCTGACCGGCACGTCGCCGACCGCGGTGATAGGCGACTCGCACCTGCCCGACAGCGTGAAGACGCGCACCCTCGGCGAGGAGACCAAGCGCGTGTTCCGGGCCCGGGTGGTCAACCCGCGCTGGATCGCCGCGATGCGCCGGCACGGCTACAAGGGCGCGTTCGAGCTGGCCGCGACCGTGGACTACCTGTTCGGCTACGACGCCACGGCCGGGGTCGTCGACGACTGGATGTACGAGAAGCTGGCGGCGGCGTACGTCTTCGACCCGGAGGTGCGCGAGTTCCTGGAGCGGTCCAACCCGTGGGCGCTGCGCGGCATCAGCGAGCGCCTCATCGAGGCCGCCGACCGGGGCCTGTGGGCCGAACCGGACCCGGCCACCCTGGACGCGTTGCGCCAGGCGTACCTGGAAGCGGAGGGCAGCCTCGAAGGCTGACCGGGCAGTGGCAGGACGTCGGGTGATCGGGTGATTCACGACGGTCCGATGGATCACTACCGTGGCGGCGACGCGTCGCCGAACGGGGAGATCATCCCGGTGCGCCGCGCGGCGCGCAGGCGTAGCGGAAGAGGCGGTGGGATCGTGGCGAAACCCAAGCGAGGCGTCGTCATCGGCGCGTCGGCGCTGGCCCTGATCGGCGCGGTCTTCTTCGTGGTCGCCGCGATCAATGTCGGCGACGAGGTGTACTGCGACGCCAAACCGATGCGGCCGAGCGACGTGTGCCTGGAGGTGGCCGAGGACGGCCGCAAGACCTACAACACCTACCCGGAGCTCAAGGCCGAGCAGGACGCCCTGCGCCCCGTCCTGCTCGGTGCCTTGAGTGGGGTCGGCGGGTTGTTCCTGCTGGCCGCGGGCGGATTCCTCGTGGCGGGTTCGCGCGAGAACAGGAAGGAGCGGGCGCAGATCGAGGCCGCGGCGGCGTGGATGAGGGCAGGCTGACATGACGTGGCTGGTGGAATCCGCGCTCGTCGTTCCCCCCGACGTCACGGTGGCGGCCTCGATGCGCAACCTGGGCAGGCACTGCGAGAGCTATCCGGCCGTGACCCCCAAGCCGCTGCTGGTCTCCTCGGCGATGTTCACGGTGCTGTTCGGGCTGCTCGCCGTCGCCGCGACCTGGGGGGCGACCATCGGTGAAGCGACCGTCTGGAAAGTCGCCATCATCCTGTGGACGCTCACCGCGCCGTGCCTGGTCGGCTTCCTGTGGGTGCTGTTGCGCAGCCCGGCCGTGTCCCGGCGCGCCCGGCAGTTCCGGGTGCACGTGTACGAGCACGGCTGGGTGTGGGCACGCCGGAGCGGCACGGAGGCGTACCGCTGGGACGAGGTGCAGGCGCTGTTCGCCAACCTGGCCGTCTTCACCGCGCCCGTCACCAGCAGGACGCCCTACGGCATCCGGATCACCACGGTCGACGGCCGCCGGGTGGAGATCTGGCACGTGCACGTCGACATGGCCCGGTTCGGGGCAGTGCTGACGGCGCAGGTCACGGACGCCCAGTTGCCCAAGGCGATGGCCTACTTCGACAAGGGCAACCCGATCACCTTCGGCGACCTGACGGTGACCGACGACGGTGTCGCCTACCAGGGGATCCTGATGCCCTGGTCGGAGATCGGCGGCACCGAGATCGTCCACATCGACCAGAGTTACCTGTTCTTCGTGGACAACGCCGGCAGGCAGCGGGGTGCGCGGGTGAACTTCGGCCTGATGGCGAACGGGTACACGTTCATGCGGATGGTCCGGACGATCCTCGCGAGGCGGCGCGCCGGCGGGCACTGAGCCCGTCAGTCGGCGAGCTGCTTGAGGTAGGAGTGCTCGCTGGCGAAGGGCTGGTAGCCGAGCCAGTCGTTGACCGCGATCATCGGCGCGTTGGTGTAGTCGTTGCAGGTGATCGCGGTGTGGATGCCGGCCTGCGCGGCCCGGTGCAGGGCGACCGCCTTGGCGATCTTGGCCAGGCCCCGGCCGCGGTACTCGCGCAGCGTGCAGGTGCCGGTGGAGACGCCCTTGCCGAGTGCGAGGTTGGCCTCCATGAAGGTGGCGCTGGCGGCGACGCCGTCGACGAGCACCACGGTGCCGACGTCGAGCTGCTGGTCGGGGCTGTTCCAGTAGCGGGCCAGCCAGGTGTCGTACGGGACGCCGTCGAAGGACACGTCGCCGGGTTCGTCGACGGAGGCGGCCTGGTCCAGGTCGTACACCGCCTGCGGGCCGGCCTCGCGGAAGCTGACCGCCGTCACGCCGGACGGCAGGGGCGGCACGGGCGGCAGGTGGGCGGTGTCCAGCCGGGCGTAGCGGTCGTGGGCGCCCCGCGTGTAACCGCGTGCCTCGCACCAGCGCTGATCGGCGGGGTCGTCGGTGGCGAAGGTGCGCACCCGCCGGGCGCCGATGGCGCGCAGGTGCTCCTCGACGCGGTCGTGCAGCGCGCTGCCCACGCCCCGGCCACGGTGCTCGGGATGCACCTCGACCTGCAGGTAGCTCGCGCCAGGCTCGGAGGTGGAGATGTTGAACCCGCCGACGGCGCAGCCCACGGCCTGCCCGTCCCGCACGGCCAGCAGCCGCAGCAGCCGGGCCTCGGGGCGGCTGGTGCGCCACCACACCTCCTGCTGCGCCACGCTGGAGATGAACCACGGGAAGGCGGCGTAGCGGATGCGCGCCTGCTCCGGCACGTCCTCGATGGTCATCTCGCGGATCAGCAGGTCACTCGTCACGCTCCCTGTCTAGCAGCGGCGGCAAGCGAATTACCGGTGGCGCCCGCGCCGTTGCGGGCGCCACCGGGGGTCTCTGTCGGGGTCCGGCTAGAGGGTCAGTGTCCAGCTGTTGACGTAGCCGACGTCACCGGAGGCGGCGTCCTGCACCCGCAGCCGCCAGGTGCCGTTGGCCGCCTCGCTCGACAGGTTCACGGTGTAGGTGGTGTCGATGTTGTCGGCGCTGCCGCCCGACCGGTTGTGCAGCGTGTACGCGCTGCCGTCCGGCGCGAGCAGCGACACCACCAGGTCGCCCTTGTACGTGTGCACGATGTGCACCTCGGCCGTCGCCGTCGACGACGCGTTGCGGTTGCAGCCCGCGATGGTGATGTCGCTGTACACCGTGGCCACGTCGGCGATGGTCACATCGTTCGGGTTGGTGCCGGTGCAGCCGGGCGCGCCGTTCACGGTCAGCGTGTAGCTGACGGTCCGGGTGGGGCCGCTGCTCGTGGCGATCACCGTGACCGCGTAGCTGCCCGCCGGGGTCGACGCGCTGGTGGCGATCGTCAGCGTCGACGATCCGCCGGTGGTGACCGAGGACGGGCTGAACGTGGCGGTCGCTCCCGCGGGCAGGCCGCTCGCGGTCAGGTTGACCGTCTGCGCGACGCCGTTGGTGACGGCGGTGCTGATGGTCGAGGTCAGCGAGCCGCCCGGGTTGACCGAGCCGAAGGCGGGCGAGGCCGCGATGGAGAAGTCGTTCGCCGCGGTGCAGTACTGCGCCTGCTTGTTGATGGCCCGGTAGGGGCAGTCGGCGTACTCGGACAGCAGCAGCACGGCGCTCTTGTTGCGGGAGGTCTGCGCCGCGATGACCTCGTCCGGCGGGTAGAAGCCGGGGCTGGACGACTTCGGGTACATCTCGAAGGTGTACGTCCAGACGCGCTGGTCGCCCCACAGCCAGTCGGTGATGTCGCCGTCGGTGACGTACAGGTCGCTGCCCTGTTCGGGGGTGTAGGAGTTGGTCGCGGCCATCTGCTGGCCGATGGTGGCGAACGTGTTGCGCTCGTCGGTGGTCATGCCCGGGTTCACGGTGTCGGCGGTGGTGTAGCCGAACGGCCACAGGATTAGCTCGCCGTACGTGTGGAAGTCGATGTTGGCCTTGATCTGCTGCACGCCGCCGATCCGCCGGGACAGCACGAAGTCGCGCAGCACCGCCGCCTCCGGGGTGGAGAATGCCGACGGGCCGCGGTAGGTCTCCGACGAGGGGCTGCCGGAGGAGCCGCCGCAGCAGCCCCACTTGTAGCCGAAGTTGCGGTTGATGTCGGTGCCGACCGCGGAGCTGCCCGAGTTCGGCTGGCGGTTCTTGCGCCAGGACCGGTAGGAGCCGGTGGCGATGTCGTACTCGCCGCCGTCGGGGTTGAGGTCCGGCACGATCCAGATCTCGCGCGAGTCGACCACGGCCCTGACCCGGCTGTCGGTGGTGTACGCGTCGGTGAACAGGTTCGCCAGGTAGAGCGCCATCTCGACGGTGAGGTGCTCGCGGGCGTGCAGGTGCGCGTTGAACAGGATCTCGGGCTCGTTCTCGTCGGTGGCGACGTTGTCGGAGATCTTCAGCGCGACGATCTGGCGGCCCTCGTACGAGGTGCCGATGACGGACTTGCGGACCAGCGTCGGGTGGTCGGCGACGATCTGGTTGATCTCGGTGTTCATCTCGGCGTAGTTGTGGAAGCCACCGTCGGCCGACGGGAAGTCGAGCGGGACCGCGTTCGGCCCCGTGACCCGCGAGGACGGCGGGGGCAGCAGCTCCAGGCCGAAGCCCAGGCGGCGGATGCGATCGGCTTCGGTCGTGTTCGCGGTGATGTAGATCTTGCCGTGCTCGATCAGATCGATCGCTGCTCCGGTGCGGGCGACCGCGTCGCGGTCGGCGAACGTCTGCGGGCCGGTGACCAGGTACTGCTGGGAGCCGGCGACGGTGAAGCCGTCGGCGGGGGCGCCGCCGGCCGGGCCGGGCAGGGTCAGGGCGAGGCCGGTGGCCAGGGTGGTGAGGACGAGCGCGAGTCTGCGCACGGGATACCTCCGAGGGGGTAGGTGGAGGCGGGTCGGGAGGAGGGCCCGGCCCCGCTGGGTCGCGGAGCCGGGCCCGGGGGTGGTGCGACGGACTCAGAGGGTGAGCGTCCAGGAGTTGATGTAGCCGGTGTCGATCGAGGCGGCGTCGCGGGCGCGCAGGCGCCAGGTGCCGTTCTTGACCTCGGTGGACAGGTTCACCGTGTAGATGGTGTCGATGTTGTCGGCGCTGCCGCCCGACCGGTTGTGCAGGTTGTACACCGAGCCGTCCGGCGCGACGAGGTCCACGATCAGGTCACCCTTGTACGTGTGCACGATGTGCACCTCGACCTTGGACGCGGTGCCGCCGTTGCCGGTGCAGCCGGAGATCGTGATGTTGCTGTACACGCCGGTGGTGTTGTTGTCCGGGATGCTCACGTCGGTGCTGTTGGTGGCCGCGGCGCAGCTGCCGACCGGGTTGACCGTCCAGGTGAACGACGCGGTCCCGGTCTTGCTCGCGCTGTCGGTCGCGGTGACGGTCACGGTGTAGGTGCCGGCGGTGGTCGGCGTGCCGGTGATCTGGCCGGTCGAGGAGTTGATCGACGTGCCGGCCGGCAGGCCGCTCGCCGACCAGCTGTACGGCGATGTGCCGCCCGACGCGCTGCTGTTCAGGGTGACCGCGGTGCCGACGACCGTGGACTGGTTGCCGGGGCCGGTGACGGACACGCCGCCCGGAGCCCCGCCGAGGGAGACCGCCGCGTTGTAGATGTCGGTCGAGAAGTAGCGGACCTCGCTGTACACGCCGGGCTTCTGCGCCTGGGCGCAGCCGATGCCCCAGCTGACGATGCCGACCTGGATCCACTCGTTGCTCGCGTTGCGCTTGACCATCGGGCCGCCGGAGTCGCCCTGGCAGGTGTCCACGCCGCCGGAGGCCCAGTTGCCGGCGCAGATCTCCTCGTTGAAGACCAGGCCGGAGTAGTCGCCGCCCGCGCTCTGGCACTGCGTGTCGGTGATGAACGGCACCTTCGCCTTGAGCAGGTAGCGCTGCTGCGCGCCGCCCTGCACGGCCGCGCCCCAGCCCATCACGTCGAATTCGCCGCTGTGCAGCGACGTGTCGGTGGCGATCTTCAGCAGCGGGGCGGTGGTGATCGGGCTGGACAGGCGGATCAGCGCCCAGTCCTTGCCGGTGCCGTTGTAGCCCGGGGCACGGTACACGTAGTTCGAGGTGCGGGTGGTGCGGGTCGGGTCCTGCAGGTCGACGACGCCCCAGGTGGCCGTGATCGAGGTGTTGTTGCCGGTCGCGCCGACGCAGTGCGCGGCGGTCAGCACCAGGCTCGGGGTGTACATCGCGCCGCCGCAGCCCATGGACAGGCGCACCATCCACGGGAACTCGCCCTGCGCGGCCCGGGTCCCGCCGACGACCTGCGGCGTGACCGTGCCGTCCGGGGCCGGCGCGGCCTGCGCCGGGACGGCGGCCGAGCCTAGGGCGAGCATGGCGCCGGCCAGCGCGATCGCGCCGGCGCGCAGCGCCGTTCGTAGTGAATTCCGCACAGGATCCTCCCAAGGTCCACCCGGCGCCGAGCGCTTCTGGCGCCGGATCGCCGGAGAGTTTCCCTGGAAGCTAGCGGAAAGCAGTGATACATAGCAATATCGAAGTTAATTGTTACGTACTGATGTCGGGCCCGCCGCGCCGTGACACAGACCTCCGTACGGGCGACCCGCTTTGACGCGGCGCACCGCTTCCGTCACGATGGCCGGTGAGCGGCAGTGGAGGAACCCGGTGCGAGTCCGGGGCGGTCCCGCCACTGTCACCGGGGAGCGACCCCTCCCGAGCGGCTCCGTCTCACGACGCGCGCCGTTTCGGCACCAGGCCACGGCCGTTGACACGGTTGGAAGGCCGAGGGGAAGCGTCGATCCGGGAGCCAGGACACTCCGGCCGCTCGCGACGCCGCACGGCGTCACCACACCGGATTTCGCGGGCGAGGAAACCCGTGGAGAGGACTCGCGCATGGGCTCGTGCCTGAGCGGGCTTTGACCCCGCTGTACCCGTTCTCCGCCGTCGTCGGCCTGGCCGACCTCAGGCTCGCCCTCCTGCTCAACGCCGTCTCGCCCGCCATCGGCGGGGTGCTGGTGCGCGGCGAGAAGGGCACCGCCAAATCCACCGTTGTACGCGCGCTCGCCGGGCTGCTGCCCCGGGTCGAGGTCGTCGCCGGGTGCCGGTTCGGCTGCGACCCGGCGTCGCCGTACGGGGCGTGCCCGGACGGGCCGCACGACGCCGGGCACGACGCCGGGCACGACGCCGGGCACGACGCCGGGCAGGATGCCGGTCAGGACGTCGTGGTCCGGCGCGCCAGGCTGATCGAGCTGCCCGTCGGGGCGACCGAGGACCGGCTGGTCGGCGCGCTGGACCTGGAACGGGCGCTGACCGCCGGGCAGGCCGCGTACTCGCCGGGCCTGCTGGCCGGGGCGCACCGCGGCGTGCTCTACGTCGACGAGGTGAACCTGCTCCACGACCACCTGGTCGACCTGCTGCTCGACGCCGCCGCCATGGGCGAGGCGTACGTGGAGCGCGACGGGGTCTCGGTGCGCCACGCCGCCCGGTTCCTGCTGGTCGGGACCATGAACCCGGAGGAGGGCGAGCTGCGCCCGCAGCTGCTCGACCGGTTCGGGCTGGCGGTGCAGGTGCGCGCCCCGCGCGAGCCGAAGGAGCGGGTGGAGGTGGTGCGGCGGCGGCTGGCGTACGAGGCCGACCCGGCCGGGTTCGCCGCGCGGTGGGCCGACGCCGACGCAGAGCTGGCCGAGCGCATCGACGCCGCCCGGCGGCGGCTGCCCGCGGTGACGCTGCCCGACGCGGAGCTGACCCGCATCGCGCACGTGTGCGCCGCGTTCGAGGTGGACGGGCTGCGCGCCGACCTGGTGGTGGCCCGCGCCGCGCTGGCCCTGGCCGCCTGGCACGGCCGTGACCTGGTCACCGCGCAGGACGTGCGCGACGCGGCCCGGCTGGCCCTGCCGCACCGCCGCCGGCGCGACCCGTTCGACGCCCCCGACCTGGACGAGCAGGCCCTGGAGGACGCGCTGAACAGCGCACCCCCGCCCGCGGACCCGGACGGTCCCGGCGACCGCGAAGCGCCCGGTGACGGCGCGCGGGACGCGAACCCGGGCACCGGGACCGGCGACGGTCCTGACGGCTCCGGCTCGCACGGCGGGCCCGACGATCGGGGCCCGGACGACCGCGGGCCGGATCATGACGGCCCTGACGGCGACGGCCCGGACGGCGATGGCCCGAACGGCGATGGCTCGAACGGCGATGGCCCGGATGACCGCGGCCCGGACGGAGACGGCCCGGACGGCGGGCCGCGGCCGGGTGGTCCCGGTGGCGCGGACCCCGGTAGGGACGGCGTGCCGTCGCGGGCGGGAGCGCCAGGGGAGGCGCGGCAGCGGGACGGGGCCGACGAGGGGCGGTTCGCGGCCGCGGGGCAGCAGCATGCCGAGGCGGCCGCGCCGCGGCGGGCGCGGCTGTTCGCGGTGCAGGGGGTGGGGGAGGGCGCGGCGGGGCGGCGCTCGCCCGCGTACACCCGGATGGGCCGGACCGTCGGCGCGCGGGTGCCCGGCGGCGCGCTGGCCGCACTGCACCTGGCGGCGACCGTGCGAGCAGCGGCCGGGCGGCAGCACGCCCGGGGCCGGGTGGCCGGCGGCCCGCTGCGGCTGGTCGCGGCCGACCTGCGCGAGCCGGTGCGGCAGGGGCGCGAGTCCAACCTGGTGCTGTTCTGCGTGGACGCCTCCGGGTCGATGGCGGCCCGGCAGCGCATGGGCGCGGTGAAGGGCGCGGTGCTGTCGCTGCTGCTCGACGCGTACCAGCGGCGCGACAAGGTCGGCCTGGTCACCTTCCGGGGCAGCGAGGCGGAGCTGGCGCTGCCGCCGACGTCCAGCGTGGAGGCCGGCGCGGCGCGGCTGCGCGAGCTGCCCACCGGCGGGCGTACCCCGCTGGCCGCGGGCCTGCGCCGGGCGGCGCACACGCTGCGGGTCGAGCGGCTGCGCGACCCGCACCGGCGCGCGCTGCTGGTGGTGGTGACCGACGGGCGGGCCACAGCCGGGGCCACCGCCGGGGGCACAGCCGGGGGCACCGCCGGCACCGACCCGGTCGGTGAGGCCATGCGCATCGCGGGCGGGCTCGCCGCGACCGGGGTGTCGTCCGTGGTCGTGGACTGCGAGTCGGGCGTGGTACGGCTCGGGCTGGCCGCCCGGCTGGCGGCGCGACTCGGCGCGGAACACGTGCCGCTGGCCGAGGTCACCGCGCAGGGACTGGCCGGGGTGGCCCGCCGCGACCGGCGGCGGGCGGCATGACGCAGACGAACGGAGGCCGCTGATGCCGCAGGGCAGACCGGAGACCGTGCCCGACGACGGGCTCACCACGCGGCAGCGCCGGAAGTCCCCGGTGCTGGCCGTGCACACCGGGATCGGCAAGGGAAAGTCGACCGCGGCGTTCGGCATGGCGCTGCGGGCCTGGAACGTGGGCTGGCCGATCGCGGTCTTCCAATTCGTGAAGAGCCCCAAGTGGCGGGTCGGCGAGGAGGCCGCGTTCCGGGCGCTGGGCCGCGCGTACGACGAGTCCGGCACGGGCGCGCCGGTGACCTGGCACAAGATGGGCGAGGGCTGGTCGTGGCTGGCCCGGCCCGGCGACGAGCGTGACCACGCCGCCGAGGCGGCCGAGGGCTGGGCACAGGTCAAACGCGACCTGCTGGCGCAGCGGTACGGCTTCTACGTGCTCGACGAGTTCACCTACCCGATGCACTGGGGCTGGGTGGACACCGCGGACGTGGTCGAGACCCTGCGTACCCGGCCCGGCTCCCAGCACGTCGTGATCACTGGCCGGTACGCCGCGCCGCCGCTGCTGGAGCTGGCCGACCTGGTCACCGAGATGGGCAAGGTGAAGCACCCGATGGACGCGGGACGCAAGGGCCAGGCGGGGATCGAATGGTGAGACGTGAGGAGGGCTCGGCCGCGGGGGTGCTGCGGGTGCCTCGGATCGTGGTGGCCGCGGCGGCGTCGGGGCACGGGAAGACGACCGTGGCGACGGGGCTGCTGGCGGCGTTGACGGCGCGGGGCATGACCGCGGCGGGGTTCAAGGTCGGGCCGGACTACAT
Source organism: Catellatospora coxensis (assembly GCF_016862635.1). Classification (GTDB taxonomy): domain Bacteria; phylum Actinomycetota; class Actinomycetes; order Mycobacteriales; family Micromonosporaceae; genus Catellatospora; species Catellatospora coxensis. The sequence goes on along the minus strand of NZ_BONI01000039.1, from coordinate 29,567 downwards.
CGACCCGACTTATCACTCGCTGGCGTGCGGGCGGCCCGGTCGCAACCTGGACCCGTCGCTGGTCGGCGAGGACCTGGTCGCGCCGCTGTTCGCGCACGGGGCCACCGGCGTGCAGGTGGCGGTCGTAGAGGGCGTGATGGGCCTGTACGACGGCCGGTCGGGGGAGGGCGACTTCGGCTCGACCGCGCACGTGGCGCGGCTGCTGGACGCGCCGGTGGTGTTCGTGGTGGACGCGACCGGCCAGGGCCGCTCGGTCGCCGCGCTGCTGCACGGGTTCCGCTCGTTCGGCTCGGCACGGCTGGCCGGGGTGGTGCTCAACCGGGTCGGCTCGGACCGGCACGAGGAGATCCTGCGCGAGGCCTGCGAGGAGGTCGGCACGCCGGTGCTCGGCGTGCTGCGGCGCGCCGGCGCGGTCGCGGTGCCCTCCCGGCACCTCGGCCTGGTGCCCGCGGCCGAGCGCAGCGGCGCGGCCGTGGACGCGGTACGGGCGATGGGCGCGCTGGTCGAGGACGGTGTCGACCTGGGCGAGGTGCTGGCGGTGGCACACAGCGCGCCGCCGCTCGCGGTGACGCCCTGGTCGGCAGCGGACGCCGTCCGGGACGCCGCGGAGGCGGCCGGAGCCCGGCGGGCCGGAGCACGAGCGGCTGGAGCAGGGGAGAGCAGCGCGGGCGGCATCGGCGCGGCCGCGCCCGGAACGGATGTGGCCGGGGACCGACCGGTGATCGCGGTCGCGGGTGGGCCGGCCTTCACGTTCGGCTACGCCGAGCAGGCTGAGCTGCTGCGTGCCGCCGGGGCCGAGGTCGTGCACGTCGACCCGCTGCGCGACGAGGCGCTGCCGCGGGGCACCGCCGGGCTGGTGGTGGGCGGCGGCTTCCCCGAGGTGTACGGCGACGAGCTGGCCGCCAACAAGCCGCTGCGCGACGCGGTACGCGGGCTGGCCGCCGCGGGCGGGCCGGTGGCCGCCGAGTGCGCCGGGCTGCTGTGGCTGGCCAGGTCCCTGGACGGGCGGGAGATGTGCGGGGTGCTCGACGCCGAGGCGGTCATGACCGAGCGGCTCACCCTGGGCTACCGCGACGCGGTCGCGGTGTCCGGCAGCGTGCTCGCCGACGCGGGCACCCGGGTCACCGGGCACGAGTTCCACCGCACCGCGGTGGCGCCCGAGGCCGGGCCGTCGCCCGCGTGGGCGTGGCGCGGCCGGCCCGCCGAGGGCTTCGTCCAGGGCGGGGTGCACGCGTCATACCTGCACCTGCACTGGGCCGGGCACCCGGGCTTCGCGAGCCGGATGGTGCGTGCCGCATGCGCCTGATCGGGGTGGGGGTCGGGCCCGGCGACCCGGAACTGGTGACGCTGCAGGCGGTGCGCCTGCTTCGGGAGGCCGGCCGGGTGTTCGTGCCCGTCATGGACGTGGCCGAGCAGGGCCGGGCCGAGGCGACGGTACGCGCGCACGCCGGCCACGACCGCGTCGAGCGGCTCGTGTTCGCCCTCAACGAGCGCGACGACGCGCGCCGCCGCGAGTCCCACTGGGACGCCGCGGGTGAGCGCGTCGCCGGCTGGCTGCGCGAGACCGGCGGCACCGCCGCGTTCGCCACCATCGGCGACCCCAACGTGTACTCGACCTTCGGCTACCTGGCCGCGACGGTCCGCGCCCTGCTGCCCGAGGTGCGGGTGCAGACAGCGCCGGGGATCACCGCGATGCAGGCGCTCGCCGCCGCCGCCGGGGTGCCGCTCGCCGAGGGCGTGGAGCCGCTGGTGCTGGTGCCGCTGGCCCGGGGCGCGACGGCCCTGCCGGCCGCGCTGGCGTACGCGCAGGACGGGACGGTGGTGGCGTACAAGGGCGGCCGCCACCTGGCGGACGTGGTCACCGCCGTGAAGGAGGCCGGGCGGCTGGACGAGGCGGTGCTCGGCACCCGGCTCGGGCTGCCCGGGGAGAGCGTGACGCCGCTGGCCGAGGCGGCCGAGGCGCCGTACCTGTCGGCGGTGCTGGTGCCGGGCCGCCGGGACGCACGAGGGGGAAAGCTGTGAAGGTCGTCTTCATCGGAGCCGGGCCCGGCGCGGCCGACCTGCTGACCCTGCGCGGGGCGGCCGCGATCGCCGCCGCCGACGTGGTGGTCTGGGCGGCCAGCCTGGTCCACCCGGACGTGCTCGGGCACGCGAGGCCGGACGCGCGGATCGTGGACTCGGCGGCGCTGACCCTGGAGCAGACGCTCGACCTGTACCGCGAGGCCGCCGAGCACGACCTGGTCGTCGCGCGGATCCACTCCGGTGACCCGGCGCTGTGGGGGGCGCTCGGCGAGCAGCTCGACGCGTGCCGTGAGCTGGGGCTGCCCACCGAGGTGATTCCCGGGGTGTCCTCGTTCACGGCGGCGGCCGCGGCGGTGCAGCGGGAGCTGACCGTGCCGGAGGTGGCGCAGTCCGTGGTGCTGACCCGGCTGGAGGGCGGCAAGACTCCGATGCCGGAGCGGGAGTCGGTACGCGCGTTCGCCGCGCACGGCGCGACGATGGCGGTGTTCCTGTCCGCGGCCCGATCCGGGCAGCTCGCCACCGAACTGCTGGCGGGCGGGTACGCGGCCGATACGCCGGTAGTGGTGGCCTACCGGGTGACCTGGCCGGAGGAGCTGATCGTGCGCTGCACGGTCGGCACCCTGGAGGCGGCGGTCAAGGAGCACAAGCTCTGGAAGCACACGCTGTTCCTGGTCGGGCCCGCGCTCGGCGAGGCCGGCGGCACCCGGAGCCACCTCTACCACCCCGGCCACTTCCACGGCTTCCGCCGGGCCGACCCGGCCGCCCGCGCTGCCCTGCGAGCCGGCCGTGACTGAGCCGCCCGCTCCGGCCGAGCCCGACGTTCCTGCCGTGGCTGAGCCGGCCGCCGCGGGTGCGTCCGGCGTTCCGGCCGCGACGAAGCGGCACGGAGCGGAGCCGCCGGTCGGCGCGCGGCCGGCTTCTCGTGGCCGGACCCGCCGCGTCGCCGCCGAGACCGGAACGGATGTGCCGGAGCTGCGGGAACCCGATCTCCCCCGGACCGCGAAAGATCGCCCGAAGGCGCTGCGGACCGGCTGGACGACCGGCACCTGCGCGTCGGCGGCCGCGAAGGCGGCGACGGAGCTGCTGGTCGGTGGGGTGCCGCCGCGGTGGGTGGAGGTGGCGCTGCCGTCGGGGCGGCGGGTCACGTTCGCGGTGGCGGAGTCGGTGCTGGACGGTGACACGGCTCGCGCGGTCGTGGTCAAGGACGCCGGGGACGACCCGGACGTGACGCACGGGGCGCGGCTGACGGCGACCGTGCGCTGGCAGGACGGGGTGGGCGTCGCGCTGCGCGGCGGGGACGGCGTCGGCACGGTGACCAGGCCGGGGCTCGGGCTGGACGTGGGCGGGCCGGCGATCAACCCGGTGCCGCGTCAGATGATCACCCAGGCGGTGGCCGAGGTCGCCGGGGGACGCGGGATCGAGGTCGTGATCTCGGTGCCCGACGGCGAACGCATGGCCCGCAAGACGACCAACCGGCGGCTCGGCATCCTCGGCGGCATCTCGATCCTGGGCACCACCGGCATCGTACGGCCGTTCTCCACCGCCTCGTGGCGGGCCAGCGTGATGCAGGCCGTGCAGGTCGCCGCCGCGCAGGGCGAGCAGACGATCGTGCTGTGCACCGGCGGGCGCACCGAGGCGGGCGCGATGGCGCTGCTGCCGGACCTGCCCGAGGTGTGCTTCGTCGAGGTCGGCGACTTCACCGGGGCCGCGCTGCGGACCGCCGCCGAGCGGGGCATGACCGGGGTGGTCTTCGTCGGCATGGCCGGCAAGCTCACCAAACTCGCCGCCGGGGTGCTGATGACGCACTACACGCGCTCGGCGGTGGACACCGCGCTGCTGGGGCAGGTGACGACGGCGGTGGGCGGTTCGGCGGAGCTGGCCGAGCAGGTCGGGGTCGCGAACACGGCGCGGCACGCGTACGAGCTGTGGGAGGCGGCGGGGCTGCTGCGCGCGGCGGGTGACGTGCTGTGCGGGCGGGTGCGCGACGTGCTGGCGCGGTTCGGCAAGGGCGCGCTGCGGGCCGACGTCGCGATGGTGGACTTCACGGGCAAGGTGGTCGTCGCGGCGACCAGGCCGGAGTGGGTCACATGCGCCGGATGACGGCAGTGCCGCGCGGGCGGCGTCCCGCCGGGCGCGCGGGTGGCCGGCATGCGCCGGCCGTGGAGCCGATCGCGAGGTCCCTGGCATGCGGCGGGTGACGGTCGTGGGCCATGACGGCGGCGGGCTGAGCGCGGCCGCCGGGGCGGCGCTGGCACGGGCGACGCTGGTCGCCGGGGGTGCGCGGCATCTGTCCGGGCTGGACGTCGCCGCGGAGTGCCTGGTCATGGGACCGGTCGCGCCGGTGGTGGCGCGGGTGGCCGCGCACGAGGGCGAGGCGGTGGTGCTGGCCAGCGGCGATCCGGGGTTCTTCGGCATCGTCGCGGCGCTGCGCCGGGCCGGGGTCGAGCCGGTGGTGATCCCGGCGGTGTCCAGCGTCGCGGCCGCCTTCGGCCGGGCGGGCCTGCCCTGGGACGACGCGCTCGTGGTCTCCGCCCACGGCCGCGACCACACCTCGGCCGCTGCCGGGCTGCGGCGGGCGGCCAACGTCTGCCGGGCGTACCCGAAGGTGGCGGTGCTGACCGCGCCCGGCGGCGGCCCGGCCGAGCTGGGCGCGGCCCTGGACGGCTGGGCGCGCACGCTGGTGGTGGCGGAACGGCTGGGCACGCCGCAGGAACGGCTGGTCACCGTCGACGCGGCGGAGGCGGTCGCAGGCACCTGGGCCGATCCGAACGTCGTGCTCGTGCTGGACCCGGCCCGGCCGCAGCGCGGTCCACGCCCCGGCTGGATCGCCGGGGCCGGCCCCGGGCCCGCCGGGTGGGCGCTGCCGGAGGCCGCCTACGCCCACCGCGACTCGATGATCACCAAGGCGGAGGTACGCGCGTACGTCCTGGCCCGGCTCGGTCCGCGCCTCGGCGAGCTGGTCTGGGACGTGGGAGCCGGGTCCGGTTCGGTCGCCGCCGAGTGCGCCCGGTTCGGCGCGGCGGTGCTCGCCGTCGAACGCGACCCGGCGGCGCTGCCGCTGATCACCGCCAACACGGCCGGTCTCGGCGTACGCCTCGTCGCCGGTGACGCGCCCGACTGCCTGGCCGGGCTGCCCGAGCCCGATGCGGTCTTCGTCGGCGGTGGCGGCCCTGCCGTGCTCGCGGCGTGCGTCGCGCGGCGGCCGAGTCGGATCGTGACCGCGCTGGCCGGGCTCGAACGCGTCGGCCCGGTGCTGGGCGTGCTGGACGGCGCCGGTTACCGGGCGGACGGCGTACAGCTGCAGGCCTCGCGCCTGAGCCCGCTGCCCGGCGGCAGTCACCGGCTCGCCGCGACCAATCCCGTCTTCGTCGTCTCCGGGGAGTTGCCATGACCATCGGCCTGATCTGGGCCACCGCCGCCGGCCGCGCAGCCGCGACCCGGCTGGCCGCCGCGTGGCCGGACGAGTGCACCGTCCACGAGGGAACCGTCCGCGACCAGCTCACCCGCGCCTGGTCCGACTCCGTCGCGATTGTCGCCTTCCTCGCGACCGGCGCCACCGTCCGCCTCCTCGCCCCCCTGCTCACCACGGACTCGGGCGGGAAGCAGACGCAGCCGGGTGTGGTGTGTGTGGACGAGGCGGGGCAGTGGGCCGTGGCGCTGCTCGGCGGGCATGGAGGTGGGGCGAATGCGCTGGCCGCGCGGGTGTCCGAGGTGCTGGGGGCGTCGCCTGTCGTGACCACGGGCACCGATGCCACCGGGCTGCCGGGCCTGGACACGCTCGGGTTCGCCGTCGCGAACCCCGACGCCGTCGCGCCGGTGTCTCGGGCGCTCCTCGACGGCGAGCCCGTGCACCTGCGGTCCGAGCAGGTCTGGCCGCTGCCGGCGCTGCCCGCGAACCTCGGTGACCATCCCGGCGCGACGCCGACGGTGCTGATCACCGACCACCGGGTGGCACCCGCCGCTGACCGGTCGGTGCTGGTGTTGCATCCGCCGTCGCTGGTGCTGGGGATCGGGGCGAGTCGCGGCGTGTCCGCTGACGAGATCGCCGAGCTGGTCGGGCGGGTGCTCGTGGGCGCGGGGCTGGCGGCGGAGTCCGTCTGCGCGGTGGCGACCGCCGACGTGAAGGCCGACGAGGCCGGGCTGGTCGAGTTCGCGGTGGGCCGGGGCCTGCCGCTGGTGACGTTCCCCGCGCAACGGCTGGCGGCGGTGGACGTGCCGAACCCGTCCGAGGTGGTCCGGGCCGCCGTCGGCACGCCGAGCGTGGCCGAGGCGGCGGCGCTGCTGGCCGCCGGCGCCCGGGGTCGCGGGGCGGAGCTGGTGGCGGGCAAGACGGCGTCGGCGATGGCGGCCGTGGCGGTGGCCCGGCTGGTGCCGATGGGCCGGCTCGCGGTGATCGGCCTCGGTCCCGGCGCGGCGGACCTGCGCACCCCCCGGGCGACGGAGCGGCTGCGCGCGTCCTCGATCGTCGTCGGCCTCGACCAGTACGTTGACCAGGTCCGGCACCTGCTGCGCCCCGGCACCCGGATCGTCGACTCGGGGCTGGGCGCGGAGGAGGAGCGGGCGCGTTCGGCCGTCGAGCTGGCGCGGCAGGGGCACGCGGTGGCGCTGATCGGCTCCGGCGACGCGGGCGTGTACGCGATGGCCTCCCCGGCGCTGGAGTTCGCCGGGGACGACATCGAGGTGACCGCGGTGCCCGGAGTGACCGCGGCGCTGGCCGCGTCGTCGCTGCTCGGTGCGCCGCTGGGGCATGACCACGTGTACCTGTCGCTGTCAGACCTGCACACCCCGTGGGAGATGATCGAGCGGCGGCTGGAGGCGGCGGCCCGCGCGGACCTCGTGGTCTGCCTGTACAACCCGCGCAGCGCGCGGCGCACCCGGCAGCTGCCGGCGGCGCTGGCGATCCTGGGCGCGCACCGGCCGCCGGACACGCCGATCGGGCTGGTCCGCGACGCGTCCCGGGCCGGCGAGCGGATCGCGCTGACCACCCTCGACACGATCGATCCGGCCGAGGTGGACATGAACACGGTGGTGATCGTCGGGGCCAGCACGACCCGTACGGTCGCCGGGCGCATGGTCACCCCGCGGGGGTACGCGTGGATGGCGCGGTGAGCCCGGTGCGCTTCGACGGCTGCCAGGGCTGCGGCGCGTGCCTGCTGACCTGCCCCACGCACGCCATCCGGCCGATCGGCGGGACGGGCCCGGCGCGGCTGTACGCCCGGCCCGGCCTGTGCACCGGCTGCGGCGAGTGCGTCGAGGTGTGCCCGGTCGACGCGGTGACCCTGGTCGAGCGGGAGGCGCGATGACGATCGTGCGGAGGTCGGTGCACCCGATCGAGGCGGAGTCCTACCGCATCCTGCGGGCAGCCGTGGACACCTCCGGGCTGCCCCGGCACAGCCGGGACGTGGCCGAACGCATCGTGCACACCACCGCCGATCCGGGCTGGGTCGGCGACCTGAGACTGGACGAGGCGGCGCTGGCCGCCGGGGCGGCGGTGCTGGCCGCGGGCGCGCCGCTGGTCGTGGACGTGACCATGGTCGGCGCGGGCATCACCCGCTACCCGTCGCGCTGCCTGGTCGGCTCGGCGCGGGCGGCGGAACTGGCCGCGGCCGAGGGCGTCACCCGGTCGGCGGCGGCGGTGCGGCTGGCCGCGGCGGAACACCCCACCGGCGCGGTATGGGCCGTCGGCAACGCCCCGACCGCGCTGTTCGAGCTGCTGCGGCTGGCGGCGGCCGGACGGGTCGCCCCGGCGCTGGTGGTCGGCCTGCCCGTGGGTTACGTCGGTGCCGCCGAGTCCAAGGCCGCACTGCGCGCGTCGGGGCTGCCCCAGCTGTCCAATCTGAGCGCCCGCGGCGGCTCGGCCGTCGCCGCCGCAGCCGTGAACGCCCTGCTCTACGGCGACCCTTTACCCCTGGAGGAGAGACTGTGACCACCACCCCGCCCGCGCTGCTCATCGCCGGGCACGGCACGTCCGACGCGGACGGCGCCGAGCAGTTCCGCGCGTTCACCGAACGGGTCGGCAAGCGCCTCGCCCCGCGTGGCGTGACCGTCGGTGGCGGCTTCATCGAGCTGTCCCCGCCCCCGCTGGGCGAGGCGGTGGCGGACCTCGTCGCGGGCGGGCACCGCCGGCTGGCCGCCGTACCGCTGATGCTCGTCGCGGCGGGGCACGCGAAGGGTGACATCCCCGCAGCGCTGGCCCGGGAGCAGCTGCGGCATCCCGGCCTGGCGGTGGCGTACGGCCGCCCGCTCGGCGCGCACCCCACGGTGCTCGCCCTGCTGCGCGAGCGGCTGGACCAGGCGGGAGCCGATCAGGACAGCACGGTGCTGCTGGTCGGCCGGGGCTCGACGGACCCCGACGCGAACGCCGAGGTCGCGCGGGCCGCCCGGCTGCTGGCCGAGACGACGAAGACGGCCGGGGTGGAGTACGCCTTCATCTCGCTCGCGGCCCCTGGCGTGCCCGCGGGCCTGGACCGCTGCGCGGCGCTGGGCGCGCGCCGCATCGTGGTGCTGCCGTACTTCCTCTTCACCGGGGTGCTGCCGCGCCGGGTGGCCGAGCAGGCCACGACCTGGGCCATGGCCCACCCGGACGTGCACGTGCGCGGCGCGGACGTGCTCGGGGACACCGACGCCCTGGCCGACCTGGTGATCGAACGCTACGGCGAGGCCCTGGCCGGCGACATCCGGATGAACTGCGACTCCTGTGTGTACCGGATCAGCCTGCCGGGCTTCGAGGACCGGGTCGGCCTGCCGCAGACCCCGCACCATCACCCGGGTGACCCGGGGCACAGCCACGATCATCCGCACGACCACGATCACCCGCACGGCCACGATCACGCACCGCTTCATGCGGATATTCACCGACGTCACCCCTGAGGAGGTTTGACGGCCGGCAAGCGTTGCTGGCATGGTGAGGGCAACAAGTTCACATCAGACGACGGTGCGCAGGAACCCGGTGAGAATCCGGGACGGTCCCGCCACTGTGACCGGGGAGCGCCCCGCACGAGCCACGGCCGCCGCAGCGGCTGGAAGGCGCGGCAAGCGCGACGAAGTTCCATCCACCCGGGAGTCAGGACACTGACCCGTCGTTGTCCAGTTCGGGGCGGTGAACCCCGAGGAGGAGGTATGTCATGGGTGCGTTGTCGACGCCCGCAGTGCCGTCGCAGGAGACGGCCGGAGTCGCGGGGCGGCTGCGGGATCAGGTCATCGCGGGGGTGCTCGTCGCGGTGGCGCTGTTCATCCTCTACGCGGTGTTCCTGGACCAGGGCGCGCTGCTGTCCCCGGTGTACGGGGAACTCTCCCGTAGCGCCAACTACCTGCACGAGCTGTCCCACGACGGGCGGCACCTGTTCGCCGCGAACTGTCACTGAGCGGGGCGGACATGTCCCTGCTCTCGCTGATGGGGCGGGGCGGGCTGGCCGGTGCGTGCGCCGGGGCCCTCTCCGCCGTGGTGTCGCTGGTGCTCGCCGAGCCGGTCATCGACCGGGCGATCGCCCTCGAACACGCGAACGCCGGTGACGGCCACGGCGCGGAGCTGTTCAGCCGCGACACGCAGCACGTCGGCATGCTGGTCTCGGTGATCCTGGCCGGCATGGCGATCGGGCTGCTGTTCGGCCTGGTGTACGCGGTCCTGCACCGCCGCGATCCGGGGGCCGACCCGTGGGGCCGGGCGCTGCGCCTGGCCGGGGCCGGTTTCCTGGGCGTGGTTTTCCTGCCGTTCCTGCGCTTCCCGACGAACCCGCCGGGGGTGGGCAGCGAGGCGACGCAGCAGGCGCGCACGGCGACCTGGCTGGCCGCGATCGCGATCGGGCTGGCCACGGTGTCCGCGGCGGGCCTGCTGGCGGGGCGTCTCGCCGAACGCGGGGCGGCGCTGCCGGTGCGCCAGCTGGCCCCGGTCGGGGTGGTGCTGGTGGGGCTGGCCCTGCTGTTCGCGCTGCCGTCGTCGGGTGACCCGATCAGCACACCGGCCGATCTGCTGTGGTCGTTCCGGCTGCTGTCGCTGCTGGCCTCGGTGGTGCTGTGGGCCGGGATCGGCGTCGGGTTCGGGCTGGCCGGGCTGCGGGCCGGCGCGGTCGCGAACACCGCCGCCGTGCGGGCGGCCGCGTGAAGGCCAGGGTGACGGTGTGCCGCGACTGCTGCTGCGGCACCGCCAAGCACCCCGACACCGATCACGAAGGCCAGCTGCGGCAACTGGAGAAGGCGGGCGTACGGGTGCGTATCGCGCAGTGCCTGGACGTCTGCGAGCACTCGAACGTGATGGTGGTCCACCCGCGCCCGACGGGTCGCCGTGACGGCGGCCGTCCGGTGTGGCTGGGCGGCATCCTCGACGAGGCGACGGTCGAATACGTCGCCTCCTGGGCGGCCGCGGGCGGCCCCGGCTCCGCCGACCTCCCCGTCGCCCTGATCCCGTACGTCATCGAGGCCCCCGGCCAGACCTGACGGCCGTACGGGCGTCCTTGATCGTCCGACTTGCCGGGCACCTGTGCGTATCTTGAGCTCGCTTTCGCCCATGTGCCTGGCAAGTCGAATGACCCTGGTGCGCACCGCGCCCGGCTTGACCGACGCCGGTCCGGCCGGGGCGGCCGGGGCGTGGTCAGGGGCGGCGGGCTGGGGTGGGGAGCCGTTCGAAGGACTGGGCGGGGGCGCCGCGGCGGTACATGACGAGCAGGATGATCGCGAACAGGGGCATCAGGATGTCCGAGGGAAGCGCCCAGACGTTGGCCGGCGCGTGGTTGTCGTGGAACACCCACTGGTTGAAGTGGCCCCAGGCGTCGCCCCAGAAGGAGATGGCCAGCGCGGTCACCGCGGCGGTCAGCCAGGTGCCGCGCAGCCGCCGCCAGGCGCAGCCGATGGCCAGCACGGCCACCGCGATGTCGCCCCAGCCGACCTCCCACTGGAACATCGACTGCGTGTAGCCGATCTGCTCGGCGGTCTGGCCGGAGGTCGGCCCGATGTGGCTGAGCCCGCCGACGAGGCCCCAGATGCCGGCGCCGACCACCATGATCCAGAGCAGGGCCAGCTCGACGGCACGGTGTTTGGTCTTGCGGTCGGGATGCTTGTCCACGGCGGCATGAATCAGCCAGCCGACGACGACGGTGAACCAGATGGCAGCGAAGAACGGCATCACACACCTCCGGACGGCTCCGACGTTACGCCGGGGCCGTCCGGAGGTGGGCCGGTCCTGCGATTCCGTCCCGGCCGGTCAGGACACTCCGTAGAATCGCCGCGCGCCGGGGTGCAGCTCCAGCGGCGACACCAGCGGGGCGATGTCGCGGCCGAAGTTGCCGCCCTCCGGGTGCACCGCGGCCAGCTCCGACTGGTGGTCGAAGAGCAGCTGGGTGAGGCGGTAGGCGATGTCGTCGGGCATGTCGACCGGCACCACGATCAAATTCGGCACCGCGATCGTGTCCACCTCGTCGGCCAGTCCGTACATGCCCTTGGGGATGCTGCCGGGGGCGTAGATGTCGGGATGCGCCTTGCTGATGGCCTGGCCCATCTTGTCGAGCGGGACCAGGGTGAACACGCCCGGCGACTGGTCGAACAGGCCCTGGATGCCGGTGGTCGGCAGGCCCGCCGAGTAGAACATGGCGTCCAGGTCGCCGGACCGCATCGAGGACGTCATCTGCGACAGCGACGCCGACACCTGGGTGATGTCGCGCTTGAGGTCCAGGCCGGCGACGGTCAGCAGCCGGACGGCCACCTCCTCGCTGCCGGAGTTCTGCGGGCCGGTGCCGACCTTCTTCCCGCGCAGGTCCTCGATCGACTTGATGCCCGCGTTGCGGCGGACCACGAGGTGCGTCTGGCCGTTGAAGATCCGGGCCAGCGCCCGGAACTGCACCGGCTTGCCCTCGAACAGGCCCTTGCCCGCGGCGGCGTCCGCGGCCACGTCGGCGAAGGTGAACGCGATCTGCACGTCGTCGATGGCCAGCCGCTGCAGGTTCTCGCCCGCGCCGTTGGTCGGCGGGGCGAGCGCCTCGTAGCCGGGCAGGTAGCGGTTGATCAGGTCGGCATAACCGCCACCCACCTGGTTGAACACCCCGTTGGTGGGGCCGGTGCCGATGGTCAGGGTGCCGCCGTGCCAGGCCGGTGCGGCCTCTTCGGCGTCCGCCGTGCAGGCGGCGAGCGCCGGCCCGAGCAGCACGCAGAGCAGCAGGGCCAGCCGGCGGCGCCTCACCACTGGCCGTCCACCCGCGCCTCCGGCTCCAGGGCGTACGCGACCCGGTGCGCCAGCAGCGCCGTCTCGTAGCCGATCTGGCCGAGGTCGCAGCCCGGCGCGGCCACCACGGCGAGGAACGCGCGGTCGCGGACCGCCATGATCAGGAGCACGCCCTCGTCCATGTCCACCACGGTCTGGCGCACCTGGCCGCTGCTCAGGCAGCGTGCCGCGCCGATGGTGAGGCTGGCCATCCCGCTCGTGATGGCAGAGAGCTGGTCCGACAGGTCCTGACGAAGCCCGTCCGAGTGGGCGATCGTCAGGCCGTCCACAGAGACGGCCAGCACGTAGGTGACGTCGGCGATCCGTTGGGCGAAGGAGGTCAGCAGCCAGTCGAGGCCGCCGATCTCGTCGGCGCCGGCGAGCTGCGCGGGGTTCTGAGTCATCGAGTGCTTTCCTTCGTTGCTGGCGGGGCTGACAGGCGCTGCTCACGGGCCAGTTCGCGGTGAGCGGCCGCGATACCGCCGGCCAGACCGGACAGCCGGGCCCGGACCGCTTCGGGGTCCAGCAGGCCGGAGCTGTCGGTCCGGGAGGGGGTGATGGCTGCGTCGCCTGGCGTCGAGAGGTTGCCGGGGCGGCGCTGGGGCAGGCCGGAGGGGAGGAGTCGGGGTCGGTCGGCGGACGCCTGCCGGACCTCGGGGATCACCTGGGTCGGCGCGTCGGCGGCCGCCGCGAAGGTGGCGACGGGCGCGACAGGCGTGGACGGGGTGGGGGACTGGACGGCAGGGGGATGGGCGACAGGGGGATGGGCGACAGGGGGATGGAGGGCGGACGGCTGGACAGTGGACGCCTGTGCGGAGGACGGCTGTCCGGTCGGGACGGGCACGGACGGTGGTGCGGGGATGGGCGGTCTGGCGGACGCCGGGGCGTCGGCCGGGCGGGTGCCGGGCCGGCGGGTGCGCAGTGTCTCGCCGTCGGGCAGGGAGCCGTTGGACGACACCGTCAGCCTGCTCACCGCGCTGTGCGACGGGGCGAGCAGAGCGGTCGGCAGCAGCACCAGCGCCACGGTACCTCCACCGGGGCTGCTGCGCAGTTGCACCGTGATCCCGCGGCGGGCGGCGATCCGGGCGACCACCAGCAGACCCATGGTGCGGGCCAGCTCGCTGGTCAGCATGGACGGCCGGATCAGCCGCTCGTTGATCTCCTGCAGCTGTCCGGGCGGCATGCCGATGCCGGCGTCGAAGATGTTGATGGTGAGACCGTCCACGCCGCGCCGGGTGGTGACCAGCACGCGGCTGTTCGGCGGGGAGAAGTCGGTCGCGTTCTCCAGCAGCTCGGCCAGCAGGTGCACCACGTCGCCGACGGCGTGCGCCACGACGCACAGGTCCGCGATGGAGTTGGTCTCCACCCGGGCGTACTGGTCGATCTCCGCGGCGGCCGCGTGCACGACGTCGACCAGCAGCTCGGCGTTGACGAAGCGGCGGCCCGGCTCGCCGCCGGCCAGCACCAGCAGGTTCTCCTCGTTGCGGCGCATGCGGGCGGCGAGGTGGTCCAGCGCGAACAGCTTGGCCAGCGACTGGGGGTCGGTCTCGCCGCGCTCGAACTCGTCGATCAGGTGGAGCTGGCGCTGCACCAGGGTCTGGCCGCGGCGGGACAGGTTCACGAACATCTGCGAGATGTCGTGGCGCAGCATGGCCTGGTCGGCGGCGAGGCGCAGCGCCTGCTGGTGCAGGTTGGCCAGCGCCGCGCCGACCTCGCCGATCTCGTCGTTGGGGCCGGCCAGCGCCTTGGCCGCCTGCTCGTTGGAGGCGCGCACCAGGCGGCGCACCGTGTCCACCCCGGGCGCGGAGGAGACCTCGGCGATCGCGGCGGGCAGCTCACCGCTGGCGATGTCCATCGCGGACCGGCTCAGCCGGCGCAGGCCGCGGCTGGTGCGTACGGACAGCAGCACCGCCACACCCAGCGAGACCAGGATGACCAGGGCGGACGCGCCACCGCTGGCCAGCGCGTCCTGCTGCGCCGCGGTGTGCTGGCGGGCGGCCTCGGCCTCCAGCGAGTCGATGACCTGCAGTTCGAACAGGTAGAGCCGGCGCAGGGCGTTGGACTTGGCGATGAACCAGGCGTCGGGGTCGACGCGCAGGCCCACAGGCGTGCTGTCGGCGGTGAGCGCTCCCTCGAGCAGCGCGCGGGCCTTGTCCACGTCGGCGCCGCGGACGACCTCGCGGTAGCGGGCCACCAGCTGCGGTCCGGCCACCCGCTCGAACTGCGCCACGCGCTCGGTCTCGGCGCCGTGCAGCTCGCCGAGCTCGGCCAGCTCGCCGTGCTCGAACCGGCCCCGGGCGAAGACGGTGCGCAGCAGCCCACGCTGCTCGGCGGAGTGGTGCTCCATCGCGTTCAGCGCCGCGACCGTCTCGGTCAGCGCGCTGAGCCGGGCGTCGGCGGGCGCGGCGGCCAGCGCCTCGCCGACCGCGAACATGCTGTGGGTCAGCTCGTCGTAGACGGCCTCCGGGGACGTCTTCACCGCCGGCTGGCCCTCGGGCGGGAACTGGGCCAGCTCACGCAGCCGGGGCAGCTCGGCGAGCGCGGCGTCGGCCTGCTCGACCAGGCCGCGGATCTCCGGCGCGACCTGCGTGGCGACGGGCACCGTGGCCCGGTAGCGGGCCACCGCCTCGTCGGTGCGCCGCCGCTGCGCGGTGAGCAGCAGTTCGCCGGCCTTGCCGCCGCGCTGCAGCAGCGCCTCGGTCTCCGACAGCTCCTGTTCGAGCTGGTGGTTCAGCTTGACCGTGGCGGTCAGCGCCTGGGCGACCGAGCCGGAGGACTCGGCCTCACGCGCGGCGTCCAGGGCCGACGACGTCTGCACGCCGCCCAGCACACCGACGCCGATCGTGGCGACGGCGATGGGCAGCAGCAAGCGGAAGCCGATGGAACGACGGGGACGGCGCCGTGCCGTGGCCATCGGAACATCGGCTTCCTGGACGTATTGAGGTGCCCACGGCGGTGCTCCGCCGCCGGTGACTGCCATCGCCTGTGCCTCTCGACTGTTCGGTGGGACTCCCATGAGAGTTACGGGCAACAACCTTCACCACAACCCCCGAAACGTCCACCGGATGGACACATAGGTGTCACACAACGACACGTTCAGCCCTCGACAGCCGTTGTCGGACGTCGTTGCAGGTTCAACTTAGTTACCTCCGAATTGGATTCATATCCACCGTATGGGCGTGTTCTGGCGCGTTTCACGGATGGAAAGTCGCCTGGTCATTACGCTTTGTGACAATGTCGGATCCGCTGACGGGGTGGCACCAATGTTTCTACGCCGGTTCGCTCTGCTCGCCGCCGTGATCACCGCAGGAGCCCTCGGGGCCTGCGCCGAGAGCACCGCCCCGCCCGTGGATACGAAGGCCGCCGGTCCGGCCGCCTCGCCGGTGGCCGCCTCGCCGTCGGCCGCCCGGGCCGCGGTGCGGATCGCCAACGTGGGCGGCCGCAAGGCTCTGGTCGATCAGGAGGGCCGCACCCTCTACGTCTTCCTCCGCGACGCCAAGGGCAGGAGCGCGTGCCTGGACAAGTGCGCGGTGACCTGGCCGCCGATGGTCGGCGACGCGGTCAACGGGGACGGCGTCGACGGCTTCCTGCTGTCCACCCACGTCCGGCCCGACGGGACCCTGCAGACGACCTACCGTGACCTGCCGCTCTACCGGTTCGGCACCGACAAGCCGGGCGACGCCAACGGGCAGGGCATGGACGGGGCCTGGTTCATGCTCGACGAGAACGGCGACATGTACCAGTGGTGACGGCCTGCCCGTCGCTGTGAACCCGCTGCCAACCGGCGCGACCCCGGGCGTGTAACACCTGCCGCCCGGCGTCGCGCCGGTAGTCTTGCCCGGATTCGCCGACTTGTCTGCGATGTGGGGAAGAGATGAAGAACAGACGTTTTCTGATAACCGCGACCGTGGTGGCCGTCGTGCTGGGCGGCATCGGGTACCTCTCCTTCCGGCAGGCGTACAGCAGCGGGGCTCCCGCGCAGCCCGCCCGGCCGGTGCGCACGCTCGGGGCGGCCCTGCCCGGCGCGCCCGCCGTCACCGAGCCACGGGCCGACGGGCACCTGGTCAGCGGTGCCGACGTGCACATGGAGAGCGCGCCGATGCCGACCCGCAAGGACGGCAAGAAGGTCAAGCACGTCTGCACCGAGTGGGAGCTCTGGTCCGTCGAGCCCGCCGAGCGGGTCTGGCACTCGCCCTGCGTGGACGGCCCGCAGCTGGTCCACGCCCATCTCGGCGACGGCGAGTTCGAGAACTCCTTCGCCGCCCGCCGCGACCTGGCCCCCGACCGCGAGTACGACCTGCGGGTCCGCTACCGGGACGACACCAAGGACAAGGCGAAGCGCTGGAGTCCCTGGGGCTACCGCGCGTTCCGCACCCTGCCGCAGCGCGCCCCGCTGGCCGGGGCCGGCACCTGGCACGTACGCCAGGACGGCTACCGCGTCGAGGAGGTGGCCGGCGGCTTCCAGCTGCCCGTGCACCTCGCCATGGCCCCCGGGCACACCGGCGACCCGGCGCAGCCCATGTTCTACGTGACCGAGCTGTACGGCCAGATCAAGGTGGTCAGGGGCGACCTGAGCACCGGCGTCTACGCGAAGAACCTGCTCAACTTCGACCCGCGCGGCACCTTCCCGGGCACCGGGGAGAAGGGCGTCACCGGCATCGTCGTCGACCCGGCCAGCGGCGACGTGCTCGCCTCGGTGCTCTACGAGCGCGGTGGCGTGCACTACCCGAAGGTGGTGCGCTTCTCCAGCAAGGACGGCGGGCTGACGGCGGCGAAGCAGACGACGCTGCTGGACATGCCGAACGAGCCGCAGTCGGCCGCGCACCAGATCTCGCAGCTGACCATCGGCCCGGACGGCAAGCTCTACGTGCACATGGGCGACGCCATGCTGGCGTACACGGCCAAGGACCTGAACTCGTTCCGGGGCAAGATCCTGCGGGTGAACCTGGACGGCAGCGCGCCGGCCGACAACCCGTTCTACGACGCCGAGGACGGCATCACCGCCCGCGACTACGTGTACGCCTCGGGCTTCCGCAACCCGTTCGGCGGGGCGTGGCGCGCCGACGGCAGCTACTACCAGGTCGAGAACGGCACCGCGATCGACCGGCTGTCCCGGGTGGACAAGGGCGTCGACTACGGCTGGGACGGCACCCGCGACAGCATGCTCAAGCCGAAGCTCTACATCTGGTCGCCCTCGACCGCGCCGACCTCGATCGCCTTCGTCGATCCGGACGTGCACCACGGATCGGGCTTCCCGAAGAGCAAGTACGGGCACATGTTCGTGGCGGAGAGCGGCCCGACCTTCGCCAGCGGCCCGCAGGACAACGGCAAGCGCATCGTCGAGTTCACCTTCGACGGCAACAAGGTCGGCAAGCCGAAGACGCTGCTGGAGTACAACGGCACCGGCAAGGCCAGCGTCGTCGGCCTGGCCGCCGGCCCCGACGGCCTCTACTTCACCGCCCTGTACCCCGACTCCGACACCACGTCCCCCGACACCCCCGCCGCCAAGGTCTACCGACTCCGCTACACCAGCGCGGAATGAGAAAGAAAGGGCGCCTGCACCACGCTCGGCGTGGTGCAGGCGCCCTTTCTTTCATGCATCAGGGCAGGACGATGAACTCCACGCGGCGGTTGACCGCCTGGTTCGCCTCGCTGGTGTTGGGGCGGGCGGGGCGGCTCTCGCCGTAACCCTGGGCGGTCAGCCGGTCGGCCGCGACACCCTGCTTGACCAGGTAGTCCAGCACCGTCTTGGCGCGGGCCCGGCTCAGCGCCAGGTTGTCCGCGGCCGTGCCGTTGCTGTCGGTGTGGCCCTCGATCCGCACCTTGACCTGCGGGTTGGCGGTCAGGATGCGGGCCGCCTGGCCGAGCGCGGCCCGGCCCGCCGCGGTGAGCGTGGTGCTGTTGTCGAGGAAGGTCACCGCGGGCAGCTTGACCAGCTCCTGCTGGACCTTCGCCACCTCGGTGCGGTCGACCACGACCGAGCCCGACTGGGCCGCGGCGGTGGCCACGGCGTCCTTGGCCGCCTGCGAGGCCAGCGTGCCCGCCAGCGACAGGTTGCCGCCGCGCAGCTCCACCGACACGTCCTTGGCGCCCTGGCCGTATGCGGAGACCACGTTCGCCAGGCCGTCGAGCCCGGCGTCGGTCACGCTCGGGTCGATCTTCAGCTGGTCGTCCACCGGGCCGGTGCCGGCCACGAAGGTCGCCGCCTCGACGAGCCGCTTGCGGGCGGCCTCGGTGGGCACCGTGCCGGTCAGTGCGGCCCGCCCGCCGGACAGCGTGAGCAGCACCGTCGGCGGGGTCGCCGTGGCGGTCGGGGAGGGTGACGGAGCCGGTGCGGCCACCTCGGGCACCTCGGCCACGGCGACGCGTACGCCCTCCAGCCTGCGCACGATCGCCAGCGCCTGGTCGGCCTCGGCGGCCGAGGCGGCCTTCAGCGTGCCGTCGCGCCCGATGAAGTCGACCTCCACCGCGGACAGTCCCGCAGCGGCCAGCGCCTGCTCGGAGCGGGTCGTGAGATCGTCCTGGACGGTCTCCCGGATGGGCAGGTGCTGCGCGGTGACGATGCCGGCCAGGCCGAGCACCGCGACCGCCAGCCCGACCACCGGGTGGAACCTGCGAGCGTTGTCCGCCATGCTCATTCCCGTCCCGTGTCGCGGCCGGCGACGAGGCGGCGCTGCAGGTCGGCCAGCCCCTCCTCGTCCCCGTCGGCGAGCAGCTGGGCCTGCTGCGCCCAGGTGAGCAGGGCCGGCGCGAAGCTGAGCCCGCCGTCCTCGATGGCCTTGCGCAGGGCGGCGTTGTCGGCGGCGGCGACCGCGGCGTACGTGCCCATGCCGGCGGCCGTCAGCGCGGCCTCCATCTTGGGCCCGATGCCCTCGATGCGCTGCAGGTTGTCACCCGCGGCGACCAGCATGTTCTCGATCGGGGTGAGCGTCGACGCCTCGACCTTGAAGGCCTTGTCCTGGGCGGCCTCGACCGCGGCCTCCACGGCGTCGTCGGGCTCGTCGGCGGCCACGGCCACCGGCTCCGGCGTGGGCTCGGTGACCGGCTCCGCGACCGGCTCCGCGGCGGCGACCGGCTCCGGCTCTGCTGCCGGTTCCGGCTTGGCGATCGGGGCGACCAGCGACACGGGCCGCTGCTGCACCTCGATCTCGTCGTCGGCGGGCGCGGCCGGGGCGGGCACGGCCTTCTTCGACGACTTCTTGGCGGGCTTGGCCTTGTCCGCGGCCTTCTCCGCCTTGGCTTCGACGGCCACGGGGGCCGCGGCGACCGGGGTGGCCGGCGCGGCGGCCGCGGCCGGCTGCTCCGCCGGGGTGGACTTGCCGCGCCTGCTGAACAGCAGCCAGCCCACCAGCAGGCCGAGCAGGAACGCTGTCAGGATCATGAGGAGCGACTGGCCGATGAACCAGGCCACGAAGACCTCCAAAAAGAACGCGCGAGGGAAACGCGCTGTCGGCAGGATTGCTGCTCGTCACGCTGACGCGAGCCGACGAGCTCGAGGCAGCTTCGCACACGCGGTGGACATCCGACTCAGCGCATCGGCCGGTTGTGCCTCCTGCACCGGTCACAAAAGGCCGGATGTCCGCATAGGATCGCGAGCGTGCCGGAGACCGTGACGCATGTGCGCGACCTAGCCGACGTGGTCGGCAGCTTCCTGGGACACAGCGCCTGGCACGAGATCACTCAGCGCCAGGTCGACCTGTTCGCCGAGGCGACCTGGGACGACCAGTGGATCCACACCGACCCGGAGCGGGCCGCGGCCGGGCCGTACGGCGGCACCATCGCGCACGGCTTCCTCACCATGTCGCTGACGCCGACCCTGCTGGCCGAGATCTGGCGGGTCGAGGGCGTGGACATGACCGTCAACCAGGGGCTGGACAACCTGCGGCTGCGGGCCCCGGTGCCGGTGGGCGCGCAGGTGCGGATGGGGGCCGACCTGCTGTCCACGCGCACCCGGCCGAAGGGCTTCGCCGAGGTCGTGGTGCGGCTGACCTTCGAACTGGAGCACGCCGGCCGGCGGCAGCGCGCGGCCACCGCCGACCTGACCATCCTGCTCCGCGAGGCGGCGGCCGTCCCGCGCTGATCAGCGCCTCAGGAGGGGTCGCCCTGCCAGCGGGCGTCCTCCTCCTCCCACTCCTCGTTGCGCTCCTTGACCTTGGCCAGCGCCTGCTCGGCGTCGGCGGGGGAGGGGTACGGCCCGAGCAGGAACTTGGCCGCGCACTTGCCGTCGCCGCTCTCGACCCGGTTGTGCTTGATGCACCAGAAGTACTGCGGCGGATCTCCGACGTTCGTCATGCCATCACTGTGCCCGCTCGCGGGCCCGCTACGCCACCGATCTGCGACAAGCCGCCGGACATACGACAAGGGGCGCCTTCCTGTCGGAAGGCGCCCCTTGTCGCGGTCGGTCAGAGCATGGAGAGGTGTACGTGGTTCGTATGGTCCCCGGCGGGGTTGTCACCGCAGTTGGAACCGGCCGAGTCGTAGGTCTTCCAGGCTCCGTTGATCCAGATCTTGCAGTACCAGATCACGTACATGACGCCGAGCCGGCTGGCGTTCTTGATGAAGAACGAGGCCAGGTTGTTGCCATAGGTGCGGTCGCCGCCGCTGGCGGAGTAGTTGGTGAAGCCGCCGGTGGCCGAGGCGAAGTCGCAGGCCCGGCCCTTGGGGTGCTCGCCGCCGCCGCCGGAGCGGTGGCAGGAGACGTAGCGCTTGAAGCCGTTGGCCTTGGCCTGGTTCATCGCCCACAGGGTGCGCGGGGTGATGCAGCCGCTGGTGGTCGGGTCCTTGATCGTGCAGCCCTCGGTGGGCCAGGATCCGTCGGAGTTGCGCGGGGCGGGCTTGGCCAGCGGGGAGTTGGGGTTGATGTAGCCGCTGGAGCTGCGCCCGTCGACCGCGCGCAGGGCCTGGTCGGCGGCCTTCTTGCGCTTCTCCATCTCCTTGACCGATTCCTGCTGCAGCTTCAGCTGGATGTCGATCGCGGCCTTCTTCGCGGTGACCTCCTGCTTGCGCGTCCGGAAGTCGCGCATGCGGGCCTCGTCGCGCTGGGTCATCCGGTCCATGGCGTTGGCCTTGGCCAGCAGGGAGCCCGGGTCGGTGCCGTTGACCATGAGGCTGACCATGCCGAGCCGGCCGGTCTTGTAGGCCTCCGACGCGTACTGGCCGACGAACACGCGCAGCCGCTCCAGGTCGGCCTCGGCCGTGAGCAGTTCGGCGTTCAGCGCCTTCTGCGAGGCCTCGGCCGCCTCCAGCGCCGCCTGCGCCTCCAGGTAGCCCTTGGCCGCGACCTCCAGGTTCTCGCGCAGCTGCTTGAGCGACTTGGAGCTGCCCTCGTTGGGCTCCGCGAACGCGGGCGCCGCCGGCGACAGCCCGCTCACCACCAGGAACACGGCGGCCAGCAGCAGCGTGAGGTGGGCGGCGCGGCGTCGTCGTTGTCGGGGGCGGGGCGCGGTGGGGGTCACGGAGGTGCTTCCTTCCGTCGTTGCCGCGCGGACGGACCGGCGTGCCGCGGCGCTGCTGGGGGAGCAGCGGGCCGGGCGGCCGTGCCGTCGTCGGGGATGCGCGACGGTGGCTTCGGCAGATCTTTATGTGAGACAGCCTCGGTGCCGTGGGGGCAGGCGGTCAGAGTACCCGGTCGCGCCGGGGGCGCTCAAAACGATCGACGATCGTGCGCCGCTTTGCCCGAATCGTTGGTTTTCGCGTTGCCCCGTCAGGGAACCAGCCGCGTAATAGTGTTATTCGGAGGGAATTGTGTCGTCTCGCGCCGTTTCAGTGCTCTTCACAGCCTGGATGGTGCTGCTTGGCGTGCTTTATTACGTCATCAGGCCGTGGCAGGTGGGATTGTGGGCCGCGCTCGGGCTGAGCGGTGCGGCCGCGATCGCCTACGGCGTGCGCCGCAACCGGCCCCGCCGGCCCCGCCCCTGGTACCTGCTCTCCGGGGCGCTGGTGCTGTTCGCCGTCGGGGACTTCTTCTCCGCGGTGCTCAACAGCAACTACATGGCGCCGTACGACGTGCCCCTCATCATCGACCTGATCTACCTGGTCATGTTCGTCGTGATGAGCATGGGCCTGATGGGCCTGGCCCGATCCGGCTGGGCGATGCGCGACCGGGCCGGCGTGCTCGACGCGGTGACCCTGATCCTGGGCCTGGGGCTGCTCGCCTGGATGTTCATCATCGAGCCGCGCTTCCGTACGCCCGGATTGACGGCGCTGGACCAGGTCGCCGCCGTCGCCTACCCGCTGGCCGACCTGCTGCTGCTGGCCATGGTGGTGCGGATCGTCCTGGTCGCGCGCTGGAGCGCGCCGGTGGCACTGCTGGCGGTGGGCGGCCTCGGCATGTTCGTCAGCGACAACCTGCACCTGTTCGCCCGGCTCGACGGGTTCTGGCACATCGGCGGCTCGCTCGACATCGGCTGGATGCTGCTCTACTGGGGCTGGGGCCTGGCCGCGCTGCTGCCCTCGATGGTCTGGCTGACCGAACCCCGGCCCGCGCCGACCGCCGAGCTCAGCGGCCGCCGGGTGGTGGTGCTGGGCCTGTCCTCGTTCATCCCGCCGATGGTGCTGCTCTTCCAGGCGCTGCGCGGCCCGGTGCGCAACGCCGAGGGCATCGCGCTGCTCTGCATCGCCATGTTCGTCCTGGTGCTGATCCGGCTGCTGGACGCCATGCGCATCCACCGGCAGGCGCTGGCCCGCGAGCGGCTGCTGCGCGAGGCGGGGGTGAGCATGGTGGCGGCCACCGACATCGCCCAGGTCTCCGACGTCGTACGCGACACCGCCACCAACCTGATGCCCAGCCACGCCGAGCACCGGGTGATCCTGGCGGTCGAGGAGAACGAGCAGGCCCCGGTCGGGGAGCCGCCGCGCGACGGCCCCCGGCCGGCGGTGCTGTGCCGCACCGGCGAGCTGCCCCCGGAGCACGCCGACGAGCTGGCGGGCTTCGACACCGTGCTGAGCTGCCCGCTCGCGCCGGCCGACGGCACCTCGGGCGGGCACAGCATCGGCACGCTGCTGATCGCGGCCGAGGAGGACGTGCTGCAGACGCTGCAGGGCACGATGGAGGTGCTCGCCCTGCAGGCGGCGCTGGCGCTGTCCCGGATCATGCTGAACGACGAGGTCAACCGGCGCGACAGCGAGGCGTACTTCCGGGCGCTGGTGCACAACACCGCCGACGTGATCATGATCGTGGGCGGTGACGACGAGATCCGCTACTGCAGCCCGTCCGCGGCGGCGATGTTCGGCCGCGAGGCCCTCGAAGGCAACCACCTGCTCGACCTCGTCGTGCCGGAGGAGCGCGAGCGCAGCGCGGGCTTCCTCACCCGGGCCCGCCAGGAGCGGCGCGGCGAGACCACCGACTGGACCGTCTGGGGCTTCGGGGACCGGCGGCTGCAGGTCGAGGTCTCCAGCCGGGACCTGCGCGAGGACCCCGCCGTCGCCGGGCTGGTGATCACCCTGCGGGACGTGACGCAGCGCCGGCGGCTGGAGCGGGAGCTGACCCACCGGGCGTTCCACGACTCGCTGACCGGGCTGGCCAACCGCGCCCTGTTCATCGACCGGGTGACGCTCGCGGTGGACCGGGCCCGCCGCAACGGGTCCATCGCCGGCGTGCTCTTCATCGACCTCGACGACTTCAAGGACGTCAACGACACCATGGGCCACCCGGTCGGGGACGAGCTGCTGACCGCGGTCGCCGAACGGCTCAAGGGCGTGCTGCGCCCGCACGACACCGCCGCCCGCCTGGGCGGCGACGAGTTCGCGGCGCTGATCGAGGACTCCACCGGCACCGGGGCGATCGAGGCGGTGGCCGAACGGGTGGTGCGGGTGCTGTCGGTGCCCGTGCCGGTGGGCGACCAGCGGGTGCCCGCCGGGGCCAGCGTCGGCGTGGCCACCACCAAACACGCCCACGACGGTGACGAGCTGTTGCGCCACGCGGATCTGGCGCTGTACTCGGCCAAGGGCGAGGGCAAGGGGCAGTGGCGGCGCTACCAGCCGGCCCTGCACGAGGCGCTGGTCGAACGGCTCCAGCTGAAGGCCGACCTGGACCGGGCCGTCGCCGAGGAGGAGTTCAGCCTGCGCTTCCAGCCGGTCGTCGGGCTGACCGGCGGCGGCACGGTCGGCTTCGAGGCGCTGGTGCGCTGGGAACATCCCAGCCGGGGCACCCTGGCGCCCGGCGAGTTCATCGGGCTGGCCGAGGAGTCCGGGCTGATCGTGCCGATCGGCACCCAGGTGGTGCGCCAGGCGCTGGCCACGGCCGCCCGCTGGCCCACCCGGGCCGGGCTGAGCCCGTACGTCAGCATCAACATCTCGGCCCGCCAGTTCCGCACCCCCGGCGTGGTCGCCGACCTGCTGCGCGAGCTGGACGAGGCGGGCCTGCCCGCGCACCGGATGATGCTGGAGATCGTCGAGACGCTGCTGCTGCACGAGGACGAGGAGGTCTGGGCCGACCTGGCCGAGCTGCGCGAAGCGGGCGTACGGGTGGCCATCGACGACTTCGGCACCGGCTACTCGTCGCTGAGCTACCTGCGGCAGATGTCACTGGACGTGGTGAAACTGGACAAGTCCTTCGTCGGCGAGATCGCCGTCTCGGCCCAGCAGCGGGCGCTGGTCGAGGGCATCGTGCAGCTGGCCAACACGCTCGGCCTGGAGGTCATCGCCGAGGGCATCGAGACGCAGGAGCAGCGCGACATCCTCGCCGACATCGGCTGCCCCTACGGCCAGGGCTACCTGTTCAGCAAGCCCCTGCCCGGCGGCGAGACCTTCCCCTGGCTGGTCGAAGACCTCGAACATCCCGCCGCGCACTAGGGTCGGGCGGATGCGGATCGTCTCCCTGGTGCCGTCGCTGACCGAGGCCGTCGCGGCGACGCTGCCCGGGGCACTGGTGGGCGCCACCGACTGGTGCACCCACCCGGCCGGGCTCGACGTGGCGCGAGTGGGCGGCAGCAAGTATCCCGACCTCGACCGCGTGCTGGCGCTGCGCCCGGACGTGGTGCTGGTCAACGTCGAGGAGAACCGTGCGCAGGACGCCGACGCGCTCCGCGCCGCGGGCGTCGAGCTGTACGTCACCTACCCGCGCACCGTCGACGAGGCCCTCGACGAGCTGGGCCGCATGCTCACCGCACTCGGTGCGCCAGGCGAGCCGGACTGGCTGACCACGGCCCGCGCCGCCTGGGCGGCTCTGCCGGCCTCGGCGACGCCCCGCCGCGCCGTGGTCCCGGTGTGGCGACGTCCGTGGATCGTGCTCGGCGGCGGCACCTTCGCCGGTGACGTGCTCCACCGCCTCGGCGTGGCCAACGTGTACGCCGACGACCCCGAGCGCTACCCCCGCCCGTCCCTCGCCGATCTGCACGCACAGGCCGCCGACCTGATCGTGCTGCCCGACGAGCCCTACGCCTTCACCCGCGACGACGGCCCCGAAGCCTTCCCCGGTACCCCCTGCGCCCTCATCTCCGGCCGCCACCTCACCTGGTACGGCCCCTCCCTCACCGAAGCCCCCACCCTCCTCACCACCCAACTCACCACCACCTGACACCCACCGGCCCACCAGCCGCCCCCAAGATCGCGACGATCTTGCGCGAACTGTTGGGGATATGCCTGATCGGGGCGTGTCATCCCCACGACCCACGCAAGATCGTCACGATCTTGGGGGGGTCAGGTCCAGGAGTGGAGTTCGTCGTCGTTGGGGGCGTGGACTAGGAGGGAGGTGGGGGCGTCGAAGCGCATGACGGGGCGGGAGGGGGTCCAGCGGGGCCAGCCGGGGTCGCCGGTGGTGGCGAAGGCGATCCAGGCGCGGTGCATGGTGTCGGCCAGTTCCTGCGGTGGGTTGGGGCCGGACAGGGGTAGGCCGTCGGGGGTGCCGAGGGTGTCGAAGACGAAGCCGATCTCCAGGGCGTGGCATGCGCCCAGGCGCTCCACGGGCGACGGCCAGGCGAACTCGTACAGCCAGGTGGCGCCCGGCAGCCGGGCGTCGGCCAGCAGGTTGAGCGGCCGGCGGAGCAGCCGGTCGGTGGCGATGACGCCGAGCAGCTCGCCGGGGGTGGCTTCGGGCCGGGCCGCCCGGTAGGCGCGTGCGGTGCGCGCCCGCACCCGGAACTTGGCCAGGGCCAGGCGCAGCGTGAGGCGGTTGATCCGGTCCACCAGGCCGGTCGGCACGAACCACAGCCGGTACTCCTCGGCGTTGTAGCCCAGCAGCACCGGGATGTCGGCGGCCGCGCCGCCGTGCAGGGCGACCATCGGGTCGCGGGGCAGCACGTCGCCGTCGACGGTCAGGGTGAAGCCGTTGCCGTTGCCGATCGGCGGCCCGCCCCGGGTGATCGAGACCTGCGCGGCGAGCAGCCGGGCCCGGTCGACCTTCGCGAACGCCTCGGCGGTCGCCGGGACCTTCAGCCGCTTCGCGATGAGCCGGGTGGACCGGCCCGCGGCCTCGGGCGGCTGCGCGGCCGGGGCCCCGCTCTGCAGCACCGCCCGGTGGAACAGGCCCTGCGCGTACGGGCTGGTCAGCAGCGCTCCGATGGAGATCGAGCCGGCCGACTCGCCGAACACGGTCACGTTGCCCGGGTCGCCGCCGAACGCCGCGATGTTGTCGCGTACCCAGGTCAGCGCCGCGATCTGGTCACGGAGGCCGAGGTTGGCCGGGGCGTCGGGGAACACGCCGAAGCCCTCGATGCCGAGCCGGTAGTTGATCGACACGAGCACCACGCCGTCCCGGGCGAAGTGGTGCCCGGAGTACGCGGGCAGGCAGCTCGACCCGTTGCGCAGGGAGCCGCCGTGGATCCACACCATGACCGGACGGCCGGCCGCGCCCGCCGGGGCCCACACGTTCAGGTTCAGGCACTCGTCACCGGGGATGGACGGGTCGGCCAGCAGCCGGTCCATCGGCGGCGGGAACGGCGCCTTCGGCGCGGTCGGCCCGTACGCCAGCGCGTCGCGCACCCCCGTCCACGCCGTCACCGGCGCGGGGGCCTGGAACCGGTGCTCCCCGAACGGCGCCGCCGCGTACGGAATCCCCAGGAACACCGCGACCCCGTCGTCGACCCGCCCCCGCACCCGCCCGCTCCGGGTCGCGACCACGACCCCCACCGCAGTCTCCGTCACCCCCGCATTCTCCCGCCCGAAAGAAAGCAAGGGCACCTTCTTAACGCTTTGCGTAGAAGAAGGTGCCCTTCTTAACGCTCCATGGTGCGGGAGCAGGGGGCCGTGGCCGGGTGTGGTCGGCCACGGCCCGGTCACACGGCCGCGGCGGCGGCGCGGCCCGCCTGGCGGCCGGAGAAGATGCAGCCGCCGAGGAAAGTGCCCTCCAGCGAGCGGTACCCGTGCACGCCGCCGCCGCCGAACCCGGACACCTCGCCGGCCGCGTACACCCCGGGCAGGGGCGTGCCGTCGGCCCGCAGCACCCGGCCGGCCAGGTCGGTCTCCAGCCCGCCCAGGGTCTTGCGGGTGAGGATGTTGAGCCGGACCGCGATCAGCGGCCCCGCCTTCGGGTCCAGCAGCCGGTGCGGCGTCGCCACCCGGATCAGCTTGTCCCCGCGGTAGTTGCGTGCCCCGCGGATCGCGGTGATCTGGAGGTCCTTGGTGAAGGTGTTGGTCAGCTCGCGGTCGCGCGCCTCGATCTGCCGGCGTACCTCGGCGAGGTCGAGCAGGCCCTCGCCGGTCACCTTGTTCATGCCCGCGACCAGCTCGTCCAGGGTGTCCGCGACGACGAAGTCGGCCCCGTTGCGCTTGAACGCCTCGACCGGGCCGGGCGCGCCGGGCAGCGCCCGCTTGAGCACCTGCCGCACGCTCTTGCCGGTCAGGTCGGGGTTCTGCTCGGAGCCCGACAGCGCGAACTCCTTCTCGATGATCTTCTGGGTGAGCACGAACCAGGTGTACTCGTGCCCGGTGCCCATGATGTGCTCCAGCGTGCCGAGCGTGTCGAAGCCGGGGAACAGCGGCACGGGCAGCCGCTTGCCG
This sequence comes from Catellatospora coxensis, assembly GCF_016862635.1. Lineage (GTDB taxonomy): Bacteria > Actinomycetota > Actinomycetes > Mycobacteriales > Micromonosporaceae > Catellatospora > Catellatospora coxensis. The sequence continues at coordinate 1,420 of NZ_BONI01000039.1, read as the reverse complement.
GTCGCGTCCAGCCACAACGACGACGGGCCGGGCAGGATCCGGATGCCGTGCCTGTCCCAGATCGGGGCCCAGTTCTCGATGCCCTCGGTGTAGTGCCACATCCGGTCGCGGTTGATCAGGTTGCCGCCCGCGTCCTCGGTGATGCCGAGCATCCGCCCGTCGACGTGCGCGGGCACGCCGGACAGCAGCCGCTGCGGCGGGGTGCCCAGCCGCTGCGGCCAGTTGCGCCGGACCAGGTCGTGGTTGCCGCCGATGCCGCCGGAGGTCACGACCACCGCCTGCGCGCGGTAGGAGAATTCCCCCACCTCGGTACGCGAACTCGCCTCGCCGCGAGCGGCCGCGCTGGGCTCCAGCACCGCGCCGCGTACGCCGTCCACCGCCCCGGCGGTCATCGTCAGCCCGTCGACCCGGTGCCGGAACGCGAGCGTGACCAGGCCCTTGTCCACCGCGGCGCGGACCCGGCGGACGAACGGCGCCAGCACGCCCGGCCCGGTGCCCCAGGTGATGTGGAACCGCGGCACCGAGTTGCCGTGCCCGTCGGCGAGGTAACCGCCCCGCTCGGCCCAGCCGACCACGGGGAACAGGCGCAAGCCCTGCGCGTGCAGCCAGGACCGCTTCTCCCCGGCGGCGAAGTCGACGTAGGCCTCGGCCCAGCGCCGCGGCCACGCGTCGCACTCGCGGTCGAACCCGGCGCTGCCCAGCCAGTCCTGCAGGGCCAGCTCCCGGGAGTCCTTGATGCCCATGCGCCGCTGCTCGGGCGTGTCGACCAGGAACAGCCCGCCGAACGACCAGAACGCCTGCCCGCCCAGCGAAGCCTCCGGCTCCTGGTCGAGCAGGATGACGCGCTTGCCGGCGTCGGCCAGTTCGGCGGTGGCGACGAGCCCGGCCAGCCCGGCTCCGACCACGATGACGTCTGCGTCCACGCTGCCACTCCCTGCATTCACGGCGATGTGACCGGCAGCATAGCGAACGCGAAACTCTTTCGCCTCGCTCGGCACCGGGGCGCGCCGCACTGCCGGATGATGACCTCCAACCCCCGGCCACGTCGCCGCGTATTGGGGGCGGAGGTGGCGGATGGACAGGTACGACGGGTTCCACGAGTTCGTCGTCGAGCGCGGCGGGGCGCTCTCGCGCACGGCGTTCCTGCTGACGGGTGAGCACCACGCGGCCGAGGATCTCGTGCAGTCCGCGCTGGCCAAGGCGGCGACCCGGTGGCGGCAGATCATGGATTACGGGCAGCCGGAGGCGTACATCCGGCGCACCATGATCAACGAGCAGATCTCGTGGTGGCGCAGGCGGCCCGCGCGGCCGGTCGCGGAGGTGCCCGAGCGGGCCGGTCCCGACGAGCCGGGCCGGGTCGTGGAGCGCGTCGCCCTCGGGCAGGCCCTGGCCACGCTGACCCCGCGGCAGCGGACCGTGG
>NZ_BONI01000038.1 GCF_016862635.1 Catellatospora coxensis | reverse complement strand
GACCGACGAGCCCTGTGCGAGCCAGGGCGTGGTCTTGCGGGCCTCGGTCAGCATCTTGTCGAGCTGCGCCGGGCCGCAGGTCAGCTTGTCTTCGGGATGCGCCCGGTTGTGCGCGTGGACGGCCTGGGATCTGGCGACGCATTCATTCCAGATCCACCGGCAGCGGTCCCACTCGCTGTTGAGCAGTTTCTCGGCGGTGGACGATACGCGCAGGCGGTAGGTGTACCGGGCGTGCCCGGTGTCCTGGCTCGTCTGCGTGCTCACGGCGGCCACTGTAGTGGTGTGGTGCGACAGTGGCCGCCGGTCCGCCTGGCGACGGATCGGCTGTTCTTGTCCCGCTACGCGGGAGCCCGGATTCCTCCCCAGCCTGAAGGCCTGGGCATCCTCCGGAGGATCTGGTGACGGCGTCGCCGGCGGGAGCCACCCCCTCCCGCCGGCGACGCACGATCAGTGCGGCCCGCCGTGGGCCAGGTGCGACGAGTGGTCGACGACTCCCGGCTTGCCGCCGGGCGGCACCACCACGAACTGGCCCATCATCCCGGCGTCCTCGTGGAAGAGCACATGGCAGTGGAACATGTACGGGGTGTTCGGGTCCGCGAAGTCGCTGAACCTCATGATCAGCTCGAAGTCGACGTCGCCCGGCAGGTAGATCGTGTCCTTCCAGCCGGACAACTGCGGTGGCGGCGGGGCCCCGTCCCGGGTGAGCACCTGGAACTGCACGTCGTGAACGTGCAGGCTGTGCGGCTCGCCGTCGTTGTTGACGACCTTCCAGATCTCCACGCTGTCGCGCTCGGGCGCGAAGTCGATCCGGGTCATCTCCATCTGCTTGCTGTTGATCGAGTGCCCGCTGAGCCGGAACGGCCGCTGCTGTACGGCGTCCGCACGGGCCAGCCGCGGGACCTCCACGAGCTTGCTCGGCACGGCCGGGCGCGGTGCCAGCGTGCCCGCCGCGCGCAGCTGCAGCACGTCGAGGGTGTCCGCGCCGCCGGTGAACCGGCCGAACGGACCCGTGCCCAGATCCTGCGGGTAGCTGCGCAGCACCGCACGCTCGCCGGGCTTCATCGTCACCACGATCTCGGCGCGCTCGCCGGGCGACAGCATGATCCGGTCGGTGTCGTACGCCGAGGACAGCAGCCCGCCGTCCGTCCCGACCAGGGCGAACCGGCGATCGTCGGCGAACCCGAAGTCGTAGACCCGGGCGTTGGACCCGTTGAGCAGGCGCAGCCGCACCCGCTCGGTGGTGACGTCGAGGTAGGGCCCGACGGTGCCGTTGACCGCGACGGTGTCGCCGAGCACACCGACCCCGCTCATGAACCCCGGGCTGTCGTCGAGCTTGCCGCCGCTGTCGAACTTCCGGTCCTGCACGATCAGCGGGACGTCGTCGACGCCGTACTCGTGCGGCAGCGCGTCGACCGAGGTCGCCGGATCGTCGACGAGGAACAGCCCGGCCAGGCCCCGGTACACGTGCTTGGCGGTCTCGCCGTGCAGGTGCGGGTGATACCACAGCGTCGCCGCGGGCTGGTCCACCTTCCACGTCGGCGACCAGGCCTTGCCGGGCCCCACCAGCTGGTGCGGGCCGCCGTCGGCCGCCGCGGGCAGGTGCATGCCGTGCCAGTGCACCGTGGTCGTCTGGTCCAGCGCGTTGGTCACGTTGACCTGGACCTGCTCGCCGCGCGCAGCGCGCAGCGTCGGGCCGAGCACGTCGCCGTTGAAACCCCAGGTCGGGGTCTGCCCATGACCGAAGTCATGGGTGCCCGCCTGCGCCTTGAGATCGAACACCCGGCGGCCGGACTCCATCCGCGACGGGGCCAGCGGCGGCACCGCCAGCGGCCGGGTGAAGTCGACCTCGTCGGCCGTCGAGATCACCTGCGAGTTCCACAGCCACACACCGGCTCCGGCGCAGACCGTGCACAGCAGCAGCACCACCACGCCGATGACCGCCAGCACCCTCCTGAGGCGCACCCTGACCAGCTCCCTTCCCCGAGTCCCTGTGAGCGCAGACAGGGTGCCGGGGCGGGGCGGGCCGCGTCGAGCAATCGACGCCGATACCGGGGATCAGCCAGGGTCATCCCTGGCCTTGTGTTCGAGTTCACCGGGTAAACCCGGACGGGTTCTCCCGTGAGAGCGTTTACCGTCAAACGATGACCGCGACACCCCCCGCCGAAACCGCCACGACCCGCGCACCGTTTCCGATGGCGGGCCTGCTCGTGGTGGCCGCGGGCACCTTCCTGTCGGTGACGACCGAGATGCTGCCGATGGGCCTGCTCAGCTCGATCAGCCGGGACCTCGACGTGTCCGAGCCCACCGTGGGCCTGCTCGTCACCGGGTACGCCCTGATGGTGGCGCTGTTCGCCGCGCCGCTGGGGCGGCTGACCGCCCGCTTCCCGCGCCGCGGGCTGCTGGTCGGCGCGCTCGTCGCCTACGCGGCCAGCAACGTGATCATGGCGTTGAGCACGGTGTACCCCGTCGCGGCCGCCGCCCGGCTGCTCGGCGGCCTCACCCACGGCGCGTTCTGGGCCATGGTCGCCGGGTACGTCGCCCGCATGGTCACCCCCGACCGGGTCGGCCGCGCGGTGACCCTGGTGTTCACCGGCGGCACCGTGGCGATCCTGCTCGGCGTGCCCGCCGGCACCGCGCTCGGCGTCGCCGTCGGCTGGCGGGCCACGTTCGCCGTGCTCGCCGGGATCGCCCTGCTGCTGGCCGCGATCGGCTGGCGACTGCTGCCCGACTACCCCGGCGAGCTCTCGGGCCAGGGGATGAGCCTGCTGCGGGTGCTGCGCACCCCGTCGGTGGCCGTCGTCGTGGTCACCACCGCGGTCACGATGCTGGGCTACTTCGGCTTCTACACCTACATCTCGCCGTTCCTGCAGTCCACGGGCCTGAGCGAGGCGGCGCTGAGCCCCGCCCTGCTCGGCTACGGCGCGGCCGGGGCGGTCGGGCTGCTCGCCGCCGGGCTGCTGGTCGACAAGCGTCCCCGGTTCGCGATGCTGGCGGGCACCGTCACGCTGACCGCCGCGCTGATCGTGCTGAGCGTGTCCGGCCACTCCCCCGCGCTGGCGGTGGCCGCGGCCGCCGTCGCCGGCATGGCGCTCAACGCGCTGGCCACCCTGGTGCAGGCGGCGATCCTGCGGGCCGCACCGGCGGGCGCCGCGGACACCGCCGCGGCACTGAACGCCTCCGCGTTCAACGTCGGCATCGGCGGTGGCGCGCTGGTCGGCGGGCTGGTGCTCGCCGGCTGGGGTCCCGGTGCGCTGCCGCTGGTCGCCGCGCTGCTCACCTGCGCCGGGGTATGCGGTGTGGCGTACGGGCGGCGGGAGGGCTTCCCGGCCACGGTTCCCTCGTCGGCGGGCTGACCGGGCGGCGACGCCACCGTGGCCCCCTGCGCGCCCGCACGGCGCGGTGCAGGCAGAATGTTCCACCGTGACGACGTCCATTGCACAGCGCATCGCCGAGGAGCTCGGCGTACGGCAGAACCAGGTGAACGCGGCGGTCGAACTGCTGGACGGCGGATCGACCGTCCCGTTCATCGCCCGGTATCGCAAGGAGGTCACCGGCGAGCTGGACGACGCCCAGCTGCGCACCCTCGAGGAGCGCCTGCGCTACCTGCGCGAGCTGGAGGAGCGCCGGTCGACGATCCTGGAGTCGATCCGCTCGCAGGGCAAGCTCGACGACGCCCTCGAAGCGCTGATCAACGGCGCGGACTCGAAGGCGCGGCTGGAGGACATCTACCTGCCGTACAAGCCCAAGCGGCGCACCAAGGCGATGATCGCGCGTGAGGCCGGCCTGGAGCCGCTCGCGGACCTGCTGCTCGGCGACCCGTCGCACGACCCGCAGACCGCCGCCGCGGGCTTCGTCGACGCCGGCAAGGGCGTCGCCGACCCCGCCGCCGCGCTGGAGGGCGCCCGCGCGATCCTGGTCGAGCGCTTCGGCGAGAACGCCGACCTGATCGGCGCGCTGCGCGAGCAGATGTGGACCCGCGGGCGCATCGTGTCGAAGATGCGCGACGGCAAGGCCGAGGACGGCGCGAAGTTCTCCGACTACTTCGACTTCTCCGAGCCGTACGCGAAGCTGCCCAGCCACCGCATCCTGGCCATGTTCCGGGGCGAGAAGGAGGAGGTGCTCGACCTGGTCATGGAGCCGGACGAGCCCGCCGCCGAGGGCGCGCCCGCCGGGCCGAGCATCTTCGAGCAGCGCATCGCCGCCGCGTTCGGCATCAGCGACCGCGGCCGCCCCGCCGACAAGTGGCTGGGCGACACCGTGCGCTGGGCCTGGCGCACCCGCATCCTGGTGCACCTGGGCCTGGACCTGCGCACCCGGCTGTGGGCCGCCGCCGAGGAGGAGGCCGTCCGGGTCTTCGCGATGAACCTGCGCGACCTGCTGCTGGCCGCCCCGGCCGGCACCCGCGCCACGATGGGCCTGGACCCCGGCTACCGCACCGGCGTGAAGGTCGCCGTCGTCGACGCCACCGGCAAGGTCGTCGCCCACGACACCATCTACCCGCACGTGCCGCACAACCGCTGGAACGAGTCCCTGGCCACGCTCGCCAAGCTCGCCCAGGCGCACCACGTCGAGCTGATCGCGATCGGCAACGGCACCGCGTCGCGCGAGACCGACAAGCTCGCCGCGGACCTGATCAAGCTCGCGCCGCAGCTGAACCTCACGAAGATCGTCGTCTCCGAGGCGGGCGCGTCGGTGTACTCGGCGTCGGCGTACGCCTCGCAGGAGCTGCCCAGCCTCGACGTGTCGATCCGCGGCGCGGTCTCCATCGCGCGCCGCCTGCAGGACCCGCTCGCCGAGCTGGTGAAGATCGACCCGAAGTCCATCGGCGTCGGGCAGTACCAGCACGACCTGTCCGAGGTGAAGCTGTCGCGCTCGCTGGACGCGGTGGTCGAGGACTGCGTGAACGGCGTCGGCGTCGACGTGAACACCGCGTCCGCGCCGCTGCTGTCCCGGGTCTCCGGCATCAGCACCGGCCTGGCCGAGAACATCGTGCTGCACCGCGACGCCAACGGCCCGTTCCGCTCGCGTACCGCGCTCAAGGAGGTGGCGCGGCTGGGCCCGAAGGCGTTCGAGCAGTGCGCCGGCTTCCTGCGCATCCCCAACGGCGACAACCCGCTCGACGCGTCCAGCGTGCACCCCGAGGCCTACCCGGTGGTGCAGCGCATCCTGAAGAACAACGGCATCGAGATGCCCAAGCTGATCGGCAACGGCTCGCTGCTGCGCACCCTGAAGCCGGCCGAGTACGCCGACGACACCTTCGGCCTGCCGACCGTCACCGACATCATCAAGGAGCTGGAGAAGCCCGGCCGCGACCCGCGTCCCGCCTTCAAGACGGCGTCCTTCAAGGACGGCGTCGAGAAGATCGGCGACCTGCAGCCCGGCATGCTGCTGGAGGGCGTCGTCACCAACGTCGCCGCGTTCGGCGCGTTCGTCGACATCGGTGTGCACCAGGACGGCCTGGTCCACGTGTCGGCGATGTCGCGGACCTTCGTCAGCGACCCGCGCGAGGTGGTCAAGTCCGGTGACGTGGTCAAGGTCAAGGTGCTCGACGTCGACATCCCGCGCAAGCGCATCTCGCTGACCCTGCGCCTGGAGGACGAGGCGGCTCCCGCCGGTTCCGCGCGCCAGGGCGGCGGTGGCGGCGACCGTGGCCAGCGTGGCGGCGGCGGTCAGCGCGGCGGCGGCACCGGTGGCGGTCAGCGTGGTGGACAGGGCGGCCAGGGTGGCCAGCGCGGCGGGCAGCCGCGCCAGCAGCGCAGCGAGCCGGTCGGCAACAGCGCCATGGCCGACGCCCTCCGCCGCGCCGGCCTCGACAAGCTGCGCTGACCCGACTCGGTTTACATCGACGTTGGCCTATCTCATCGACATTCGAGCACGATTTTTCGATGAGATAGGCCAACGTCGTTTCCTGCGGCGCGCGTCGTGGCCGGCGAAGGTGTCCTGTGCGCGGCTTACATCTTTTTTGATGTGCTCACATCAAAAAAGATGTAAGCGCTCGGACTCGTGTGTTCGCTCGCGCCCCGATGACCGTCCACGAGGACGGTCAGGCCGGCGAACGCCCCTTGAGCCGGCGGTGGCTGAGCACGACGAGGGCCACCCCACCGGTGATCGGCACCAGGCTGCCGACCCCGAACACGATGTCGTCGCCCTTGCCGTCCTCGATGCCGGCGAGCCGCACCTGCCGCAGCCGCACCTCGGCCTCCCCCGCCGACTCGGCCAGCAACCGCTCGGCGGACGCCTGCTCCGCGACGAGCTGCGTGTACCCGTACACCGCCGCCGCCCCGATGAACAGCCCGAACCCGGCCAGCACCACTCCCACCGCGTACCAGAGTCTCCACATGGCGTCCGCCCTCCTGCCCGTGCCGATGATCGACGAACGTATGGCCGGACCCGCCCACGCGAACCCGCCATTTCACGTATCAGCAGGCCATGAGGCGGCACCGGTCCCCGGTGCGGGCCGGTGCGGGAGCGGGCTACCCCGCCCGCCCGGACGAGGCCGCCACCCGCCCCGTTTGTCGGTTTGCCGATACCTCAGCCGCCTCGATCACCTCGTTGAACGGTCGAGTCTGGTCTATCGAGGAGGGTCTGCGTGCGCGGACGGGCGAGCAGGGCGGGGCTGGCGGCGCTGGTGGGCGTGGCCGCCGCGTGCGGCGGGGTGATCGCGGGCGGGTCGCCCGCGTGGGCCGGTCACCAGGTCACGGCGACGTACGCCGCCACCGGCGGTGAGCAGGTCTGGACCGTTCCCGCGGGCGTGACGAGCGTGCACGTCGTCGTGGTCGGCGCACGTGGCGGGGGCGGCGACGGCAGCGGCGAGGACGGCCGCCCCGGTGCGCGGGTCGAGGCCGACCTGGCGATCCCGGCGGGCGTCACCCGCCTGTGGGTGGAGGTCGGCGAGCCCGGCGGTGACGGCGGCGACGGCGCGTTCCCGGGCTTCGGCGGCGGCGGTGAGGGCGGTGCGGGTGCGCCGTTCAACGGCGGCGCGGGCGGTGGCGCCTCGGACATCCGCACCTGCTCGCTGGGCAGCCCGTGCGACTCGGCGGCGTCGCGGCTGGTCGTCGCCGGTGGCGGGGGCGGCGGAGGCGGCGGCTGCTTCGCCGCGAGCTGTGCCCCGTCCGGGGACGGCGGCGACGGCACCGCGACCGGGGCGGGCAGCGGCGGGCTGCCGTTCGGGCCACTCGGACTGGTCGGCTTTCCCGGCGGGTACGCCGTGGGCGGGGTGGGCGCGCTCGCGCCCGGCACCAGCGGCGGAGGCGGCGGCGGTGGGGGCGGCGGCTGGTACGGCGGGGGCGGCGGCTCGTCCGGCGGCGCTCCTCCGGTGCCGCTGATCGCCGGGTTCGACGGCGGCAACGGCGGCTCGGGCGCGAGCCACACCACGGCGGGCGCGAGCAACGTCAGCATCACGGAGACCGCCGACGACGCCTCGATCACCATCTCCTACCAGGTGCGCGACACGACGTTGAGCTATCTCGGCGCGACCTCGGGCCCGGTCGGCGCACCGGCGAACCTGCGCGCCCGGCTCACGTACACCGGCGGGGCACCGATTCCGGGTGCGACGGTCCAGTTCACGCTGGCCGGCACGCCCGGCTGCGACGCCGTCACCGACGCGGCCGGCGAGGCGGCCTGCGCGGTCACCCCGCAGGCTCCCGCGGGCGCCCGCACGCTGACCGCCTCGTACGCCGGGGACAACACCCGGCACGCGTCGAGCGTGTCCACGTCGTACGAGGTCAAGCGCAAGCCGACCACGTTGACCTGGACCGGCGACGTCACCGGCGACTACCACGACCCGGTGACCCTGGCGGCGAAGCTGACCCTGACCGACACCGGCGCGGCGCTGCCGGGTGAGCCGGTCACCCTGGCCCTGAACGCGGCCGAGTCCTGCGACGCCGTCACCGGCGGCGACGGGGTCGCGAGCTGCACGGTCGTGCCGCAGGAGACGCCCGGCCCGTATCCGGCGACAGCTGATTACGCCGGGGACGAGGTGCACCTGCCCAGCACGGCGACCGCGGCCTTCACCGTCACCCAGGAGCAGACGCGGCTCGCGTACACGGGAGATCCGAACGTCGCCAACGACGAGCCCGCACGGCTGGCCGCCCGCCTGACCGAAGGCTCGGCGCCGCCGCTGCCCGGTGACGGCGCTCCCGTCGCGGGCGCCCCGGTGACGTTGACCCTGGGCAGCGGCCCGGCGGCGCAGTCGTGCAGCGCGCACACCGACGACACCGGCACCGCGGCCTGCGTGATCGCCGACGTGGCGCAGCCGCTGGACGCCGACGGCAGGCTGCCCGCGTCGGCCGCGTACCCCGGCAGCGCGTTCTACGAACCCGGCCGGGCCGGCACGACGGTGGGCCTGCAGCACGAGACCGGCCGGGCGTACGGCCTCTCCGGCAGGCTGAAGGTCCTGGTCGGCTCCGCGACGCCGCCCCCGGCACCGGACACCGGCGCGGTGCGCACCGCCGACCCGTCGACCACCGGCACGCCCTGCACGGCGACGGTGAACGTGCTGGTCCTGCGAGCCGCGGCGCTGTGCGCGAACGTCACCACCCGCACCGCCCCGGGCGGCTCGACCGCCACCGCGACGGTCGCCTCGGTCGACCTGGGCCTGCCAGGCCTGCCCGCGATCGCGCTGCGTGACGTGCGCACCACGTCCGTCACGGACTGTGCCGGGTCCACCGGCGCGGTCACGGTCGGGCAGCTGCTCGTCGGCGGCGTCCCGGTCGCCGTGACCACCGGTCCGAACAGCACCGTCGCGATCCCGGGCGTGCCCGGCGCGAAGATCGTGTTCAACGAGCAGCTGCCCGTCGACGGCGGGCTCACGGTCAACGGGGTGCACATCGTCGTTCCGCCGACGCTGGGCGTCAGCGCCGACCTCGTGCTCGCCTCGGCGACCAGCGACATCCACCACTGCCGCTGACCGGCGGCGGGGCGGCCAGGCCACCACGGCCCGGCCGCCCACCATCCCGACCGTGCGGCGTTCCGGCTACATGCAGACCCGCCACTGCCCGTCCTCCTTGAGCAGCGGAACGCCCAGCGTGTACGCCGAGCCGCCGTCCGCCCGGGTCAGCTTCAACGTGACGACGCCGCTCACGGTCGAGTTGTGCTGCTCCACGCTCACCCCGGTCACCGAGTAGTCGCTGACCCGCGGCCGGGCGGTCTGCTCCGCGACGAACCGCTGCTCGGTGGTCAGCTCCCGGGTGCGACGGCAGAGCTGCGCGTACGCGCCCGCGTAGTCACCGGCGACCAGATCGTCGGCGTACGCCGTGGCGGCCTCCCTCGCGGGCGCGGTCGCCGCGTCGATGCCCCGGTACGCGAAGTAGCCGGCGACGACCGCGCCGCCGCAGCAGAGCACGAGGACGATCGCGACGATGATGAGGATCTTGCGAAGCGGGCTCTTCGGCTTCGGCGGGCCGGGTGGCAGAGACGTCATGGCGATCACTGTGCGCGACGGCCGCAAGTCCCCGCTGGCGCCTCAGCCGGTGGCCGCCAGCTCGGCGACCTCCCGCTCCGGCAGCGGCTCCCGCCGGCCGGCACGCCACGCGGGCAGGTAGAGCGGGGCCGCCGCGGCGAGCACCACCGCGCCGACGTACATCGCCGTGCTGATGCTCGTGGCCGCGGCCAGGGCGGTGAGCGCGACGCCGCCGATCGCCCCGGCGGGCTGCCCCATCATCGAGTTCAGCGAGATCACGCTGGTCCGGTAGGGACCCTCGACCTGGCGGTGCAGCAGCCCGGTGTGCAGCGGGTTCGACGCCCCGTGCACGGCGTAGCAGGCCAGGAACGCGACCAGCACGCCGACCGGCCCGGCGAACAGGCCCATGCCCACCACCGTCAGGCCCTGCAGGATCCGCAGCAGCGCCGCCCCGGGCGCGGCCCCGGGCCAGCGCAGCAGCAGCGGGGTCAGCGCGGCCCCGGCGGCCGAGACGAGCCAGGCCGCCGAGCTGGCCGGGCCGAGCAGCGCGGCGGCCCGATCGGCGTCGCCGACGACCTCGGCGAGCCGCACCGGCAGCAGCGATTCGAAGGTGACCATGCCGAAGCCCCAGAACAGCTCGACCGCCACCAGCGCGAGCAGCACCCGCGAGCGGCGCAGCAGGCCGAACGCCTGCCCGATCATCCGGGGCGCCTCGCGTACCGAGGCCCGCAGTGCACCGGAGCCGCGCGCCGGACGCACCTCGACCAGCAGCCGCAGCAGGACGACCAGTGCGACGACCTGCAGCGCCGTGGCGGCCAGCACCGGCACGGTGAGCGCGCTGAACGGGCCGAGCGGGCCCAGCGCGACCAGGCCGCCGCTGAGCAGCGCCCCGGCCGAGATCGCGACGCCGATGACGGTGCCCGCGTACCCGAGGCCGCGCTCGTAGTCCGCCTCCGGGTCGGCGGCGAGGGTGGCGTCGACATACCAGGACTCCAGCGGGCCGCTGTCCAGCGCCCGGTGGATGCCTTGCAGCGCCCAGACGGCGAAGAACAGCTCGACCGAGTCGGCCGCCACGAACAGCGCCAGCGACACCAGATTCACCACCCACGCGGTCACCAGCACGGGTTTGCGCCCGAGCGCGTCGGCCAGCCCGCCGGTGGGCAGCTCCAGCGCGAGCACCAGGATGCCCTGTGCGGTGAAGACCAGCCCCATCTGCGGCAGGGTCAGCCCGCGCTCCTGCATCAGCAGGATCATCACCGGGATCAGCAGCCCGGTGGGCAGCCAGCGCAGGCCGTGCAGCAGCAGGAACCGGCGGCGTACCTGCTTGACCGTCAGCGCGCTCACCGCAGTTCCTCCGCCCGCGGGAAGGTCGCCAGGAACAGGTGGACCTGTGCGGCGCCCTCCTCCTCGACGTACGCGGGGTCCTGCCGGTACTTCACAATCAGCTCCCAGATCTCGTCGTTGAGGGCACGCAGCCGCGACGGGGCGAGGGTCAGCATGGCGTCGCTGATCGTCGCGGCCTCCCGCCACTCCTGCGGGGCGGTCTGCTGCGCCGCGAGCCAGCGTTCGGCCTGCTCGCCCAGGAGCTTCAGCTGCTGGTGCTCGATCCATTCGGCGGCGGCCCGGGCGTCGGGGTCGTCGTCGAAGTCGGTCGGCCGCCAGGTGCTGGCGTCATGGGCGGCCCGCCAGAAGCGCTGGCGGGCGGTGCCCAGGGCGGCCTCCTCGACGACGAGGCCGACGTCGGCGAGCTGGCGCAGGTGGTAGCTGGTCGCGCCGGTGTTGGTCTCCAGCAGCCGGGCGAGGGTGGTGGCGGTGGCCGGACCGTCGACCCGCAGCAGACCCAGCAGGCGGGCCCGCAGGGGGTGGGCCATGGTGCGGATCTGCAGGGCGTTCAGGTGCACGACGGTGTGTGGCACGGTCTTCGGCTCGTCGTCCATGGATACACAATATCTGTGCACACTAGTTATGCACAAGAGTTGTGCATAACTAGTGTGCACAGCGAGCCCGATGCGGGCTCAAGCGTTAAGAAGGGCACCTTCCTCTACGCATAGCGATGGGAAGGTGCCCTTCCTTCAAACAAGTCAGGGGCGGGCGGCGAGGCGGGCGGCGCCTTGTTCGCCGGGGCCGGCCAGGGCGGTGGGGGTGCCGGGGAGGCGGGCGGTTAGTCGGCGGATCAGGGCGTCGCGGACGGGGGCCGAGGTGGTCAGGACGCTGCCGGCCAGGACGACGGGGCCGGTGGTGTGGACCTCGGCGAGGGTGTCGGCAAGGTGGGCGGCGGCGCGTTCGGCGAGCGCGAGGGCCTGCGGGTCGCCGTGTTCGGCGGCGACGCTGACCAGCGGGGCGAGCCGGGAGAGATGGCGCGGCGGCTCGGCGTGCAGCGCGCCGATCAGGTCGTCGGCGGCCTGGCGGGAGGGGGCGGCGGGAACCGTGCCGAGCACGGTCTCGGCGACGCTGCGGGTCAGCACGCCCGCCGGGACACGGGTGTACAGCTCACGCGCGGTCAACGCGGCCGCCTCGCGGCCCAGCCAGAAGCCGGAGCCGAGGTCGCCGAGCAGCCAGCCGATCCCGTCGGCGGTGGTGGTCATCAGCCCGTCCTCGATCCGGGCGGCGATCGCCCCGGTCCCGGAGATGAGCACGGTGCCGCACGGTTCGAGCGTCCCGGCCGCGTACGCCACCTCGACGTCGCCGACCGGCCGCACCGGCACCGTCAGCCCGAGCGCGGCGAACGCGTCCGAGAACGCGGCGGCCACCACCGGATCGGTGAACCGGCCGGTCCCGGCGATGCCCATCACGGCCGAGCGCACCTCGCGCGGGTCCAGTCCGGACAGGGCCGCCCGCACGGCGGCGGCGACCGAGGTCACGGCGTCGGCGAGCGGCACGGACACCGGGTTGCCGGCGCCCGCGCGGCCGAAGCCGGCGCGGGCGCCGTCGAGCGTGGTGATCAGCGCCCGCGACGACGTGCCGCCGACGTCGAGGCCGAGGACGAGTGTCACGGGCGCTGATCCTTTCACTTCAGAGCGAACCTGGACAGTGCCGCTTGCTGCTGCGTCAGCAGCGGCCCAGGTCCTCCCACTGCTGGGTCCAGCCGGGCTCGCTGCCCTGCGTCCACCAGCGGGCCCGCCACAGGTGCACACCGTCGCCGGACTTCGGGCCGCCGGGGTTGCCGTTGGCGCTGCGCTCCCACTTGACCTGGTTGCCGGTCGTGTAGACGCCGCTGATGTTCCACAGCGGCGCGTTGACGCAGCCCGTGCCGCCGGTCGGCGGGGCCGACGGGGACGGCGACGTGCTCGGCGGGGCCGACGGCGAGGACGACGGCGGCGTGCTCGGGCCGGTGCTCGGCGACGCGGTCGGGCAGGTGCCGCCCGCGCCGACGCTGTCGGTGTGGCTGACGCCCTGCGCCCGGTACGACGCGACGCGGGCGTTGGCCTGCGCCGGGGTGAGCACCTCGTTCTGCGTGTACAGCAGGTAGTCGACCTGCTGGCGGTACGTGGCCATGCCGCCGGTGTGCGCGGCCGAGTCGATGAACCACAGGTTGAAGTTGATCGACATGTTCGTCTCGGGGTAGTAGATGCCGCTGTGATCGGCGACCAACGTCCCGTCGATGTAGTACTTCACGTGCCCGGCCGAGACCGTGAACACCAGGTCGTGCCAGCCCGCGTAGGACTGCCGCTGCTCACCGTGGGCGTTGACGGCCTCCCACGGGTCGGGGCGGTAGGTCTCCCAGGTGGTCTCGTACATGATGTTCGACGGCTCGCCCCAGCCGCCGTTGGGCAGGTACTCGAAGTCGATCTCGCCGTAGTTCGGGTCCATCGGGGCGGCCAGCGGGGTGATGGTGAAGAACGTCTCCACCAGGTGGTCGCCGTCGTTGCCGGAGACCGGCGCGTCGGTGAACTTGACCCGCGAGGCGTACGTGCCCTCGAAGAACTTCTGCTGGTGCAGGAACTCCGCCTGGCTGGTGCCGCCGGCCGTGCCGTCGGTGGACGCCTGCAGCTGCAGGGACTTCGCGCCGTCCACGGTCGGGAACGAGACGTTGGACGCCGGCCAGGACGCGCCCGGGATGCCGGGGCCGCCGGAGTTGGTGCGCACCGACCAGCCGCGCTGGTTGATCAGCGGGTCGGCCGGGCCGCTGTAGCTGAAGTCGTCGAACAGGGCGTTGCACACGGCCGCCGAGGCGACCGCGGTGGTCCCCGCGGTCAGCGCGACGAGCGTTCCGGCCGCCAGGGCCGTCACGGTCGCGCCGATGGCGGCGACGAGCGGACGTTTCCGGAGGGGCATTGTTCTCTCCTTTCGGGGTGGCGGACTACGGTGGTGGGCAGCCCCGGCGCGCCGCGTGAGAGGCGGCGCGCCGGGGTCCTTCTGCCCCCGCGGTCCGTGGGAGGTGCCTTCTTGCGGGCACGGTCGAGCACGCCGAAGAGCAGACTCTCCCCGAGTTCGGCGTAGACGCTCGTCCGTGCGGTCTGTGGGTGTTACTTGAGCGCGCCGGAGGTCAGCCCGGCGCGGATCTGCCGCTGGAAGAAGACGTACGCGAGCAGGATCGGCAGGATCGCGATCATCAGGCCCGCGAACAGGCCGCTCCAGTCGCTGCGCGCGCCGCGGCTGACCGCCAGTTCGGCCAGGCCCTGGGCGATCACGTAGCGGTCCGGGTCCGGGTTCAGCACCTTGGGCAGCAGGTACTGGTTCCACAGGCCGAGGAAGTTGAAGATGCCGACGCTGACCATCCCGGGCCGGGCCATCGGCAGCATGACCCGGAAGAACACCCCGGCGTGCGACGCGCCGTCGATGAACGCGGCCTCGGCGACGGCGCCGGGCAGCGAGCGGAAGAAGCCGTGCAGGAAGAACACGGTGAACGGCAGGGCGTACGCGGCGTACACGAGGATCAGCCCGTGGTACGTGCCGAGCATGCCGAGGTTGTTGACCACGAAGAACAGCGGGACCAGGGCCAGGAACACCGGGAACAGCATGCCCGCGACCAGCGTGTAGTACAGGAACCGGTTGCCCGGAAACTCGTAGCGGGCCAGGCAGTACGCGGTGAGCGCGCCGAGCAGCATGGTCAGCGCCAGCGAGCCGCCGACCACGATCAGCGTGTTGAGCAGGTACTGCCCGATCGACGCCTGCTCCCAGGCCCGCGACCAGTTGTCCAGGCGCGGGGTGGCCGGCGGCGTCCACGGGCTGTCGAAGATCTCGGCGTCGGTCTTGAACGACGACATCAATGCCCACACCAGCGGCAGCGTCACCACCACGGCCCACAGCGTCAGCGCGGCGTGTTTGGTCCTCATGCCAGCTCCACCCGCTCCCGCCTGGTGACCCGCAGCAGCAGCGCCGCGATGGTCAGCGTCGCGAAGAAGATCGCCACACCCATCGCCGACGCGTACCCGAACTTGCCGAACGTGAAAGCGGCGCGGTACAGCCCCAGGCCCATGACCTCGGTGCTGTTGTCCGGGCCGCCCGGCCCGACCGTCATGATCTGCACCAGGGCGAAGCCGTCCAGCGCCGCGATGCCCAGGTAGATCCAGCCGACCTGCACGCTCTCCCAGATCAGCGGGAGCGTGATGCGCCGGAACACGGTCACCGAGCCCGCCCCGTCGATGGCGGCGGCCTCCATGATGTCGGCGGGCACCGACTCCATCGCGGCCGAGAACAGCACCACGTAGAAACCGACCGCCGACCAGATCATCACGGCCATCACGCACCACAGCGCCAGGTCCGGCTCGGCCAGCCAGGACCTGCGCCAGGAGTCCAGGCCCACCGCCGACAGCGCGCCGTTGAGCAGCCCGCTGTTGGGGGTGTACACGAACTGCCAGAGCACCGCGATGATCGCGACGCTGAGCAGCTGGGGGAAGAAGTACACCACCCGGTACACCCGGGTGCCCTTCGTGGCGGCGGCCAGGGCCAGCGCCACGACGATGACGGCCAGCGGCACGACAAGCAGCATCAGCCCGTTGTGGCGCAGCCCCGCCAGGAACAGCGGGTCATCCAGCAGCTTGACGTAGTTGTCGAACCCGGTGAACTCCGGTGCGCTGTCCACCCCGTTCCAGTTCGTGAACGAGAGCTGGAACGCCTGCAGGTACGGCGACAGCACGAACACGCCGTACAGCGCCAGGGGCACGATCAGCGCCCCCACCAGGAACCGGTACTTGCCGTGCCGCATGGCCGATCACCGCTGGTGCTTGACGATGGAGCTGTCCTTGGCGACCGCGTCGGCGGCCTTCTGCACCCGCCCGGCCCACTGCTGCGGGTTGATCCGCTTGGTGGCCAGCTCGCCGGTGGCGTCGTCGAGCGCCTTGCTCAGCGGCGCGTACCAGGTCCGGAACTTGTAGCTGAACACGTTCGGACCGGCCGCCTTGACCGCCTCGGCGACCGAGCCCAGGCCGCTGCTCAGGTTCAGCCCGTCGGTCGCGCCGGCGACCACCGGCAGCGCCTTGGCGGTCTCGGCGAAGCCGCGGGCCACCTTCTGCGAGAACAGGTGCCGCAGGAACTCCAGGCCGCCGGGCACGTTCTTGGCCTTGGCGGGCACGATGAACGACTCGCTGCTGGCCGCCATGACCGCCCCGTTGGGCAGCTTGTCCGAGCCGGTCAGCGCGGGCACGGTGCCCATCACCATGTCGAACCCGGCCGGGGTGACCGCCTGCTGCTCACCCTCCAGCCACGACCCGCACGGGATGAACGCGACCTGGCCCTTGCACCAGGCGTTCTGCGCCTCGGTGTGGGACAGGCCCTCCGAGCCCGGCATGATGTGCCCGCGTACCGCCAGCTGGTAGATGGCCTCGGCGGCGGCCAGCATCGCCGGGCTCTGCCACGCCCCGGGCTGCAGGTTGTCGATCGACTTCACCAGGTCGAAGCCGCCGGCCTTGGCCGCCAGCGACACCAGCGGGTCGTTGAGGTACTCCGGGTACTTGCCCTGCCAGGTCCACGGGTGCAGACCGGCCTTCTTGATCTCGTCGTTGAGGGTGAGCATCTCGTCCCACGTCTTCGGGAACGTCCACCCGTGCTTGGCGAACAGCGACTTGGAGTACCAGACGCCCCACAGCACCGACGAGTAGTTGAGCACCAGCGGCTTGCCGTCGAAGGTGCCGTCCTCGATCACGCCCGGCATCAGGGTGTCGCGGACCTTCTTGCCCGGGTCGTCCAGGCTCGGCGCGTCCAGCAGCGACGTCAGGTCGGTGAGCTTGCCGGCCGAGACCAGCGTGGCCAGGTCGAGACGGCCCGCACCGCTGTTGTCCACGACGTCCGGCGGGCTGTCGGCGACGAAGCGCGGCTGCAGCACCTCACCGACGCCCTGGATGCCCTTGTGGTCGACGGCGACCTTCGGGAACTTCTGCTTCAGGCTGGTGCCGGCGTCGATCGCGTACTGGTCGCCGTACCCGCCCTTGAAGATCACGACCTCGAGCGCGGCCTCGGCGGATACACCCAGGGGGTTCTCCGCACTGGTGTCGCCCTGCTTGACCTTGTCGCCGTCGTCGCCGCCCGCGGTGGCGCAGGCCGCCAGGCCCGTGCTCGCCGCGACCGCGGCCACGCCGGCCAGCGCGGTGCGTCTTGTAAGGTTCATCGTGTCGCCCTTCATGCACTTCAGGAGGGGTTGATGGGTTAGGCGATACGCCGGATGCGCCCGGCGTATCGCGCTTCCAACTGCTGGTTGTGCTCATAGCCGCCCGCGATGTTCGCGGACAGGTAGATGGGCGGGGTCTGCCCCGCCTCCTGCAGGCGCCGGACCACCTCGGTGACGACCATCTGGGCCAGCACGGCCGCGGTCACCGACGACACCGCGCCGGACTGGTTCTCCAGGATCACGTCGCCGTACGGGGCGCCGTTGTCCAGCACCACGTCGGCGATCTCGCTCAGCCGCCTGCCGGACGGGTGCCGCGGCTCCGAGCGCGCGGTGTGGTCCAGCGACGTCACCGCGATCAGCCCGTGCCCGCGCTCCTTGATCAGCAGTGCCAGCTCGACCACCACCCCGTTGATGCCGGAGTTCGAGGCCAGCACGAACACGTCCGCGGGCTGGATCGGGGCCAGCTCGTAGAGCCGGTGCGCCACCTCGGTGCGCCGCTCCAGCAGCTGGTCCGCCAGCACCTCGACCGGTTCGCCGCCCCACAGCACGATGTCGCGCAGCGCGATGCGGTTGGTCGGCACCAGCCCGCCGGCCCGGCCCGCGATCTCCATCGCCAGGGCCTCGGAGTGGCCGCTGCCGAAGGCCTGCACCACCCCGCCCGCGTTCAGGCTGTCGGTGATCAGGTCCGCGGCCCGCTGCACGTTGCCGGCCTGCTCGGTGCCCACCTTGCCGACCAGCTCGGTGATGGCTTCCAGGTACGTCTGCGCGTTCATCTCGCTCCTTCGTTGTGCTGTCCTGCCCGGTCGCCCCACCGGGACCGGTCCGCCACGCGGCCGCCTGACGTTCTCCCCCGGCTGCCCCGGTCCCCGGCGGCCCGGTCCCGGCGTCGCCCGGCGGCCTGTTCGCACCGGCCACCGGACCTGCCCGGCAGGCGCTGCACGCCCGCCGCCGTCGAGCGTCAATCCGCTGCGCTGCGGGGGACGACCGGCCGCGACAGGTCCACGGCCTCCCGCGCCGCGCGGCGGCGGTGCGAGGTCGGCTCGTCGTGCAGCCGGTGCGCCTGCACCGCCCGCGCCGTCACCTCGAAAGCCTCGGTGGTACGCGCGTACGTCCGCTGCGCCACCGCGACGTAGATCAGGTCGAGGGCGACCAGCTGGCCGTGCAGGGCCGACAGCGCCGCGAGCCGGAACGTGGTCTCGTGCACCGCCGTGGTCAGCACCACGTCCACGGCCTCGGCCAGCGGCGACTTGTCGAACGAGGTCACCGCGACGGTCAGCGCGCCCTGGTCGGCGGCCTCCGCGAGCACCTCGATCACCTCACGGGTGCGCCCGCTGTGCGACAGTCCGATCGCGACGTCACCGGGGCCGAGCAGGGCCGCGTTGGTCAGCGCCTTGTGCGCGTCCTCCCGGTGCCAGCAGGGCACCCGGATGCGCTCCAGCCGGAAGGCCAGCTCACGGGCGGCGGTGCCGCTGCTGCCAAGCCCGAACAGCTCGACCCGGTTGGCCCCGGCGATCGCGTCGGCGACCCGGGCCACCTGGGCCAGGTCGAGCCGGGCCGCGGTCTCCTGGATGGCGCGGGCGTCCGCGCTCGCGATCACGCCCAGCACCCGGTCCATCGGGTCGCCGGGCTCGATCTCCCGGTCGATGTCGGTCTCCCAGCGCGCCTGCGCCTCGCGCCCGCTCTCGGTCGCGATGGCCACCCGCAGCGCGGCGTATCCCTTGAACCCCAGCACCCGGCAGAACCGGGTCACCGTCGCGGTCGACGTGCCCGCCCGCTCGGCGAGGTCCACGATGGAGGCCTGCGCGGCGATGGCCGGGTCTTCCAGGATCTGCTCCGCCACCCGCTGCAACGCGTCGGGCAGGTTGGGCAGCTCCATCCGCATCCGGCCGATCACACCCTGCACAACAATTCCCTTCATTGCGGTCCGTTGATGAAGAAAATTACGACCCACAGTCCACAGTGTCAATCCCGAACAACAAAAATTTTGACGCCCAAACCCGTTACACCCCAGCAATAATTTTGCTCATCCCCTCCACCCGTCCACTCTCGGTCGCAACTCTTAAAGACTTGCGGCCTCAGACCAGGTCGGAGGCCGCAAGTCTTTAAGAGTTGTCGCAGGTGGGGCGGCCCGGCCGCGGGTGGGGTGGGTCGGGCGGGGGTGGGTCAGGTGCGGACGAAGCCGATCATGGCGGAGCCGATGCCGGCCTGGAGGACGGTGGCGGAGACGAGGACGGCGGCGGGCCAGAAGCGTTCGGTGCGGGCGCAGAGCCAGGCCGCGCCGATCTGGAGGTATACCGCCAGGAAGATCCAGAGGCGGACCGTCTCGCCGCGGTTGATGCCCCACAGGTCGAGCACGACCAGGACCGCGATCCCGGACAGGGTCAGCACCGCGGCCGGGTGCGCCGACCGGCGGCGTACCGCGTCCCAGCCGGCGGCCGCGAGCAGCACGCACGACGCGATCCCGGCGGCCAGCGCCAGGTACCACAGGTTGCGGGTGACCCACATGCCGTACGGCCGCCAGCGGGCGTTGAAGTCGTTGGCGTCGGCCAGCACGTACGCGAAGTTGTCGAACAGGTCGTAGCCGAACAGCCCGCGCATGAGCAGGTAGCACGCGGCGAACCCGGCCAGCGCGCACCCGACCAGGCGCAGCGTGTCCCGCCAGGTCAGCTCGCGCTGCCGCAGCGCGACGCCGAGCAGCGCCGCGAACACGACGCCCAGCACGAGCGGCAGCGCCTCGAAGAAGACGGTCAGGTACAGCGCCGCGCCCAGCCCGAGCGCGTACCCGTACCGGCGGGTGGTCAGGAAGCGCACGTGCAGCCACAGCGCGAGCAGGATCGGCACCGGCGAGACGGCGTTGAGCACCGGGACGAAGTACAGCGCGCCGGGCAGGAACAGGCCCAGGACCAGGGTGTACAGCGCGATGCGGCGGTCACCGGTCAGGTCGCGCACGATGAGCCACAGCAGCACGGCGGACAGGTTGGCCAGCGCCAGCACGGCCACGCCCATCGCGGCCGGGCCGAGGCCGAGCGCGTCGAGCAGGAAGTACAGCAGGGTCTTGCCGGGCATGTTGGTGCGCGCGTGCGGCGGCAGCTGCTCGACCAGGCCCATGTAGTCGCCCATGAACTCGCCGATTCCCCAGCGCTGCGACGGGGAGTAGAACGAGTTGGCCCGGTCGCTGGCCACGATGCCGCCGAGCGACGGCAGCGCGTACACCCGCAGCAGCAACTGCAGCGGGATCACCGCGAGGAACCACCCCGCGACCATGGCCGCGTCGAAGCGCGCGGGCAGCCGCCGCGACAGCCACAGCAGCCCGAGCACGGCCGGCGCGACGACGAGCGCGGGCCACACGACGTGCCACTCCCCCGCCGCGCGGTCGTACGGGTACGTCCACCCGGCCAGGCGCGAGCCTGTGGGCAGCCGCCGCAGCAGCATCGCGGCCAGGGCGAGCACGGTCAGGCCCGCTCCGGCGAGCACCGCCCAGGCCACCAGGCGCGGCACGCCCGGGGCCGGCGCGGCCGGGGACGTGGTGCCGGCGGGCCGCTTCTCGACGAGAACCCTGTTCACGTGTCGCCTCTCCTCACCCGTGCGTGGTGTCCGCAGGGGCTAACGAGCCAGCACGCGAACATGGCCCCGACCGAGGTCGGGGCCATGTTTCAGCGGGTATGCGGAGCAGGTCAGGCGGCGGTGGCGCCGGCGGGAGCGACGCTGCTCCCGGGCCGGTTCATCCGCGCGACGGCGGTGTCGGGGTGGTCGCCGGATTCCGGGCGACCTTCGCAGCACGGCCTGCCTGCCGATTGGTCTTGCTGGTTTCCACGTCCACCCTGGCGGTCCGTGCCGGGATGGGGTCTGCGGAGGCCCGCAGGATGAAGGCGGACATCGCCTCGTTTCGGACGGCCGGGGTCACGCCGGCACGACCTGGCTCTCGCTCACGATCGAGAGGATCTCCTCGACCGAGACGTTTGCCCTGCTCGCTACATGTTCGATCGGAACATTGCACGCGATGGCCTCACGGATCGCGGAACGCCACACCTTGTCGGCGTCGTCGGCGCGACCGGCAGATGCCTCGTCCACCAGACACAGCGCCAGATCAGAGTTGACGTACACAGTCGATCTCCTCCTCCATGGGCGCCCGGGGTCTCGGGGCGCCTGGCGGGCCGCCCGGCGCACCGGGCGTCCTCACCTGAACAAGACTCCGCCAAACGGGGGTGCGAAACATCCGCCACCACGCGGAAAGCCCGAACCGGAAGAACCGGATGAACAGTGCTATAAGCCCCGCACCGGACTGGCGAGGTCATCCGATCTGCCAGGCAGGTGGGCGTATCCCGGCTCTTGATTCGCCCGTTCGCCCGGCAACTCGGCTGATCGTGACGGACGGCGGGCACGGCCCGGCCGGGAACAGGCGGCGCAAGGGACGCGAGCGGGCAGGAAAGGCGCGGGTGGGACGGGGACGTCGGGGGTGGCGGTTACGCTCCGGCGCATGGCCGATGATCAGGAACTCGTGCTGGCGCGTGCCCGCGGTGACCGCTGGCTGCCCGAGACCAGGCCGCAGACGGTCGAGGAGGCGGGCCGGTTCGTCGACGACGTCGGCTGCGCGCTGCTCTTCCCCGCCGCGAACACCCTCGCGCCCTCGCTGTACGAGACCGTCGCCGAGGAGGACGCCGTGGCCTGGGCCGACGGCATGGGCGAGGCCGAGTCCACCGTCTGGACCTGGAAGGACGCGCTGCCCGAGGCAGGGCTCGCCTGGTACGGCAGGTTCCTGTTCCGCCGCGCCAGCCTGCTCTCCCCCGACCTGCTGCGCGCGCTCTACACCGGGCCCGGCGACCCCGACGACCACGAGGACCTCGACCTGCCCCGCGAGGCGCACGAGATCGCCCGCGCCCTGCTCACCGGGCCGCTGACCTCGCGCGCGCTGCGCGAGCTGATCGGCGACCGGGCCGCGTACGAGCGCGCCATGACCGAGCTGCAGCGCCGCCTGCTGGTAACGTCCGCGGGCGTGCGCGAGCAGCGCGCCGGCTGGCCGGCCTCCATCGTGGACCTGACCTGCCGCCGTTTCGACGTCGGCGGCGGGCACGACGCCCCCGCGGCCGCGCGGCGTTACCTGGAGACCGCCGTCGAGGCGAGCCCGGGGCAGCTCGCGCGGGCGTACGGCTGGACCGCCGCCGTCGCCCGGTCCCACCTGGACGCCCTGGTCGCCGCCGGACAGGCGCGGCGGCAGGCGAACTCCTACCGCAGCCAAGGAGCACCCGATGTGCCACAGTGACGACAGCCAGGCCCCGCAGGCCCCGAACGCGGGCGCGGTCGCCGGGCACGGCCCGCTCGAACTGCGCGCCGAGGACGGCAACACCCTCGCGGCATACCGGGCGATCCCGCAGACCCCGAACGGCATGAAGATCGTCGTGCTGCCGGACGTGCGCGGCCTGCACCCGTTCTACGTCGGGCTGACCCAACGCCTGGCCGAGGCCGGGTACGAGGCGATCGCGATCGACTACTTCGGCCGCACCGCCGGGGTGTCCCAGCGCGACGAGAGCTTCCCGTTCATGGAGCACATCCCGCAGGTCACGCCCGCGCACGTGCGCGCGGACACGGCGGCGGCGATGGCGGTGCTGTCCGAGTCCGAGCCGGACGCGTCGGTGTACACCATCGGGTTCTGCTTCGGCGGCAGCCACTCGTGGCGGCTGGCCGCCTCGGACCTCGACCTGGCCGGGGTGATCGGCTTCTACGGCAAGCCGGAGCGGGTCGCCGACGTCGTCGACGAGGTGGACAAGCCGATCCTGATGCTGGTCGCGGGCGCGGACTCGACGCCGGTGAGCGAGTTCGAGAAGCTCGCCGCGCAGCTGGAGGAGGCCGGCGTCGGCCCGGAGATGCACGTGTACGAGGGCGCGCCGCACTCGTTCTTCGACCGCTCCTTCGAGCAGTGGGCCGGCGCGTGCACCGACGCCTGGAACCGCATCATCTCCTTCACCACGCGGCACCGCCGCTGACCCGTCGAGCCATCGACGACGGCCCTGTGAGAGCGCTCTCACAGGGCCGTTATCACGTTATGCCGTCCCGCGACCGTCACGCTCTGTCCACGTCGCGGGATTAACTCCGATGCCATGGCCCGGAAACATTGACGTATCGAGGGGTTGCCCGATAGTTTGCGCGCAGAGAGCGCTCTCACGGTGCTCATCGCAACACCGTTCCTCCGCTTCTCCCGCCATGCCAGCCCCAGCCCCGGAGGCCATGCACATGGAACCGTCCATCCGGTCCGTGACCCCAGGCGGCGTCGCCCGCCGCGCGGGTCACCGACGCCACTCCTGGGCGCGCCACCGCGCCCTCGTCCTCGGCGCGGTCGCCGTCCTGTCCGCCGCCCTGTTCGGCATCGCCGTCGCGCAGACCGCCCAGGCGGGCACCGTCGGCGCCGGCAGCTACCTCGACAGCCTGCCCGCGGGCCGCTCGCTGCCGACCGGCTGCGGGTCGCTGTCGACCAACCCGCGGCAGTACGTCACCGCCAACGCCCCGGCCGGCGGCGTGCCCACCAACGACTGGTGGTCCTCGCTGCTGTTCAAGAAGTTCGACTGCAGCTACAGCGAGCCGCTGCACGCCCACCCGATCTCCTACGACACCCTCGCGGGCGGGCTCGGGTTCTCCTACAACACCACGGCCGCGATCAGCGGCAGCGCGACCGGGCCCGGCGAGTTCCACTACCCGTACGTGCAGGACATGCTCGTCGGCGTGGCCGGCCTCAACTCCCCCGACGCCAAGGTCGACGGGTGGAGCGACTGGACCGTGACGCCGTACTGGAGTGACGGCGCGCGGACCATGAAGGCCACCATCGGCCACGGCCTGCCGTTCGCGTACTTCCAGATCACCGGTGGCAACGCGCAGCTGACCACGGCGGCGACGCCGACCGTGTGGTCCAACAGCGGCGGCCAGATCGGTTTCAACGTCAACGGGCGCGACTACGTCGCGTACGCCCCGACCGGTTCGACCTGGACCGTCAGCGGCACGTCGATCAGCTCGACGCTGGGCGGGCAGGGCTTCTTCTCCGTCGCCGTGCTGCCCGCGGGCGCCGACCGGGCCGCGCTGGCGAGCACCTACGGCCAGTACGCCCACGCGCACGTCACCGGCACCCGGGTGTCCTACAGCTACAACCAGGCCGCCGGCACGCTGAACACCACGTACACGTTCACCACCACGGCGCGGCAGGGCTCGCAGACGGCCACCGTCGCGGCGCTGTACCCGCACCAGTGGAACAGCCTCACCGGCTCGTCGCCGCTGGCGAACACGTACACCAGCGCCCGCGGCCAGATGAAGATCCTCACCGGGATCGGCTCGTTCACGACCTCGATGAAGTACACCGGCGTGCTGCCGGAGATCCCCGCGGTCGCCGACAGCTCCGGCGCGGACCTGACCACGATCACCAACTACCTCAACGCGGTCGCGGGCAACCCGGCCGACTTCCGCGGCGACGACACCTACTGGACCGGCAAGGGCCTGGGCCGGGCGGCGCGCATCGCCGAGATCGCCGACCAGCTCAACCTGACCTCGATCCGCGACACCGCGCTGAACACCATCCGCACCCGGCTCAACGACTGGTTCACCGCCTCGGCGGGCAAGACCAGCCGGGTCTTCTACTACAACAGCGCCTGGGGCACTTTGCTCGGCTACCCGGCCTCGTACGGCTCCGACCAGGAGCTCAACGACCACCACTTCCACTACGGGTACTTCGTGGCCGCCGCGGCGACGCTGGCCAAGTTCGACAAGACCTGGGCCACCAGCGCCCAGTACGGCGGCATGGTGGACCTGCTGATCCGCGACGCCAACAACTACGACCGCACCGACACCCGCTTCCCGTACCTGCGTGACTTCGACATCTACGCCGGTCACGACTGGGCGGCCGGGCACGGCGCGTTCGGCGCGGGCAACAACCAGGAGTCCTCGTCGGAGGGCATGAACTTCGCCAACGCCCTGATCCAGTGGGGTCAGGCGACCGGCAACGCCGCGGTCCGCGACGCCGGCATCTTCATCTACACCACGCAGTCCGCGGCGATCGCCGAGTACTGGTTCGACGTGCGCAACCAGAACTTCCCGTCCGCCTTCGGGCACAACACGGTCGGCATGGTCTGGGGCGACGGCGGCGCGTACGCGACGTGGTTCTCCGGCGAGCCGGAGATGATCCAGGGCATCAACATGCTGCCCATCACCGGCGGCCACTTCTACCTCGGCGACAACCCGGCCTACGTGACGACCAACTACAACGAGCTGGTCACCAACAACGGCGGCCCGCCGACGGTGTGGCAGGACATCCTCTGGGAGTTCCTGGCCCTGGGCAACGGGCAGACGGCACTGAACAACTTCAACGCCAACAGCGGGTTCACCTCCGAGGAGGGCGAGTCCAAGGCGCACACGTACCACTGGATCCGCAACCTCGCGGCGCTGGGCAACGTCGACACCTCGATCACCGCGAACCACCCGCTGGCCAAGGTGTTCAACAAGAGCGGCGTGCGCACGTACGTGGCGTCGAACATCAGCAACGCGGCGATCACGGTGACGTTCTCCAACGGCACCACGCTCGCCGTGCCCGCCTGCAAGACGGTCACCTCGGGCGCGTTCACCTGGTCCGGCGGCAACGCCTGCGGCGGCGGCAACCCCACGCCGTCCAACCCGCCGTCGAACCCGCCGTCCTCGCCCCCGGCGTCGCCGTCCCCGCCGGCCTCGCCGTCGCCGTCCACCTCGCCGAACCCGCCCGGCAACTTCGCCGCCACCCGCTACCTGGTCTCCGGCGGCGGCCTGCCCGGCACCGCGGGCGCGGCCGGCTCGGTCACCGTGGCCGCGGCCAACGGCAACTGGGACGGCGTGCCCACCAACCCGCAGGTGTTCACCGCCACCGGCCTCAACGCCACGCACAACGGCGGCGCCACCAACTTCGACATGTACGTCGACGCGGGCTCCGGAGTCGGCAACGCCACCCAGGTCCGGGTGTCGTACGACTTCACCGGCAACGGCAGCTGGGACCGGCTGGAGACGTACAACTACTTCCCCACCGACCCGGTCGCCGGCTACGAGCACTACACCCACGCGTCGAACGTGAAGACCAGCACCGGCTCGTTCGCCGCGCTGGCCAACGGCTCGGTCCGCGTGGAGGTGTGGAGCGCCATCGGCAACGGGGCGACCACGCTGGGCATCGGCAACCAGTCGCGGGTCGTGCTGCCGTACACCGGCACCACGAGCCAGCCCTCGGTCAACGTGGCCCTGAACAAGCCGGTCCTGGTGTCCAGCACCGAGACGGCGGCCTACCCGGGCTCGGCGGCGGTGGACGGCAACGCCACCACCACCCGCTGGTCCAGCGCGTTCAGCGACCCGCAGACGATCCGCGTCGACCTGGGTCAGACGTACTCCATCAGCCGGGTGCGCCTGGTCTGGGAGGCGGCCTACGGGTCGGCGTACCAGATCCAGACCTCGCCCGACGGCAACACCTGGACCACCATCCGGTCCGTCACCGGCGGTGACGGCGGCGTCGACGACCTCACCGGCCTGACCGGATCCGGCCGCTACGTCCGCGTCAACGCCACCACCCGCGCCACCGCCTGGGGCTACTCCCTCTTCGAGTTCGAGGTCTACGCCCCCTGACCGCTGAGAACAAAGGAAGGGCACCTTCTTATCGCTCCGCCTATAAGAAGGTGCCCTTCTTAACGCCCGGGGCTTGCCCGCGCTGATGCGACGCTGAGGCCACCGTGATGCCCGGGTCCGAACCTGTTGTCACCGCTCCACGACACAGGAGGAATCATGCGAAAGCTCCACCGGGCCGCCATGGTGATCGCGGCGTTCGTGATCGTCGGCCTCGCCGTCCCGACCGCACCCGCCGCCGCGGCGGAGCCGGTCGACAAGCACTGCGTCGCCCGCGCCAACGTGGCCGAGCCGCAGGCGATCTGCTTCGACACCTTCGACAAGGCGCTGCAGTTCGCCAGCGGCGGCGTGCTGTACGACCTGCCCAAGGGCAGCAGCGTGTCGGCGAAGGTCGACGCCCTGAACGCCAAGTTCGGCGTCAACGTCGTCAACACGGTGATCAGCATCGAGTACTCCGGCAGCAACCACACCGGCTCGGACCTGATCTGGACCGGCACCTCCGGCAACTGCAGCACGCCGACGGGCAACGTCGACTACTTCGCCTCAAGCATGCCCGCCGGCTGGGACAACGTGATCACGTCGTTCAAGACCTACGCCAACTGCTGGGACAAGCACTTCGAGAACACCGGCTTCGGCGGCGCGTCGGTCGGCTACGAGTCGACGCGGTCGTACATCGGCGGCGCGATGGACAACCGCACCAGCTCGCATCGCTGGAGCTGACCGGCGCGGCAGGGATCCGGGGCAGCTTCGCCTGCGCGAAGCTGCCCCGCTGCCGTGCGTGGCGCGGCTGTGTCGGGTTGGCGCTGCACGGATGCGGGTGTCCAGGCCGGTTCCTACTGTGAACCGCGCAGGCCCCGCCCCCGCCGGGGCCGCTGATTCCGCGAGGTGCCACATGCGCTCGTTTCGTGGTTCGAAGCTCCTCACCGCTCTCGCCGCCGTCACGCTCGGCACCGCCGTCTCGCTGACGGCCGCCGCACCCGCCCAGGCCGTGTCCGGCATCATCGTGACGATCGGCTGGAGTGCCCTGACCGGCTCGGAGTCGACCAAGACCGCCAACGCCATCTGCCCCGCCGGCAAGTTCGTCCTCGGTGGCGGGGCCGACATCGTCGGCGGCGGCAACGAGGTCCGCCTGACCGCGATGATCCCGGCCGCGCCCGGCCTGCCCACCCACTCCTACTACGCGGCCGCGATGGAAGACGGCAGTTACGCCGCGGACTGGACGCTCTACACCTGGGCGATCTGCGGCAACCCGATCGCCGGCTGGGAGGTCAGGTCCAACTACGCCGCGGTGGTGCCCGGCAACTCCTACGTGCACTCGCTGGCGTTCTGCACCGGCAACAAGAAGGTGGTCGGCACCGGAGGCGCCGTCGTCGGCGGATACCGGTTCAAACTGATCTACATCATCCCCGGCGGCGCCGACCACATCACCGTCTCGACGGGAGTCGCCCCCGACGAGAACGTCAACGCCACCTACGGGGCCTGGTCGTACGCGATCTGCGCCGATCCGATCGGGCAGCAGGTCGTCTGGGCCGAGAGCGTCTCCTCGTCGATCAACAAGGGCCTCAGCGTGGCATGCCCGGCCGGCACGAAAGTGCACGGCACGGGAGCGAAGGCAGGCAGCGGACCCGGCGGCGGCAGCCCTGTCGTCGGCCAACTGCATCTCAACCGGATCGGCCTGTTCGGAGCCGGCGCGCTCGCCGGGGTCGACGTGGCCGCCCACGAGGACCAGACCGGCTACGCGGGAAACTGGACGACGACCGTCTACGCGATCTGCGCACCCTGAGCCGTGCCGCCGCCGGGCGCTTGCCCGTCCGGCGGCGGCACGGTCCGCGGTCAGTACGACGGGTGTACGGCCACGACCATGGCGGTGTTCGCCCACTCGGACAGCTCGTCGCCGTCCCGCCAGCCCTCGTAGCGGACGGCGAGCAGGCGGCGAGCCTCCGCCTCGGCGTAGGGGTCGTCAGTGACGGGGCGGGCCTCGGCGGGCACCGCGCCGTCCGGGGTCAGCTCACCTGGTCCGCCGACCCGCCATAAGACCTGCGGGTTCGCGAGGATGTTGCGCACCCAGTCGGCCCGCTCGCGGTCGCCGGACATCAGGTAGATCACCCCGCCCCGGGCCGCGTACCGGCTCTCGACGGTGTGCCACCGGCCGGTGTGGCGGTCAGTAGTGCTCAGGTAGCCGTATTCGCTGCTCTCAGTCATGCCTACGATCTTGCGAGTTCAAGCATGCTTGAAGTCAAGACGCTGTGACGCGGAACAACGTCACGTCTCCGAAATGGTCGGTGCGCGCCTGCGGATAACGCCGCCGCAGCAGCGATCCGAAGAAGTCCGGGCTGGTCAGTGCGGGAACGTCCGCGGTGAACGCCTTCTCCGCCGGCCCGCTGGTGTAGACCAGCACCACCTCGCGCGCCTGCCGCAACGCCAGCCGCAGGAAACGCGACAGCTCCCGCTGCTCCATGAACCGCCACACGTCCACGCTCACCACCGTGCCGAACGTGCCGTCCGGGTACGGCGACCACACCCCGAGCAGGTGCAGGTTGGTCTCGGACTCCGGCCGCCCGTGGTCGTAGGTCGCCGAGCCCTGCCCGAGCGCCACCTCGTCGGTGCCGAACGCCTGGCACAGCACCGCCCCGGCCAGCTCCGCGCCCAGCAGCGACGACACCTCGGGCAGCCGGCCGAGCCCCAGCTCGGCGCAGCACGCCAGCGCCCGGCGGTAGTGCCGGATCTTGCGGGTGACGTCGCTCGGCGCGGGCATGTCGACCAGCTCCGCCGCGAGGCTGCGATGCTTGCGCCGGAACAGTTCCAGGTTCTCCTGGTAGTCGCCCGCCAGGTTGGTCAGGTCGCGCACCGCGGGCACGTGGAAGCCCGCGGCCAGGCCGTCGTAGGCGAACCCGGCGTCGCCGAGCACGTGGTGGATGCGGTACGCCAGGTCGGTGTCCTCGAACCCCCAGCGTGCCCCGTACGCCTCGTCGAACAGGCCCGCGTCGAGGACCGTCCGCCGGGGCATGGACACGTTGTTGGTCAGCGCGAACACCCACGGCGCGCCCGACAGCCACTGGTCCGGCTCGCTGTCGCGGCCGGGGACCCGGAACCGGAAGTCCTCATGCACCGGGCGCACCAGGTCGAGGGTGACCGGCTCGCCTGCCTGCGCCGCGGCCAGCACCGCCCAGTCGCCCTCGTAGCGCTTGCCGATCAGCACGGAGGGTCCGTCGCGCCCGTCGTGGAAGGCCAGGTGCCGGGCCAGCAGGTGCGGCTCGGCGAGCACATCGCTGTCGAGGAAGCAGACCAGCTCACCGGCGGCCAGGCGGACCGCCTGGTTGCGCGCCGCGGCCCGCCCCAGGTTCGCCGGCAGGCTGTCGAACCGGAACCGGAAGGGGTACGCCGCGGCGGCCAGCTCCGCGTACGGCAGCGGATCGGAGCCGTCGTTGACCACGACGACCTCGAACAGGTCCGGATCCAGGGTCTGCGCGCACAGCGTGGACAGGGTCAGCGCCAGCGTGTGCGCGTCGCCGAACGTCGGGATGAGCACACTGAGCCGCGGGACTCCGCCGGACATCGACACTCCTTCAGCGGCGGGGCCGCGCTCTCACGGGGCTTACCGTCCGATCCTGCTGCCTTCGGGAGAGCGCTTCAACAACAAACCAGCCAGTGGAACATGTCGATCGGTCGACTTGTTGCGCAAAACCTGGTCGCGGGCGGGACCGGCCGCTGCTACCTTGGCCACGTGATCTTCTCGTCGTGCCAGGTGATGATGCCCCGCTCCCGGGGCTGCTGACACGCGCGTTCACGACCGCGAGGCCCGAGTCCGGGGCCTCGGCACGGGTCGACGCTCCGGCTTTCTTGCAAGCCAGGAGGAGTCATGACCCGTTTCTACCTCACCACCACCATCCCGTACGTCAACGCCGCCCCGCACCTCGGCTTCGCCCTGGAGGCGGTGCAGGCCGACGTGATCGCCCGCCACCGGCGCTCCCTCGGCGACGAGGTCAGGCTGCTCACCGGCACCGACGACAACTCGCTGAAGAACGTGCTCGCCGCCGACGGAGCGGGCGTGCCGGTGCAGGAGTTCGTCGACGCCAACGCGGCCGCGTTCGCGCGGCTGCGCGAGCCGCTCGCGCTGTCGTACGACGACTTCATCCGGACCAGCCGCGACCCGCGCCACCGGCCCGGCGTCGAACGGCTCTGGCGGGCCTGCGCGCACGACCTCCACCTCGACACCTACACCGGCCTGTACTGCGTGGGCTGCGAGCACTACCTGACGCCCGACGAACTCGACGGATCCGGGCACTGCCCCGAGCACGGGGTGCCGCCGCAGCGCATCGAGGAACGGAACTGGTTCTTCCGGCTGTCGAAGTACGCCGAACCGCTGCGGGAGGCGATCACCGGCGGGCGGCTGCGCATCGAACCGGAGTCGCGGCGCAACGAGGTGCTCGCTTTCATCGACGCCGGGCTGCGCGACTTCTCCGTCTCGCGCTCGCAGCAGCGGGCCCGCGGCTGGGGCATCACCGTGCCCGGCGACCCCGACCAGGTGGTCTACGTCTGGTGGGACGCGCTGGCAAACTACCTGACCAGCCTCGACCACGGCACCGACGGCGAGGCGTACCGCACCTGGTGGGAGGGCGCGGACCGGCGGGTGCACGTGATCGGCAAGGGCGTGCTGCGGTTTCACGCCGTGTACTGGCCGGCGATGCTGCTGTCCGCCGGGCTGCCGCTGCCTACCGACATCCTGGTGCACGACTACCTCACCGTGGACGGCCGCAAGATCAGCAAATCGGCGGGTACGGCGGTCGACCCCGTGGTGCTGGCCGACACCTACGGCGCCGACGCGCTGCGGTGCTGGCTGCTGCGCGAGGTGCCCCGGGTCGGCGACGCCGACTTCACCGCCGACCGGCTGATCGCGCGGGCCGACGAGGACCTCGCCGGCGGCGCGGGCAACCTGGTCAACCGGATCGTCACCATGGCCCACCGCTTCCGCGCCGGCCGCGTCGACCTCACCGTGCCCGGCGCCACGGACGCGAAGGACCTGGTCGCCGCCTGCACGGACGCGCCCGGGCTGATCGCCGCGGCCCTGGCGGACTACGACTTCCGCCGCGCCACCGCAGCCGTCTGGGCCGTCGTCGAGCAGGCCAACCGCCACATCGACCGGGTACGCCCCTGGGACCTGGCCAAGGCGGAGCGCGGCGGCGATCCACTAGCCGGGCCGCGACTGGACGCGGCCCTGGCCGTGCTGCTCGGCGCGTGCCTGGCCTTCGCCGACCTGCTCGCCCCGTTCCTACCCGGCGCGTCCGCGCTGATCACTGCTCAATGCACGGCCGACCCCGACGGCCTCCTACCCCCGCCCACCCCGCTCTTCCCCCGCCTCGAACCCTGACCCGCCCCCACCAGCGGATCGATCATGAAGTTGTGGACGGGACACGCCGTCGAACCGTGCCATAAGTTCATGATCAACGCGTAGGGGTGGGGTGGGGCGGGGTACAGGGGGAGGGTGGGTGGGATGAGGGTGGGGACCGCTTCGTGGACGGACAGCACGCTGCTGGCGTCGGGGTGGTATCCCGAGACGGCCAAGACGCCGGAGGAGCGGCTGCGGTACTACGCGCGCAAGTTCTCGCTGGTCGAGGTCGACGCGACCTATTACGCGTCGCCGGCGGAGAGCACGGTCGCGCTGTGGGCGGCGCGTACGCCGAAGGACTTCGTGTTCAACATCAAGGCGTTCAGCATGCTCACCGGGCATCCGACAAAGGTCAGCGCGCTACCGAAGGACCTTCGGCCGGAGACCGACAAGCGCAACGTGTACCCGGACGGGCTGCAGCCACAGGCTTACGAGGAGGTGTGGACCCGGTTCCTGGCCGCGCTGGACCCGCTGGTCGAGGCCGGTAAGCTCGGCATGCTGCTGTTCCAGTTCCCGCCGTGGTTCACCATCCGCCGGGACAACAAGCAGTACCTGCTGGAGGTCGCCAAGCGCTGCGCGCCGCTGCGGGTGGGCATCGAGCTGCGCCACGAGTCCTGGTTCAAGGGCGACAACGCCGCCGAGACGCTGGACTTCCTGCGCGAGCACAAGCTGCCCTATGTCTGCGTCGACATGCCGCAAGGACACAAGAACTCGGTGCCGCCGGTGCTCGCCGCCACGGCCGACCTGGCCGCGGTGCGCTTCCACGGCCACAGCGACAAGTGGACCAGCAAGGACATCCACGAGAAGTTCGGCTACCTGTACTCCCCGCGCGAGCTGAAAGACTGGGCGCCGAAGCTGCGCGAGCTGGCCGGCGAGGCGGAGCAGACGCATGTGCTCATGAACAACTGCTACTCCGACTACGCCCAGCGCAACGCGTCCCAGCTCATCGACCTGCTCGGGGCGAAGTGAGCCGTTGCGGCAATGCAAGGAGTTGACGAATGTCGGTTAAGAACAGAATGTGCACGCTGTAAAATCCTTAGATCTATGATAGACAATGTCCCATGGACATTGCCTTCGCCTTCGACGAGGCATACGCCGGCCACGCCCAGGTCGCCGTCGAATCCGTGCTCGACTGCCACACCGGGCGCGACGACCTCACCTTCTGGCTGCTCACCACGGCCGACGTGGCCAAGGAGCGGGAGCCCGCGCTGCGCCGCCAGCTCGCCGGGCGCGGCAGGCTGCGGCTGCTCACCACCGGCGACGGCTTCCGCGACCTGCCCGTGGTCGACGAGGACTGGCTCGCCTACGTCAGCACCGGCATGTACCTGCGCCTGCTGCTGCCCGACCTGATCGGCGACCAGGCGCGGCGGCTGCTCTACCTCGACGCCGACGTGCACGTCTGCGGCGACCTGTCCCCGCTGTGGGAGATCGACCTCGGCGACGCCCCGCTGGCCGCCGTACGCGACGCGTTCACCGCCACGTTCGCCACGCACGGCGGGGTGCCCGGGTCGGGCCCGGAGCACGACCCGGACGCGCCCTACTTCAACTCCGGGGTGCTGCTGATGAACCTGCCCGTGTGGCGGCGCGAGCAGGTGTCCACGCGCTGCATGGACTACCTGGCCGCGCACGCCGGCCGGTTGCGCTTCCCGGACCAGGACGCGCTCAACCTCGTGGCGTACGGCCGCTGGCTGCGCCTGCCGCACCGCTGGAACAACATGCGCAGCTTCCTGCTGGAGCAGACGCCGCAGCCCGCCGAGCCGGACGTGCGCGTCATGCACTTCGCGGGCCCCCGCAAGCCGTGGACCGAGGGCTTCCGCCCCGGCTTCCGGCAGGAACGCCACCACGCGCTGGCCGCCCGGGTGGCCGGCTTCGCGTAGCGGGTTCAGTGGCCGAGGATGCCGCGTACGCCGTGGCTGATCAGCAGGACGCCGAAGACCACCAGCAGCCCGGCCATGACCAGCAGGTGGTGCTTGGACAGCCAGGTCTTGAGCCGTTCGAGCTGCCGTGCCGCCCGGTCGCCGCCCGCCAGGTAGAGAATCACCGGCACCGCCACCGGCAGGCAGGCGATCAGCGCGAAGACGCTCAGCGCCACCATCGCGACGACCGTCGACGACGCGGCCAGGCTCTTGGCGGCGGCCACGCACAGGGCGAAGTTCTTCGGGTCGACGCCGTACATCAGCAGCGCCAGGATCGCCGCTTTCACCGGTGACCAGCGGTCGGCGCTCGCCATCCACTTCGGCATGGCGTGCGTGCCGTTGGCCCGGCGATGCCGCACGACGTGCAGGTATGCGGCGAACAGCAGGACCAGTCCCAGCCCGATGCGCACGACCTGCGAGACGGTGCCGCCCTGGTGCTCGCCCTCCAGGTAGCCGTAGCCGGTGAGGATGTAGACGGCCGCACCCACCGCGATCACCCCGGCCAGGGCCCCGGCCAGGAAAGCGGGCCCGGCGATCCGGGCCCGGTCGGAGAACAGCACGAGGATCACCGCGATGATCGGCAGCGGGCTCGCCGCCACCCCCAGCGCGTACGGCACCACCCCCGCGACCGCCCCGCCCACACCACCATCCTGGAGGGACTCCGCCCTGGCCGCAGGCGGTTCCCCCGGACGATCTTGCAGGTCAGAGCGCCGAGACGGCGGTGACCTTCCAGGCGCCGCCGGTGCGGACGAGGGTCAGCACGACACGGTTCTGATCGACCTTCTCGCCGGTGATGTTCACGTTGCGGCGGTACTGGTTGACGAACAGCAGCAGTTCCACCCGGTCGGGTGCGGCGGTCACCACGCTGACTCCGGTGACCTGCGCGGTCACCACGGCCTGCTCCTTGACCGCGGCCTCCTTGAGCGAGGCGGTGGTGCGGGCGTACTCGTCGGCGAACGCGCCGGCCGCGAACGAGCGCCCGCTCGCCGCGCTCGCATCGAAGGTGCGGTAGTCGTAGGAGAACAGCGCCGTCGCGGCTGCCGGGGCCACGGCCGTGCACTCCCGCGCGGCCGCCTCGGCCTCACCCGCCCGCGCCCGGTCGAACCAGAGAAACCACCCGACCCCCACGACGACCGCGATCGCCAGGGACAGCGCGAGCACCGCCCGCCGCGGGCGGCGAGCCGGCCCGTCGCCGTCGCGCGGCTCGTCTTCCTGCACGTCGTCGACGTGCACGTCCGTCACGGCCATGTCCATGGTCACCGTCTCTCCCCTATCCCACGAACTGCAGCTTGGCGACCAGCCACGTGCCGCTGCCGGCGTCGCGGGCCAGCTCGAGCTGGATGCGGTAGTGGGCCACCCGGCCCTCGGGCGCCTTCACGTTCTTGACCGTCGCGTCGGCGGCGACCAGCACCACGGCCGAATCGGCGTCCGCGGACACCAGCCCCGCCCGCAGCGCCGAGCCGGTGGACTCGACCTTGTTCTCCAGCACCGCCGCGCGTACCGCGGGCATGCCCTGCTGGAACTGCTCACCGAACTCGCCGGTCGCGGCAACCGCCACCCGGGCCAGGTCCTGGTCGATGCTGGCGGCGCTGACCGACACGAAGTCCACGACGAACTGCCGGGCCGCGGCCACCGCCTGCTCGCGCGCCCGCTCCTGCTGCTGCGCCTCGTACCGGCGCCAGCCCAGCCAGCCGGCTGCGCCGAGCACCACCACCAGCACCGCCGCCAGCACGGTGGTCGACCTGTGTCTCATCGTCGTCTCCTCCATCGGCCCGTCAGGGCGCGAGCCCGTTGAGCAACAGCAACTTCCAGGACTGCCCGCCGGCCGTCGCGGCCTGCCCGCCGGTGCCGCCGAACTGCAACGGCAGCCCGTCCGGCCCGATCACCAACCCGGTCACCGGGTCGTACCCGGCGACGGTGGTGCCGGGCGCCGGCGCGACGGGGCTCGCGCCGGCGCCCGGGCCCGCGGGTGCCGCACCCGCGCCCAGGGGCGCGGGGGACGGAGGGGCACCACCCCGCGGGGCTCGAGTGGAGCTGCGTACGCCCGAACCGCGGCCCAGCTCGGCGTCGGTGCACCGCAGGGACTGCCCGGACTTCGTGTAGTTGCACGCCGGCGGGTCGCTGACGTTGAGCACCAGGCCCAGGTGCGCCGTGCCGTCGCCGGGCGCGACGGTGAACCCGCCCGCCACCACCAGCGGATACGTCACCAGGATCTGCTCGATGCCGTTCAGCCGCCGCACCGCGACGCCGTTGACCGTGATCAGGTTGCCCAGCAGCGGCCCCAGTGCCGGGTCCAGGTCGCGCAGCAGCGCCAGCAGCTCCGCCGAGGCGGGCGGGCCGTTGGCCAGCAATCGGCGCAGGTCGGGGTCGGCGGCCCGCACCGTCGCCGAGAGCTGCGCGAGCGCCTTGGCGAACCGTCTGATCTCGTCGGCGGACCGCGCCTGGGTCTCCAGCACGGTGGCCGAGTCGCGGATCAGCGCGATGGTCTGCGGCAGGTACGTGTTCGCCTCGGTGAGCAGGGCGTCGCCGGAGTCGAGCAGGGTACGCAGCGCGCGCTCGTTGCCCGCGAACGCCGTGCCCAGCTCGTCGACCAGCACCCCGAGCTGCTCGGGGTCGACCGAGGCGACCAGCGCGTCCAGGTTCGACAGCAGCGTCTCCACGGGCAGCGGCACCCCGGTCCGGTCGGCCGGGATGACGTCCCCGTCGGCCAGGTACGGCCCGGCGTCGGTGTTCGGGCGCAGGTCGACGTACTGCTCGCCGACGGCGGAGCGGTGCGCGACCACCGCGCGCAGGTCGGTAGGCACCCGCGTGCCGCCGTCCAGGCGCAGGTCGACCCGCACCCCGTCGCCGTGCAGCTGCACCGCGTCGACCCGGCCCACCGGCACCCCGCGGTAGGTGACCGAGGCGTTGGCGAAGATGCCACCGGCCACCGCGAAGTCGGCGTGCACGGTGTACTTGCCGGTCAGCCCGTCGCCGACGCCCACGTAGCGGACCGCGACGTAGCCGACGCCGAGCACCGCCACCAGCGCGAACACCAGCAGCTGCAGCCGTGCGAGCCGAGTAAGGATCATGCCTGGCCTCCACGGGTGGACGGCCGCGCCGGGCCGTCGGCCGTCGGGAACTCCCCGGCGGCGGTCAGCAGTTCGGTGAGGCCACCGCTCACCCGGACCACCTCGCCGGTCGCCGGGTCCCAGCGGCCGTCGCGGCTCGCGGCCAGGCCGCCCGGCAGCCCCGGCAGGCCCGGCAGGATGCCGCTGGGCAGGATCCCGCTGGGCAGCGGGAGCGGCAGCGACGGCAGCGGCAGTGCGGGCAGGCTGGGCAGCGGCAGGGGCAGCTCCGGCAGCGGCAGGCCGGGCGTCGTCGGCGTGCCCGGCGTGGACGAGCCCGCGGCCAGGGCGTTGGCCAGGATCGAGGCGGCGTCGAGGTCGAGCGTGGCGTGCAGGCGTACGAAGTCGCCCGCGATCGCCTTGCCGACATTCGGCGGGAACGGGTAGGACAGCGCGAAGTCCAGCCCGCGCGGCAGCGCGTCACCGGCCTTGACCAGCTGTTCCAGCAGCGGCTGCAGGGCACGCAGCGAGCGCAGCGTGTCGTCGCGGCTCTCCGCGATGACACGTTCCCCGACCGCGCCGAGGTCGCGCAGCGCGGTCAGCATCGCGGTGAGCTGCGGGCGCTGCTCGGCCAGCACGGTCAGGCCCGGCTCCAGCGCGTCCACGGCGTCGGCCAGCGTCCCGGTCTGCTCGGCCAGCCGCGCCGAGAAACGGTCGAGCGCCTCGATGGCCCGGACGATGTCGTCCTTCTGCGCGTCCAGCCCGGCGACGAACCGGTCCAGCTCCCGCAGCGCGCCCTTGGCGTCGCCCTCCCGGCCGGACAGCGCCTTGACGACCTCCGCGTTGATCGTCTTGAGCTGCCCGAGGCCGCCGCCGTTGAGCAGCAGGCCCAGCGCGCCGAGCACCTCCTCGACCTCGGCGCCGCGGCGGGTGCGGGCCAGCGGGATGGTGTCCCCGTCGGACAGCGTGCCCTGCGCCGCCTCGCCCTGCGGTGCGGCCAGCGCCACGAACTTCTCGCCGAGCAGGCTCGACTGCCGGATCGCCGCCGTCGCGTTGTCGGGCAGCACGACCGTGTCGGCCACGTCCAGCCGCACCACCGCCGTCCAGCCGCGCAGCTCGATGCCGCTGACGCTGCCGACCGTCACGTCGTTGACCTTCACCGCGGCCTGCGGCACCAGGTCGAGCACGTCCGCGAACTCGACGGTCACCCGGTAGGACGGCCCGTCCGGCCCGCCGCCCGGCAGGCCCACGTCGCAGCCCGCGAGCAGTGCCGACGCCAGGACCAGCGCGGGCAGGGCCCGGCGCGCTCCGCGCCGCGACACCGTGCCGACATCGGCGCCAGGCCTGCGCCGGGTGGACGCCGCCTCAGCCTGCCTCATTTCTTCACCACCGCCTTGAGCAGCTGCTGCAGCTCGGCGGTGAGCGGCAGCTTCGCCGTCTGCAGCGCCTTGGCCAGCTCCGTGCAGGCGGCGGGCACCTGCGCCACCGGGACGCTGCTGACCAGCAGCGAGCACACGAAGCTGGCCGGCTCGTACGGGCCGAGCGCGTTGTCGCGGG
Source organism: Catellatospora coxensis (assembly GCF_016862635.1). GTDB lineage: Bacteria > Actinomycetota > Actinomycetes > Mycobacteriales > Micromonosporaceae > Catellatospora > Catellatospora coxensis. The sequence goes on along the minus strand of NZ_BONI01000038.1, from coordinate 47,727 downwards.
TGTCGATGGTGCCCGAGCGCGGGTTGTAGGCCAGGTTCAGGTTCGACAGAGCCAGCGGGGCGACGTCGAGCACCTGGGCCAGCGCCCGCTGCTGGCGGGCCAGCACCCCGGTCAGGTCGGCCAGCGCGGCGACGTTGGCCTTGAGCTCGGCGCGGTTGGCCTTCACGAACGCGGACACGTCGGCCAGCGCCAGCGACAGTGCCCGCACCGCCGCGGCGAGGTCCTCGCGCTCGGCGGCCAGCTGCTCGGACACGTCGGCCAGCCGGTCGTTGAACTGGCGCACCGTGGCGTCGCTCGCGGCCAGCATCGTGGTGAACCGCTGCAGGTCGGCGACGGAACCGAACAGGTCGTCGCGCCCGGCCGACAGCGTCGACATCGCCTGCGACAGCCCGGACAGCGTCTGGTGCAGCTCGTCGCCGTTGCCGCGCAGGTTGGCGGCACCGGTGCGGACCAGGTCGCGCAGCGCGCCGTCGGCGTTGGCGCCCTGCGGTCCGAGCGCGGTGCTCAGCTCGTCCAGCGAGCGGTAGACCTCGTCCAGCTCGATCGGCACCGAGGTGCGCTCGACGGGCAGCTCGGCCCCGTCCGCCAGCTTCGGTCCGCCGGTGTAGGCGGGTGCGAGCTGCACGTACCGGTCGCTGACCACGCTCGGCGGGACGATCAGCGCCGTGGCGTCGGCCGGCACCGGCCAGTCGCGGTCGTACCGCAGCTCGACGCGTACCCCCTTGCCCTGCGGGGTGACCGCGACGACCTCGCCGACCTCGACCCCCAGCACCCGCACCTCGGATCCGGCGTGGATGCCGACCGCGGCCGGAAAGTGCACGGTCAGCCGCAGCCGGTCCGGCTCCTGCCGCACCACCAGCGCCGCGGCCGCCACGGCCACCGCCAGCACGGCCGCGCCTGCCACCCGCCATCGCCTGCGGTCCATCAGCGACCTCCCGTCGTCGGGGTGAAGCCCTGCACGAGCCCGTCCACGTACGAGTCGAACCACCGGCCGTTGCCCGTCACGTTCGCGAACGCGGTGACGAACGGGGCGAGGCTGGTCAGCGTCGCCTCCAGCCGGGTCCGGTTGCGCTGCAGCACGCCGACGACGGTGCGCATGTTGCGCAGCGCGGGGCCGAGCGTGTCGCGGTTGTCGGCGACCAGCCCGGACAGCTGCTTCGACAGCTCTACGGTCGATTCCAGCAGGGTGTGGATGGCGTCGCGGCGGCGCTGCACCTCGGCCAGCAGCAGGTTCGCGTCGCCGAGCAGCTTGCGGAACTCCTCGTCGCGGCCGGCGAGCACCTTGGTGACCCCGCGGGTGTGCGACAGCAGCTCGCGCAGCTGCTGGTCGCGGGAGGCGACGGTCTGCGAGAGCCGGGACAGGCCGGTCAGCGACGCCTGCACGCTGGCGGGGGTGTCGGCGAACGTCTCCGACAGCACCGTGAACGCCTGCGCCAGCTGCCCGGTGTCGATCTGCTGCAGGGTGCCGGCCAGCCCCTCCACCGCCTGCATCACGTCGAACGGGGACGACGTGCGGGTCAGCGGGATCTCGGCGTCCTCGGCCAGCCGCCCCTCGCCCTGCGGCGCCAGCGCCAGGTACTTCTGCCCCAGCACCGTCTTGATCCGGATGGTCGCCCCGGTGTCGGCGCCGAGTTCGGCGTCGCGGACCCGGAAGGTGACCCGCACGTACGGCCCGGACTCGCCGCGGGCCAGCGCCACCTGCGTGACCTTGCCGACCTTGACCCCGGCGATGCGGACCTCGTTGCCCTCGGCCAGCCCGGACGCGTCGCGAAACGCGGCATGGTACGTGTCCCCGCCGCCGATCAGCGGCAGGTCGTCGATCCGGAACGCGGCCAGCAGCAGTCCCGCCGCGACGGCGATGCCGACCGCGCCGACCAGCGCGGGCCGGGGCTTGCGCGGCGGCCCGCTCGCCCGCCGGGTGCGCCGGTCGCCGCCGATCGCGCGAGCGGCGATCGCCCGCAGGCGGGTCACCGGCCGTCGGCCGCGAACCCGGAACAGCGTGCGCAGCCTGTTCACCGCCCACCTCCGGAGCACTTCGCCGACGTGCCGTTGAGCGTCGCCGGGTTGAGGGTCTGCCCGACGGCGACGACGCGGCCGTCGAAGTCGCACAGGTAGAAGTTGAACCAGGACCCGTACGAGGCGGTGCGGGTCAGCGCGTCGAGCCGGCCGGGCGCGGTGGCCAGGGTCTGCTCGATGACCGCGGTGTTGTCGATCAGCGTGCCGGCCAGCTTGTTCAGCGCGGCGATGTCGGCGGCGACGCTGGGCCGGGCGTCGCGCAGCAGCGACGAGGTCGCGTCGGCCAGGCCGCTGAGGTTGGTCAGCGCGTCGCCGACCGCCTTGCGGTCTCCGGCCAGCCCGGACACCAGCAGCTGCAGCTGCTTGACGGTCTCCGACAGCCGGGCGTCGCGCTCGTCGAGCGTGCCGAGCACCGTGTTCAGGTTGGTGATGACCCGGCCGAGGACCTCGTCGCGGTCGGCGAGCGTGCCGGTCAGCGACGCGGTGCGGCGCAGCAGGTCGGCCACGGTGCCGCCCTCGCCCTGCAGCATCTTGATGATCTCGTACGCGAAGCCGTTGACCTCGTCCGGCGACAGCCCGGCGAACAGCGGTCGAAAGCCGTTGAACACGACCGTCAGGTCCAGCGCGGGCGTGGTCTGCGCGAGCGGGATCAGCCCGTGCTCGGCCAGCGGGGCGGTGCCGCCGGGCCCCTCGGCCAGGGCCAGGTAGCGCTGGCCGACCAGGTCCCGGTAGCGGATCTTCGCGCGTACCCCTGCGGCCACCGTGACCTGCTCGTCCACGGTGAACTCCAGCTCCGCGACCGTGCGGTCGACCAGCCGGATCTCCGTCACCTCGCCGACCTTCACGCCCGCGATGCGCACGTCGTCGCCGACCAGCACCCCGGTCACGTCGGTGAACCGGGCGCGGTAGGTGTGCCCGCCGCCGAATCCGAACGAGCCCAGCGTCTGCGCCAGCGCGCCGGTCAGCACCAGCGTGACCGCGGCGAACGCCAGCAGTTTGAGCAGCGGACCCCGCACGCCCGTCATGACGCGTTCACCACCGTTCCACGCAGCAGCGGGCCCCACAGCAGGACCGCGACATCGGGGACCTGCTCGGGCGCGGACCCCTGGGCCAGCCCGAGCAGAGGCTTGAGCAGCGCCTGCTCCTGCGCGGTGCCGGCCGAGCCCATGTCGGCGTACGGCAGCGGCGAGCGCTTCGCGCCGTACTCGTAGCCGTCGTCGATGGCGTGCTGGGCGGCCGGGACCTTCGGGTCGGGCAGGCCGCGGCACTCGGGGCCGTCGTCGGCGCCGTAGACCGGCCGGTCGGCGGCGGTGTACTTGCCGTTGTCCCGGCCCACTTCGAGGGTGATGTGCATGCGCCCGGTGCTGAACACCTTCTCCACCCGGGGCTGCAGGGCGACCAGGCCGCGCAGCAGGCACGGATACTCCGGTGCGTACGCCGCCAGCAGCTCCAGCACCGGGCGGCTGACCTGCCCGACCTGGACGATGCGCGCATCGTGCCGGTCCAGGAACTCCCGCCCGCGCCCGGCCAGGTCGGTGGTGTCGGCGAGGAAGCGGCTCAGCTCCGCGCGCTGGTCGACGACGGTCCGCGCGGTGACGGTGACGTCGCGCAGCAGCGCCAGCAGATCCGGCAGCGCCCCGTGGTAGACGTCGAGCACCTGCGCCAGCCGCTTGACGTCGGTCGCGATGACCGGCATCTGCTCGTTGAGCGCGGCCAGGTACGCGTTGGCGGTGGTCAGGTTCCGGCCGAGCTGGTCCCCGCGGCCCTCCAGGGCGTACGCGAGCGCGCCGAGGGTCGCGGCGAGCTTGTCCGGTTTGATCGACTGGAGCACGGGCAGCGCCCGGTCGAGCACCTGCTCCAGCTCGACGGCGCTCGCCGACCGGTCCTCATCGATGACGGCCCCGGGGCGCAGCCGCGGCCCAGCGGGAGCCGCCGGGGGCACGAGTTCCACGTAGCGCTCGCCGAACAGCGTCTTGGGCAGCAGCCGGGCCGTGACATCGGCCGGGACGAGGCCGATCAGCGCCGGTTCCAGGGCCAGCCGCAGCGTGGCCGCGTCGCCGTCGGCGCTGACCTCGCGTACGTCGCCGATGACGACGCCGCGCAGTTTCACGTCCGCGCCCTCGGACAGCTGCATGCCGACGTGGCCGGTGCGCAGCGTCACCCACTCCACCGGCGTGAACGCCCGCTGGTACACCAGCACCGACAGCGCCAGCGCGCTCACCAGCCCCAACACGAACCCGGCCCCGAGTAACCGCTGTCTCATGCCCGCTCCTCGCTGCGCTCGTCGCAGGCATGTCCACGTGCTGCCATGCTCCACGACATTGCTCGCTCGCGAGACTCGCTCGCCTGCTCGCTGCGCTCGCTCATGCCGTCACCCCGCGATCCGCACGGTCGTGCCCGCGCCCCAGATGGCCAGCGACAGGAAGAAGTCGACGATGTTGACCGCGACGATGGCGGTGCGCACCGCGCGGCCGACCGCGATGCCGACGCCCGCCGGGCCGCCGCTCGCGGTGAACCCGTAGTAGCAGTGGATCAGCACCACCAGCACGCTGAACACCAGCACCTTGCCGAACGACCAGAGCACGTCGCCCGGCGGCAGGAACAGGTCGAAGTAGTAGTCGTAGGTGCCCGGGGACTGCCCGAAGTACACGGTGGCGATGCCGCGGGTGGCGATGTAGCTGGCCAGCAGGCCGAGCACGTACAGCGGGATCACCGCGACGAAACCGGCGATCATGCGGGTGGTGACCAGGAACGGCACCGACGGGATCGCCATCACCTCCAGCGCGTCGACCTCCTCGGAGATCCGCATCGCGCCGAGCTGCGCGGTGAACCCGCAGCCCACCGTCGCCGACAGGGCCAGCGCCGCGACCAGCGGCGAGATCTCCCGGGTGTTGAAGTAGGCGGAGATGAAGCCGGTGAAGGCACTGCTGCCGAGCTGGTTGAGCGCCTGGTAGCCCTGCAGCCCGACCTCGGTGCCGGTGAAGAAGGTCAGGAAGCAGATGACGCCGATGGTGCCGCCGACCACGGCCAGGCCGCCGGTCCCGAAGCTGATCTCCGCGAGCAGGCGGGCCACCTCGCGCTTGTACCGGCGCAGCGCGCGCGGCGTCCACGCCGCCGCCTTCAGGTAGAAGGCGAGCTGGCCGCCGAGGTCGTCCAACAGCCGCCACATGTCAGGACCCCTTCTGCGGGACGACCTGGAAGTACACCGCGGTCAGCACGAAGTTCAGCGCGAACAGCAGCATGAAGGTGATCACCACGGACTGGTTGACGGCATCGCCGACGCCCTTGGGCCCGCCCTTGGCGTTCATCCCCAGGTACGTCGCGACCAGCGCGGCGACCAGGCCGAAGACCAGCGCCTTCAGCTCCCCGGAGATCAGGTCGGGCAGCTGCCCGAGCGCCTGGAAGCTGGCCAGGTACGACCCCGGCGTGCCGCCCTGCATGATCACGTTGAAGAAGTAGCCGCCGGACACCCCGACGACGCTCACCACGCCGTTGAGCAGCACCGCGACCAGCATCGAGGCGAGCACCCGCGGCACGACGAGGCGGTGCACCGGGTCGATGCCCAGCACCCGCATCGCGTCCAGCTCCTCGCGGATCTTGCGAGCGCCCAGGTCGGCGCAGATCGCCGAACCGCCCGCCCCCGCGATGATCAGCGCGGTCACGATCGGGCCCGCCTCGCGCACCACCGCCAGCACCGAAGCCGCACCGGTGAACGACTGCGCGCCCAGCTGGCGCACCAGCGAGCCGAGCTGCAGCGCGACCACCGCGCCGAACGGGATCGACACCAGCGCCGCGGGCAGGATCGACACCGACGACAGGAACCACGCCTGCTGCACGAACTCGCGCACCTGCCACGGCCTGCGGAAAAGCGCCCGCAGGGCACTCCCGCAGAAGATCAGGAAGTCGCCGACGGCGACCAGCGCCCTCATGCCTCCGCCTCGCTGCGCCCGGCGGCGGCACGACTTCGGGCCGGCACCATCCGCGCGCTCATGCCCGGTCCTCGTACGTCGGCGGTTCGAACGAGCCCGGTGGCGGGGTCACCCCGTGGGCAGCGCACCACCGGCCCGGCGGGCGCTCGGCGCGGCGCGGGCCGCCGTCGGAGGGGCGCAGCTGCACCGGGATCGGCGGCAGCGCGGCCAGGCGGCGGCCGGAGGCGGCCTCGGCGGCCAGCTCGTCGGCATCCTTCTCCTCGGACATCCCGATCGGGCCGACCCGCTGCGCGTTGAGGAACTGCCGCACCACCGGCTCGGTGCTCGACAGCAGCATCTCTCGCGGCCCGAACATGGCCAGGTGCCCGTGGTAGATCAGCCCGATGTTGTCCGGCACCGTGCGGGCGGTGTTGATGTCGTGCGTGACGATCAGGAACGTCGCGTCGAGCTGCTGGTTCAGATCCACGATCAGCTGGTTCAGGTACGCGGTGCGCACCGGGTCGAGGCCCGAGTCGGGCTCGTCGAACAGCACGATCTGCGGGTCGAGCACCAGCGCGCGGGCCAGGCCCGCCCGTTTGCGCATACCGCCGGAGATCTCGCCGGGCAGCTTGCGCTCCGCGCCGGTCAGGCCGACCATCTCCAGCTTCTCGCCCACGATCACGCGGATCTGCGCCTCGGTCATCCGGGTGTGCTCGCGCAGCGGGAACGCCACGTTGTCGTAGATGTCCATCGAGCCGAACAGCGCGCCGTCCTGGAACAGCACCCCGAACAGCTTGCGCACCTCGTACAGCTCGCGTTCGGGCAGCGCGGGCAGATCCCGGCCCTCGATCCAGATCGAGCCGCGGTCCGGGCGCAGCAGCCCGACCAGCGTCTTCAGGAACACCGACTTGCCCGTCCCGGAGGGCCCGAGCAGCACCGAGATCTCACCCGCGGGCAGCGTCAAGGTCACGTCCGACCACACGGGCGTACGCCCGAACGACTTGGTCAGCCCTTCGACCCGCACCTCGACGCCCACCGCGCTCCCTCCGTAGTCCGCCCTCACATATCGCTGCGGGGGCGCGCGGTGTTACACGAGAATTTCGCGCGATCGGGTCGGCGCGGGTTTCAGTGCCCGGTCGCAGGCCGATAAGGTGCACGTACTCGTACGCGCGGCGCGGCGGTCGGGGACCCGGGGAGGAGGTGTCGTCGCCTTGACCTGGTCGGAGACCGAACTCGTGGCGCGCGCCACCCGTGGCGAGCCCGACGCCACCGCCACCCTGCTGGCGGACGTGCGCCCCGGCGTGATCCGCTACTGCCGGGCCCGGCTCGGGCCGGTCGGCGGCGCGTACACCACCGCCGACGACGTGGCCCAGGACGTCTGCATCGCGCTGCTGCAGGCGCTGCCCCGCTACCGGCAGCAGGGCGTGCCGTTCTCCGCCTTCGTGTACGGCATCTCCGCCCGCAAGGTCGCCGACGCGCAGCGCGCCGCGATGCGCCACCTGTCCGCCGCCGTGCCGTCCCCGCGCACCGAGGCCGACCCGCTCGACCAGCCCGACGACACCCCCGGACCGGAGCAGCAGGCCCTGGACAACGACCAGGCCCGCCGCCTGGCCCGCCTGCTCGACCTGCTCCCCGACCCGCAGCGGGAGATCATCGTGCTGCGGGTCGCCGTCGGCCTGACCGCCGACGAGGTCGGCGTCTCCCTCAACATGTCGGCCGGAGCCGTCCGCGTCGCCCAGTCCCGGGCCCTGGCCCGCCTGCGCGCCCTCGCCGACGACCTGCGCGAGGACGCCGCGCAGCAACCGGCCCTGGAGCGGAGGCCGGCATGAGCGAGCGAATCAGCAGGTTCGGCGATGCCGCCGACGAGCGAAGCGAGGAGGTGGCATGAGCGAGCGCAGCGAGCGAATCAGCAGGTTCGGCGATGCCGCCGACGAGCGAAGCGAGGAGGTGGCATGAGCACGCTGGATCGGGATGACGCGCTGCTGGACGGGCTTGGCCTCGGCGGGGCCGCCCACGCCGACGACCCGCTCGCCGGGATGCTGGCCGCCTGGCGGGCAGACCTCGCCGAGCCGCCGTTCGCACCCGCCCGCGACCTGGACATCGCCGAGCAGGCCGCTCTGGCCGACCCGATCGGCCTGGACTCCGACGACGAGCCGGCAGCCACCGTGCTCCGGCCCGCCGCCACGGGGCCGGCGGGTTCCTCGCGCCCGCCCGGTCGCCGTGGCGGCTTCGCCCGACCCGCGCGAGGCGGGCGCGTGCGCCCAGGCCGGATGCTGCTCGCCGCCGCGCTGCTCGCCGCAGCTCTCGGTGGCGGGGTCGTCCTCGGGGCCGGGGCAGGACAGCCGGGCACCCCGCTGTGGCCGGTCACGCAGCTCGTCTACGCCGAGCGCGCCGACTCCCGCGTCGCCGCGCGGGACACGGCAGAGCTGCTGGCACGGGCCGAACTCGCGTTGCGGGAGCAGCCGTACGGCGACGCCGAGACGCTGCTCCGCCAGGCCTGGGACCGGCTGGGCGGGGTACGCGAGAAGGCGGACCACGAGCGGCTGCGGGCCGAGCTGATGCGGCTGCTGGCCGCCTTCGCCGCGGGAACGTCGCCCACCGCCGCCCCGCTGCCGACGCCCGCACCCTCCGGCTCGCCGGCTCCGTCCGGTGCCACTGCGACGCCTGCCCCGGGCCGGACCGACCGGCCGGCGCCCAGCCCGACCGCGGGCTCGGGCGGCCTCCTGCCGGGCCTGCCGTCGCTGCCGCCGATCCTGCCGTCGCTGCTGCCGGACCTGCCGCTGTTGTGAAACGCCGCAGCTCCACCCGTGCGGGCACGGGCGGAGCTCCGGGTCATCGGGTGCCGGATCAGGGGCAGCTCAGCACCGCGTCGAGCGGGTCGGTGCTGCACAGGTCGAAGCCCGGACCGCCGTCGGCGTTGTCGTTGCCGGACACCCCGTCATCGATCTTGATGAAGTCGGTGCCCTCCTCGCCGTACACCATGTCGTCGCCCTTGCCGCCGCTGATCAGGTCGCGGCCCGGACCGCCGTAGATGACGTCGTTGCCGCCCCGGCCGTTGATGATGTCGTTGCCGCCGAGGCCGCAGATGACGTCGTCGCCGAGGGTGCCGTTGAGGATGTCGGTCCCCTCGGTGCCGGTGATGGTGCATCCCGGAGTGCTCGGGCCGACGGTGGTGAACTCGGTGTCGGCGTTGTTCGTGGTGTCCGGGTCCGGGGTGGCGCTGGTGATGCCGCCGCTGTTCCGGATCCGCCCGGTCGCGGTCAGCCCGACCTGCACGACCAGGGTGAACTCGGCGCTGTCGCCGGAGCTCAGGCTCGACCGGGTCGCCCGCACCTCACCGGTGCCGCCGACCGGCGGGGTGGCCAGCGCCCAGCCGGCCGCCGACGCCGCGAACGACACGAAGGTGGTGCCCGCCGGGATCCCGTCACGCAGCACGACCGACTCAGCCGTGCCGGGACCTTCGTTGCGCACGGCGATGGTGTACGTCAGGTTCGCGCCGGCGGTCACCGGGTCCGGCGCGTCGAACTTCGTGACGGCCAGGTCGGCCTCGGCGGCGGGCGGCGGGCTGTTGCGCGGGTCGGGCGGGCCGGCCGAGAAGTCGACGCTGTTGTCGTCGGTGTCGACCGCCCCGTCGTCGTCGCGCAGCGCGGCGGTGGTGTTGCTCAGCGTCGGCGCGGGGCTGCCCTCGGCGGAGGTCGCCGAGCTGCCGTACCCGACGAAGTCGCGCACCCCGGCGGCCGTGTCGCAACCGATGGCACACGCGAGCGGAGCCGAGGTGGTGACCAGGGCGACCTTGCCCGAGCTGAGGCTCATCGCGATGTCGCCGACGGCGTTCGGGGTCGGCAGCGGCGTCGTGCCGCCGGGACCCTGGGCCTCCTGGACGAGGTAGTACGCGCCGGGGAGGATCTCGCCGCTCAGGGCGGTGGTCTGCCACGTGCTGCCGGCCGCGCTCGCGTACTGGACCGTCCACCCGGTCACGTCGACCGTCATGGAGCCGCGGTTGTACAGCTCGATGAAGTCGTTGGTGTACGTCGCGCCGGTGTTGCCGCCGCCGCCGTACACCTGGCTGATCACGATGTCGGGCGAGACCGCCAGCGCGGGTGCGGGCAGGGACAGTCCAGCGACCCCCGCCGACAGGCTGACCGCGGCGGCCGACGCCGCCCTGCGAACCCACTGACGCATGCGTACCTCCTCGAGCCCCGGACCGGGGACCTGCTGCTCCTGTCCGATCAACTGGGGATGCCCGAGTTGGTTACTTAAAGCGACTATGTGACTACTTATTGCTCAGTCGATGCGGCCGTTGCAGCGCGCCTGCCACAGCTCGCGGCGCGAGTCCCGGGTGTCCAGCTTGCGCAGGCCGGAGACGGCCCAGAACCGCAGGGAGTCGTCGTCGCCGTACAGCTGCTCCCGGAACACCGCCAGTGCCGCCTCCGAGCGCGCCTCGCCGAGCAGCTCCAGCAGCCAGCACCGCAGGCCGCTGTCCGCCCGCTCCTGCTCGAAGGCCTCGATCAGCTCCGGCACGTACTCCGCCGCTCGCGGGGCCAGGCCGTGGAAGCCGTCCTCCATCTCCTGCGGGTCACGCGACCGCATCTGCCGCATGCAGTCCCGGAAGAACTTCGACACCGCCGCACGCTAACCCGCGGCGGCGGCGGGCTCCACGTGGATTTCCGACGGCCAGTCGCCGAGCAGGTGCCGGCGCAGCAGCGCCGCGTGCGACAGCGGGGTACGCAGGTCGGCCGGGTCGCCGTTGAGCGTGTAGTCCAGCAGCACGAGCGTGCCGCTGCCGGCCAGTTCACGCAGCCGCGCCACCTCGGCGGCGGCCGCGCCCTCCAGGACGTGCCGGTACGTCGGCAGGTAGATCTCGCGGCGGGCGTGCTCGTAGCCGAGCAGGATCGTCCCGTGCAGGCCGCGGCGGTGACCCAGCGGCGGGCCGTACGCGGCCGTCGTGCGTTTGAGGCCGCGCATCGCGGTGACGGCCAGCTTGCCCGGGTCCACATCGGCGTGCATGAAGACCTTCAGCGCCTGCCAGACGCCCTCGACGGACTGGCTGGTCACGCCGGGCGTGAACGGCACCGGGATGTCCCCGTGCGGGCAGAACGGGCTCAGCCGCACCCACGGCTGCGGGCCACGCGAGGTCACGTCGACGACCACGGCCCCTGGATACGCCGCCTCGATCGACGCGGCAGCTCGGCGCCTGCTCGCCAAGTGCACGTCCATGGTGTCCTCCCCCACGTGCAGACCGTCACCGCATGATGCGTCTCGGGTACGACACGACGACCGCCACGCCATGCCGCGCGATTAACGGTGACCTATGTTGGTGCTCGTGAAGGATCCTTCGGAGCGGTCGACCGCGTCGCCTACCCGCGAGGCGAGGTCCGGCACGCGCACGCCATCGTCTCCGTCAGCATGCCGACCGTAAGCGACAAGCCACCATGAATCCCCCTCAATGATCATCCGCTGGAAGTTCCACGAACGCTGATGGCTGCCTACATTGGTGATACTGGCCCGTTCGTCAGGATTGGGCGGTCGATCAGTAGGCAGTCGATGTCCGCGCTGGGGTGGGAGCCGTCATGACCGAGCACCATCTGGGTGAGCACATAAGGCGGGTACGCCGACGACGCGGGATTGCGCAGGCCGACCTTGCCGCGCAGGCGGGTGTGTCGGTCGACGTGATCCGTAAGTTGGAACGGGGCCGCAGGCACACAGCGCGGATGGACACGCTCATCCGAATCGCGGCGGCACTCGACCAAACCGTGGCGGACCTCGTGGGCAAGCCCAGAGGGCTCGTGGTCGGCGCCGAGGAGAGCGAGATGTACCGCCTACGCCGCGCCGTGCTCGACGTCATCCCCGCCGAGTCGGAGCCGCCGACGTCGGAGACGCTGCGCATCGAGCTGGGCGAGAACTGGGGGCTGTACTGGGCCGGACGCTACGCACCGCTAGCGCGGGCGCTGCCGTACGGGATCACCGCCGCGCGGGCCGGCGTACGGGCGGCGTGCTCCGGTGCGGAGACGGTTCGCGCCCAGGAGGTGCTGGCCGACTTCCTCCACCTGACCGCATCGCTGCTGGCCCATCTGGCCCACGACGACCTTGCCGCCCTGGCCATGCACCAGGCGCTGACCGCCGCGTACGCCAGTGACAATCCACTGGTGGCGGCGGGGCTGTCGGCGAGCAGGGTGTGGCTGCTCTCTCGGCAGGGCCTGACCGGTGAGGCCGAGAACCTCGCCATGGCCACCGCCCGCGAGGTCGAGCCGCGCATGGGCACCGCGAATGTCGATCAGGTCGCTATCTGGGGTGAGAACCTTCGTTACGGCTGCGTGGCGCTGGCGCGCGGCGGCCGCCACGCCGAGGCCCGCGAGCTGCTGCCACGGTTGGCCGGTGCCGCCGCCCGGATCGAGGCCGAACGCCCGTCCCGACCATGGCAGGCGCGAGTGGAGGACAAGAAAGGCACCGCGCCGCTGGCCGGGCTCGGCTTCGGCGCGACGCTGGCCGGCATAACCGCGGTCACGGTGGCCGCGGCCGACGACCGCTACCGGGAGGCCCTCCGCCTGGAGGCACAGGTCCCGGCCTTCGACTCGATCTCCCCCGCCATGCGATCGAGGCACCTGCTGACCGTCGCCTGGGCCCAGATGGCCGAGTTCCGTTCGGCGGATTCGGTGGGCACGCTACTGCGAGCCGAGAAGCTGGCCCCGGAGATGCTCGCCCACCAGACGATCGCCCGGACGATAGTCACCGAGTTGCTGCCCCGCCGCTCCCGCCAGCGCCTTCCCGGTCTGGCCTCGCTCGCCGCTCGTATGGGCGTACCAACGAGCTGATCAGGCCGGACAACGGCGGGTAGGGCCGGATGTCCTACCCGCCACACCACACCATCGTCTAAGTAGGACAAGCGGCCCTCCCTGCCACCGATCCGCCTGCCTAAGTTCAGCAGGCGGATGTCGGTCACCAGCAGCGAGGGAGGCGCGCATGTCACACCGCGCGGGGTCTCACCCCGGAGCACGAAGCGGTCGGGTACTGGATCGCGGCCAGTTCATCGCGTATGCCCGAAGCCGGATCGACACGGCGACAACCTTGCTGGCCGGGCACGGACCGGTGCCCGGCGGCTGCCGGTGCGGCAGGCCGTGGCCCTGCCCGCAGCAGGAGTCGCTGTCCGCTGTCGCCGAGCACTACGAAGGCAGGCTCGCTCTGCTGGATCTGACGGTCGCACTGCCCGTCGTCACCGCTCGCACCACACCGACCAGCACCGAACCCGTTCGCCGCACCCGGCAGGGGTTGCTGAGGCGGTTCTTCAGCCGGATGCGAACCGGCCGCGTCGAACCCAGCGGTCCGACAGCTCGGTGACCGTGAGCAGGCCGCCGCCTCAAGCACACCGGTCTGCGCGACGCTCGACGCCGGATCCGTGGCCTCATCAGCAAGGCCGGCAGCCGGCGGGCTACAGCGGCGTGCGGGTGTCACCGCGCGCGATCTTCGCCAGGGCGAGGAGGGCGACGGTGATGACGCTGAAGACGCCGATCGTCATCATCGTCTCGTTGATCGCGGTGCGGTCCCAGATGACTCCGGCAGCATCGACGACGGTGCCGGTCTCCGCGGCGAAGAACATCGAGACGGACGCCAGCCCGGTCGCCATGTAGAACAGCACAGGCTGCAGGAGCGACCCGGGTGTGACAGCGGCACCGGGCTTCTCGGCCCGGGTCTGGTGGCCGGCGAGCAGCAGCGCGAAGATCTGGAAGAAGATGTGGGTGACCAACCACCAGCCCAGGTAGTTGGTGTACGGGACACCGAATACACCGCCGCCGTCCTCCCAGATCCAGACATGGTTGACCGTGGAGGCCTGCGAGTCGACCGATACGTCGAACATGGTCATCACGGCGGCCGCGAGGGCGGGCAGCGCGAAGGTGTTGAACCGCCCGGTGCGTTCACGCCAGTTCAGTTGCTCGTCGGCACGGTCCAGCAGAGTGGAGGCGGTCAGCCAGCTGAGGTAGCCCAGGCCGAAGTAGATCGGGCCGATCTCGATCGGGACATGGAACAGCTTGACGCTACCGGTGTAGTGGTAGTCACCGAACGGGAACCCGGTCATGATGCTGAGGTTCTCGAAGAAGTTGCTGACCACGAAGCTTACGGCGAAGAAGGTCAGGAACCGCCGCCAGCCGTAGCGGCAGGTCCCGTGGATCGCCGCGAACGGGACCGCCAGCAGCAGCAGGCCGACCACGGGGGCGGCGCCCGATGTGGCGAGCGGCATCACCAGGGCCACCGTCAGGCCGGCGGCGACCAGCACCCACTGGGTGATGGCGACAGCGCGGCCGCGGCCGTCGGGTGGCGGCACGGGCGCTCCGTCAACCGGCGATGGAACCGACCGGGCTGACGCGCCTCCCGCACCATCCGCAACGACCTGGGTGTTCTCAGCCATGACCTCTCCTTCGTCGGCAAGGTTCGGCCTCAAGACACCGCGCATCCCGCGCCTGGTGACGTTCGGTGAGTCAGATCACTCGCCGGGCACCCGGCCGAAGACACCCTCAGACTTCGGTGACAGTCAGGACACGGGCATTCGGCGCGAGGTCGCCGATCTCGGCGCGCAGTTTGGCGCGGTCCGGGTCGGCCATGTAGTCGTCGAGTCCGGCCCGTGCGGAGAACGAGATCACGTGCACCTCGGCCTCCGGCCCGCGCAGCCGCTGCTCCAGCAGGCCGCCGTGGCGCGGCAGCAGCGCCAGCACGTCGTCCTCGTACCGCTGCACGGTCTCCTCGTGACCGGCCGGGTAGTCCACGACGGCCACCAGCCGCAGCCGCGGCGCGACCGTCGGCCCGTCGAGGCGCTTCCAGAAGTGCACGTCGGATACGTCCCCGGGGTAGCCCTCGGTGCGGCCGGTGGCGACGTATCCGTGGCGGCGGTAGAACTCGGGGGCCTGGAACGTGAACGACGAGACGCTGATCCGGTCGCAGCCGCGGGCACGGGCCTCGTCCTCGGCGGCGGCCAGCAGGCGGCCGCCCCAGCCGTCGCGGCGGTGGTCGGCGTGCACCCACACCATGGAGATCCCGGCGCTGGCACCCCAGGTCCAGCCGGTCAGCCCGGCGATCACCGCGCCGTCCGGGCCGGTCACCCGCACGGACAGGGACCGTTCCTCGTGCACGCCCACCGCGGCGTTGTTGAACGCGGTCAGCTCCCGGTCCAGCAGCGCGGTGAGTTCCTCGTCCTTGTCCCCCACCACCAGCAGCGCGGACGTGTATGCATCGGTCACCCGCGGAGTATCCCCATCTCGATCATCACCGGGCAACCCGGTTCTCACACCGGGTTGGGCTGGAAGCTGGCCGTGATCAGGGCGAACTCGTCGAGGTTGTCCTGCCACTGGGACTCCGGCGTGGACCAGTAGATGGCGTGCGCCTGCTTCGGCCCGGTGACGAACCCGCGGTTGATCACGTGGACCCGCCCGGAGGTGCCCTGGTAGGTGAACTCCCAGTCCGCGCAGGCGATGAAGTAGTCGACCTTGACGATGCGCACCCGGCGGTAGTCGTTCCAGTGGCCCGCGCGCACGCGGTTGCCTTCCTGTCGGGTCCAGTCGGCGACCGGGTCCTTCTTCGGGCTGTCGGACTGGTCGACGAGCAGCAGCCGGCCGCCGTCGGGCTCCTTGAACCGCACGATGGTGCGGTCGCGGGTGACCTTCCACGTGCGCGGCACGGCGACCGCGAAGCCGGTGCGGTCCTTGTACATGTACCAGCCCTCGGGCAGCACCAGCCCGCTCGGCGACGGCGAGGGCAATGCGCTCGGCGAGACCGCGGCGGACGGGCTCGCTGCCGCCGACGGTGACGTGCCGGTGGCGGCGTCGCCGCGCGGCTTGCCACCCAGGCGCGGCACGACCACGACCGCGATCACGGCCAGCACCACGGCCGCCGCCGCGGCGATCACCAGCAGGCGGCTCTTCTGCTGCCGCGCCACGAGCGCGCCCTCCGGCGGGCCCGGCACCTCGGCGGCGCCCACCGCACGATCGGCCGCGTTCGACCCAGCCCGCTGACCGGGCACGGCTGCCGCCGCGGCGGCAGTCTTCGGCTTCGACGCGGCCGGACCGGCCCCTGCTGCGGCGGCCACGGCAGGGGCGGCTCCGGACGCGGCAGGACCACCGGCGGCAGGCGCCTTCGGCCCGGCAGGCGGCTTGGACTTGGCAGATGCCTTGGACTCGGCGGGCACATCGAGCCCGGCAGGCACATCGGACTCGGCAGGCGTCTTCGGTTCGGCGGGCCGCTGCGGGTCGGGCAGCGTCCGGGCCGGTCGCTCGGCTTCGGGGGCGGCCGGCGTGGCGGCGGCCCGTGCGGGCAGCGCCAGGGGCGGAGCGGTCCGTCGCTGGCCGGGAACCGCGCCGGGCCGTACGCCGGAGAGGAAGCCCGCGCCGCCGCGGCGGCCGACGGCGACCCGCAGCAGCACCTGCTCGGCCTCGGCCGCGGTCATGCGCAGGCGCGGGTCCTTGCGCAGCAGGCCCGCCAGCAGCGGTTTGAGCGGCCCCGCCAGCCGTGGCGGGGCGGGCTCCTCGGTGGCGAGCGCGGCGAGCGTCGCCATCGCGTTCGGCCGGGCGTACGGGGACTGGCCCTCGACGGCGGCGTAGAGCGTCGCGCCCAGCGACCACAGGTCGGCGGCAGGCCCGACCGCGCCGCCTTCGACGCGTTCCGGGGAGATGTAGGACGGTGAGCCGAGGATGAGGCCGGTGCGGGTCACGGCAGGGTCGCCGGGCAGGGTGGCCAGGCCGAAGTCGGTGAGCACGACGCGGCCGTCGTCGCCGAGCATGACGTTGCCGGGCTTGACGTCGCGGTGCAGCATGCCCGCGCCGTGCGCGGCCCGCAGCGCGGCGAGCACGCCGAGGCCGATCTCGGCGACCTTGACCGGGGCCAGCCGGCCCTGCTCGCCCATCAGCGCGGCCAGGGACTTGCCCGACAGGTACTCCATGACGATCCAAGGACGACCGTCGACGGTGACGACGTCGAAGATGCGTACCACGTTGGGGTGGCTGAGCCGGGCGATGGCGCGGGCCTCGCGCAGCGAGCGGGCGTTCATCTCGGCGCGCTCGTCCTCGGTGAGGCCGGCCGGGGGGACGACCTCCTTGACCGCGACGTCGCGGTGCAGGGTCTCGTCGCGGGCCAGCCAGACCATGCCCATCCCGCCCTGGCCGAGAGGTTCGAGCAACCGGTACCGGTCTGCGAGGACACGAGGTGGCACAGCGGGCATTCGAGGACCCTACCCAACCGGGTGACGGTGTACACCACGCAGGGAACCCGAGTGTGATCCAGATCTGGTGAGACCTTCGGCCGTATGATGCCAACCGTTCGGCGCACCGCAGACACCGTTCGGCGCGTGTCAGGACGACGAACGGCAAGTCTGACGGCTTGGGCTGCATATCCTCCCTCGCACCGTTGATCCGTCCCCTTCGTGCGAGGAGGCACGTGCCATGGGTGAACCCGCACCCGACCGGCGACCCGGCGATCGCGATCACAGTCCGTGGAACTGGCTGCTGATCGTCCCGATCGTGCTGCCGCTGATCACGACCTTCTACAACGCGTCCAGTCCGGACCTGCTCGGCTTTCCGCGTTTCTACTGGCAGCAGCTGGCCTACATCCTTGTCGGCGTCAGCACCACGACCCTGGTGTACCGGATGACCAAGCTGGCCAAGCGCCGTGACGGGGAGGGCTGAGCCATGTGGCGTGACCATCTCACCGAGATCATCGTCTTCGCGGTGCTGTTCGTCGGCGTGAGCGTGCTGGGCTTCGTGGCCGCCAAGTGGCGGCGGCCGACCGACATGGAGCACCTCGACGAGTGGGGCCTGGGCGGGCGCAACTTCGGCTCGTGGATCACCTGGTTCCTGGTCGGCGGCGACCTCTACACCGCGTACACCTTCGTCGCCGTGCCCGCGCTGGTCTTCGGCGCCGGCGCGATGGGCTTCTTCGCGGTGCCGTACACCGTCATCATCTACCCGCTGTTCTTCCTGGTCCTGGTGCGGTTGTGGTCGGTGTCGCACCGGCACGGCATGGTCACCCCGGCCGACTTCGTCCGCGCCCGGTTCGGCTCGCCGACACTGGCGCTGCTCGTCGCGATCACCGGCATCGTCGCCACCATGCCGTACATCGCGCTGCAGCTCGTCGGCATCGAGGCGGTGCTCAAGACGATGGGCGTCACCGGCGAGTCCACCCTGGCCAGGCACGCGCCGATCATCATCGCGTTCGCCATCCTCGCCGCGTACACCTACCAGTCCGGCCTGCGCGCCCCCGCGCTGATCGCGTTCGTCAAGGACACGCTGATCTACATCGTCATCCTGGTCGCGGTGTTCTGGCTGCCGTCGCAGCTCGGCGGCTGGGGCGCGATCTTCGGCGCGGCGCAGGCCAAGTACGAGGCGAGTCCCGCCCCCGGTGACGGGCTGCTGCTCAACGCCAACAACCAGCTGCAGTACATCACCCTGGCGTTCGGCTCGGCGCTGGCGCTGTTCCTCTACCCGCACTCGGTCACCGGCGTGCTCGCCTCCCGCAACCGCGACGTGATCAAGCGCAACATGTCCGCGCTGCCCGCGTACTCGCTGCTGCTGGGTCTGCTCGCGATGCTCGGCTTCGCCGCGATCGCGGCCGGGGTCAAGCCGCTGCCCGGGGCGAACCCCGGCTCGGTCGACACCAACACGATCGTGCCGGTGCTGTTCGACAAGCAGTTCCCGGACTGGTTCGCGGGCGTCGCGTTCGCTGCGATCGGCATCGGCGCGCTGGTCCCCGCCGCGATCATGTCGATCGCCGCGGCGAACCTGTTCACCCGCAACATTTACAAGGAGTACCTCAACCGCGAGGCCAGCCCCGCCCAGGAGGCCAAGGTCAGCAAGGTCGCCTCGCTGGTGGTCAAGGTCGGCGCGCTGCTGTGCATCGTGCTGCTCGACCCGCAGTTCTCCATCGACCTGCAGCTCATCGGCGGCGTGATCATCCTGCAGACGCTGCCGTCGGTGGCGCTGGGCCTGTTCACCCGCTGGTTCCACAAGGGCGCGCTGATCACCGGCTGGGTCGCGGGCATGGGCCTGGGCATGTGGATGCTGTACCAGATCGCCAACCCGGCGACCGGGCGCATGCACTTCGCCGGCTCGGCGTTCCCGCTGGAGAAGTTCGGCTTCGACACCAAGGCGACTATCTACGTCGGTTTCGTCGCGGTGCTGGTCAACATCATTTTCGCGGTACTGGCGACGCTGGTGCTGCGGGCCGGGAAGGTGACCGACGGGCCCGACGCCACCGAGCACGACGACTACTTCGTCGACGAGGACTCGCCCCGGCGCGGCATCGACTCCGAAGGGGAGCCGGTGGCCGTCGCGTGAGCCGTGCTGGCCGCCGCGGGCATCGTACGCGGCGGCGCGCACGGCCAAGGGTGGGCGCGGAGGTCCCCCGCGCCCACCCTTTTTCCATCGCTACTGCAGGTAGCCCTCGACCTGCTTGACGTCGCCGGCCTTCGCGTCGTCCGGGTTCTCCCCCGCGTCCCTGAGCGCGCGGCGGCGGCGCAGCAGGTCCCAGCACTGGTCGAGGGTCTCCTCCAGCGACCGGAGCCGGGCGGACTCGGTCTCGGGGTCGATCGCGCCGTGCACCCGCTTGGTCCGCAGGTCGTGCTCCTCGGCGACCAGCGAGTCGATCCGCTCGAAGATCTGCTTCTCGTCCATGCCTCCAGCCTCGCACGCCCCGCCCCACCCCGCCCGCCGATCCGGCGGCCTCCCCGACGCGTTTTGCATCGACGTTGGCCTATCACATCGACTGGGGCGGCGAAATTCTCGACGTGATAGGCCGACGTCTATCGAGAGCGGGGCTGGGCGGCGGGCGGGTGCGGCGCGACGCGGCGCGACGCGGGGCGACCAGGGCGCGGGGTCAGCCGAGCCAGCCGTAGAGGCGGTCGACGTGGATGCGGACGGCCAGGCGGCCGTCGGCGACCATCGCGGCCCGGTACTCGGCCCAGTCGGGGTGCTCGCCGCGGATCTCCCGATACAGCTCCACCAGCTCCTCCACGGCCGCGTCGAACGGCTCCGCGGCGATGGCGGACAGCTCGGCGAGCCCCTCCGCGACGGCGTACGTCCCGCCGCCCGGAGTCGTCACGTAGAAGCTGGCGCGAGGGTCACGGCGCAGGTTGCGCACCTTGGCCCGGTCGGCCGTGCTGGAGAACCGGATCACGCCGTCCCCGGCCAGGTAGTCGACGTTGGACAGCTGCGGCCGCCCGTCGCGCTTGATCGTGGCCAGCACGCCCCGGCCGGTACGCCCGATGACCTGCCACAGCCGGTCCTGCCCGCTCATGCCTTCTCCTCACTGCGCTCGTCGGCGGCATGTGCAAGCCTGCTGACTCGCTCGCGCTGCTCGCTCAAGCCCGCACCCCGTCCCGCCGTCGCCGTCACGCCGCGACCCGGGCGGCCGCCATCAGCTCGGCCATCAGCCGCAACTCGTCCAGCATGCCCCGCGCCGAAGCCTCCATGGCGGGGTTCGGCACGAGCGCGCCGTCGGCGTCGACGGCCTGGCGCAGGTGAATGTTGACCGATTCGGCCAGCGGGACCATGCGCAGCGCGCCGAGCACCGGCTTGAGCTGCTCGACCGCCCGCATGCCGGCCGAGGACATGCCGTAGCTGACGAAGCCCGCGGGCTTGTGGTGCCACTCGCGGTAGAGGTAGTCCAGGGCGTTCTTCAGGGGCGCGCTGTAGCCGCGGTTGTACTCCGGCATCACGAACACGAACGCGTCGGCGGCGTCGGTGGTCTCGCTCCAGCGCCGGGTGTGCTCGTGGGCGTACGGCCCGCCGTCGACGGGCTGGCCGGGCTCGTCGTGGAACGGCAGATCCAGCTCGGCGAGATCGACGACGCGCACGTCGAACCCGCCGTGGGCGGCGGCGACCCCGGCGAACCAGGCGCCGATGACGTGGCCGACCCGTCCGGGCCGGGTCGAGGCGACGACGACGTTGAGGCGAGGAAGCTCTGTTGACATGTCACCAACCTAGCGGCGCGGTTGGTGACATGTCAACAAGGGGGTATGGTGACCCGGTGACCGAACCCCGCTGGCTCGACGAGAAGCAGGCCCGCGCCTGGCGCGGTTACCGGCGCATGCGCGCCCTGCTCGACCTGCAGATCACCCGCGACCTGGCCGCCGACAGCGGGCTGTCCGACGCCGACTACGACGTGCTGTCCAACCTGTCGGAGACCTCGCCGCACCGGCTGCGGCTCACCGAGCTGGCCACCACCATGCTCTGGTCCAAGAGCCGCCTGTCGCACCACCTCACCCGGATGCAGCAGCGCGGCCTGGTCGACCGGGAGGAGTGCGCGGGAGACGCGCGCGGCTCGATCATCGTGCTGACCGAGGCCGGCCTCCGCGCCATCGAGGAGGCGGCCCCCCACCACGTCGCCTCGGTCCGCCGCCACCTGATCGATCTGCTCACCGAAGACGAGATCGCCGCCCTCGACTCCCTCACCCACCGCGTCATCACCCGCCTCACCACGCCCACCTGACCCCGCCACCGCCAAACCCCCAGCCCACCCGCTCCGCGAGGATGGCAAGGTGCCCTTCCGCTACGAATAGCGACAAGAAGGTGCCCTTCCTTCGTTTCGGGTCGTCTAACCTGGACCGCGGGTTCGGGATGAAGCGGCGAGGGGACGGGTATGGGCGGGACGGCGCTGGTCACCGGGGGTACGGGCGGGCTCGGGGCGGCGGTGACGGCGACGTTGCTGGAGCGGGGCTGGCGGGTGGTGGTGCCGTGGTACGCGGAGTCGGAGCTGGCGCGGGTGCCCGCGGGCGCGGACGGGCTCGTGCTGGTGCAGGCGGACCTGACCGACGCCGCCTCGGTGGGCGTGTGCGCGGCGCGGGCCGCCGCCGACCCCGACCGGCCGCTGCGGGCCGTGGTGAACCTCGTCGGCGGGTTCGCGATGGGCGGGCGGGTGCACGAGACCCCGGTCGAGCAGTTCGAGGCGCAGCTGCGGCTGAACCTGCGCCCGGCGTACCTGGTCTGCCAGGCGACGCTGCCGCACCTGGTCGGGGCGGGCGGCGGGGCGATGGTGCTGGTGTCGAGCCAGGCGGTGCGCAAGCCGTTCAGCGGCGCGGCCGGTTACCTGACCGCGAAGACCGCCGTGCTGGGACTGGCCGGCGCGCTGCATGCCGAGTACGGCAAGGACGGCGTACGGGTCAACACGATCCTGCCCGGCGTCATCGACACCCCGGCCAACCGCGCGGACATGCCCGACGCCGACCGCAAGGGCTGGACCGCCCCGGCCGACATCGCCGACACGGTCGCCTACCTGTGCTCCGACGCCTCCCGGGCCGTGCGCAACGCCCAGCTCAACGTCTGAGCGCCGTCAGGACCTGCCGTCGCGGTTGTAGAGGCCGCCCTCGACGAACATCATCCTGGCCACCGGGTGGCCGGCCTCCGAGGCCATCCGGAACCACTGCTCGGCGGCTTCGAGCCCGCTGCGCTGGTCGGCCAGGCGGCCCATGTCGAACATCGCCTCGCGGTCGCCGGCCCAGGCCGACCTGCTCAGCCAGTGCTCGGCCCCGTCCCAGTCGCCGGACACCTTGAGCATGCTGCCCAGCGCCCGCATCGCGACCGGGTCGCCCTTCTCCGCGGCCGCCCGCATGAGGTCCATGTCCCGCAGCATGCGCCGGGTCATGATCGCGCGCATGCCGAACCGGCCCGCCGAGCGCATCCAGATCACGATGACGCCGAGGGCCCAGGCGATCCAGCCCACCGTGGTCAGCGTGCCGTTGTCGATCGACAGGCCCCAGACGACGAGCACGGTGCCGAACACCAGGAACAGCATGATTTCCTCCCCAGGACCAGCTGTAACGTTCCCAACACGATGAGTCAGTGTCAAGTGGACGGTGCGCGACGGGGTAAGCATCGCATCAGCCACCGACCAAAAAGAGCGCCTGGTACAGGCGTGGCCGGGCACCTCGGCGGAAGTCCCCGCCCCGGGCCGGTCCGGAGCCTGCTCAGCCGAGGTCGGGGTGTGGCAGGTAGCGGTCCAGGGCCACCGGGTCACCGTCACCGGACAGGAACTGATCCAGGTCGGCGATGGTGAACCGGGCCGCCAGCAGCAGTGGCAGCAGCGGGTTCGGGCCGAACACGCACAGTCTGGCGGCGCCTGCCGCGCGATGCCGGGCCAGCACCGCCAGCACCGCGTCCGCGCAGGCCTGGGTGGTACGCCCCCCGGCGGGTCCGACGAGCAGCACCCCGCCCGACTCGCGCGCCATCGCGTAGCCGTCACCGAGCCGGTAGGCGCTCACCCCGGGCAGCCCGGCGTACCAGGCGAGGTCGGCGGCGCGGCGGCCGCCTGAGACGTCCGCGTCGAGGCCGGCGATCTCCGTCGGGGTCACGGCAGCCGGACGCGACCCGTGGCCGGGTAGGGCGTCGAGCGGGCCGCGCAGGTACAGCAGTGGACTGACCGGGCGCATGCCCTGCCGTACGTAGAGCGCGAGCGCCCGCGGGTCCGACGAGGCGAAGGTGACCCGGGGCGCGTCGCGGGGCAGCAGCGACTCCAGCAGGGACCGGCCCAGGCCCGAGGACTGGTGTTCCGGCAGCACGAACAGGTCGGCCAGGTGCAGCAGGCCGCCGCGGGCGAAGGTCGCCCCGAAGCCGGCCACGGCGTCCCCGGCGAACCCGGCATGCAGGCGGCCGTTGGCCATTTCACGGTCCAGGTAGTCGGGGCGCTGCGGCCAGCCGCTCAGGTTGCCGAAGCGGTTCGCGACGGCGCGCACGCCGGCCAGGTCGGCCGCGCTCGCCTGCCGCACGGAGTACACATGAGCAGCCTAGACGGCGGATCCGGGCACCGGCGGCAGCGCGGCCCTTGACGCAGACTATTCACTCGATGAATAGTGGTCGGCATGTCAGCGTCCTATGTGTTGCTGGGGCTGCTGGCGCGGGGGCCGATGCACGGTTACGAGCTGAAACATGCTTACGACCAGCGGTTGCCCCGCGCCAAGCCACTCGCGTTCGGACAGGTCTACAGCACCCTCGGCCGGCTCGAACGCGACGGCCTCGTCACCCAGGCCGGGCAGGACCAGGCCGGCGGACCGGAGCGTACGACCTTCGCCATCACCGGCGAGGGCCGCGCCGCGCTCGAAGCCTGGCTGAGCGACGTCGAGGCGCCCGCCCCGTACGTCACCAGCGCCCTGCTCAGCAAGGTCGTCGTCGCGCTGCTCGTCGCCGACCCCGCCCGCGCCACCGAGTACCTGAGCGCCCAGCAGCAGGCGCACACCACCCGCATGCGCGAGCTCACCCGGCTCAAGTCCGACCAGGACCTCACCGTGGGCGACCACATCGCCGTGGACTACGCCCTCACCCACCTCGACGCGGACCTGCGCTGGCTGCAGAGCGCGCTGCACCGCGTCGCCGACCTGCACCGGGAGGTGCGATCATGAGCCCGATCCTGACCGCCCGCGACGTGACCAAGACCTTCGGCGTCCAGCCCGCGCTGCGCGGCGTGGACCTCGACCTGCACGAGGGCGAGATCGTCGCGGTACGCGGCCGCAGCGGCTGCGGCAAGTCCACGCTGCTGCACTGCTTGAGCGGCATCATCCGGCCCGACGGCGGGCAGGTGCACTTCCGGGGCGAACGCCTCGACGACACCGGCGAGGCCCACCGCAGCGAGCTGCGCCGCACCCGGTTCGGCGTGCTGCTGCAGCACGGCCACCTGGTCGCGGAACTCACCGCGGCGGAGAACGTGGCGCTGCCGCTGCTGCTCGGCGGCGGTTCGCGCCGGGCCGCGCTGGCCGCGGCGGCCACCTGGCTGGGACGGCTCGGCGTGGCGGAGGCCGCCGAGCAGATCCCGGGCCGGCTGTCCGGCGGGCAGTCGCAGCGGGTCGCGCTGGCCCGCGCCATGGTGACCCAGCCCGAGGTGCTGTTCGCCGACGAACCCACCGGGGCGCTGGACTCCCTGGCCGGCGAGCTGGTGATGCAGCTGCTCACCCGGGTCGCCCGGGAGCAGGGCACGGCCGTCGTGGTGGTCACCCACGACGCGACGATCGCCGCGTACGCCGAGCGGGAGCTGGTGCTGCGCGACGGCGCGGTGGACCCGACCGGGCTGGGCGTCGCCGTCGGGACGGGCGCGTGAGGCCCGGGGTGCTGGTGCGGCTGGCCGTGGCGGGCACGCGCACCGACCGGGTGCGGGTGGCGCTGACCATCGCCACGGCGACCCTGGCGACCGTGATGTTGCTGGTCGCGGCGACCGTGCTGGCCGTCGACGTGCCGGAGCCGCGATACCAGGTGGTCCTGCTGAACCACTTCGACCTGCGGCAGACCGTCGCGGCGACGCTGCTGCTGGTGAGCCTGCCGGTGCTCGCGCTGGCCGCGCAGGCGGGCCGCATCGGCGCACCGGCCCGGCAGCGCCGCCTCGCCGCGCTGCGGCTGGCCGGGGCGACCCCGCGCCAGGTCGTCACGATCGCGGCGGCCGAGACCGGCGTCGCCGCCGCGCTCGGCACCGGGCTGGGGCTGGCCGCCTGCCTCGCCGGGCGGGTGCTGCTGCACCAGCGCAACCCGGACGGCCGGCTCTGGCTGCCGACCGACGTGTCGCCGTGGCCCTGGCTGCTCGTGCTGATCCTGGTGGGGCTGCCCGTGGCCGCCGCCTCCGTGGCCGCGCTGCTGCTGCGGCACATGCAGCACTCACCGCTCGGCGTGGCCCGGGCCGCCGAGACGCCGGTGCCGAAGCCGTGGCCGCTGCTGTTCGTGCCACTCGGTTTCGCGGTCTTCGCGGTGGTCGAGACCCGCGACGGCATGAGCGGTTCGGTGGTACTGCGGCTGTTCTTCGGTGGCGCGGTGACCGCGGCCGGGCTGGTGCTCGGCATGGCCTGGCTGAGTCACCAGGCCGGCCGGCTGCTGCACCGGGTAGGCCGCGGACCCGCGACGCTGCTGGCCGCCCGCCGGCTGACCGCAGACCCGTGGAGCGGCAGCCGCACCGTCGGCGTCCTGCTGGTGTGCGGGCTGGTCGCGGGCGGCGGCCTCGGTATGCGCGACCACTACGCGGCGCAGCTGCGGATCTGGTTGCGCCATGAGCCGCCGCCGGAGCTGATGGAGCGGGTGCGGCAGGGCGAGCCGATCGACCCCTTCTTCGCCAGTGGGCTCAAGGGGATCAGCCTGGCGGTCGGTGTCGCCGCCGCGATCGCCGCGATCGGCGTGCTGACGGCGCTGCTGGAGGCCGTCGCGGCGCGGCGGCGGGCCTTCGCGACGCTCACCGCCGCCGGGGTACGCCGACGCGTGCTGGCACAGGCACTGCTCTGGCAGGCGGTGCTGCCGGTCGCGCTGATGATGCCCGCCGCCGTCCTACTCGGCGCGGGCATGGTCCAGCAGATCCTGCCCGAGATGTACGACACCGTGTTCACGGAGGTCCCGGACCCCGCCTGCACGGGCGGAGCCTGCCGGAGCGAGATGCGCATCGAGTACCGGTACGAGACGTGGTTCGTCGACTGGACCGAGGTCGCCCTGGTCAGCGCAGCGGGCATCGGGTTGGTGGCACTGATCGCGGGCCTGGCCGCGGCGACCCTGCGCACCCGCACCGATCTCCAGGACCTGCGGACCGCCTGAGCCACGGCCCGTTCCCGGATCATGCCGTCACGGGGCGGCGTGACCCGGGACCGGGCCGATCAGATCGCCGACCGCGGCGCGCAGGTTGTCGCGGGCCGCCTCGGGCGCGCCGAGGTAACCCGCGACCATCGCCCCGTCGCGCAGCATGACCAGGGTGTCCGCGCCCAGCGGCGGGTCTGCGTACCCCATGGTGGTCAGCAGGTCGACCAGGGCCGCACGGAACCACCCGCGGTGGGCCAGCACCGCCTGGTGCACGGGGTGGGCCGGGTCCGGGAACTCGGCGGCGGCGTTGATGAACGGGCAGCCCCGGAACCCGGGCGCGCAGATGTCCGCGCCGATGCCGTCGACGAGCAGACCCAACAGCTCCCACGGATCCCGGACGTGCCCGACGGCCGCGTCCAGGCGGGCCCGGATCGCCGCGTCGGCGTGCTCGACGTACGCGCGGACCAGGTCGTCCTTGCCGGGAAAGTGGCGGTAGAAGGTGGCGCGGGTGACCTGCGCCTGCTCGATCACCCGGTCCACGCCGACCGCGTGGACGCCCTCGGCGTAGAAGACCTGCGCCGCGGCCGCGAGCAGGCGCTCGCGGGCAGCGGAAGGCCGAACGATCATCTCGGTCACCTGACCAGGGTAGGGACCCGGGCTCAGCGCGCGTTGCGCACGGCCCAGGCCAGGGCGTGATCGGCCACTTCCTGCCAGCCGTCCTGCCCGACGGTGTAGTGGCTGCGGCCGGGGTACTCGCGGTATTCGGTGAGCGCGGACGAGTGCCGGTAGAGGCGGTGGTTGGCCCGGTTCACCGAGGCGGGCACGATGTTGTCGGCTCCACCCGCGACGAACAGCAGCGGCGCGCGGTCGTCGCGGCGTACGTCGACCCTCAGCGGCGAGTTCGGGTCCAGGTTGGCGAAGGCCCCCTGGAACAGGGCACGGGCGGCGGCGGGGACGTGGTAGCGGTCGTACACCTGCCGCGACTGCTCGGCGGTGAGCGTGTTGGTGAACGCGTAATGGAACTGCTCGGGCGTGAACGGCACCGCCCGGCCCCGGTTGGCCGGGTTGCCGAGCACCGGCGACGCGGCCTTGAGCTGGGTGAGCGGGAGCCGGTGGACGCCGCGCACCTGGCCGGAGTTGATCGCGACGCCGGCCGCGCCGAGGCCCCGGCCGAGCAGGATCTGCGTGAGCGCGCCGCCGAACGAGTGGCCCATGATGATCGGCTGCGTGCCCAGGTCGGCGATGATCCGCTCGTAGTGGTCGGCGACCTCGCCGACGCCCAGGCCGGCCAGCGGCGACGGGTCCCGGCGCAGCGCGTCGACGCCGCCCTCCAGGCCGGGCCAGGACGGGGCGAGCACCCGGTAGCCCGCCTCGGTGTAGCGGTCGATCCAGTGCTCCCAGCTCAGCGGAGTCATCCACAGGCCGTGGATCAGCACGATCGTGTCGGGGGCGGTCATGGCCGGTCATCTCCTCGTCTAGTAGACAGAACGGTCTGTCTAGTCTTGAGACTACTCCCGGCCGCAGTCGGCTTTCAAGAGTGGGGAGAACGGTCGTTCTATGAGCTAGGTCATTGCGGTGGGGTACGGGATAGGGTGCGAGTCATGACCGGTTCGGCGCTCGACGCGCTCGTCTCCGCAGGCCTCGACCATCGCGTCATCCGGCACGGGCCGGTGCGCAGCCTCGCCGAGGCGGCGGCCGCCCGGGGCGTGGAGATACCCGACGTGGTGAAGACGATCGTGGTGCGGCGGGGGGACGACGACTTCCTGTTCGTGCTGGTCCCCGGTGACCGGGTGATCTCGTGGCCGAAGCTGCGGGCGCTGCTCGGGGTGTCGCGGCTGTCCATGCCGGACGCGGGCGAGGCCAAGGCCGCCACGGGGTACGAGCGCGGGACGATCACGCCGTACGGGTCGCTCAAGCCGTGGCCGGTGATCGCCGACGAGCGGCTGCGCGGGCGGGAGATCACGCTGGGCGCGGGCGAGCACGGGGTGGCCGTCGCGGTCGACGCCGACGCGGCGATGAGCGGGCTCGACGGCACGTACGCCGACGTCACCGACCCCGAACCGGCGAAGTGAGCCTCCGCCCGACCGACCCGCCTTTCCATCGACGTTGGCCTATTACATCGAATTTGATCTACGTTGGGTCGATGTCATAGGCCAACGTCTACGCGTTCGCATGACGCGCCGGGCAGCTGGCGCCGCCGGCCGCGGCCCAGGCCGACTCCGCAGCTCAGGCTCACGTCGCGTTAAGAAGGTGCCCTTCCTCTACGCGGAGCGATGGGAAGGTGCCCTTCCTTTCTTGAGGGCGTGGGCTAGGCGGGTGATGGCTTCGTCGTGGTGGGCGGGTGGGGCGGCGGCGTAGGTGAGGCGCAGGTGGGGGGCCGGGGGTTCGGCGGCGTACCAGGGGCGGCCGGGGAAGACGATGACGCCCTCGGTGGCGGCGGCGGTGGCGAGGGCCACGTCGTCGGTGCCGTCGGGGAGCGGGGTCCAGAGGTGCAGGCCGCCGCGGGGGACGGCCGGCGGGATCAGGTCGGGCAGGTGGCGGCGTAGCGCGGACAGCAGGGCGTCGCGGCGGTCGCGGAGGGCTGTGCGCAGGGTGCGGCGGTGGCGGGCCCAGGCCGGGGAGGCGACGAACTCCAGGGCGGCCTGCTGGAGTGGGCCGGCCACGTAGAAGTCGTCGAGGAGGCGAGCCGCCCGCAGGCGCGCGCCGGCCGGGCCGCGGGCGCCGATCGCCGCGACGCGCAGGCCGGGAGCGGTCGCCTTGGTGAGCGAGCGCAGGTAGACGACGTGGCCGTCGGGGTCGTCGGCGGCCAGCGGCGGCGGTGCCTCCCCGTCGATGGTGAGGTCGCGGGCGTAGTCGTCCTCGATGAGGAACGCCCCGGCGGTGCGGACGGCCGCGTACACCTCGGCGCGGCGGTGCCCGGCCAGGGTCGCGCCGTGCGGGTTGGCGTACAGCGGCTGGCAGTAGAACAGGCGGGCTCCGGTGCGGGCGAACGCGGCGGCGAGCTGGTCGGGGCGTACGCCGTCGGCATCGGCCGGGACCGGCACCACCCGCAGCCCCGCGGCCCGCGCCGCGGCCAGCGCGCCGAGGTAGGTCGGCGACTCGACGAGCACCGTGTCGCCGGGGGCGGTGAGCGCGCGCAGCGCGGTGGACAGCCCGGCCTGGCCGCCGGCGCAGATCACCATGTCGTCGGCGCGCAGCCCGGCCCCGGCCTCGCGGGCGAACCAGGCCCGCAGGTCTTCACGCCCCTCGACGGGTCCGCGCTGCCACGAGGCGGGCTGGCGGGCGGCGCGGGTCAGCGCCGCGCCCAGTGCGGCGGCGGGCTGCAGGTCCGCGTCGAGGTAGCCGCCGACCAGCGGGATCGCCCCGGCGGGCGGTAACGCCAGTAACGCCTGCAGCTCCTCGTCGCCCGGCGGGCGTACGCCGAGCGCGACGGTCTGCCAGGACAGGTCGGGCACGCCGGGGTCGGCGGGCGGGGCGGCCACGAAGGTGCCCTTGCCGGGCCGTGCCTCGATCACGTTCTGTGCCACCAGCTGCCGGATCGCCTCGGCGACGGTGACCGGGGAGGCCTGGTGGCGGGCGGTCAGCTCGCGTACCGACGGCAGCCGCGCCCCAGGGCCCGCGACGGCGGCGAGCCCGCGCAGATCTTGGATAACGCGGGTCACTGCGTTACCGTTACTCATGACGGACAAGAGTAGCGCTACTGTGCCCTCGACGGTAACAGCGGACCGGGTCGCCGGACTGGCCCTGGGCGCGGTCGGGGTGCTGGCGTTCAGCATGTCGCTGCCGATGACCCGGATCGCCGTGCAGCAGCTCGACCCCTGGTTCGTCGCCTTCGGCCGGGCGGTCGGCGCGGCCCTGCTGGCCCTGGCCTACCTCCGGTTCACCGGCGCGCCCCGCCCCAGCCGCGACCAGTGGCGGCGGCTGGCCGTCGTCGCCCTCGGCGTCGTGGTCGGCTTCCCGCTGTTCACGTCGCTGGCGCTGACCACGCAGACGTCCGCGCACGGGGCCGTCGTGAACACCGTGCTGCCCGCCATGACCGCGATCTTCGCGGTCCTGCGGGCCGGCGAGCGCCCGCCGCCCGCGTTCTGGGCCGCCGGCACGGTGGGCCTGCTGGCGGTGCTGGGCTTTTTGGTCACCAGCGGCGCGGTGCGCGGCGCGCTGACCGTCGCCGACCTGTTCCTGCTGGCCGCGGTCGTGCTGTGCGGGCTCGGGTACGCCGAGGGCGGCGCGCTGTCGCGCGAGCTGGGTGGAGCGCGCACCATCTGCTGGGCGCTGCTGGTGGCGCTGCCGGTCACCGTGCCGGTGACGATCGCCGCCGCGGTGGCCCGTCCCCCGCACGCCGACACCACGGGCTGGACCGCATTCGGCTACCTCACCGCGATCTCCATGTTCCTCGGCTTCTTCGCCTGGTACGCGGGCCTGGCCCGGGGCGGCATCGCCCAGGTCGGCCAGATCCAGCTCGCCCAGCCCGTGCTGACCCTGGGCTGGTCGGCGCTGCTGCTCGGTGAGACGGTTACTCCCGCCTCGATCGGGGCGGCGCTGGTGGTGCTCGCCTGCGTCGTGCTCATCCAGCGCACCCGGGCGAGCACGCCCGCGCCCGCCGTCGGAAAGGTCTGACCATGTACACACCCGCCCACTTCGCCGCCGGCGCGGCCGCCGTCCGCGAGCTGCTGACCGAGCACGGTGCCGCCGACCTGGTCACCGCGACCGCGGACGGCCTGGTCGCGACCACGCTGCCGTTCGTGTACGACCCGGACACCGGCCCGCACGGCGCGCTGCTCGGCCACCTGGCCCGCAACAACGACCAGTGGCGCCGCCCCGTGCTCGGCGAGGCGCTGGCCATCGTGCGCGGCCCGGACGCCTATGTCTCGCCGACCTGGTACGCGGCCAAGGCCGAGCACGGCCGGGTCGTGCCGACCTGGAACTACGCCGTCGTGCACGCGTACGGCGAGCTGGTCGTGCACGACGACCCGGCCTGGACCAGGGCGCTGGTGCGGCGGCTGAGCGACAAGCACGAGGGCCGCCGCCCGGCCCCGTGGTCGGTCGACGACGCCCCGGCCGCGTACGTCACCGGCCAGCTGCGCGCGATCGTCGGGATCGAGCTGCGCATCAACCGCATCGAGGCCAAGTGGAAACTGAGCCAGAACCGCTCGGCGGCCGATGTGGACGGTGTCGTCGCCGGTCTCCGCGCCGACGGCGAGCACGCCGCCGCGGACGCCGTGGACCGGGCCCGGCCCACGGACTAGAGTTCGAGGCCCCCGACAGCGCCACACCCCCGGAGCGCACCCCATGACGCGGTCAACTCGGCTGTTCATCGTCCTCGGCCTGGCGCTGGCGCTGGTGGGCGGCGCGGCCTACGCCGCGGTCCAGGTCACCAGGGACCGGGTGGACGAGGCCATCCCGCAGGTCGACCTGTTCGGTCCGAGCGAGGAGCCGTCGCCGTCGCCGAGCCCGAGCGCCAGCCCCACTCCCCCGGCCGGGGCGGACATCAAGGGCCCGCTGAACATGCTCATCCTCGGCCGGGACACGCGCGAGGAGCAGAAGGGCTCGCCCGCGCACGGCGACGTGGTAATGATCCTGCACATCGACAAGGACCTGACCGGTGCGTACCTCACCTCGCTGCCGCGGGACCTGGTCGTCGACATCCCGGCGTTCGCGCCGTCGCGCTTCCGCGGCGAGCGCAGCAAGCTCACCCACGCCCTGACCTACGGCGCGCGGGTGCCCGGCAACGGGTCGAAGTGGAACATCGCCCAGGGTTTCCAGCTGCTGGCCAAGACGGTCAGCAAGTACACCGGGATCGCCCGGTTCGACGCTGGCGCGGTCATCTCGTTCGGCGGCTACGTCCGGCTGATCAACGCCATCGGCGGCGTCGACATCTACGTCGACCAGAAGGTCGTCTCGATCCACCGCCGCCCCGACGGCGTGCACCGCGCGACCTGCGGCGGCTGCGCGCACGGCTACTCCGGGCCGCGGATGACCTACAACGTCGGCACCCGGCACATGAACGGCTGGATGGCCCTGGACTACGCGCGGCAGCGTTACATCACCGGCAGCGACTACGCCCGCCAGCGCCACCAGCGCCAGCTCATGAAGGCGATGCTGACCAAGGTCCTCAGCGGCGACCTGCTCACCGACCCCACTAAGCTGGACGAGGTGCTCGGCGCGCTCGGCGAGACGTTCACCTTCGACGGCCGCGGCCGCAAACCCAGCGAGTTCGCGTACGCACTGCGCAACATCCGCCCCGCGAACCTGACCCTGGTCGGCCTGCCCGGCAGCGGCGTCTACAGCGGCGGCGCCTACCGCGGCGAACGCCTCGACCCCGTCCAGGCCACCTACTTCACCGCCCTCCGCGCCGACAAGCTCGACGCCTGGACCAAATCCCACCCCAAACTCGTCAACCTCCGCTGACGCTGCAAGGATCGAGGCATGGTGGAGCAGGCGTTGGCCGTGCGCGCGGCGCTCGCGCAGGATGTGCCGGCGATCGTGGCGCTGGTGGAGTCGGCGTACCGCGGGGACAGCAGCCGGGCCGGGTGGACCACCGAGGCCGACATCCTGCAGGGCCAGCGCACCGACGCCGAGGCCGTGGCCGCGCACGTCGCCGACCCGGACAGCGTGGTGCTGCTGGCCGAGCGCGGCGGGGACCTGCTGGCCTGCTGCCACCTGGAACGCCACGACGGCTACGCCTACTTCGGCATGTTCGCGGTGCGCCCGCTGCTGCAGGGCGGCGGCCTGGGCAAGACCGTGATCGCCGAAGCGGAGCGCTTCGCCGCCGACGAGTGGGGCGTGCCCGAGCTGCACATGACCGTCATCTCGGTCCGCGAGGAGCTCATCGCCTGGTACGAACGCCGTGGTTACACGCGCACCGGGCAGACGAGCCCCTTCCCGTACGGCGACGAGCGCTTCGGCCTGCCGCAGCGCGACGACCTCGAATTCGAGCTGCTCGTCAAGAAGATCTAGACGAAGAACTCCTTGAGCACCGGCGCGACCGCCTCCGGCTTGAGCAGGTGCGTCTGCCCCGGCAGGGTCCGGTAGTCGGCACTGGGCAGCGCCCGGGACAGGGCCTCGGCCCCGTTGCGCATGTACTCCGGGCTCTTGCCGCCGTCCATGACCAGCGCCGGAAGCTGCGCACCCGCCCAGCGGGACGCGTCCAGCGGCTTGCCGCGGCCGGTGTCGCCGAGCACCCGGAAGTCGTACGGCAGCGTGTGCGCCACCGCCTTGAGCTTCTTGAAGTTCGGCGTCAGCTTCATGATCGCGACCACGATCCCGGGCACCCCGACCGTCTTCATGAACGTGGTGACCGCGTCGCCGCGGCGGTCCTGCGCGATCATCGCGTCCATCTTGTCCAGGTAGTCGTCGGGCCGGGCCTCGTGCGTGCCGTCGACGATGACCGGCGGCTCGTACACGGCGAGCTTGCGGACGCCGCCCAGCCGCGCGGCGGCGTCGCAGGCCAACACCGCGCCGGAGGAGATGCCGTACACGAAGGCACTGCCCCCGGCCTCCTTGATCAGCGCGTCGAGGTCCTCGACCTCCCGCTCGACCGAGTACGGCGCGGTGTCGCCGCTGCCACCCCGGCCGCGCCGGTCGTAGGTGTAGACGGTGTAGCTGTCGGCCAGCAGCTTCGCCAGCGGCTCGGCCGGGCCCATGGCGCGGTGGCACATGGCTCCGTCGACCAGGATCACCGCCGGGCCTTGTCCGACCCTGCTGTAAGCGATCGCGGTGCCGTCCGCGGAGTCGACGGTGTTCATGGGGTGCTCCTTCTCAGGCATACAACTCGTCCAGCCAGGACTGCCAGGCGGCGGACTCGTCGGTGGGGGTGAAGACGTGGTGCATGGCGACCATCGAGCCGGTGAAGCCGCGCACGAACCGGTACATCGCGTCCGGGGTGCGCACGGCCAGGGTCTGGGCGCTGACGTGGTAGACGGTCGCGGTGCGCGAGACGCCCGCGACGGTGAACGCCGCCTCGTCGCCGGGTTTCGGCGTGTCGGACAGGCCCAGCGCGCCGTGCAGCAGCCGCCAGGCGTGCGGCCAGTCGTCGACCGGCGGGCCGAACACGGTGACCGGGACGGCGGTGCGGCCGAGGAACCAGGTGAGGTATTCGACGAGGGTGCGGTGGAACAGCGCCCCGCCCAGGCCCATCGCCTCGAACTCGTCGGCCCAGTCGTCGCCGGGCAGGAAGCCGCTGGTCACCGTACGCACCACGGCACTGCCGCCGGCCCGGCCCTCGATCAGGAACTCGTACGCCACGAAGCGGCCGTCGGGATCGGGGGCCTCGCCGTACGCCAGGCGGTGTCCGGGCTCCCACGCGGTGATCGGCAGCGTCGGGGTGTACGCCCCGAACGCCGTACTCACCGCGCCGCCGGGACCGGGCGCCACCTCGTTGCGGCCCATGAACCACGAGTCGATGCCCGGACCGGTCGCGATGGCGGCCCAGACCTGCTCCGGGGTCGCGTCGACCGGCAGCTCCTCGACGATCTCGAAATCCTTGCCCATCTCAGTCCTCCTCGGCCGGGCGGGACACGCTCGGGTGCACCGCCACGATGATCCGGTGCTCGCGCCCACCCTCGGCCTGCTCGTCGTGGTACTTGCTCACCAGCGCCGCCACCGCGCCCGCCAGCTCCTCGGCGAACGCGGACCGCTGCGCCGGGCTCGCGAACCGCACCGTGCCGTCCATGGCGAACGTGGCCAGCCGCTTGTTCGCCTTCGCCGCACCGGTCAGCAGCTCGCCGATGTCGCGCACCAGCCGCGCGGCCAGCGCCAGCAGCCAGCGGGCGGACAGCCGGTCGGGCGCGCGGCCCGGGTCGGGCTGCACCGCCGACAGCGCGATCGGTGAGATCACATAGGACGCGGCGGTCGCCTGCAGCACGCGCTCGGTGACGTTGCCCTTGCGCCGCTCCTCGACCAGCTCGACCAGCCCGTGCCGCTCCAGCTCGCGCAGGTGGTAGTTGACCTTCTGCCGGGGCTGGCCGACCTTGGCCGCCAGCGAGGTCGCCGAGCCCGGCTCGACCAGCGCGGCCAGCAGCCGTGCCCGGATCGGATCCAGCGACGCCTCGGCCGCAGCCGGATCGTCGATAACCGCAACATCAAACACCCTCACACCCTCCCACCGACAAATTTTTTTGTCAAGGCACGACCTGCCCGCCCACCCCCTGCCGCAACTTTTAAAGAGTCGCGGCGTCGAGCCTTGCCGGAAGCCGCGAGTTTTTAAGAGTTGCGGCAGGAGGGCGGGGGCGAACCGGGCAGACGTGACCTTCGGCGGGGATGGGAACCTGGCGAAAGTCAGAAATGCCACAGAAGATCACCAGTTCGTAGAGGTATCAGCTACACAGCGTTAGCGTCGAGGGCATGACGAACCCGATCGCCGATATCAGCGTGCCTGAGCTCAGCCGGCAGATCGCGCTGCTGGAGCGTCAGGAGATCGCCCGGGGCGCGCTGGACGTCTGCACCCTCACCATGGACCTGCGCCACAAGTACCGCCGCGCCCTCGTCGCCCGCGACCAGGCCGCGCTGTCCCTCGTTCGGCACGAGAACTGGACCGCCGCCGACGTCGCCGAGGTCATCTGCGGCCATCGCGCCTGCGGTCCGCGCGCCGCGGTCATTCTGGAATGGACCGGGCTGACCACCGACGGCGGCACCGCCCGCGACCTGGCCGAACGCCAGCAGGTCGCGGCGCAGCTGCGCGAGCTGCTGTCCCTGGCCTACGACAAGGCGCTGCGCCTGCTCCCGGCGGCCCCGGTGGACGTGAACCTGCCCGACGACCCCACCGAGCGGCTCGCGTACTGCGCGCACTGGCTGCGTTTCGTGGACGGCTACCGGGCCGCCAACGAGGCCTCGCGCATCCTGTTCGCCGCGATCCTGGCCCACCACCACGGCTGGCCGCTGGCCGACGTCGCCGAGCTGGGCGGGGTGACCACGGACGAGGTCGCCTCGGCGCTGGCGGCGGCGGAGGCGAGCCCGCCGTCCGATGCCGACAGCGGCCTGCTGGCCCAGCTGACCCTGCTCGACCGGGTCCTGGAGCACAACACCGAACGGCTGCTGGCCGTGCGCGAACGCGCGCTGGCCGACAGCCTCGCCGACGGCGTCCCGAAACGCGTCGTCGCCGCCCACATCGGTCTGCCCGAGCAGGAACGCTCCGCCGGCCACGACCTCGAACCCTGCCCCGCCTAAGGCAGAAGGAAGGGCACCTTCACATCGCTCCGCGTTGTAGAAGGTGCCCTTGTCAACGCCTGACGACCGCTGATCAGGGCAGGAGCGGCTTGGCGTAGCAGACGCTCAGCTCCCAGCGGTCGTACGGCGGGTAGTTGGGGATGCGGGTGAAGCCGGCCCGTTCGTAGACGGCGATCGCCTCGGGCTGGCGTACGCCGGTCTCCAGCTTGAAGCGGTGCGCGCCGGTGCGGACCGCGAGCGCCTCGGCCTCGGGCATCAGCCGCCGGGCGATGCCGCGACCGCGCCAGGCGGGGGCGACGTACATGCGCTTGAGCTCCGCCTCGCCGCCGTCGAGCGGCTGCACCGCGCAGCAGCCGATCGCCACACCGTCGGCGAGCACCAGCAGGAAGCGGGCCGCCTCCTTGACCGTCGGGTGCTCGAAGTCGATCTCCTCGGGGTAGAGCGCGTCCAGTTCGGCGCGCATCGCGCCGACCAGCGGTCGCAGCCGCGCATCGTCCGGCGGCACCTCGATGATCTCCATGGTGGCGGTCTCCGTGCTCATCGTTACGCTCCCAGCAGCAGGTCGAGGTGGTTGTCGACGGCCCTGACCAGCAGGTCGGGCGGGTAGAGATCGGGCGTGGCCACCCCGCACAGCGCCAGCCCCTCCAGCAGCGCGACCAGGTTGCGCGCCCGAAGTTCCAGATCATCCGGGGGTACGGCGTACGCGTCGCGCAGCAGCCCGGTCAGCCGCCGGATCCACGACTCGTGCCGGACCACGTGCTCGGCCAGCAGCACCGGATCGGTGCGCGCGGCCATCAGGAAGTAGGCCCAGATGGTCGAGTTCAGCCGCCGCTCCTCGTCGAGCGGCACCCCCTCCTGCAACACGGCGCGCAGCCGATCGCGGGGGCTGTCGAAGTCGCCGAGGGCGTCGATGCGCGCGGCCATGCGCCGGTGCATGACGTCGCGGGCGTGGGTGAGCAGCGCGTTCTTGTCGCGGAAGTAGTGCGCCACGCGGCCCGTGGTGCAGCCGGCGGCGTCGCCGACCGCCCGCAGCGTCAGCCCGTCGAGCCCGTGCTCGCTGACCACGTGCCACACGGCGGCGGACAGCTGCTCGCGGCGCTCGTCGTGATCCACCTGTCGCGGCACGTCCACCCCGTTTCATCACGGCCGTTACGTAACAGCCGTTACGCTACCGACCTCGCCTCCGGCCTGTCCAGGGGTTACGATGCGCACGGCGTGCCCGTACGCCATACCTCCTGACCGGCGCCCCACGCGCGCCGGCGACGCGGGGGCGAAGGTGACCATCTCATCGCGGGCGGGACCGCCTGTGCAGCTGGAAACCCTCATTCAGCGACGGACGCGTCGCCGGCGTGGGAGGGGCGCAGCGCCGTCGCGGAGGACACCGTCATGACTGCACGCAGGAACTTCAAGAAGCTCGTCCGCGAGCGCATGGAGCGCACCGGCGAGAGCTACACCACCGCCGCCCGCCGGCTGGCCGGTCCCGTCGTCACCGCCGCCGGGCAGCACCGCGAATCCGTGCTGGTCGGGCACCTGCTCGCCGCCACCGGGCGGCCGCTGTCCGAGGCCATGGTGTGCGGGCTGGGCGGCGGCATCGGCTTCATGTACGCCGTCTTCGAGTACGACAGCGTGCCCCACCCGCTGCTCACGATCGTCGCCCAGCACCACCCGCAGCCCTGGGCGCCCGCCGTGCTCGACCGGCTCGGCGTGGCGTACCGGCAGACCAACGGGACCTCGGCGAAAGCGGCCGTGGAGCGGCTGCGGGCCGCGCTCGACACCGGGCAGCCCGCGTCGTGCCTGGTCGACCGGGGCCGGCTGCCGTGGCAGCAGCCCGCGCCGTTCAGCGCGGCCGAGCCGTACACCGTCGCGGTCACCGCGCTCACCGGCGACACCGTCACCGTGCTCGACCCGCCCCACGGCACACGGGACCTGTCCCTCGCGGACTTCGCCGCCGCCTGGACGTCCCACCGCCAGGGCCGCCACCAGCTCCTCACGCTCGCGGACGAGCCTGGCCGCGGCGTCGCCGAACCGTCCGACCTGCGGCCGGCCGTACACGACGCGCTGCGCACCACGGTCGCGCACCTCACCGGGCCGGTGCTGGGCAACAGCTTCGACGTCAACTTCGGGTTCTCCGGCATGGCCAAACTCGCCGCCGAGCAACGCGACACCCGTACCCGCAAGGGCTGGGCCAGGCGCTTCGGCGACCCGGCCGGGCACGGGCACGCCATGCGGCGGCTGGCCGACTGCCTGGAGCGGGAGTACACGGCTCCAGGCGCGACCCGGCCGCTGTACGCCGACTTCCTCGACGAGGCTGCGGCGCTGCTCGCCGCACCGGCGCCCGCCGCCGCCGCGCCGCTGTTCCGCGAATCCGGGCAGACCTGGTCGGCGCTCGCCGCCCACGCGGCGGGCGCGGCGTCCGATGACGACCTGCGCGCCTGGTGCGACCACGCCGCCGACCTCGTCGACGCCGCGCTGACCGCCGAACAGGCCGCGATCGGCCACCTCACCGGCGTCTGACGACCCGGCTCCTGCCCGGTCGCCGAGAAACCGGCGCAGACCGGGCAACCGGGCAGGAGTCCGAACCGTGGAAGGACCGTGACCGAACGAACCAAGGCCCTCAGCGAGGGCGACCAGGCGTTTGCGGCCTTCGTCGAGCTCGCCTGGCAACGGCACCTTCGGCTGGCCCTCCTGCTGACCGGTGACCAGTGGCAGGCGGAGGAACTCCTCCAGGACAGCCTGGTCAGGATCTACGAACGCTGGCGCCGGCTGTCGCGAACCGACGACCTGCACGCGTACCTGCGCAAGGTGGTGGTGAACAACCACACCTCGGTGTGGCGCCGCCGGCGCCGGGAGAGCCTCGTCTCCGACGTCCCCGACCGGCCCGGGCCCGTCGGGGAGGTCAGCACGCAGGCTCTGGTGGTACGCGAGGCCCTGCGGGCGCTGCCACCCAGGCAGCGCGCGGTCGTGGTGCTGCGGCACTACGAGGACCTGCCCGAACGTGAGATCGCCCGGGTGCTCGGCTGCTCGCCGGGCACCGTCAAGAGCCAGCACGCCAAGGCCTTGGCCAAGCTCAGGCACTCGATGTCCGAACCGGCAATCCCGAGCATGAGGTGAGGCAGATGAACGATCTCGACGGGCTCTCCGGGAGCCTGCACGAACTGGCCGGCCAGGCCGCCTCGGCACCGCCGACGCAGCGGCTGCTGAACCGTGGCCGGCGCGCCCGCCACCGGCGTACCGCGCTCACCGGCGCGTCGCTGGCCGTCCTGGTGGTGGGCGCGGTGGCCGGGGTCGCCGCCGTGAACCAGCCCCCCGGCGGGGGCCTGACGGCCGAAAACCCACCGGCCTCGGTGGCCGCGGCCGACCCGGGCACGCGACTGGTGGCGGCGATCACGGCGAGCCAGAGCACCAGCTACCGGTTGAAGATCACGACCAGCTCGACCACGACGCCGGGCGCCGACGTCCTGGTCTCCACCGGGGCGTTCGACCCGGCGGCCCGGACCGGTTACCTGCGGACCCCCTTCGGCGGTGACGGGCCCGGTGTGGGTGAGGAGCGCCTGGTCGACGGCGTCCAGTACGCCGGAGAGAGCGGGGAGGACGGGATCATGCACTGGATCCGCCGGCCGGGCATACACGACAGTCTGGGCGGCAGGCCGACGCTGGACGGCCCGCTGGGCGGCACCGCCGACCCCGCGGAGCTGCTCGCGACGCTGGCCCAGGCGGGCGCGGTCGTCACCCAAACCGGGCCGAACCTGCTGCACTTCGAGT
The DNA here is from genome assembly GCF_016862635.1 of Catellatospora coxensis. GTDB lineage: Bacteria > Actinomycetota > Actinomycetes > Mycobacteriales > Micromonosporaceae > Catellatospora > Catellatospora coxensis. Next base: position 7,373 of record NZ_BONI01000038.1, on the reverse strand, counting down.
ACACCGCCCAGGAACTCCAGTCCTACCAGGTCAGCGAGACCGTCACCGGGGACGTGACGCTCGACGCCGAGGGCCGCATCTCGGGCGTCGTCTACGACCGCAACGCCGTCTGGCAGAAGCCCGGCGGCGAACCGGGGCCCGCAGGCACCCACGTGGTCGTCGAGTTCAGCGCCTACGGCACCCCCGTGACCGTGGCCGCGCCCACGGTCGGCTGACCCACTCCACGATCATCGGACTTGCCTGGCACCTGGGCGTATCTTGAGCACGCTCTCGCCCACGTGCCAGGCAAGTCCGTCGATCTTGCGGGCCGCGCCGGCGGCGGGCGCGGTCAGCGGCGGGTCGCGAAGCGGGCCACGGCGGCGAGCACGACGTCGCCGATGCCGCCGCGGGAGCCGTGCCCGGCCCGGTCGACCAGGGTCAGTTCGGCGCCGGGCCAGGCCTGGGCGAGGTTCCAGGCGATGTCGGCCGGGCCGCTGATGTCCAGCCGCCCGTGCACGAGCACCCCCGGGATCCCGGCCAGCCTGCCCGCGTTGGCCTGCAGCTCGCCGTCCTCCAGGAACGCCGCGTTGGCCCAGTAGTGGGTGACCAGCCGGGCGAAGGTCATCCGGAACTCGGGGTCCTCGAATCGCGGGTCGGCCTCGAAGCCGGTGGCGATGGCCACGTGCTGGTCCTCCCAGGTGCACCAGTCCCGTGACGCCTTGTCGCGTACGGCAGGGTCGGGGTCGGCCAGCAGCCGGGCGTAGGCCGCCGCGAGGTCGCCGTCGCGGTCGGCCGCGGGCACGCCGTCGCGGAACCGGGCCCACTCCTCCGGCAGGATGCGCCCCATCTGCCGGGTCACCCAGTCCACCTCCCGGTGGGTGGTGTTGGTGAGGCTGAACAGCACCAGCTCGGAGATCGACGACGGGTGGCGCTGCGCGTAGGCCAGCGCCAGGGTGCAGCCCCAGGACGCACCGAGCACCAGCCAGCGCTCGATGCCCAGGTGGGCGCGCAGCTGTTCGAGGTCGCGGATCAGGTGGTGGGTGGTGTTGACGCTCAGGTCGGTGGCCGGGTCGCCGGCGCTGGGCGTGCTGCGGCCGCAGCCGCGCTGGTCGACGAGCACCACCCGGTAGGCAGCCGGGTCGAAGTAGCGCAGCCAGCCCGGGGTCGCCCCGGAACCGGGTCCGCCGTGCAGCACGACGGCCGGTTTGCCGTCGGGGTTGCCGCAGACCTCCCAGTGCACGAGGTTGCCGTCGCCGACGTCGAGCAGGCCGCTGTCGTACGGCTCGGACTGCGGGTGCATGGCCACCTCCAGGAAATACAACAGTACTGTTATGTTTTTAGCATGACGGCTCTCCCGGACCGCGAAGCGGTCGGCACGCTGCTGCGGCACGTGCTGGAACTGCTCGACGGCGACGTGGCGAAGGTCTACGCCGAACGCGATCTGGCCGACTATCGCCCGCGCTACTCCCCCGTGGTCCGCGCGCTGCTGGCGCAGGGCCCGATGCCGATCCGCGACCTCGCCCGGACCGTCGGCGTCACCCACTCCGCGGCCAGCCAGACCGTGGCCCAGATGAACCGCGCCGGCCTGGTCGACCTGACCCCCGGCCCCGACGCCCGCCAACGCCTGGTCAACCTCACCACCAAGGCACACGACCTGCTCCCGCTGATCACCGCCGAGTGGTCGGCGACCACCACAGCAATGCGCACATTGGACACAGAACTCTCGATCCCCCTGGTCGACCTCCTCACCGAACTCACCACCGCCCTCACCCACCGCCCCTTCCGCCAACGCATCGCCGACGCCGGCCTCCCCACCCCACCCCCACCACCCCCACCACCCCAAGATCAAGACGATCTTGCGTGAACTGTTGCCCAGATGACCGGAACGGGCGTGTCGCACCCACGGTTCACGCAAGATCGTCGGGGTGAAGTCGAGGCGGGTGCTAGGTGGGGCGGGTGATAGTGGGGAGGTGACGATGGTGGCGGTGTTGCTGTATCCGGGGTTTACGGCGCTGGATGCGGTGGGGCCGTATGAGGTGCTGGCGCGGTTGCCGGACACCAGGGTGGTGTTCGTGGGGCGGCAGGCGGGGCCGGTGGTCGCTGATACCGGGGCGTTGACCATGGTTGCCGAGCAGGCGATGGACGAGGTGCCTGAGCCGGATGTGGTCGTGATTCCGGGCGGGTTGCAGGGGTCCTTCGCGGCGGCCGCCGATGCGGGGTATGTCGAGTGGGTGCATACCGCGCATGTGACTTCGAGTTGGACCACCTCGGTGTGCACGGGGGCGCTGATGCTCGGGGCGGCGGGGATTCTGCGCGGGCAGACCGCGACGACGCATTGGGCGGCCAAGGATTACCTGGCTCGGTACGGGGCGACGTACGTGGCGGAGCGGGTGGTGGAGAACGATCGTGTGATCACGGCGGCGGGGGTGTCGGCGGGGATCGACATGGGGTTGCGGCTGGCGGCGCATCTGGCCGGTCCGGCGGTGGCGGAGGCGGTGCAGCTGGCGATCGAGTACGACCCGCAGCCGCCGTACCGCGCGGGATCGCTGCGCACGGCGTCGCCGGAGGCCGTGCAGCTCGCCGTTGATCTGATGCGGGCCGAGACGCTGCCCTGACGGCCGCCGGCGTCCCTTGCCCGGGGCAGGGACGCCGGCGGGAGGTCGTCAGCTCTCCAGGGCCGGTTCGGCTGCCACCCGGGCGGGCCGGACCAGGTAGCCGAAGGCCGCGGCGGTGAAGAACATGATGATGCTGTACACGGCGGCCGGCACCGCCAGGGCCGTGCTCGCGAGCAGCGTCGTGGCGATGAAGATGGCCAGCGTGCCGTTGTGGATGCCGATCTCCATCGCGGCGGCGACCGAGTCGGCGCGGTCGAGCCCGGCCAGGCGCGGCAGGAAGTAGCCGACGCCCAGGCTGATGACGTTGAACAGCAGCGCGACCAGGCCCGCGTCGGCGAAGTAGTCGGCGATGTTGTCCCGCTCCGACACCAGCGTGCCGATGATGACGAGCACCAGCACCACCACGGACAGGATGCGTACCGGGCGGTGCATCCGGTCGGCGAAGTCGACCGAGCGGCTGCGGATGAACATGCCGATCGCCACCGGGATCAGCACGATCGCGAACACCTGCAGCGACTTGCCGAACTGCAGCCCGATCTGGTCGGTGCCGGACAGGAAGTGGTTCAGCGCGAAGTTCACCACCAGCGGCAGCGTGAAGATCGCCAGTACCGAGTTCACCGCGGTCAGCGTGACGTTGAGCGCCACGTTGCCGCCGAACAGGTGGCTGTACAGGTTGGCGGTGGTGCCGCCGGGCGACGCGGCCAGCAGCATCATGCCCGCCGCCAGGGTCGGATCCAGGTCCAGGAGCAGGACCAGCCCGAAACACACCGCGGGCAGCAGCAGCACCTGGCACACCAGCGCCACCAGCACCGCTTTCGGGAACACCACGATCCGCTTGAAGTCGGCGACGGTGAGCCCGAGGCCGAGGCCGAGCATCACGATGCCGAGGGCGACGGGCAGGAACACCTGGGTCAGCACTGAATCCATAGCCGAGGATTCTTCATGGCCTGTGACCGGCACCACATCAGCCGGACAGCCGACCTCCCCCGCCCACCCCCGCAGGGGCGGGCGGGGAGAGGGTCAGAGGGCTCGGCGGAGCCATTCTTCGACACCGGCGACGTGGATGAGGGCCCAGGACTGGGCCAGTTCCGGGCGGCGAGCGGTGATCGCGTCGAGGATGGCCAGGTGCTGCTCGCGGGTGCGTTCGACGGCCTTGTCCTGGGTGAGGCCGCGCCAGATGCGGGCGCGGGTGGTCGGGCCGGACATGCCGTCGATCAGCGAGCACAGCACCGCGTTGCCGGTGCCCGCCGCGATCAGCCGGTGGAACTCCAGGTCGTTGGCAACCAGCTCCTCCATGGACGCGTCGGGACCGATCTCCTCGACGATCGCGGCGAGCTTGGCGATGTCCTCCTCGGTCATCCGCTGCGCGGCCAGCGCCGCGGCGGCCGGTTCGAGGATGCGGCGCATCTCCAGGAACTGCAGCACCGTGTCGTCGCGGTGGAAGTCGACGACGAACGTCAGCGCCTCCAGCAGCAGCCCGGGTTCGAGGCTGGTCACGTACGTGCCGTCGCCCTGGCGGACGTCGAGGACCCGGATCAGGGACAGGGCGCGTACGGCCTCGCGCAGCGAGTTGCGGGACAGGCCCAGCCGTTCGGCGAGGTCGGCCTCCTTGGGCAGCTTGTCGCCGGGGCGCAGCGCGCCCGACAGGATCATCTCTTTGATCTTCTCGATGGCCTCGTCGGTCAGTGCCATGGTGTGCTCCCTGGTGCGCTGAGCGGGGCGGTGGGGAGTTTCTCGCGGACTCCGAGCCCGAAGCCGTTCGGGTCAAGGGCGAACCGGTACGCCTGCACCACGAAACCAGCCCGGCGGCTCGAACCTCTTCACGCCCCGCCGACCTCAGACACACCGACCCGCCCACCGCACGAAGATCGCCCAACGCAGGCAGGCAGCAGGCGAAACCACATACCGACAATACATGTCGCTACATGACCGCATTCAGCGGCCGAACCCGCAGCGGTCACCAACCCCACTTCGACCTCAGGCAGGCATCACATGCGACGACGGCGTACTGCCGCAGTACCGCCGCGACCAGCCGGGCCGCCCCGGCTTCGCAAGCCTGCGACCTGGGGATGTGCGGTGAAAACCCGGCGACGGGGTGGACGGGCGGCGGTAGGGTCCGCGGCGTGGGACGAATCGTGACGCTGGTGCTGGTGGACCCGGCCGGGACCGTGCTGGGGGCGCTGCCGCCGTACGACGTGGAAGTGCCCTGGTGGCAGGAGGTCGCCGAGGTCGTCGCCGGGGCACGTCAGCACCACGGCGTCGACGTGACCGTGTTGCGCCTGCTCCACGCCGAGCTGGCCGCCCCGCCCGGCGGCAAGGTCACCTACCTGGCCGAGGTCGCCGGTGACCCCGGCCCGGTCCGCCCGGCCGCCGCCGCCCTCGTGCCGCACCCGCGCCGCGCCCCGTACGCCGAGATCGGCGGCCCCGCCGCCAGCCTCGCCTGGGCCGCCGACGCCCTGGCCGCCCAAGGTCGGACCGTCACCGCCGCCGCGCAGCAGCGCACCTGGAACCTGTCCACGATCTGGCGGCTGGAGACCGACACCACGCCGGTGTGGCTCAAGCAGGTCCCTGATTTCTTCGCGCACGAGCCCGCCGTGCTGCGCTGGCTGGACGAGCACTGCCCCGGCATCGCGCCCGCCCCGCTCGCCGCCGACGGCGGCCGGATGCTGCTCGACGACCTGCCCGGCACCGACCGCTACAGCGCGGCCGCCGACGAGCGGCTCCGTATGCTGCCCCTCCTGCACACCGTCCAGGTCACCGCGGCGGAACGGGTCGGCGACCTGCTCGCCCTGGGCGTGCCCGACCAGCGGCCGCCGCGACTGGCCGAACGCCTGCGTGCCGTCGCCACCCGCGACGCCGCGCCCGGCGAGCGGCTGGCGGCCCTGCTCGACGGGCTGGACGAGCGGCTGGACCGGCTCACCGCCTGCGGGCTGCCGGACACCCTCGTGCACGGGGACTTCCACCCCGGCAACGTGCGCGGCACCGCCGAGCGGCTGCACGTCATCGACTGGGGCGACGCCGTGCTCGGGCACCCGGCGATCGACCTGCTGCGGATGACCGAGCGGCTCGCCGACCCGGAGCCGCTGCGGCAGGCGTGGAGCCGCGGCTGGCGGGCGGCCGTGCCCGGGTGCGAGCCCGAGCGGTCGCTGGAGCTGATCGAGCCGCTGGTCGCGTTGCGCAACGCCGCCGCGTACGCCGGCTTCCTCGAAGCCATCGAACCGTCCGAGTGGCCGTACCACGCCGACGACGTGCCGTACTGGCTGGCCCAGGCCGCCGCCTGAGCGCCGCCGAACCCGCCGCGCCCGCCCCGCGCCGGTGCCATGATCCGAGGTGGTGGGCGATCTCTACCCCATCCGGCTGGTCCCGAAGGAACCGAACAGTGCTCACGGAACGTTTGGGCGATGCGGCAGGATGTTCCGCGATGTGTGGATCTGGGGAGCGGGGTAGGCGGCGATGAGCCTGAGCACGATGGCGCGCAGGAGCGCGATGGCACTGGTGCTGGCGGTGGTCGCACCGCTGGCGCTGACCGCGTGTTCGAAGGACGGCGACGAGTCGCCCTCTTTCGTGACGCCCACGCAGTCGGCCCCGGTGCCCGCGCCGGCGAGCACGGAACCGCTGGCGCTGGCGGTCACGCCCGCCGAGGCGGCGAAGAACCAGCCGGTGAGCGCCGAGATCGGCACCAAGGTCAGCGGCGGCGAGGTGAAGTCGGTGACGATGACCGACTCGGCCGGCGGCAAGGTCGCGGGCAGCATGCGCGCCGACGGCTCGTCGTGGGTGCCGGCCAAGCCGCTCAAGTACGGCAAGAAGTACTCGGCGACGGTCGTCGCGGTCGGCCCGGACGGCACGACCATGGAGAAGAAGACGTCGTTCACGACGATGGGCAAGCCGGGCAAGACGACCGGCGCGGGCCTGTACCTGTTCTCCGACCGCACGTACGGCGTGGCGATGCCGGTGGTCATCGAGTTCACCAAGCCGGTGCCGGTGTCGGCGCGGGCCGCCGTGGAGCGCCGTCTGTTCGTCAAGGTGGAGCCGCCGCAGCCGGGGATCTGGCACTGGTCGAGCTCGCTGCAGGTGATGTACCGCGGCCCGCAGTACTGGCAGACCGGCACGAAGATCACCGTGCGGGCGGCGCTGGAGGGCGTGCCGATGGGCGACGGCCGCTACGGCGACGCCGACCGCTCGGGCGTCGGCAACATCGCCAAGGAGAAGATCGAGCTGATCGTCGACAACGCGAACAAGCGCATGCAGGTGTTCAAGAACGACACGGTGGTCAAGACGATTCCGGTCAGCCTGGGCAAGACGAAGACCCCGTCGTCGTCCGGAACCATGGTGATCATGGACAAGCAGCGCAAGACGGTCTTCGACACCACCGACGACCCGGGCAACGTCGACCGCTACGTCGTCAACATCGAGTACGCCCAGCGCCTGACCTGGGGTGGCGAGTACATCCACGCCGCGCCGTGGTCGGTGCAGCACCAGGGCGTACGCAACGTGTCGCACGGCTGCGTGAACGTGTCCACGGCCAACGCCGTGTACCTGTTCAACCTGACCAGTATCGGCACGCCGGTCACCGTGAAGGGCACCGAGCGCAAGATCAAGCCCGCCAACGGCTGGACAGCCTGGTCCGTGGGCTGGGAGGACTACATGAAGGGCAGCGCCCTGCCGATCCCGCCGGAGCTGGCCGCGCTCGGCTCGCCCGACCCGTCCGCGTCGGCGCAGCCGTCGCCGAGCGTCTCCCCGACGGCGTGACCCGGGCCACCTGACTTTCGTCATACGCAG
>NZ_BONI01000037.1 GCF_016862635.1 Catellatospora coxensis | reverse complement strand
AGCTCAACGGCACGCAGACGCAGTACACCTGGGTCGTCACCGCGACCCTGCTCGCCGCCACCGCGACGACCCCGGTCTGGGGCCGCCTGGCGGACATGTTCAGCAAGAAGCTGCTGGTGCAGATCGCCATCGTGATCTTCGTGATCGGCTCGCTGCTCAGCGGCTTCGCCCAGGACACCAGCCAGGTCATCGCGGCCCGCGCGGTGCAGGGCATCGGCGTGGGCGGCCTGCAGGCCCTGGTCCAGATCGTGATCGCGGCGATGATCCCGCCGCGTGAGCGCGGCCGCTACAACGGCTACCTCGGCGGCGTGATGGCCGTCGCGACGCTGGCCGGGCCGCTGCTGGGCGGCCTGATCGTGGACACCTCGTGGCTGGGCTGGCGGTGGTGCTTCTTCATCGGCGTGCCGATCGCCGCGATCGCCTTCGCGCTGCTGTGGCTGACCCTGGACCTGCCCCGTACGGCCCGGGTCAAGGCGAAGATCGACTACCTGGGCGCGGCCCTGATCGCGATCGGTGTGAGCACCCTGCTGGTCTGGGTGTCGTTCGTCGGCAACTCGTTCGACTGGCTGTCCTGGCAGACGTTCGCCATGGTCGGCGCGGCGCTGCTGGTGCTGGCCGGGGCGGTCTGGGTGGAGCTGCGGGCGGAGAGCCCCGTCGTGCCGATCAACGTGATCAGCAAGCGCGTTCCCGCGCTGTCCATCCTCGCCAGCCTCGCCGTCGGCATGGCCATGTTCGGCGGCTCGGTCTTCCTCGGCCAGTACTTCCAGATCGGCCGCGGCTACACCCCGACCGAGGCCGGCCTGCTCACCATGCCGCTCATGTTCGGCGTGCTCGTCTCCTCGACCGTCACCGGCCGCATGGTCACCAAGTCCGGCAAGGTCAAGCCATACATCGTCACCGGCGCGATCGTGCTGGTCGCGGGCTTCCTGGGGCTGTCGTTCATCGACCACGCCACGCCGCTGACCGTGATCGGCGTGGGCATGCTGCTCGTCGGCCTGGGCGTCGGCATGACCATGCAGAACCTGGTGCTCGCCGTGCAGAACACCGCCGCCATGAAGGACCTCGGCGCGGCCACCGGCTCGGTGACGTTCTTCCGCTCGCTGGGCGGCACCATCGGCGTCTCGGTGCTCGGTGCGGTGCTGGCCAACCGGGTGCAGTCGATCATCGCCGAGCACCTGGCCGCGGCGGGTCTGCCGGCGGGCTCGGGCGGCGGCTCGCTGAACCTCAAGACCCTGCCGCCGATCGCCCAGACCATCGTCCGCGAGGCGTACGGCGACGCGACCGGCCACATCTTTCTCATCTCCGCGGCCATCGGCGCGGTCGGCGTCATCGCCGCGCTGCTGCTGCCCGACATCACCCTGCGCTCGGGTGCCCCGGCGCCCGAGCCGGTCACCCCCGCACCCGCGGTCCCGGTCCCGTCGCACGCCGACGCCCGTGCCCACGCTCCTGCACCGGCATACGCCAACATGTCGACCGTGGCGGCACACGCGCACGCGCCGACCGCCGCGGCCCGGTTCACCGACACCGAACCCGCGCTCGGCCGGGCCTGAGCGGGGCGGGCGGTGAACCTCCCGCGGCAGCGCACCGAGCACTACGGCCCGGCGGCCGCCCCGTGCGCCTTCGAGCGCGGCACCGACGGCCCACGCGTGATCATGGTGGGCGTGGACGGCAGCCCGCCGTCGGAGCGGGCCGCCGCGTACGCCGCGGGGCTGGCCCGCCGCCAGCGCAGCCGCCTGGTCGTGGTGTTCGTGGGGGAGTCGGCCGGACTCGTCGCCTCGATCTACGGCCAGGCCGCCGCGGCGGCGGTCGAGACCGCCGAGGAGCTGGCCGGGGAGCTGCGGGCACAGGTGCGCCAGGCGGCCGAGGAGATGGGCCTGCCCGTCACGTTCATGATGCGCCGCGGTGATCCGTACGCCGAGCTGCGCGCCGCGGCCGACGAGCTGAAAGCGGACATGCTGGTCGTCGGGGCGTCCGCGCAGGCGGGGCACCGGTTCGTCGGCTCGGTGGCGACCCGGCTGGTCAAGCAGGGCCGCTGGCCGGTGGTGGTGGTTCCCTGACCAGCCGGCCGGTCGGCCAGAACTCTGCCAAACCGGGCAAATGCTAGTAACTTGGAGTGGTCCTGGGGGTTCGACGGGGGAGTCTCACATGTCCGACACGCTGGCCACGAACGTCCTGACGTACCCGTTCGGCAACGCGGGGCTCCAACCGCTGCTGCCCGACCTCGGCCCGGACGGCGTGGGCCGGGTGCGGCTGCCCACCGGCCAGCAGGCCTGGCTGTTCACCCGGCACGAGCACCTGCGCGAGCTGCTGCGCAGTCCCGACTTCTCCAGCGACTTCACCCGGCCGGGGTTCCCGCTGATCCGGCCGATCCCCGAGGACATGCCGCGCCGCCCCGACGGCTCGCTGATCCGCATGGACCCGCCCGAGCACACCAAGTTCCGCCGCATGCTCACCCCCGAGTTCATGATCAAGCACATCCGCACGCTGGAGCCGCTGATCCGGCAGACCGTGATCGACGGGCTGGCGGAGCTGCGCGCCGCCGGGCAGCCCGCCGACCTGGTCGAGCACTTCGCGCTGCCGGTCCCGTCGATGGTGATCTGCCACCTGCTCGGCGTCCCGTACACCGACCACGACTACTTCCAGGAGCGCAGCCGCATCCTGCTGGCCTGGTCCAGCACCCCGGAGCAGGCCCGCGACGCCATCGAGGAGCTGCGCGACTACCTGACCCGGCTGATCGCCGCCCGGCGCGGCGAGCCGGGCGAGGACCTGATCAGCCGCCTGGCCGCCGAACGTGTCGCCACCGGCGAGATGACCGAGGAGGAGCTGGTCGGGCTGTCCGTGCTGCTGCTCATCGCCGGGCACGAGACCACCTCCAACATGATCGGCCTGAGCACGCTGGTGCTGCTGGAGCACCCCGCGCAGCTACGCCGGCTGCGCGAGCGCCCCGAACTGATCGACGACACCGTCGAGGAGCTGCTGCGCTACCTGACCATCGTGCGCACCGGCCTGACCCGGGTCGCGATCACCGACACCGAGGTCGGCGGACACCGCATCGCCGCCGGGGAGGGCGTCATCGCGCTGCTGTCGGCCGCCAACCGCGACACCGACGTGTTCCCCGACGGGGAGGAGTTCGACCTGGAGCGCGGCTCGCACCAGCACATGGCGTTCGGGTTCGGCATCCACCAGTGCATCGGCCAGCCGCTGGCCCGCGCCGAGCTGCGCATCGCCCTGTCCGAGCTGATCACCCGCCTGCCCGGCCTGGCCCTGGCGGTGGAGGCCGACGACGTGCGCTACCGCGACGCGGTCGTGTTCGGCGTGCAACGGCTACCGGTGACGTGGTGAGCGCACGGCTGCGGGTCGCCGTCGACCGGGACGCGTGCTGCGGCTCGGGCAACTGCGTACGCACCGCGCCCGAGGTCTTCGACCAGGACGACACCGACGGCCTGGTCGTCCTGCGCCAGGCCGAACCACCCGAGTCCGAGCACGACGCCGTACGCGAGGCCGCCTACAACTGCCCCGCCGCCGCGATCGAGGTCGACGAAGACTGACGGTGTCCTGCCGCGCCGTCACATCTTTCTTGCTGTGACCACATCAAGAAAGATGTGACCGCGCGCAAGGACACCTCCGCCGGCTGGTTCAGTACAGCCAACGGTCCAGCACTGCCGGCCAGAACAGCCGGTCATGGCGGCCACCGGCGACGGCCGGCGGGTCGAGCCGCCCGATCCGGTCACGCAGCTGCTCCATCTCGCCCTGCGCGGCCTCTTCGAGTTCTCCCGACTCATCCCAGTGCGCGATCGCGTGCGACGTCGCCAACAACGAACCCAACCAGTGCAGCGAGCACAGCCAGTGGTTGATCGAGGAGTTGACGAGCCGGGCTCCGTCGTTCCCGTCGTACCGCTGGAAGACGCGCCCGCTGTCGGGTTCGGCGGTGAAGAACCAGTCCGACGTGGTGGGCGACGTCTGGGCCAGCCGGTACCAGCGCGCCTCCCGCCGAAGGACGACGTCCTCCACGATCGAGTCCAGGACGGGGACTCCGGATGAGACGAGTGCGTCCACCTGCTCGGCCGGCAGCCGCCAGGACGCCAGACCGGCAGCGGTCGCCCGGACGACGCGCTGTGGCCCGGCCCAGCTGCTCAGCTCGTCGAACGTCGGCGGCACCGGAAGCGTGGCTTCGTACATGGCGCAGAGTCTGCGGCCCGAACGCCGGCCGCATCGCGGCAGGGTGCGGATCCGGGGCCGGGTCAGCACCAGGGCAGGCGGAGGGTTTCCAGGTCCGGGTCGGCCAGCAGGGAATCGATCAGGGCGGGCGGGCCGGCGACCTTGGTGCCCCACAGGTCCCAGTCGGACCAGGTCACCCAGGAGCGGTCGGCGGGCCACAGGTTCGCGGGGGAGCCGCTGCCGCGCTCGTCGTCGTAGAGCGCGACCGCCGCGCTGAGCGGCCCGGCCAGCACGTGCGGGGACTCGTCGGGCGCCGCCCCGCGGGCGATGTACGCGAAACACGGGGTGTCCGGACCGGACCAGGCCGTCAACACGCCGACCAGGCGGGACCAGCCCTCGCGGTCCAGCGAGCCCTCGCCGGGCGGTTCGATGCTGGCGGGCCAGCTGCCGTCCGGATGGGAGCCGGGCAGGCTGCGGAAGTCCGGCGGGCTGCCGGGCGGCACCACCGGCTCGTCGGTGCGGGCCGCGAGCTCCGCCCAGCGCAGCCGCCGCCAGCCCGGCCCCGGGTGCTGCGAGCGGCCGATCGCCCCGCCGGTGTCGACGACGCCCCACTCGTCGAGGTTGATCCCGCCGACCAGCTCCGGCTCGACCAGGTGCGCGTCCAGCAGGCTGCGGCGCAGGTCCTGGTGGGTGGTGCGGGTCGCGCCGGACTCCCACTCGTACATCGCGTGCAGGATCCAGGCCGCGTCGGGCCGCCCGCCGGGGTCGTAACCGGTCAGCTCGCCGTCCGGCCGCAACTCGGCCAGCCAGTCCGCCTCGTCGCGCGCCACCTCGTGCCAACCGTCGCCCATGGCTCATCTGACCACATGGTCCACCTCCGCGCGGCGCGGCTTGCGGGCGGATGTCGCGGCGACCGGCCATCGTGGACGCCACGTTCGGCCGGTGGACGGGCTTGCCTTGATCGGGATACTGGACCGATGCCGAGAATTCTCGCCGACGTCGCCCCCGAGCCCGAGTACGCGGGCCTCGGCCTGGCCGCGGTCTGCGTCTGCCTGCTGTTCGCCGCGGCCGCGGTCGTCCTGGTCGTCGTGCTGGTCAAGCGCTCGCGTAAATGAGCCCGGCGAGCACCGAGGCGGCGTTCGCGGCGACCGCGAGCACCGCCAGCAGCGGGTCGCGCCGCCGCAGCCACCAGACCAGCAGCACCGCCTCCGCGCCGCACACCACGGCCTCCGCGACGACCACGACCAGCGGGTACGCGGACCGCCCGGTCCACGGCGCGAGCAGCCACCACAGCAGCGGATGCGTCGCCAGGTTCACGCCCAGCGCGCACAGCGCCGCCCGCCGCCAGGTCACCGCCCAGCCCCAGCGCAGCGCGGCCGCGTACACGGGGATCTCGACGGCCAGCGTCAGCGCCAGCGCGGCCGGGTAACGGAGCATCGCATGACGGTAGCCGCCCTGCCCGCCCCACGCACCCCCGCGCCGCCGCGCGCGGCCGGCCTCGCGCTCGGGTTCGCCGCCTGCGCGGCCGTGGCGCTGGCCGCGGCGCTGCGCGCCCCGCTGGCGACCACGGTCCTCGGGCTGATCGCGTTCGGGGTGCTGCACAACGTGCTGGAGCTGCGCTACGTCGCGGGCCGGTTCGCGCACGTCCTCACCGGACGGCTGCTGTGGACCGCGCTGGCACTGGTCACCGCGATCGTGTTCTGCCGCCTGCTGGCGCTGCGGGTGCCCGAGATCGTGCTCTGCTACGGCGTGCTGGCCGCCGGGGTCTGGCACGCGGTGCCGCGCCGGTGGCTGGCCCCGGCGGGACTGGGCCTGGCCGGGGCGGCGGCGGTGTCGCTGACCTGGCCCGCGTACCACTTCGTGGTGCTGGCCCATCTGCACAACGTGGTGCCGCTGTTCTTCCTGTGGGAGTGGTCCCGGCGGCTGGCCGGGCGCGAGCGGGCGCTGTTCCGCGCCGCCCAGCTCGGCTGGGTGCTGCTGGTGCCCGCGCTGCTGCTGGCCGGGGTGTTCGACCCGCTGCTCGCCGACGGGTCGGCCGCGGTCGTGGCGTTCGCCGGCACCCCCGAGTCGATCGCCGCGCCGGTCAGCCCACCCGGCCTCACCGCCGGGCTGCGCTTCCTCGCCGTGTTCGCGTTCCTGCAGGCCATGCACTACGTGGTGTGGCTGGGTTTCCTGCCGCGGTTCGCCCCCGACGCCGCGGCCGCGTTCGAGCAGCGGGTGCCCTGGCTGGCCGGGTGGCGGCCGTGGGCGCTGGGCGCGGCCGCGGCGCTCGTGCTCGGCGGGCTGTTCCTGGTCGACTACGGCCAGGGCCGCACCATGTACCAGGCCCTGGCCAGCTACCACGCGTACCTGGAGTTCCCGGTGCTGCTCGCGCTCCTGTTCGCGCGGCCGCGCCCGGCCTAGGCTCCGATCACTGGCCGGGCCGCCCCTCCAGCAGCGCCATGCCCAGCGGGGCGAGCCGGTGCTCGACGCTGCTGCGCCGCCGCTCGCTGAAGACCAGCCCGGCCTGGCGCAGCACGGCCAGGTGCTCGCTGGCGGTGCTCGGCGACTGGTTCAGCCGCGCGGCGATGGAGCTGGTCGAGCCGCCCTCCGCGCACAGTTCCAGGATCGCCGCGCGGGTGCGGCCGACCAGCGCGGACAGCGCCTCGTGCTGCCGGGCCGCGATCAGGCCGGTGCCGCGGTCCACCTGGTACACCAGCACCGGCGGCAGGTCGTCGTCGATCAGCGTGATCGGCCGGGTGGCCCTCTTGAAGAACGACGGCACCAGCACCAGCCCGCGGCCGCCCAGGTGCAGGTCCCGGTCGCGCGGGTAGTCTGCGATCCGCAGTACGCCGTCCTCGAAACTCAGCGACGGGTGCAGCGAGTTGAGCAGCGCGGCCAGACCCCCGGCGGCGACGACGCGGCTGCGCGAGGCGTGGTCGGCGGCGAAGGAGGCGGTCACCCAGCTCCACTGCGGCCGCACCACGGCGTCGTAGTACTCGCGCATGCCGGCGGTCAGCTCACGCAGCGCCGCCGTGCGTCCCGCACCCAGGTCCTGGGCCGCGGCCGGCAGCGTGCCGCGTTCGGCGGCGACCACCGCCACGTCACGGCGCAGCTGGTGCGGGCAGGTGCCGCCGATCGCCTCCAGCCCGTCGTCGACGCCGCCCTCACGCAGGCGCGGGGTGAGGAAGTCCGGGAAGTCGCCGTGCGACCAGTTGACGCCGAGGAACAGCTCGGCGCGGCCGCGCAGTGCCGTGCCGGGCCGGAGGGACTGCTGGGCCGACCGGTGCCAGCCCAGCAGCAGTGGATCCTCATTGCGCCGGGCGAGCAGGTGCGAGCTGAGCGTGATCTCCCACAGCGGATCGGGCGCGGTGACGATCCGCGTCTGCATGAGGTCGCGCGAGGTGAAATGGATGGAGTACACGGCGATCCGCGAGACCTCTCAGGCCCGGCCGGGTCCGCGCTGGGTCCGGTCCATGCAGCCGCCCCTCTTCCACCACCGCTTGTCCGCTCCGGGGCAGGTTACTGGTTGTCATGGATCGAACACCAGTCCCACGTCCATGATCAGACGTGCAGCGCCGGCAGAAAACCCGTCCAGCGCAAGCGGGCGGGCAGGTGCGCGAGGTCGTTGAACGACACCAGCGACGGCGGCCGGTCCGCCCGGTACAGCAGCACCGTGATCGCACAGTTGGCCTGGTTGATGCCGACCCAGCGGGCGGGCGGGGCGTCCAGGGCGTGCCGCACGAGCCAGCCGATCAGGAAGTTGTGCGTCACCACCAGCTCGTGGGTGTCGTGGTCGGCGGGCGCCGTGTAGCGCGCCTGCGCGGCCTCGATCAGAGCCGCGCCCTCGGCGATCTCGGCAGGCGAGTAGCCGTCGAAGAAGCCCCTGGCGGGGGCGGGCAGCTCCGCGGCCGGCGGCAGGTACGGCACGTAGTCGCCGGCCAGCGGGGACTCCTCGACCGGCACCCCCGGCAGGTGCGCGGTGATCAGCGCGGCCGTGTGCGCGGCCCGTCGCACCGGGCTGTGCTGCACCGATGCGAACGGCACCGACGCCAGCCGCTCGCCGGTCAGCCGCGCCTGCTCAAGCCCGGCCTCGGTCAGCTCGCCCAGCGCGTCCGCCTCGCCGTGGCGGACCAGGTACAGGAAACGGTTCGCCGTCATACCCGCTCCCGCAGCTCGGCGTACTCGGCCGAGGCCAGGAACTCGGTGATCGCCAGGGCCGTGCCCGGGGTGAACTCGCGCCCCTCGAACACCTGGTCGGCCGGGGTGAACACCATCGCCGCGCCCTCGCCGAGCACCACGTCGTCCTGCACCGCCGAGGTCACCCCGTAGAAGTAGTGCTTCACCCGGTGGTGCTCGGGCACCGGCTGCACCAGGAACAGCCGCAGCGGGGAGTCCGGGCGCAGCGACGCCTCCTCCATCAGCTCGCGCGGCGCGGCCTGCTCCGGCGTCTCGCCCGGCTCGATGTGCCCGCCCGGCAGCGCCCACATGTTCGGGAAGTTCGGGGCGTGCTCGTCGCGCAACTGCAGCAGCAACTCGCCCGCCCGGTTCACGAGCATCACCACGGCCAGCTGTACAGGGTTGTCCTCCATTCGGCTCACCCTAGATCAACCTTGGGCGGCTTGCAGTCCCCTGCCACAGTGATGACCCACATCCGGCACACGGGGAGAGGCAGACATGGCAGACGGCGTACGGCTGAGATCGCGCAGCGTGGCACTGAGCGCGGCGTTCCTGGGACTGGCGGGGGGCTCGGCCGCCTGCGGCTTCGGGTCGAGCGCCCCGGACGACCCGGTGTACCAGCCGAGCGCGATCGACTACCAGCAGCCGTCGTACGTGCCCCAGCCGGTGGCCGTGCCCTCGCCGACGCCGGCGACCACGCTGAGCCCCGCCGCCACACCCTCGCCGGTCCGCACCACCGCCGCCCCGGTCGTCGTGCAGCCCGTCTACGAGGACGGCTACGTCTTCTACTGCGTCGACGAGTACGAGGTCGTCGTCGACCCGATCGAGTGCGACGGCGACCGCGCCTACGGCGCCGACTGGCCGTACTACCTCGCCTACTCCACCGCGTTCCCGCGCACGCTGCGCATCGGCGACCGGCTGCCCACCGGCGGCGACATGTTCAGCGCCGGCGACACCGCGACCCGCAGCCAGTGGGGCCTGCCGTCGCGGGTCACCAACGGCAGCACCGTGCGCTCCGGCATCGTCGGCGGCACCGGCTCCGGCACCACCGCGGGCAGCTGAGCGGTGCGCCGCGTCAACCACGAGGGGCCCAGGCCCGGCTGGGCGGAGACCAACCGCTCGCTGGGCCTGGTGTTCAACGACACGGTGTCGGCCGACGGCTCCGTCGCGTCGTACTGGCGTGAGGGCCCGTTCTACGACTTCGACCTCGACGAGATCCTGCTGCTGGAGCAGTCCGCCGCGACCCTGCACCGGATGTGCGTGGCCGCCGGGGACCACATCGTCGAGCGCTGCCCGCGCACCGACCCCGCGGTGCGCCGCGAGGCCTACCTGACCTCGGTGTGCACCCCGTCGACCTGCCTGCTCAGCCGCGCCGGGGTGCCCGAGTACGTGCACGAGCAGGTCATCCGCACCTGGTACGACAACAGCCCGCAGACCTGGACGCACGGCGACAAGGACCTGTTCGGCACGCACGCGCACACCCGGCAGAGCCCCGACTTCTCGCCGAGCGTCTACGGCCGCTTCGACATCTGGTACGGCGGCCGCGGCACCACCCCGAAGCTGCTGGAGTACAACGCGCAGACGCCGACGTCGCTGCTGGAGGCGGCGGTCGTGCAGTGGCGCTGGCTGGAGGACACCGGCCACACCCACCACTTCGACCGGCAGTGGACCAGCGTGCACGAGCGCCTCATCGACGCCTGGCGGCGCAACCTCGGCGAACTCGTCGCCGCCCGCCCCTGGCTGCCGCAGCGCCCCACGGTGTACTTCGCCTACGACGGCACCGAGGCCTCCGGCGAGGACGTCATGAACGCCGGCTACCTCGCCGAGACGGCCCGGCAGGCCGGCTACCCGGTCGAGCTGATCGAGGTGGCGCAGATCGGCGTCGACATGGCCGACGGGCGCATCGTGTACGAGCCCAGCAAGGGCGCGCCCGCCACCCCGATCGACGTCATCTTCCTGCTGTACCCGTGGGAGTGGCTGTGGCACGAGGAGGGCGGCCGCCCCATCTTCGCGAACATGGCCGACCCCACCAAACGCGGCACCGTCTGGATCGAGCCCCCGTGGACCGCCGCCCTGTGGTCCAACAAGGCCCTGCTCCCGGTGCTGTGGGAGCTGTACCGCGACGACCCCGTCCACCGCGACCTGCTGCTCCCGGCCTACTTCGCCGACCAGCGCCCCGCCGACCTGACCAGCTACGCCCGCAAACCCATCTGGTCCCGCGAGGGCGCCAACGTCGAACTCGTCCGCGACGGCACGGTCCTCACCGCCACCGGCGGCGACTACGCCGACACCGGCATGATCGTCCAAGGGCTGGCCGAGCTGCCGACCTTCGACGGCCCCGGCGGCCCGTACCACCCGGTCCTCGGGGTCTGGATGATCGACGGCGAACCGGCCGGCATGGGCATCCGCGAAGGCGCCGGCACCGCCGGCCTCATCACCCGCAACACCGCCTCCTTCGTCCCTCACACCATCGCCTCCCACCGCTGACAGCGAAGGCCACCGTCGAAGGAAGGGCACCTTCACATCGCTATGCGATGTAGAAGGTGCCCTTGTTAACAGTCAGGCGGCTCCGTGCTGCCGTCGGTGCAGCCCGCGGACCGTGTCGGCGAGTTCCGGGGCCGGGCCGTCGACCGGCACCCCCGGCGCGACGTGCTGGATCGGCAGCGGCAGTACCGGTCCCGGGGCCAGGCCCATCTCCTGGCGCCACGCGGTCAGCTGCGCGGACGAGGCGGCGTACACGATGCGCCCCAGCCCGACCCAGGCATGCGCCGCCGCGCACATCGGGCAGTGCTCCCCGGAGGTGTACACGGTCGCGGCAGCCCGCTGCGCAGGCGTCAGATGCTCGGCGGACCACCGGGCGATCTCGAACTCGGGGTGCCGGGTCTCGTCGCCGGACGCGACGTGGTTGTGATCCTCGAACAGCACCTCGCCGTCCGCGTCCACCAGCACCGACCCGAACGGCTCGTCGCCGACCGTCAACGCCAGCTCCGCCAGCTCGACACAGCGCCGCAGGAACATCAGATCCGTCTCGTCGACCACGACCACTCCCGACTGCTCGACGTCATCCCGCAGCAGCCTACCGACGTGCCTGCCGCCGCGGCCGCCCCGGTGATCATGGTACGGACGACGCCGCAGCTCCCGTGGCACAATCCGGCCCATGGAGTTCAAAGACGTGATCCGTCGCCGGAGGATGGTCCGCCACTACACGGACAAGCCGATCGCCCCCGAGACCGTCGAGCGCATCCTCGCCAGCGCGCTGCGCGCGCCGTCGGCCGGGTTCTCGCAGGGCTGGGCGTTCCTGGCGCTGACCGAGCCGGCCGACCGGGCGCGCTTCTGGCCGTTCGTGCCGACCCGGATGGCGCAGACCCCGACCATGCAGCTCGCCCCGCTCGTGGTGATCCCGCTGGCCCACAAGGCCGCCTATTTGGCCCGCTACGCCCAGCCGGACAAGGGCTGGGAGGACCAGGCCGAAGCCCGCTGGCCGGCACCCTACTGGCACATCGACACCGGCATGGCCTCGCTGATGATGCTGCTGTCCGCCGTGGACGAAGGGCTGAGCGCCTGCTTCTTCGGCATCATGCCGCAGCAGGGCCCCGACTTCGACGCGGTCACCGAGGTCCCGAAGCACACCGACGCGCTGCGCGCCGAGTTCGGCATCCCCGCCGAGTACACGCCGATCGGCGGGATCTGCATCGGCTACCGCGCCCCGGACACCCCGGCCCAGGGCGCGCACGTCGCCGAACGCCGCCGCGGCACCGCCGACGTCATCCACCGCGGGCAGTGGGGCGTGCACGCCGAGTAGTCCCGTCCACGGCGTCGACCGGCGGCCAGAGTCGTCAGCCGACGCCGGGCGATCATTCGGGGGTACGGGCGGCGGTGTAGACGATCGTCAGGCGCGGGTCGTCGACCCGCCCGCCCAGGTCCTCGATGATCGTGGCGAGCCGGGACAGGAAACTCTCGCGGTCGTCGGGGTCCAGTTCGGCGATGTTCGGGAACGTCGACCACAGGTCGCGGGCGGCCTGCGGGGTCAGGGTCTGCTGCCAGGTCATGACCTCGACGGCGACGTCGCCGAACCAGCCGCCCGCGGTCAGCTGCCGCCGCCACCGGTCGGTGTCGAACGCGTGCGAGCGGCCCTGACGGTAGCCGGGTTCGCCGGGCAGCAGGTCGCGATAGACCTCGTCGAGGCGATCGCGGAACTCGGTCGGCCTGTCCCGGTCGCCGAACTCGGTCCACCAGGCGGCCAGCCATCCGCCCGGCCGGACCAGCTTGCCGATCTTCTCCGTCGACGTGGCCGGGTCGAGCCAGTGCAGGGCCGTCGCCGCGACCGCCAGGTCGTGCCCGCCGGTCAGGTCGGCGGTCTCGAAGTCGGCGACGACGACGTGCAGCCGGTCGCAGCCGTGGACAGCGCTCAGCACCTCGGCGAGGTTGGCACCGGGTTCGACCGCGGTCACGTGCGCACCGGCGGCCAGCAGGGGCCCGGTCGCCAGCCCGGTGCCCGCGCCGATCTCCAGGACCCGCGCCCCCGGCCGCAGCTCGCAACGGTCGGCCAGCAGCTGGAACACCGCATCCGGGTACGGCGGCCGGCCCCGCTGATAGCCGCTCGCGTCCCCGTCGAACGACATCCTGCGCCTCGGTCGCACCGCTTCCCGGTCGAGGCCGTCGCCGTTGCTCAGAGCCGACCACCCGGTCGCGGCGACCACCTCGGCGGCGATGTCGACCACCGACCGGCCGTCGGTGCCGACCCGCACCACGTCGGCAGGGGCGTCCCGGTCCAGCCACGCGGCGGCCCGGGCGCTGCGGGCGACGTGCACGTCCAGCCCGCTGCCCAGCTCACGGGCGGCCAGCCGCTCGTTGGCCACCTCGTCCGAGGCGGTGAGCAGCACCCGGACGATCTTCACGGGAGCGTCCAGCGCCTCGGCCAGCTCGTCGGCGTACAGCACGCTCACGGTGTTGGTGTAGACGAGCCGCCGGTAGCC
Source organism: Catellatospora coxensis (assembly GCF_016862635.1). Classification (GTDB taxonomy): domain Bacteria; phylum Actinomycetota; class Actinomycetes; order Mycobacteriales; family Micromonosporaceae; genus Catellatospora; species Catellatospora coxensis. The sequence continues at coordinate 73,713 of NZ_BONI01000037.1, read as the reverse complement.
GAGCGCGGCGAAGTTGTGCCAGACCGCGGCGAGGTTGTCCAGCACGATCCGGGACCGGTCGGGGTCCCCCGCGGGAGCGGGGAAGACCTGTCCGAGGAAGTCGCCCTCCAGTTGCACGTGGGCGATCCCGGCCGCCTCCAGCCGTACGCACACCTCGGCGCTCACCGTCGACTTGCCGACGCCCGAACGACCGCCGATGAACAGCACCTCGACCTGATCCGCACCCATCGCCCCATGATGTCCGCAACGGGGTCCGATGTCGTGCGGGTTTCGGCCGGGCTCAGTCCGCTTCGTCGAAGTGGTCGCTCCTGGTGAGCCCGCAGACGAAAGCGCGGAAGTCGTCGGCGAGGTGCAGTTCGGTGCCGAAGTCCGCGTCGAGCCAGGTCACGGACGGCTCGCCGGCTGCGCCGCACGCCCGGTAGTCCAGCGCCACCCAGTAGTGGCCGTCGCCGGACAGCAGCACCACCGGCGAGGGCAGGTCCCACTCCCGCACCAGGTAGGCGTTGTCGGACAGGGTGATCGTGCCGGCCGCGGACCCGATCCCGGCCAGATGGTCGAACGGCACGTGATCCGGCGCCCACGACGTGGGTTCGGCCGTCGGGAACGCGTTCCAGGCGTCCGCCACGACGCCGCCGTTGCGCAGCCGCAGCAGCTCCACCAGCGAGGACGGCAACGTCACGCCGAGCTCCCGCTCGGCCTCGCCGAGCAGTTCACCGGTCAGCGGCGGCAGCGTCATCGGGGTGTCGCGGCCGGCCCAGAACGTCGCCTTGACCTCATCGAACCCTGCCACGGCGCAAGCCTACGGCCCACCGCCGACAGGGGGTCTGCCCAGGTCCGCGGCGATGGTGGGGTTGTCCCTACCATCACCTCGGCGGGCAGCGGGATGGGAACGGGCCGGCGCGGCGCATAACGTCTTGCGGCATGACGATCCTTCGCCGCCTCGGGCTAGACGCCGCGTACAACCTGCTCGGCCTGCCCCTCGCGGTCGCCTCGTTCGCGCTGTGCGTCAGCCTGTTCGCCGCGGGCGTCGGCACCCTGGTGACCTTCTTCATCGGGGTCGCCGTGCTCGGCGCCGCGCTGCTGGTCGCGCGCGGGTTCGCCGACATCGAGCGGCTGCGCCTGCAGAAGCTGTACGGCCGCCCGGTGCACCGCCCCCGCTACCAGCCCGCACCCGAGGGCGCCGGCTGGATCCGCCGCCTGACCAACCCGCTGCGCCAGGGTCAGAGCTGGCTGGACCTGCTCCACGGCATCCTGAACCTGCCCCTGGCGATCATCGCGTTCGTGTTCACGGTGACCTGGTGGGCGATGGCACTCGGCGGCCTCACGTACTGGATCTGGGGCCGCTTCGTCCCCGAGGACGACGGCCAGAACATCGTGATCGAGAAGCTCCTCGGTGCCGACAACGAGTCCACCCGCACCGTGTTCAACACCCTCGTCGGCGTGTTCGCCCTGCTCACCGTGTACGCGGTGCAGCGCGGTGCGGCGGCGCTGCATGCCGGGTTCGCCTCGATGCTGCTGACCCGGCTCGCCCAGCTGCAGGGCCGCATCGACGACCTGGCCGAGGGCCGCGCCGCGGCGGTGTCGGCGGAGGCGGTGGCGCTGCGCAAGCTGGAACGCGACATCCACGACGGCCCGCAGCAGCGGCTGATCCGGCTGGCCATGGAGCTGTCCCGGGCCCGCCGCCAGCTCGCCGACGACCCGGACGCCGCCGGGCACACCATCGAGGACGCGCTCGGGCAGGCCAAGGAGACCCTGGACGAGCTGCGGGCGCTGTCGCGCGGCATCGCGCCGCCGATCCTGGCCGACCGGGGCCTGGCCGCCGCGCTGACCTCGCTCGCCGAGCGCTCGACGGTGCCGGTGACCCTCGACCTGGCCGTCGCGGGACGGCTGCCCGCGGCGACCGAGAACGCCCTGTACTTCGTCGCCGCCGAGGCGCTGTCCAACATCGCCAAGCACAGTGGGGCCACCGCCGCGCGCATCGAGGTGACCGAGCAGGATGGTCGCGTGTACGTGATGGTGACCGACGACGGCGTGGGCGGCGCGCACCTGGCCAAGGGCCACGGCCTGGCCGGGCTCGCCGACCGGCTGCGCGCGGTGGACGGCGAGTTCGCCGTGGACTCCCCGGCGGGCGGCCCGACGATCCTGGTCGCGCAGGCCCCGTCGACCGTGCCGGTGGCGTGAGCGGATGCGCGTCGTCGTCGCCGAGGACAGCGTGCTGCTGCGCGAGGGCATCGTCCGGCTGCTGATCGAGGCAGGCCACGAGGTCGCCGCCGCGGTGGGGGACGGGCCGGCCCTGGTCGAGGCCGTCGCCGCGCACGCGCCGGACGTCGCGGTGGTCGACGTGCGCATGCCACCCAGCCACACCGACGAGGGGCTGCGCGCGGCGGTGCAGGCCCGGCGGTCCGCTCCCGGCACCCGGGTGCTGGTGCTGTCGCAGTACGTCGAGCTGGCGTACGCCGACGAGCTGCTCGCCGACGGCCGGGGCGGCGTCGGCTACCTGCTCAAGGACGCCGTCGTCGACGTCGACGGCTTCCTGGACGCGCTGGACCGGGTCGGCTCCGGCGCGACGGTGCTCGACCCGCAGGTCATCGCCCAGCTGATGCTGCGCGGCAGGAGGGACCCGGTGCAGACCCTGACTCCCCGCGAGCGCGAGGTCCTGGAGTTGATGGCGCAGGGCTACTCGAACACCGCGATCGGCCGGGCCCTGGTCATCGGCGACGGCGCGGTCGAGAAGCACATCGGCAACATCTTCACCAAACTCGACCTGCCCCCCGACGCCGACCAGCACCGCCGCGTCCTCGCCGTCCTCACCTACCTCCGCACCTGACCCGCCGCCCCCGCCCAAACCGCAGCGCCGGCTACGGGGTGGGGGTGGACGCGGGGAGTTTGGCGGCGAGGAGGTGGACGGTGCGGATTTCGGGGGGTTTGGCGAGGAGTTGGCCGGCGTGGCCCATCAGGGCGCCGGCGAGGTCGCCGTCGAGGTGGGCCTGCAGCGCGGCCTCGTCGGCGAAGGCGTCGAACAGGCCGAACGTCGACTCGTCGATGCGGAAGCAGAACCAGGCCACGGTGCCCTTCTCGGCCTGGACCAGGGGCAGCCCGCCGGTGAGGAACGAGGCCACCTCGTCCGCCATGCCCGGGGCGGCGTGCAGCGTCGCCATGAGGCCGATCGTGACCATGTGCGCTCCTGTCGCCGGGCAGGGATCAGGCGTCATCCCAGGCGAGAGTATCGAGATCGGCGGTCCGATATAGCCGATTACTCCGGTAACGGTGTGATCATGCCCTGTGCCGATGAATCCGCCCTGCGCACCGGTGTGCCGGCCCTAGGCTGAGCGTATGGTCGGGCGGGCCGGGAGCGGCCGGCAGGTGCTGGTCACCGGGGCGACCGGGTACATCGGCGGACGGCTCGCCCCGCGGCTCATCGAGGCGGGGCACCGGGTGCGCTGCCTGACCCGGTCGGCGGTGCGGCTGCGTGACGTGCCCTGGGCCGAGCAGGCCGAGATCGCCGAGGCCGACGTCCTGGACCACGCCTCGACCCGGCGCGCGCTGCGCGGTGTCGAGGTCGCGTACTACCTGGTCCACTCGCTCGGCTCGCCGGGCTTCGAGGACACCGACCGGCGCGCCGCGCAGACCTTCGCCGACGCGGCCCGGCAGGAGGGCGTACGGCGCATCGTCTACCTGGGCGGTCCCGCCCCGGACCGGACCGACGGGGCGTCGGCGCATCTGCGCTCGCGCGACGAGGTCGCCCGGATCCTCGCCACCTCGGGCGTGCCCACGGTGACCCTGCGGGCCGCGGTGATCATCGGCTCCGGCTCGGCGTCCTTCGAGATGCTGCGGCACCTGACCGAGCGGCTGCCGGTGATGGTGACCCCGCGCTGGGTCGGCAACCGCATCCAGCCGATCGCGGTCCGCGACGTGCTGCACTACCTGGTCGGCTGGGCGAGCGTGCCCGGCGACGTGAACCGCTCCTTCGGCATCGGCGGCCCGGACGTGCTGACGTACCGGGAGATGATGAGCCGCTACGCCCGGGTGGCCGGGCTCAACCGCCGGGTCGTCGTGCCGGTGCGCACCCTGTCGCCCTGGCTGTCGTCGCTGTGGGTCGGCCTGGTCACGCCGGTGCCGGGCGCGATCGCGACCCCGCTGGTGGAGAGCCTGGTCCACGAGGCGGTCTGCCACGAGCACGACATCGTCAAGTACGTCACCGACCCGACGGGCGGGCTGAAGCCGTTCGACGAGGCGGTCCGGCTGGCGCTGCTGCGCATCCGCGACGCGGAGGTGGAGACGCACTGGTCGACCGGGTCGTGGACGCGGGCCCCGGCGGAGCCGCTGCCCACCGATCCGGACTGGTCCGGCGGCGACGTCTACGTCGACGAGCACAGCGAGCGGGTCAAGGCCCCGCCGTCGGCGCTGTGGGAGGTCGTCTCCGGGATCGGCGGCGACAACGGCTGGTACTCCTCCGACCTGGCCTGGACCGCGCGCGGGCTGCTCGACAAGGCCGTCGGCGGGATCGGCCTGCGCCGCGGCCGCCGCGACCCCGCAGTGCTGCGGGCCGGGGAGACGGTGGACTTCTGGCGGGTCGAGGAGGTCGAGCCGGGGCGGCTGCTGCGGCTGCGGGCCGAGATGCAGCTGCCGGGCCGCGCCTGGCTGGAGATGCGGGTCTGCGACGATCCCCGGGGCAGCCGGTACGAGCAGCGCAGCGTGTTCGTGCCCCGCGGCCTGGCCGGGCACCTCTACTGGCGGACCACCGCGCCGCTGCACACGCTGGTCTTCGGGGACATGGCCCGCAACATCGCCCGCGCCGCCGAGCGCGCCTGAGCCGGCCGGGGTCAGCGGGCCAGCAGGTCGCCGAACAGGCCGACCAGGGCGGTCGCGCACGATCCGTCGGGGTCCTTCGCGGCGTTGTAGCAGCCGACCGAGATCCCGGCCAGCGCGCCGGACGCGGTCAGCGGCCGCATCAGCTCCCGGAGCTCGGCCAGCCGCAGCCCGCCCGGCATCAGGTAGTCCGTGGCGGGGAAGGCCTGCTCGTCGAGCACGTCGACGTCCAGGTGCACCCAGTACCGGCCACCCGGGGCCAGCGCGTCGCGGGCCGCCGCACCGGCCTCGGCCATGCCCCGTTCCTGCAGGTCGGCGGGCGTGGACTCGGGCAGGTAGCCGAGTTGTTCGGGCAGCACCGAGCCGTATTCCACAGCCTCGGCGCGGTCGCGCGGCCCGAGCAGCCGCAGCCGCTCCGGGACGACCAGCGGTCCGCCGACCAGGTCCACCCAGTCCACCGGCCCGTGCCCGGTGACCACGGAGATCGGCATGTCGGCCGGCTCGCCGGTGGGGGAGGTGTGCCCGTCGTAGAGGTCCAGGTGCCCGTCGAGGTAGGCCAGGCCGGTGCCGCCGAGCGCGTCGCGCGCCCCGGCGAGCGCGGCGGGCAGCAGCGTGCAGCACCCGCCGACGACCAGCGGCAGGTGACCGGCCGTGATCAGCTGGTGGACGTGGCGGCGGACCACGTCGGTCATGGTGCGCACCGAGGGCCAGGCGAGCACGCCGGTGCGTTCGTCGCGGACCCGGCCGACCAGGCGTACCGGCAGGTCGCCGCCGTCGCGGCCGCCCACCGCCCCGACGAGGCCCGCGGCGCGCAGCGCACCGGGCGCCAGCTCGGTCCCGAACGGCGGGTCGCCCGCCTCGGGCACGCCGACACAGTCGATCGGCACACCCACCACCGTGATCACGGGTCGAGTCTCGCCGCCACCCGCGGCACCGGCAAGCAGGCACGCCGCCGGTCACCGCGCCCTGACCGCCTCAGCCGGCGCCGTGCCGGCGGTCGTCGGCCAGGAACAGCGCCAGGCCGGTGAGCAGCAGCGCCGTCGCCACCCATACCGCACGGTCGCCGAGGCGGGCCGTGGCCAGGCCGCCGAGCAGCGCTCCCGCGGCGAACGACGCGATCGCGGGCCAGAGCCTGCCCGCCTGCGCGGCCGCGTCGGCGTCGCGGCGCACGACCGCGCCGTACACGGCCTGGGACGCGTTACGCAGGTTGGTGGTCGTGACCGTCGTGTTGAACGGCCACCGGCCGATGAGCCCGAACGAGGTGATCTGCACCGAGGCGACAAAGGCGATCATGACGGCGACCAGTTCGTCCGAGCTGCCTGACGGCAGCAGGCCGACCCCGACCAGCACGAGGATCTCCAGGGCGAGCGCGGCCCGCACCGGCCGGCGCAGCACCGCCGCCATCCGGGGCAGCCGGATCGTCTCGGCCGTCCACACCCCGACCACGAACGCGACGATCGGCGGCACGTGCCGCAGCGCCTCGGCCCACTGCGCCTGCGCCGCCTGCACGCCGAGCAGCACGACGTTGCCGGTCTGCGCGGTGGCGAACACCCCGCCGCGGCCGAGGAACGTGTACGCGTCGAGGAACCCGGCGGCCATCGTGAGCAGCACGATCAGGCGCAACGACCGCGACGTCCGGTACGGGCCGCCGCCCGGTTCAGCCATCGTCACCCCCTCCTGAAGATGTTTGCCGGTCGACGCCGGGCATGTGTCGCGAATGGCTTGTCCGGGCCGCCGCCCGCACGGCGAGTGGATGTCGGGGCGACGCCCTAGACTGCGCGGCCATGGCGATGGTGACCTTTGTCGACGAGACGACCGCGGGCGACCGCGGCGCGGCGTGGCAGCTGGAGATGTCCGAGGAGCAGCTGACGCTGCGCGAGATCATCCGGCGGCGGGTGTTCCAGGAGGTCGCGGAGCACAACGCGGCCGGCGGCGACCACTTCCGGGGCCTGGTGCAGCCCGGTGGCACCGAGTCCACGCGCGACGGGTTCCGGATGGGCAAGCACCGGCAGGTCGACGCCGAGGAGCAGTTCAGCCGGGCGGTGGAGGCGTTCGCCCGGAACGGGTTCGTGGTCCTCGTCGACGACCGGCAGGTCGAGGACCTCGACGCGGCGGTGCCGGTGCACCGAGCGGTCGAGGTCACGTTCCTGAAGCTCGTGCCGCTGGTGGGTGGCTGATGACGGGGCTGGCCGAATACCCCGCCCAGGTCGCCGCGCTGCAGGCCGCCGTCGACGGCGGCGACGTGCCCGAGGTCGTGGCCCGGCTCGTCGAGCTGGCCGAGGTCAACAACGGGGCCTGGGGTTTCGCCAACCCGTCCGCGGAGGACGTGCTGCGGTCGCTGGACGTTCAGGTTCACCGGGAACTGCTGCTCACCCTGGTCGAGCGCATGCGCGCCGAAGCCCGGCCGGCGGTGAACGAGAACCTGTTCGAGCTCGTCACCCGCCTGATGCGGCTGCTGTGGCGGCCCGAGCTGGACGACCGGATCGAGCTGTCCCTGCACATCGCGGGCACCCGCTGGACCACCCACGACGCGGGCCACGTGACCTGGGCCCGCCGCCTGGTCGCGCTGGGCCGGCCCGTGCCGGTGCCGTACGTGGCGGCCATGCGCCGCACCAGCCGGATGGGCTACCACAGCATGCGCGAGCTCGACGCCGCGCTCGCCGAGATCGACGCGCCACTGCTCAACCCGGGTGAGGCCTGGGCGGACCGGGTGCTGGCCGACCTGCCCGGCCTGGGCGCGCCCTGGCTCGCCCTGGTCACCCACGCCGGCACCGCCACCAGCGCGAAGATGACCGCGAAGTTCGAGCGGGCCGGACGGGCGGCGCTGGCCGCGATCGGTGACGAGGACGCCCGTGCGGTGCTGACCGGGTGGCTGTCACTGGTCGGCCGGCCGCGCACGCAGCGGCTCATCCGCCGTGGCTACGACGCCGACGTCAACGAGTCCTTCGACTCCTGGAACAGCACGACCCTGCGCGGCCTGATCTGGCTGCTCGGCCTGCTGCCCGCGCACGACGACACCGCCCGCGTGCTCGGCGCGCTCGTGGAGACGTCGCTGCGCAAGGTGGCCGGGCTCGGCCCGCGCAACCCGAAGACCGCCAACACGGCGGTGCAGATGCTGGCGCTGTCCGCGTCCGAGGCCGGGCTGGCGCAGCTCGCCCGGCTGGCGACCCGGGTCACCTACAAGGGCACGCTCAAGGAGCTCACCGCCGCCCTCGACACGCGGGCGGCGGCGCTGGGCCTGACCCGCGACGAGGTGGAGGAGCTGGCCGTGCCCGGGTACGGGCTGACCGAGGTCGGCCGCCGCGTCGACGACTTCGGCGACGTGCGCGCCGAGACGACCGTCGGCGCCGACGGGGTACGCACCGTCTGGTTCAACGCCGCGGGGCGGCCCGTGAAGTCCCCGCCGGCCGCGGTCCGCCGCGACCACGCCGAAGCGTTCGGCGAGCTGAAGGCGGCGGTCAAGGACCTGGAGAAGATGCTGTCCGCGCAGGCCGAGCGCCTGGACCGGCAGTTCCTCAAGCAGCGGGTCTGGCGGTACGGCGCCTGGCGGGAGCGCCAGCTCGACCACCCGGTGCTGGGCACGATCACCCGCCGCCTCATCTGGATCGTCGACGAGCAGCCCTGCGCCTGGTCGGGCGAGGACCTGACCACATTGCACGGCGCGCCGGCGGACGCGGGCCCCGGGTCGGCGGTGCGGTTGTGGCATCCCATCGGCCGGCCGGTCGAGGAGGTGCTGGCCTGGCGCGAGCGCCTGGAACGCGAGCTGGTGGTGCAGCCGTTCAAGCAGGCCCACCGGGAGGTGTACGTGCTCACCGCGGCGGAGGAGCGCACCGGCACCTACTCGAACCGGTACGCCGCGCACGTGCTGCGCCAGCACCAGTTCCACGCCCTCGCGGCGGCCCGGGGCTGGCGCGACAAGCTGCGGCTGATGGTCGACGACGATTTCCCGCCGACCACTCGGGACCTGCCCGAGTGGGGCCTGCGCGCCGAGTACTGGGTGGAGGGCGCCGGCGACGGCGACAGCTACCTCGACGACCTCACCGACAGCGGCGCCTACCTGCGGCTGACCACCGACCAGGTGCGCTTCTACGCCGTCGGCGCGCGCGAGCACACGGTGCACGGCTCCGGCGGCGGCTACCGCTACGGCGTGGACCGGCCCGCCGACGGGCTGCCGCTGGCCGAGATCCCGCCGCTGGTGTTCAGCGAGATCATGCGCGACGTGGACCTGTTCGTCGGCGTGGCCAGCGTCGGCAACGACCCGACCTGGCAGGACGGCGGCCCGCAGGGGCGGTTCCAGGAGTACTGGAACTCGTACAGCTTCGGTGACCTGTCCGGCACCGCGCAGACCCGCCGCGACCTGCTGACCAGGATCGTGCCCCGGCTGGCCATCGCCGACCGGGCCACGGTCGAGGACCGCTTCCTGGTCGTCCGCGGCGACCTGCGCACGTACCGGATCCACCTGGGCTCGGGCAACATCCTGATGAGCCCGAACGACCAGTACCTGTGCATCGTGCCGAACCAGCGCGCCGCGGCGGGCGCCGGCGGGGTGTTCCTGCCCTTCGACGGCGACCGGGTGCTCGCGGTCATCCTCAGCAAGGCCATGCTGCTCGCCCGCGACACCGCGATCACCGACCCGAGCATCACCCGCCAGATCGCCTCTGAGCCGGCGGGTCAGCGTTCGGTGAGGGCGGTCAGCACCGTCGGCGACACCGGCTGGTCCGCGTAGACCAGCCGGATCGCGGCGGGGTCGGGGTTGCCCGCGTCCGGCCCGCGCCACACCTGCCGCAGGCCGGTCCGCTCGACCGCGCGGGTCGACTGCTCGTTGCCCTCCAGCAGGTACGCGGTGACGGGAAGCTCGGGGCGGTGCTCGCGTGCCGCGCCGATCGCCGCCGCGCTGATCTCCTGCGCGTACCCGCGTCCCCAGCAGCGGGGGCGCAGCCGGAAGCCGAGGTTCCAGGCGACGCCGTAACGGACGAAGCAGCCGCCGATGCCGACGAACTCGTCGCCGTGCCAGGCGGTCCACATGCCGAGGCCGTCGCGGTCCCAGGCCGCCCGCCAGTTCCCGATCATGCGCTCGGTCTGCGCCGGATCCTCGTGCCGGGACAGCGGATCCGGGCCCCAGACCAGCGGGTCCGCGTACAGCGCGAACACTCGCTCCAGGTCGGCCTGCTCCGGCGCCCGCAGCACCAGCCGCGCGGTCGAACTCACCCGAGGTGCGTCTGGATCGATCACGAGGTCGATGATGGGCGACCGCCGCCCGACGGGCACCCGGTTTTCACGGCTCGTCGCGCCCGCGGGCCGGATCGGTCAGGATTCGAGAAGCGCGGGCGGGGCGGCCGCGCATAGCGTCGGCCTGCCGAACACCACCACGGGCCGAGGTCCGTTCCGCTCCGGAGGTCGCCATGAACTGGAACAAGTGGATCCGCCAGGTCCACCGCTGGCTGTCGGTCGCCTTCACGGTGACCGTCGTGGCCACGTTCGTCGCGCTGGCCCAGCAGGAGCCGATCGTCTGGGTCTCCTACGTGCCCCTGCTGCCGCTCGCGCTGCTCCTGTTCAGCGGCCTCTACCTGTTCGCGCTGCCGTACCTGGCCAAATGGCGCGGGGGACGGCGGCCCGCGCCGGAGGCGTGACCGGCTAGGCGATCGCCTCGCCTGCGAAGTACCGGTCCCGGTGGTCCTGGCAGAGCCTGCGGACGATCTGCTCCTGCACGTCGGTGGGGGAGCCGTACAAGACGTTGAACTCGTATTCGAGTTGCGCCAGCTCGTCGAACGGCCAGACGCCGTGCACCGCGTCGGCGTGATTACGCAGGTCGGACATCTTCCAGCAGAGGTCGCCCTCGCCCAACCTGCCGTCGAGCACACCCGTGTAAAGGTGGTCGAGGAACGCGCGGGCGCCCAGCTCCTCGGTCAGCGGCGCCAGGCCGGTCTCCGCCAGCGCCGCGGGCAGCAGGTCGGCGGCTTCCTGGTAGTCGCTCGCGCTCAGACCGGCGAGTTCGCGCAGCGCGGGTCCGTCGTGGCCCGCGGCCAGCCAGCCGGCTGCGATCCACGGCAGTCTCTCGGAAGGCAGCTGCCCGTTGGCGTGCAGCGCGGCGGCCAGGAAGGGGGACACGCGCGACAGGCTAACCGCTGATGATCCTCTGCGCATGCCGGATTCCAGCCGCTCAAGCCTCGTTTCCGACCTAAAGTGATCATGTGGTGCGAGGCTCCGCGCGGGTCTGGGCGCGCGACTCGGTGGAGTTCGGCCGGGTGACCGCGTTCAGCGACGGCCTGTTCGGGATCGCGATGACCCTGCTCATCGTCGAGGTCGGCGTGCCCCGCCTGAGCGACGTCGGCAGCACCCGCGAGCTGCTGTCCAAGCTCGTCGACCTGCTGCCGGAGTTCGCGGGCTTCTTCCTGTCGTTCGCGTTGATCGGCCGGTACTGGCTGGCCCACCACAAGATGTTCAGCGTGATGCACGGGGTCGACTACGGCCTGATCGCGCGCAACATGGTCTACCTGGCGTTCATCGCGTTCATGCCGTTCCCGACCGCGCTGCTGGGCGACTACTTCGGCAACCCGCTGGCCGTCAGCGCGTACGCGGTGACCGGCGCGATCGTCAGCGGCCTGGAGGTGGTGCTGCTGCGGTATGCCTGGACGGCCGGCCTGCTGCGGGTGAAGGTGACCCCGGACGTGATGCGCTGGGGTTCGATCATGGCGCTGTCGCCGGTGGTGGCGTTCCTGCTGTCGATCCCGGTGGCGTTTTTCGTGGGTACGGCCGTGGCCGCGGCGATGTGGCTGCTGTCGATCCCGTTCGGGATCTGGATGAGCCGTCGCGCCCCGGCCGGGTCCGACGTGCTGGAGTAGCTCAGCGGGCGGTGGCGGCCGCGGGCTCGGGCTCGGCGGGCGCGACGTCCGGCGTGCGCTTGGCGACCCAGCGCTCGAACAGCAGCCCCAGGAACGGCGGGATGGACGCCGCGCCGCCCACGACGAGGCGGGCGAGGCTCCAGCGGTGCACGCGGGCCGCCCACACCAGGGTCACCAGGTAGAAGACGAACATCGCGCCGTGCACCCGGCCGAAGACGAACACGCCGATGTCGTTCTTGACCACGATGTACTTGAAGAACATGCCGATGAGCAGGCCGACCCAGGAGAAGGTCTCGGCGATGGCGGCATAGCGGAACCAGCGGCCTGCGGTGCTCGACATGAACTCTCCAGGAAGTCGGCGGTGACGGAGCCGATCATAGAGCCGCGCCGGCGCCCGGGGCCGGGCTCGCCACGCTGCTGTGATCGGCGTGACCCTAACCGTTGATCCACGAAGCAGCCTGGCAGGCATGTGAAAACCAGCTGAAGGTCCGCGCTCCTGCCGGCGGCGTCCTCGAAACATGGCATTGACTCGATGGATGGCGGGTTCTAATTTGAACATGTGTTCAGAACAGATGTTCAGAATCATGTGGCGCCCGTAGGCTCCTCCCGGACGCCGACCCGCACCCGGTCCCGTGACCTGCCCCGGCACCGCGACGTCGCGGTGCTCGGCGGCGGGCTCGCGGGGCTCGCCACCGCGCTGCGGCTGCAGGCGGCGGGCCTGTCCACGATCGTCTTCGAGGCGCACGGCCACGCCGGCGGCTGCGCCGGCTACTTCCGCCACCGCGGGTTCTCCTTCGACGTGGGCGCGACCACCCTGGTCGACTTCGCGCCCGGCGGCGTCGGCGACGAGCTGCTCACCACGACCGGCGCGCCCGAGCTCGACGCCGAGCAGCTGCCCGGATACGTCGCCTGGCTGCCCGACCGGGTCGTCACGCTGCACCGCGAGCAGTCCCGCTGGCACGCCGAACGGCTGCGCACGCTCGGCGACACCCGGGCGCACCGGCGCTTCTGGGCCGAGCTCGACCGGCTCGCCGAGGTGTTCTGGGCGGCCAGCCGGTCCGGCATCCGGCTGCCGGTCCGCACCCCCGGCGACGCGCTGCACGACCTGCGCGCGGTCGGGCTGCGGCACCTGCCGCTGGTCCGCCATCTCGGGCGGACCATGGGCGACGCGCTGCGGGCGCACGGGCTGCGCGACCAGGACTCGCTGGTATCGCTGCTCGGCATGCTGGTCGAGGACACCGTGCACAGCACCGTCGACCGCGCGCCGCTGATCAACGCCGCGCTCGGGGTGACCATCCGCGGGGCGGGGCTGACCAGGCACCGCGGCGGCATGCACGGGTTCTGGCGGGTGCTCGTCGGGCACTACCGCGCGCTCGGTGGCGACCTGCGCACCGGCTGCCGCGTCGAGCGGGTCGCCCACCGGGGCAGCCTCCTAGGACAGCGTAGGGATGGTGACGCCGCCGGCTACACGGTGCACACCGCGCGCGGCGACGTCGCGGCGTCCGCCGTGGTGAGCGCGCTGCCCGCGCCGATCACGGCCCAGGTGGCGGCCGGCACGCCGGTCGCGGCGGGGCTGCGGCCGTACCTGGAGCGCGACGAGCCCGACCTGGGCGGGGCGGTGGTGGTGTTCCTGGGCGTGCCCGAGCACGAGGTCGCCGGGCAGGAGTTCACCCACCACCAGCTGATGCAGGACTACGCGCGGCCGCTCGGGGAGGGCAACAACATGTTCGTGTCCGTGTCCTCGCCCGGCGACGAGGTCAGCGCGCCGCCCGGCCACCGCGCTGTGATGATCTCCACGCATACCGAGCTGGCCGGGTGGCAGGGGCTGTCCGAGCCGGAGTACGCGGCACGCAAGCAGGAGATCGGGCAGCGCCTGATCGAGCACGCCCGGCGGGTGTACCCGAGGCTGGGGGAGCAGGCCGTGGTCCGGCAGGTCGGCACACCGCGCAGCTACGAGCGGTTCACCCGGCGGCCCCGCGGGGCGGTCGGCGGGGTGCGGCAGACACTGCGCAACTCCAACCAGTTCGCCGTGCCGCACCGCACCGCGCTGCCGGGGTTCTGGCAGGTCGGCGACACGACGTGGCCGGGGCTGGGCACCGTGGCGTGCGTGTTGGGCAGCCGCCTGGTCGCCGAGGACGTGCTGCGCGGGGCGGGGGTGCGGGCATGAGCGAGCGAATCAGTTGCCTCCGCAGTGCCGCCGACGATCGCAGCGAGGAGAAGGCATGAGCGCGAAACTGCCGAGCCTGAGCGAGGTCGGCACGGACCTGCTGGCCGTGTCGCGGTGGCGCACCCGGGTCGCGCTCGTGCGGCCGTACGCGATGATCGGGGTCTTCGCGGTGGTCGCGTGGGCCGGCTGGTGGTGGCTGACGCCGCTGGTGGTGTTCGGGGTGTTCGTGTCCGTGGTGACCGTGACCCACGACGTGGTGCACCGGGCCCTGGGCCTGACCGCGCGGCAGACCGAGTGGGCGCTGTTCTTCACCGGCCTCGTGCTGCTGGAGAGCGGGCACGCGTACCGGTCCACCCACCTGCAGCACCACCGGCTGTTCCCCAGCGACGAGGACCCCGAGGGCTACCCGGCGAACCTGTCGCTGCTCGGGGCCGTCCTGTACGGACCGGTGTTCCTGGCCCGGCTGTGGTGGTGGTCGTGGCGGCGCGCCCGTGGCGACCGGGGGCTGCGGACCTGGCTGCTGGCCGAGGCGGCGATGCCCGTCGCCGCGCTGGCCGGGGGAGCGCTGCTGTGGCCGGTGACCCCGGCGCTGCTGGCGTACGCGGTGATGGCGATCGTCGGCAGCTGGGTCTACCCGCTGCTCACCGTCTACCTGCCGCACCACGACTACGGCGACGAGCCGCTGACGCAGACGCGTACGCTGCGCGGGAGGGTCATCCCCGCGATCTTCCTCGAGCTGACCTACCACCTGGAGCACCACCTGTACCCGCAGATCCCCAGCCACCGCCTGCCCGAGCTGGCCCGCCGCCTCGACCCGCACCTGTCCGCGGCGGGCGTGCGCCCGGTCCGGGTCATCTGATGCCGCCACGCGCCGACACCCGGGCGCGGGTGCTGCACGCGGCCGTCCGCACCCTCGCCGACGAGGGCTACGGCCGCTGCACCGCCCGCGCCATCGCCAGGACCGGCGGGTTCGCGCCCGGCGTCATCTACTACCACTTCACCGACATGGACGACCTGTTCGTCGCCACGTCGCAGTTCACCAGCGAGGCCCGGCTGGCCCGCTACCGGGCCGAACTCGACGGCGTCAGCACCGCCGCGGACACCCTGGCCCGGCTGCGCCACCTTTACGAGGAGGACGGCGCGGCCGGGCACATCGCCGCGGTGCAGGAGCTGGTCGCCGCCGCGAACGCCAACGCCCGGCTGGCCGAGCAGGTCAAGGTGCAGACCGCGGTGTGGCAGGACTTCGCGGCCGGGGTCATCGAGCGCCTGCTCGCGGGCACGCCGCTGGCCGAGCTGATCCCGGTGCGCGAGGTCGCCACCGCGGCGGTCGCCCTCTACCTCGGCATGGAGATGCTGTCCCACCTGGACGCCCACCGGCTCGGCCCGGACGCTCTGTTCGACGCCGCGGAACGCTTCGCCCCGCTGGTCGACGCGTGGCGACTCAGCCTGGCCGAACCGGACGGATCGGCCTGACCTGCGGGGTACGGTGCACCTTGGCGGGACAAAACATCTGAAAGCGCTCCTAACCCGCCGGGCCGGAGGTGACCCGATGAGCCTTGTCGTGCGGGGCGCGCTGTGGATCGGGCTGTTCCTCGGCGTCACCATCGCGCCACTGGTGTTCGCGGTGATCGGCGCGCCGGGTCCGGGCCGCGGCTTCGCGACCGAGTTCTCCGCCGCGCTCGGCTTCGTCGGGCTCGCCCTGATGGGCCTGGAGTTCGCGCTCGTCGCCCGGTTCCGGGCGGTCGCGGCCCCGTTCGGCACCGACGCGCTGGTGCAGTTCCATCGCGAGATGGGTCTGGTCGGCCTCGTCTTCGTGCTGGTGCACGTGGCGATCTCGGCACCGTGGGACCTGGTCGTTCGGCCGTTCGCCGAGGACACGCCCGCGCGGGTCCGCTGGGCGCTGCTGTCGACGCTCGCGCTGCTCGTACTCGTCGCGTCGTCGCTGTGGCGCAGGCGACTGCGGCTGTCGTACGAGGCGTGGCACGCGCTGCACGCGGTGCTCGCCGTCGTCGTCATCGTGGCCGCGCTGATGCACGCGCTGCTCGTCGACCACTACCTGAACACCGCATGGAAACGCGCGCTGTGGATCCTCATGTCGGCGGCGTTCGTCACCCTGCTGGTATGGGTGCGGGTCGGCAAACCGCTCACGCAGCTCCGCCGCCCGTGGACCGTCGAGCGGGTCACCCCGGAGCGAGGCCGCACGACGACGCTCACGCTGCGCGCCGACGGCCACCCCGGGTTCCGGTTCGCGCCTGGCCAGTACGCGTGGTTCGCGCTCGGCCGCTCGCCGTTCTCGCTGACCAAGCACCCGTTCTCGCTGTCGTCGAGCGGCGAGGCGGCCGGCACGGTCGACGTGAGCATCAAGGCGCTCGGCGACTTCACCGCGACCGTCGCCGGTCTCGACGTCGGCACCAGGGCCTACCTCGACGGCCCGCATGGGGTCTTCAGCCCCGACCTGTACGAGGGGCCGGGCTTCTGCCTGATCGCGGGCGGCGTCGGCGTCACCCCGATGGTCAGCATCCTGCGTACCTTCGCCGACCGCGGCGACCGGCGACCGGTCCTCGCCGTGATCGCCAACCGGAGCTGGGACGAGGTCACCTTCCGGGAGGAGCTCGACCGGCTCGCGGCCCGGCCCGACGTGAGCGTGGTGCACACCCTGGACGAGCCGCCGCCCGGCTGGACCGGCGAGACCGGCCACGTCACCGCGGACCTGCTGCGCCGCCACCTGCCGGCCGGTCACCGACGCTGGCAGTACTTCGTGTGCGGAGCCGATCCGATGATGGACGCGGTGCAGGACGCGCTCGTCGCCCTCGGCGCGGCTCCCGCCCGCATCCACACCGAACGCTTCAACTGGGTCTGAGCGGGGGTCGGCGATGCGTCATGCTCTGGTGACCCGGCTCGTCCTGGCGCTCGCGCTGGTGCTGCTGGCGGCCAGTGCGCTCTTCGCCGCCGCGCAGGCCTGACCCGGCTGCCGCAACCACCGGGCACCCGCCGGGAGATGATCTGTGGCGACCGGTAACCCGAGCGCGGCAGGCGGACATTCCCAGGCATGGAACCAGACAACGCGGCCGCCGGAGAGCGCTTCGAAGAGCTGTTCGACGCCCATTTCGCGGAGCTGACGCGTTTCGCCACTCGTCGGGTGGGCCCCGACGCGGCCGGGGACGTCGTCGCCGGCACGTTCCTCGTCGCATGGCGGCGCTTCGCCGAGGTGCCTGCCGAACACCCCCGGGCCTGGCTGTACGCCACCGCACGGCACGTGATCGCCAACGAGCTGCGGGCCCGCGCCCGCCGGGAGCGGCTGTCCGCGAAGGCGGCCGTCGACGCCGACGCCGTCGTGGACGACCACGCCGGGCAGGTCGGCGAGCACCTGCGGGTGCGCGCCGTGCTGGCCGGGCTGTCCGAGGCCGATCAGGAGGTCCTGCGCCTGACCGAGTGGGAGGGCCTGGACGTGGCCGAGGTCGCCGTCGTGCTGGGTTGCAGCCGGACCGCGGTGAAGGTGCGCCTGCACCGGGCCCGGAAACGGTTCGCGGCCCGGCTGCTGGCCACCGAGGAACCCGGTGCCCGTGCGACATCCCGCCCGTCCATGCCGTCGATCGTCGCCGAAGGGAGCACCAGCTCATGAACGACCGCAGCAGCACCGCCCTGGCCCGGCTGAGGGCCGCCGACCCGGCCCCGCCCGCACCGGACCCGCACGACCCGTACGCCCGCGCCATGCTCGACCGGGTGCTGGCCACCGAGGACAACCCGCCCGCCCGGCCGCGACCGGCCCGCCGCCGTCTCGCGACGGCCCTGGCCGGGACCGCCGTGTTCGCGGCCGCCGGGGTGCTGGCAGTGGCCGCGCCCTGGGCCTCGCCCGCGTACTCGGTCGGGGTGAACGCGGACGGGTCGGTGGTGGTGAGTTTCCGAGCCGACGAGCTGACGGACCCGGCGAAGCTGAACGCCGAGCTGGCGCAGGCCGGGGCGCGCACCGTGGTGATGGGCATGGTGCCCGCCGACCAGTGCGCCGGCCAGCCGGCGGTCGACGCGGCGTACGAGTTCCCGCTGCCGGGCACCCCGGAGCACGCCACGTCCCCGGTCGACTACCAGCTGCGCGACGAGGGCGTCTACGTCGTCATCCGGCCGCAGCACATTCCGGCCGCGGATCAGCTGGTCATCGGCTACGCCATCGACGAGCAGGCGCACAGCACGATGGTGCGCCCGTGGGTCGTCGTGACCGTGCCGCAGTGCCTGGCCCGCCCGACGCCACCGGGTGGAACCGCGAACTGACGGTCGGCCGCAGTGACCCCGTGCTGCGCGACGGAGCGCTACACCGCGCTCGCGGGGCGGGCCGCGACCGTGGCGATGGTCTCGATGCTGGCCGCCAGCGCGCTGGCCGCCCCGGCGTACGCCCTCGGCGGGTTCGGGCTGATCGCCGCGGGCAGCGTGCTGGCCTGCCTGGGCAGTGCGGCGGCGGCGGTGCCGAGCCTGAGCGCCCTCGACGAGTACGGGCCGCTGCTGGTCCGTGACCTGGGCGTGGCGACGGCCGGGGTGCCCCTGGTCATCGCGGCGCTGATCGCGGCGATGGCGCTGGGCAGCGCGCTGACCGAGGCGCGGCTGCAGCACACGATGAGCGGGCACACCCGGGCCACCGTGCTGTCGGTGTCGGGGTTCGGCGCTGAGCTGGGGGCAGCTGCCCGGCGACGGCGCGCCGGAGGTCGCCGCCGGGCCGGCTTGAGCGGAGCCGCCGTCGCGCTTGCCCGCGTCCGGGACATCGATCTGCGTCGCTTGTGGTGGCCCTATGTGTCCGTTAAGCTCCGAACGGGAGTCTTTGCCACGCTGCGCGTGGACGCCGGTCGCGTACAGGGCAGACGCGTTCCTCCACCGGCTGACGACAAGGCGGTGCCGACGGCGATGCGCCGTCGCGCAGCCGACCCCTCGATCCCGGTCCATGATGTCGTCGAGGCCTGTGCCCGCGATGTCCTGTTCGTCAACGGAGGCCCCATGAGAACCTCGAGACGCCGCCTGGCGGTCCTGCTGACCGCCACCACCGTCCTGGTCGCGGCCGGCGCCGTGACCGCCATCAGCGCGCAGGCCGCCGCGGGCTGCCGCGTCACGTACGCGATCTCCAGCCAGTGGCAGGGCGGCTTCGGCGCGAACGTCACCCTCACCAATCTCGGCGACCCGGTCAGCAGCTGGCAGGTCGGCTGGACCTTCGGGGCCGGGCAGGCCGTCACCCAGCTGTGGAACGGCAGCCACACCCAGTCGGGCAGCCAGGTCACCGTGCGCAACGCGCCCTACAACGGGGCGCTGGCGACCGGCGCGAGCACCGCGTTCGGCTTCAACGGCAGCTGGACAAGCAGCAACCCGATTCCGGCCGCGTTCACCATGAACGGCGTCACCTGCACGGGCACGACCACGCCGACGTCGCCCCCACCCGCGGACACGCAGCCGCCGACGGTGCCCGGCAACGCCCGGATCAGCAACCTGACCTGCAACTCGGTCACCTTCGCCTGGAACGCCTCGACGGACGACGTGGGCGTCGCGTTCTACGACGTCTACCACGACGGGCAGCAGATGACGTCGGTCGGCGGCGGCACGCCGTCGGTGAACCTGACCGTCGTGCCGGGAGCGACCTGGGGCCTGTACGTCAACGCGCGCGACGCCGCCGGCAACGTGTCGCAGGCCAGCTCGACGGTGACGATCACGCCGCCGCAGTGCCAGACCGACACCACACCGCCCACCGCCGCGACCCAGCTCGCCGGGTCCGCGTCCGGCACCACCGTCACGCTGCAGTGGACGGCCGCGACCGACGACATCGGCGTACGGGCCTACGACGTGTACCGCGGCGGGGCGGTCGTCGGCACGGTCAGCGGCAACCCGCCGGCGACCACGTTCATCGACAGCGGGCTCGCCGCGAACACCACCTACCAGTACCAGGTCAGGGCCCGTGACGCGGCGGGCAACACCGGCCCGGCGAGCAACACCGCGACGGTGGCCACCACCGGCGGCTGCACGGTCTGCGCGGTCACCCAGGTGGCGACCGACACCGACATCCCGTGGGGCCTGACCACGCTGCCCGGCGGGTCGATCGTGTACTCCCGCCGCGACGCCCACGACATCATCCGGCTCGACCCGGCCACGGGCGTGAAGACGACCCTGGGCACCGTGCCGAACGTGCAGAGCACCGACGGCGAGGGCGGCCTGCTGGGCATCGCGGTCGCGCCGAGCTACGCCACCGACGGCTGGCTGTACGTCATGCACACCTCGCCGACCGACAACCGCGTCGTGCGGATCCGGGTGGTGAACGACCGGCTCGACACCTCCACGCTCGCGGTGCTGGTCAGCGGTATGGCGCGCAACAAGTACCACGACGGCGGGCGGCTGCGCTTCGGGCCGGACGGCAAGCTCTACGCCTCCTCCGGCGACGCGCAGAACGGGTCCTGGGCGCAGGACCGCAACCGGCTCGAAGGCAAGATCCTGCGGCTCAACCCCGACGGCACCGTGCCCGCCGACAACCCGTTCGGCAACCTGGTCTGGAGCTACGGGCACCGCAACCCGCAGGGGCTGGCGTTCGACGCGCAGGGCAGGTTGTGGGAGCAGGAGTTCGGCAACACGGTCATGGACGAGACGAACCTGATCGAGCGGGGCGGCAACTACGGCTGGCCGAACTGCGAAGGCACCACGGGGACCTGCGGCACGGCCGGTCTCATCGCGCCCAAACGCACCTATCCCACCTCGGAGGGCTCGTGCAGCGGCCTCACCGTCGTCCGTGACGCGGTGTACGTGGCCTGCCTGCGCGGCACGCGCCTGTACCGGGCGGTGATCAGCGGCACGAGCCTGACGAACGTGCAGTCGTACTTCGTCGGCACGTACGGGCGGCTGCGCACGGTCGAGCCGTCGCCGAGCGGCGGCATCTGGCTGACCACGTCGAACACCGGCGACAAGGACAGCGTGCCGAACAACAGCAACGAGCGCATCCTGCACGTGGCGCTGGGCTGACCCGGGCCACGCCGGAAGTGGTGTCTCGGCGCGCGTTCACATCATCTTTGCTGTGCCCACAGCAAAGATGATGTGAACGCCGCCGCGGAAACCTGTCCGCGCACCGATGGGATCTTCGATCACCGTCCATCGACGATTCGCCGCGTGGCCATATGCGTGGACCGCCGTTGCGCCTAACATCTGCATCCATCTATCGACACGGATGCAGGGAGAGCACTCATGCTCGACAGGTTCAGGATCACCGGGCGATCCCTGGTGGTGGCTGTGCTGACGGCCGCGCTCACGGCCGCCGGGCTCGCCGTCCCCACAGCGGCCGGCGCGGCGGTGACCAGGGCGCAACTCGCGCTGCGCTGGGCGCCGATCCACTACCAGGACGTCGACGCCACCGGCAGCCACGCGCTGAGCGGGAAGTCCGACTACATCACGAAGGTCGACTTCGACGGCGACCTCAACGGCCGCAACAACTGGGACCGCACCGGCCAGGCGGGGGTCTCGCTGGCCGCGCACGCCTACTACTCCGTCGTGGAGACCGGCACCCACTGGTACCTGACCTACCTGTTCTTCCACCCGCGTGACTGGACCGACCACCCGTTCTTCGAGACCGAGCACGAGAACGACGGCGAGGGCGTGCTGCTGGTCGTCGAGCGCGACGGCTCCGACTACGGCGTGCTGCGCGCGGCTGTCACGGTCGCGCACACCGACTTCTTCTCGTACACCCCGTCGGGCAGCACCTGGTCCAGCGGCCGGGAGAGCGTCGACGGCACCCTGCAGCTGCAGTCCTCGCCGCACGACGGCTTCCAGCACCCGGTCACCGCGCAGGAGGCCAAGGGCCACGGGCTGAAGGCGTACCCGCAGTACAGCATCAACGGGGACGGCATCGTGTACTACCCGTCCACGGTCGCCGAGACGCCGAGCAGCGGCGACGACCGCGACGTGCGATACCAGCTGATCGACATCTTCGCGGCGGGCGGGCTGTGGGCGCAGCGGGCCAACAGCAGCCTGTTCGCGAGCGCGGGCACGTTCGCCGGGGACGACTCCGGCGACTGCGGCGACGGCACCTACGACTGCACCACCAACTCGGCCAACGCGCCGTGGGGCTGGGACGACGGCAACGACCTGCCGGGCCGCGGCCAGCTCGCGACGGACCCGGCGAAGGTCGCCGTGGAGTACTTCACCATCCCCGGCACGCTGTCCCGCACCTACACGTCCAACCTGTACCAGGGCTGAGTTGGGAAGGGCACCTTCTACATCGCATTGCGATGTGCCGGGCTGCTGCTCGTCTCGCTGACGCGAGCCGACGGTGCCCTTCCTTTCAGTTGGGCAGGATGCCGTCGAGGAAGCGGGGGAGGGCGTAGTCGAGGACGGCGTCGAGGGCCAGGTCGAAGTCGGGGATCTCGGCGATGCGGGCGACCATCGGGAAGCGGCCGGAGCCGATCAGGTCGTCGAAGGCCCGGCCCTGGCGTTCCATCCACTCGTCGCTGGTCATCCCGGTGTGCTGGGCCGCCTGCGCCTCGGTGGCGAAGCCCATGGCCAGGCCCCGGACGAACGCGAACACGGCCAGGTGGATGTGCATCATCTCGGTCACGGACAGGCCGAGCGGGGCCAGGGCGGCGAGCGCGAACTCGGTGTACCTGATGCCGTGCGGCGCGAACTCCGGCCGGGTGATCGACATCGCGGGAGCGAGCCAGTGATGGCGGCGGAAGATGCCCCACAGCTGGCGGTTGACCAGGATGAGCTGCGCGTGCACACCCTTGGGGGGTACGGCGGGCAGCGGCGCCTCGGCGAACGCAGCGTCGATCATCAGCCGGACCAGGTCGTCCTTGCCGCGGACGAAGCGGTAGAGGCTCATCGTGGCCAGCCCGAACTCGGTGGCCAGCCGGCGCATGGACACCGCCTCCAGGCCCTCGGCGTCGGCGAGCGCCAGCGCGTGGCGGACCAGCTGCTCGCGGGTCGGTTCGGCGGCGGCCGGGCGCGGCCGGCGTTCCCGCCGCGCGGGTTCGGCGGGTTCGGCGCGGTCGGCGACCACGGTGCCGACCCCGCGTACCGCCTCGACCAGGCCTTCGGCGCGAAGCGTGGCCAGCACTTTGGTAGCGGTGGCGATCGCCACGCCCCACTCGGCGGTGATCTGGCGGGCCGACGGGATCCGGTCGCCGGGGCGCAGCTGCCCGCCGTCGATCTGGGCCCGGATCTGCCCGACGATCTGCCGGAACGGCGCTTCGGTGCTCACGCGTACTAGTACACCAGATCCGTCCCGACGGGCGCTCATCGCGCCCACCTCGTCCGGTGTACTAGGCGGCGTACTAGTACACTGATTGCCTTGTTGCAGCTCAAGTCCTCACCTCTTTACGGTGTTCTCAACGACGCGTACAGCGTACACAGACACTGGGGAGAGACCGATGAGGAAGAACACCGTACTGATCTCAGGCGCGAGCATCGCCGGGCCGGCGCTGGCGTACTGGCTGCACCGGCACGGCTTCGCGGTGACCGTGGTGGAACGCGCGCCCGCCATCCGGCCCGGCGGGCACGCCGTCGACATCCGGGGCGTGGCCAAGGACGTCTGCGCGCGGATGGGCATCATGCCCGCGATCACCCGCGCCCGGGTGCACGAGGA
Source organism: Catellatospora coxensis (assembly GCF_016862635.1). Lineage (GTDB taxonomy): Bacteria > Actinomycetota > Actinomycetes > Mycobacteriales > Micromonosporaceae > Catellatospora > Catellatospora coxensis. The sequence continues at coordinate 50,306 of NZ_BONI01000037.1, read as the reverse complement.
GGGCTTCGCCTGGGTCGACGCGACCGGCCGGCGCACCTCGGCGATGCCCGCGACGCTGGCCGGCGGCGAGGGCATCGTCGCCGAGTACGAGATCCTGCGCGGCGACCTCGCCGACATCCTCTACGACCTGACCAAGGACGACGTCGAGTACCGCTTCGGCGACCGGATCACCGCGCTGGCCGACGGCGCGGACGGGGTGAAGGTCGAGTTCCGCGGCGGCCGCACCGAGGTCTACGACCTGGTCGTCGGCGCGGACGGGGTGCACTCCGGGGTGCGCGCGCTGGCCTTCGGGCCGGAGGAGCGGTTCATCAAGCAGCTCGGCGCGTACACCGCGTACTTCACCATGCCCGCGCAGCCCGACCTCGACCCGCACTGGTTCCTCATGCACGGCGTGCCCGGCGGGCGCTGCGCGGGCATCCGGCCGGAGAACGAGCACACCGCCAAGGCCATGCTGACCTTCCGCTCGGCGGGCCACGCCGTCGACCCGCGCGACGTGCAGGCGCAGAAGCGGCTGCTGGCACAGGTGTACGCGGGCGACGGCTGGCGCGTGCCGGCCATGCTCGACGCGATGTGGGACGCCCCCGACTTCTACTTCGACGTCGTCGGCCAGGTCCACATGCCGCACTGGACCAGTGGGCGGGTCGCGCTGCTCGGCGACGCGGGCTACTGCGCCTCGCCGATCAGCGGCCTCGGCACCAGCCTGTCCCTGGTCGGCGCATACGTGCTGGCCGGCGAGCTGGCCGCGGCCGGCGGCGAGCACGTGCCCGCGTTCGCCGCGTACGAGGAGCAGCTGCGCGGTTATGTCGAGCAGTGCCAGAAGCTGCCGCCCGGCGGGGTCAACGGCATGCTGCCGATGTCGGCGGCCGCGATCCGGCTGCGCGACGTCAGCACCCGGGTGATGACCCGCCGCCCGTTCTCGCGCCTGCTGCAGATCCAGGCCGGCAAGGCCGACGCGATCACTCTGAAGGCCTACTGACACCCGTCGTCCCGGGAGCCGCCTGCACGGCTCCCGGGACGACGGCGTTCGGTGAGGACACGGCCCAGGCTCAGGTCAGCGCGGCTCTCCGCCGGAGACGCTGCTGCCCCGCGATCCGCCGGCCGTCCCGTGGCGGGACCTGATCGCCTTCTGCAGGTCCGCCAGCTGCCGGGACAGCCGGACGAGCTCCGCGATGAGGTGCCTACCCCGCTGACGCAGGACGGCGAAGTCGCCGTCGAAGTCGGCCGGATCGGCCGTGCCGGCCCGCCGTGGCGTGTTGTTCCAGTTCGGCTTGTCGGCCCAGCTCATCTCGTGCTCCTCTCCATCGGATCGCACCTACCCCGTCCCGGCAGTCCGAAACAGCCTGTTTCTGTGTGAGTGGGCAAACGCTCGGTGACGACGGTCAGGCCGCGGGGGGTCCGAGCACGAGCGGGCCGCGCAGCGGGGTGGCCAGGCTCGCGTCGGCGATGACCGTCCCGTCGGGACGCAGCGTCAGCACACCGTCGTCGAACTTGGCCAGCAGCTCGTCGGCCGTCGCCCAGACCGCCGTGTACGGGAACGGCTTCGCCTCGCCGGTGGCGGTGTCGATCAGCTGCATGTCCTCCTCCTTGATCTGGTCGGGGCGGGCGACGACCCGGCTGCCGTCCGGCGACCAGGCGAACGGGCTCTGCGGCATCGCCTTGACCGGCAGCGACCGGGTCGGCTTGCCCGTCCGGGCGTCGAACAGCTGCAGGCTCCGCACGAGTTCGGCCGCCTCGCCCTGGGAGCGGTCCGCGAGCGGCATCGCGACCTCCTTGCCGTCCCGGGTGAAGACGAACGAGCAGGAGCTGCACTCGTACTTGGTGCGGTCGATCCAGTGCTCGGCGACCTTGCCGGTCGTCACGTCGAGCACGGCGAAACCGATCGCGAACGGGTCCTTGCGGTTGATCGTGGCGACGAGCCGGTTGCCGTCGGGCGACCAGGGGTCGAGTCCGCGGCTGAAGCCGAGCATCATGGACCGCTCCACCGTGAGCGTCTTGCCGCCGGCGATCATGACGACGTTCAGCTTGCCGCCGCCGATCGCGTGCCGCCGGCCGGTGGGGTCGAGCACGGCCTCCTTCGGCAGGTTCGCCGCCACGTACGCGTTGCGGGCCCGGTCGAGCAGCCGGTCGCCGGCGGCGATGACCTGCCAGCCGCCCGCCAGCCGCTGCGGTGTCTCGCCGAGGGTCGCCCGCGACGGCGCGACCGAGGGCGCGGGGTTGGGCCCGGCCGACGGCGTCATAGCGCCGGGCGGCGGAGAGCCGCAGCCCGCCAGCACGGCCACCAGCACCGAGAGCAGCCCTCCGGTGATCGTCGTGCGCCGGTGCTGCCCTGGTCGCCTGTTCATGTGCTCGCCTCCGCTATCGGGGTGCGCTGCACCCGTGGCTCCGATGGGGACGCGGCAATCGCCATGATGCGACCGCCCCCGTGTCGCGGGACAGGATAAGGCGCATCCGCGCCGCCGCGCAGTCCGTCCAAACGGCGCCGGCGGGGCTCGACGGCCTACGCACGTCGACGTTGGCCTATCTCAACGAAAATTCCACAGCCGTAGTCGACGGGATAGGCCAACGTCGATCATGCCGGGCCGGGTCGCGCGTCAGCGGCGGTCGTACAGGAAGCCGCGCAGGGCCTGGCTCAGCCAGGGCATTACCAGGTAGGTCAGGATCGGCGCGAGCAGCATCGGCAGGATCGCGGCGCGCACCACCGGCGGCAGCGGCAGCTCGCTCAGGTGCTCCGCGCCGAGCACCTGGAAGAGCAGCACGCACGGGTACACCCCGAGAAACGACACGATCGTCATCTTCCACCGCGGCGGGGGCAGCACCGGGCGGCCGGGCAGGCTGAACCAGGTCTCCATGCCGGTGGTGGTCTCCCGCGGCTCGGCCTCCTCGGCGATGCCCGCGAGATGGCGCACCACCACCTGGCGTTCCGGCGAGGTCAGCCACCGGCTCAGGTCCCGGCCGTTGCGGAAGCGCAGCACGCAGTGGTAGACCGCCTTGTCGCCCGGTGCGGTGTGCTGCGGGCGCAGCCAGGTCACGCCCTGGTGGCCGGGAAAGCGCGAGGACGCCGCGTTGACCTCCTCCAGCCAGCGTTCGAAGTCGGGCTCCCGGCCGGGCATGACCGCCCAGGTGAACAGCACCGAGACGGGTTCGTCGTCGGGTACGGGAGCGGGTTCGGTCACGCGCGGCCCTCGGCTACAGCAGGTCTTCGACGGTGATGGGCAGCTTGTGGTGCCGGCGGCCGGTGGCGTGCCAGATCGCGTTGGCGATCGCGGCGGCGGTGCCGACCATGCCGACCTCGCCGACGCCCTTGACGCCCAGCGGGTTCACCACGGTGTCCGTGGTCTCGATCGTCTCGATCAGCACGTCGGGCGCGTCGGCGTTGACCGGGACCAGGTACTCGCCGAGGCTGGCGTTGGCCCAGCGGCCGTCCGGGCCCATGATCGTGCCCTCCAGCAGGGCGTGGCTCATGCCCCACAGCATGCCGCCCATCAGCTGGCTGTGCGCGGTCTTGCGGTTGAGCACCCGGCCCGGGTCGAACACACCGATCAGCTGCCGTACCCGGCACAGGCCGAGCTCGGGGTCGACGGCCACCTGCGCGAACTGCGCGCCGAACGTCATCGAGGCGGCACGGGTCTCCATGCCGGGCGGGTTCCACGTGCCCAGCGCCTCCGCGTCGGCCATGAACGAGCGCTGCAGCAGCTCGGCGTACGTCTCACCGGTGCCGGGGCGGTCGCGCAGCGCCATCCGGCCGTCGCCGACCACGACCTGCCTCGGGTCGGCGCCGTGCAGCGGCGAGCGCTCGTCGGCGACGGCCTGGGCTATCAGCTGGTCGCGCAGCGCGGTCGCGGCGATGTGCACGGCGGCGCTGACCATGCCGGCGCCCGCCGAGCCGACGGCGGCGGCGGTGTTGGGCAGGTCGCTGTCGCCGTACTGGACGCGTACCCGCTCCAGCGGCAGGCCCAGGCCGTCGGCGGCGACCTGGGTCATCGCGGTCGCCGAGCCGGTGCCGAAGTCGGCGAAGCTGGACTGCACCACCGCACTGCCGTCGGCGAAGATCCGGGCACGGGCCCGCTGCGGCCCGCCGGGTGGCGTCACCGGGTACGCGGAGCTGGCCATGCCCCAGCCGAGCAGCCAGTTCCCGTCCCGCACGGTGCCGGGCCGCGGGTCGCGTTCGGACCAGCGGGCCAGCTCCGCGCCGCGCCGGTAGCAGTCGCGCAGGCCCTTGCTGGACCAGGGGTGCCCGGTCGTCGGCTCGTTCTCGGCGTAGTTGCGCAGCCGCAGTTCCAGGGGGTCGAGGTCGAGCTTCTCGGCCAGCTCGTCCATGGCCGTCTCCATGACGAACATGCCCGACGCCTCACCCGGGCAGCGGGTGAACGTCGGCGTCATCGTGTTCGCTTTGATCAGGTGGTAGACGCCCTCGTAGTTCGGGCAGGCGTACATCTGCGACGCCACACCCAGCGACGGCTCGGCCCAGTCGTCGAAGTGCGAGGTGGGGGACAGCTTGTGGTGGCGGATCGCGGTCAGCCGCCCGTCGCGGTCGGCGCCCAGCGTCAGCCGCTGCTCCTGCTCCTCGCGGTGCCCGACGGAGCTGAACATCTGCTCGCGGGACAGCGCCAGGCGCACCGGCCGGTGCACGGCCCGCGCGGCGAGCGCGGCCAGCGCGGGATGGTCCCAGATCATCGCCTTGCAGCCGAAGCTGCCGCCGACGTGGTTGGTGACCACCCGGATGTGCGAGGGCATCACGTTGAGCAGCTCGGCGACGGTGTGCAGGGTCGCGTTGGGACCCTGGGTTCCGTCGTACAGGGTGAGCCGGTCGCCCTCCCACACCGCCGTGGTCGCCGAGCACTCGATCGGGTTGTGGTGGTTGGCCGCGCAGTGGTACGTGTTCTCCACGGTCACCTGCGCGCGGTCGAGGGCCGCCGCCGCGTCCCCGCGGGTCGTCCGGCCGGGCATGAAGCCGGCGAAGATCTTCTCCGGCTCGTATGCCCGGTCGCGTCCCTGCTCGACGGTGGTGATCGAGGCCGTCTCCTGGTAGGTCACCCGCACCAGCCGGGCCGCGTGCTCGGCCTGGTCGAGGGTCTCGGCGACGACCATGGCCAGGTGCTGCCCGGCGTAGTGGATGACCTCGTCCTGCATCGGGAAGAACGTCTGCCCGGACGCGGGCCCGCCGAACAGCGACGGCAGCAGCGGCGGCACCGAGCCGCCCTTGGGCAGGTTCAGGTGGTGCAGCACGGCGAGCACACCCTCGGCCCGCTCGGCGTCGTAGGTGTCGAGCAGCTCCACCCGGCCGCTGGGCACCCGGGAGGTGACCAGCACGGCGTGCGCCAGGCCGGGCAGCGCGATCTCGGCCGAGTAGCGGCCCGCGCCGGTGACCTTCGCGGGCCCGTCGACCCGGTCCAGCGGACGCCCGATCGCGGTGCTCATACGGCTCCTCCTCGCGCGGTGAGGGTCTCCAGCGCCCGGACGATCGTGCGCCGCGCCAGCTCGATCTTGAAGGCGTTCATGGTCTGCGGCACCGCGTCGGCCAGCTCCGCCTCCGCGGCCCGCGTGAACGTCTCCCGGGTCGCGGGCGCGCCGCGCAGCACGTGCTCGGCCTTGCGGGCCCGCCACGGCTTGGTGGCCACCCCGCCCAGCGCCAGCCGCACCTCGCTCACCGTGCCGTCGGTGACCGTGAGCGCGCAGGCCGCCGAGGCGAGCGCGAACTCGTACGACTCCCGGTCGCGGACCTTCAGGTAGAGCGAGTTGCGGGCGGCCGGCAGCGCCGGGACCTCGATCGCGGTGATCAGGTCGCCGTGGTTGAGCGGGTGCTCGCGCTCGGGGGTGTCCCCGGGCAGCAGGAAGAAGTCGTCGATCGCGACGGCGTGGTGGCCGCCGCTGTTCTGATAGTGGATCATCGCGTCGAGCGCGACCAGCGCCACCGCGGCATCGGACGGGTGGGTGGCGATGCAGTGCGGGCTGGTGCCCAGCACGGCGTGCCCGCGGTTGACCCCGGCGATCGCGCTGCACCCGGTGCCCGGCTCGCGCTTGTTGCAGATCGCCTCGGCGTCGCGGAAGTACGAGCAGCGCACCCGCTGCAGCATGTTGCCGCCCATCGAGGCCATGTTGCGCAGCTGCGCCGACGCGCCCAGCAGCAGCGCCTCGGACAGCATCGGGAAGCGGTCCACCACGACCGGGGCCAGCGCGACGTCGTTCATCCGGGCCAGGCCGCCCAGGCGCACCGCGCCGTCGGGCTGCACCTCGATGTGGTCGATCGGCAGGTCGTTGATGTCGACCAGGCGCTGCGACGGCTCGGCGTAGATGCGCAGCATGTCGACCTTCGTGGTGCCGCCGGCCAGGTACGCGCTGGTCGGGTCGGCGGCGACGGTGGCGATGGCGGTCGCCACGTCCGTCACGCGCGAGTAGCTAACCGGTCGCACGGCCGACTCCTCCCACGCCGTCGCGCACGTCGCGGATCGCCGTGCGGATGTTCGGGTACGCCGCGCAGCGGCAGATGTTGCCGCTCATCCACTCGCTGATCTCGGCGTCGGAGCCGGCGTGCCCCTCGGCCAGCAGCGCCACCGCTGACATGATCTGCCCCGGGGTGCAGTAGCCGCACTGGAACGCGTCCTCGGACAGGAACGCCTTCTGCATGGCGTGCAGGCTGCCGTTCTCGGTCATGCCCTCGATGGTCGTGACCTCCCTGCCCTCGCAGGCGATGGCCAGGGTCAGGCAGGCCACCACGCGCCGCTTGTCGACCCACACCGTGCACGCGCCGCATGCGCCCTGGTTGCAGCCTTTCTTGGCGCCGGTCAGGTTCATGTGGTCGCGCAGGCAGTCCAGCAGGCTGACCCGCGGCTCGATGCGCACCACGTGGGTGGCGCCGTTGACGTTGAGCACCACGTCGACCCGGCCCGGTCCCTGCACGGCGTCCGGCAGATGGGAAGCCACCATCGCTCCTCCTCTTCCCGCACTTCAGGCCACGCTATAGCAGCCAGGCGGGCAGATCAGGGCGAATGCGCATAGTTCGGCCGCCCGGCGGCGGTCCCGGTCACTCGCGCCGAGCTCGGCGGCTGAGCTGCGAAGACGTGTCGGGAAAGCGGACAATATGCCTGCACGGCGGCTCGCGGCGCGCGAGGATCGGCACATGACGGTGACAGAGCGACCGGGCGCCGGGCACACCGCCGGTGTGACGCATCTGCGTGACGACGATCTGAGCAGGCTCGACGCCTGGTGGCGGGCGGCCAACTACCTGACCGTGGGCCAGATCTACCTGATGGCCAACCCGCTGCTGCGCGAGCCGCTGCGCCCCGAGCACATCAAGCCCCGGCTGCTCGGCCACTGGGGGACCAGCCCGGGCCTGAACATGCTGTGGGCGCACCTCAACCGGACCATCACCAACCGGGACCTCGACGCGATCTTCATCTGCGGACCGGGCCACGGCGGCCCCGCGATCGTGGCGAACACCTGGCTCGAAGGCACCTACAGCGAGCTCTACCCGAGCGTGGACCGCAGCGAGTTCGGCATGGGACGGCTGTTCCGCCAGTTCTCGTTCCCCGGCGGCATCCCCAGCCACGTGGCCGCGGAGGTGCCCGGCTCGATCCACGAGGGCGGCGAGCTGGGCTACTCCCTGATGCACGCGTACGGCGCGGCGCTGGACAACCCCGGGCTGCTCGTCGCCTGCGTGATCGGCGACGGCGAGGCCGAGACCGGGCCGCTGGCGTGCAGCTGGCTGGCCAACACGTTCCTCAACCCGGTCAGCGACGGCGCGGTGCTGCCGATCCTGCACCTCAACGGATACAAGATCGCCAACCCGACGGTGCTGGCCCGCATCCCCGAGGCCGACCTGATGTCGATGCTGCACGGGTTCGGCTACCACCCGATCCTGGTGTCCGGCAGCGACCCGGTGCGGGTGCACCACGAGCTGGCGTACGCCCTCGACCTCGCCCTCGACGAGATCGCCGCCATCCAGTCCCAGGCCCGCCAGGGCGCCGACGGGCAGCGGCCGCGCTGGCCGATGATCGTGCTGCGCACCCCGAAGGGCTGGACCGGCCCGAGGATCGTCGACGGCGTGCCCGTCGAGGGCACCTTCCGGGCGCACCAGGTGCCGCTGTCCGGCGTGCGGGACAACCCCGCGCACCTGGCCGCGCTGGAGCAGTGGATGCGCTCGTACCGGCCGGAGGAGCTGTTCGACGCGACCGGCGCGCCGATGGGCTTCCTCGCGCCGCTGGCCCCGCGCGGCTCGCGGCGGATGAGCGCCAACCCGCACACCAACGGCGGCCTGCTGCTGCGCGACCTGGTCCTGCCCGACATCCGCGGGTACGCCGTCGACGTGCCCCAGCCCGGCGTCCCGCAGGCCGAGGCGACCCGCGTGCTCGGCGTCTGGCTGCGCGACGTGATCCGGTCCAACCCCGACCGGTTCCGGCTGTTCGGCCCCGACGAGGTCAACTCCAACCGGCTCGGCGCGGTGTTCGAGGTGACCGACCGCGAGTTCGACGCGCGCATCTTCGACGGCGACGACCACCTCGCCCCGACCGGCCGGGTCATCGAGGTGCTGTCCGAGCACCTGTGCCAGGGCCTGCTGGAGGGCTACCTGCTCACCGGCCGGCACGGCCTGCTGACCAGCTACGAGGCGTTCATCCACGTCGTCGACTCGATGGTCAACCAGCATGCGAAGTGGCTGAAGGTGACCCGCGGCATCGAGTGGCGGCGGCCCGTCGCGTCGCTGACCTACCTGCTGTCCAGCCACGTCTGGCGGCAGGACCACAACGGCTTCTCGCACCAGGACCCGGGCTTCATCGACCACATGGTCAACAAGAAGGCCGAGATCACCCGGATCTACCTGCCGCCGGACGCGAACACGCTGCTGTCCACGATGGACCACTGCCTGCGCAGCCGCGACTACGTCAACGTCGTGGTGGCCGGAAAGCAGCCGCAGGCGTCCTGGCTGAACATGACCGACGCGGCCCTGCACTGCCGGCGCGGCCTGGGCATCTGGGCCTGGGCCGGCAACGACGCCGGGGGCGTGCCGGACGTGGTGATGGCCTGCGCCGGCGACGTGCCGACGCTGGAGACCATGGCCGCCGTCGACCTGCTCCAGCGCTACCTGCCGACGCTGCGGGTGCGCGTGGTCAACGTGGTCGACCTGATGCGGCTGCAGCCCGACACCGAGCACCCGCACGGCCTGCCCGACCCGCAGTTCGACGCCATCTTCACCACCGACCGGCCGGTCGTGTTCGCCTACCACGGCTACCCGAGCCTCATCCACCGGCTCACCTACAAACGCGCCAACCACCGCAACATGCACGTGCGCGGGTACAAGGAGGAGGGCACCACCACCACCCCGTTCGACATGGTGATGCTCAACGACCTGGACCGGTTCCGGCTCGTCATCGACGTCATCGACCGGGTGCCGGGGCTCGGCGTCACCGCGGCCGGGCTGCGCCAGTACATGACCGACGCCCGCCAGCGCGCCCGCGACCACACCCGCGCCTACGGCCAGGACGCCCCCGACATCACCGACTGGACCTGGCCGGGGCGGGCCTGAGCCGATGAACAGCCTCGACGCGGGCGCCGGTCCGGCGATGAACACCGAGGACGGCGGCGCCCGCCCCGTCGTGGTCGGCGTCGACGGCTCGGCGTCGTCGCTGACCGCGGTGCGCCTCGCCACCCGCGAAGCCGCCTGGCGCCACCTGCCGCTGCGTATCGTGCACGCCTTCATCTGGCCGCTCATGCACGTCAAGATGGGCCCGTCCGAAGCCGGTCCGCACGAGGGCGGCCTGCGCCACGACGCCGAACGCCTGCTCGCCGAAGCCGCCGCCGCCGCGGCCCAGACCGACCCGTCCGTGTCCGTGCTCACCGACCTGGTCACCGGCGCGCCGTCGCCGGTGCTGCTGCGCGCCGCCCGCGACGCCGAGCTGCTCGTCATCGGCGACCGCGGCCTCGGCGGCTTCACCGGCCTGCTGGTCGGCTCGGTGGCGGTGCAGTGCACCGCGCACGGGCGCACCCCGGTGCTGGTCGTGCGCGGCGAGGAGCGCGACAGCGGGCCCGTCGTCGTCGGCGCGGACGGCTCACCCGACTCGGCCCCGACCGTCGAGGCCGCGTTCGCCCAGGCCGAGATGCGCAAGACAGAACTGACGGCGGTGCACACCTGGACCCGCGCCAGCGGGCACGCCCACGGCGAGCACCACGACCACAAGCACGACAGCGCCACGGTCGCCGAGGAGGAGGGCCACCAGTTGGAGGAGGCCCTGGCCGAGCAGCGCAAGAACCATCCCGACGTGCTGGTGCGCGAGCACCTGCTGCGCGGCAAGCCGGCCAAGGTGCTGGTGGACCTCAGCAAGCAGGCCCAGCTCGTGGTGGTCGGCGCGCACGGCCGCGGCGGCTTCACCGGCCTGCTGCTCGGCTCGGTCAGCCACCAGGTCCTGCACCATGCCCACTGCCCGGTCCTGGTCGTCCCCCGCGGCGGCGGCTGACGCCCGCTTGACGCGTCGCTGACCGTCCTCGATCATCCGATTTGCTACGGCGCGGCGTGCAGCGGCTCGTCGGCGTCGTCCGGCTCCTCCGGTCGGCGGCGGCGTCCTTCCGGGGTGCGCAGAAACGCGGTGTCGAACGGGCGTCCACCGACGTGGGCGGCCAGCAGAACCGGTTCCGGGTACACTGTCCGCAGCTCCGGCCCGACGATCTCGTTCCAGTGGTGCATGCAGACCAGCGGCCGGTCAGGCCTGGACGCGTAGACGAGGGTCATCGGCCAGCGCGGGTTGCCGCCCCCGAAGACCACCGACGGCGGACCGAACGTGCCTTCCGCGTCCGACACCGTCCGGTCGGCCGCGCACCACTCCGGCAGCCGGGACAGCAGCGCGCCGTGCTCGGCCCTGGTCAGCCGCCGGTCGACGTCCAGCCAGCCGACGCGGTGGGCGAACTCGGCGTACAGCGACGCCATCGCGTCGTCGGGCCGAGGGCTCTCCGGGAGCACCAGCTTGGCCGTGCCGAGCGCGCCCGTGGGCAGGAACATCCAGCGTTCGCGCAGATCCGCGAGTTCGCGTCGCCAGTCGGCATCGAGCCCGTCGGCGTATGCGAGCGCGTCGAGGAGCACGTACAGGGCGGCTTCGCCGCCGAACATGCCCGGCCGGCGCAGCGCCGCGTTGACCTGGAGGTGCAAGCGCGCGCGGATCTCCTCGGCAGATCTGGTCATGAACCGACTCGATCACAGGCGTGGTCCCACCCGCGCCGCGGGGTGACCAGCGGCCAGGGTGTATGGCGGTCGCGAGGTCGAGCACGCAGGAGAATCCCGGCCGGGATCGGCGCCGTCCCGCTGCTGTCCGAGGGCCTCAGCACCGCCGACGAACCCGGCCCGCGTGAGCAGAACGGTCTGGGGGCCGACGGCGAAACTGCCAGCGGTGGGTGACCACGGTCAGCGCATTTGCTCTGCACCCATTGCCTTGCTCTGCACCCATTGCCTTGCTCTGCACCCGCCGGCGCAACAGTGCACGCGGTTCTGCAGCCGCCGACGGTTTACGGCACTTGCGGAGTTGCGCCCGTGGGTGCAGAGCAAGCTTTTGGGTGCAGAGCAAATGCGGTCGGGACCATGACGTCACGGCCGTGCGGGTACGCCGCCGGCGTCGTCATTCCAGATCATGAGGCTTCCGGTGGCCATGTCGTACACGCCGACCTGAGCCGCCCGGTAGCGTTCCCATCCTTGGAGTTCCTCGCCGACCGCGTTCAGGCGGCAGTGCTCCTCCCGGGTGACGACACATGCCTGCGCACTCCTGAGAATTTCCCCGGTGCGATGAGGCTCCTGCAGCATCGCCCGGCGAAGGGCGAGTCGGGGGGTGACGTGCTCGTGGTTGACGTGCCTGTGCCAGCCCGGACCGAGGCTGAGCGCACCGGAGCTGCGGAAGCGGGTGCGCCATTTGCCGTCGCGCTCGGTCCATTTCCAGATCGCGATGCTGAGTAGCTCGTCGCGATGGGCGGGAAGGAGCGTCTCGGCCCGGAGTGCGAACTCCGCGATGGCGAGTGCGCTGGCGAACACGGCGTCGGCGCCTGGGCGTGGTGCCCACGGCTGGTGCAGTCCCGAAATGCTTGCCATCCGTGTGACCCACCTCTCGCGCCCAGCCGCCGCGGCGCTCTGATCACCGTGCACACGGGCGGTGAGCGACGATATCGCTGTCGGAACCGACGTGCGACACCCAGGAGGTGGCAGGCAGTCAGCGTCGCACCCGGGCGGCGACTGCCGGGTCGAGCACGTCAGTGGCGTCCCAGCCGGGATCGTCGCCGTCCCGGTCGACGACCGCCCCGAGGAATGCCTCCTCCACCGGGCGCAGCCCCTCGACCAGCGCCGCGAACGGGTACGCTGCGGTGAACCGCGCCGCCGTGCGACCGACCAGCAGCACCGACAGCACCGATCCGTCGTCGGACGGCAGGCCCGGATAGACGTCGCCGCCCCAGTACAGGACCGGGACCTCGGCGCCGCCGTCGGCGAACCGTCCCGCCCCGGCGAGCATGAGCAGGTCGGTCTGCGCGCCGTAGTGGTCGGCGTGGTAGTCGTACAGGTAGATCTCCAGCGCGTCCCGGTGGTGGCGGGCGAGTGTGAAACCGGCGGCGGCCCGTGCCGTGAGCAGCTCCAGCGGGGTGCGGGTCCGGTTCGCGCGGTAGGTCGCTACCGCGGCCGGTGAGTCCGCGATCGCGGTCAGCTCCCAGTCGGGTGTCACATCATCAGCCGCCCAGCCGCGCCACATCTGGTCCGGGTTCGCGAGAACGCCGAGGTCCGGCAGTGGCGTGGACAGCCACGTGTCGAAGCCGTCGCGCGACATCGGCATCCGGGTCGCGAGCATGTAGGACCGGCCGCCCACCGGGCACCTCCGTCGTCGTAGGACCGCCCGACCGTAGCCGATCATGTCCGGGTCCCGGCGGCGGGGTTTCGCGGCGAGGTGCCATGCGGTAAAAGTGACCATGGCCGACAGACCACGATGGATTCCGCAGGCGCCCGGTGTGGTGACGTTGCGGGCGTACGACCGCGGCTGGCTGCGCGGGGACGTGCTGGCCGGGGCGACGGTCGCGGCGTACCTCATCCCGCAGGTGATGGCGTACTCCGGCCTGGCCGGCCTGCCGCCCGTGGCCGGTCTCTGGGCGGCCCTGCCCGCGCTGGCGCTGTACGCCCTGCTCGGCTCGTCGCGGCAGCTGTCGGTCGGGCCCGAGTCCACCACCGCGCTGATGACCGCCACCGTCATCGCCCCGCTCGCGGCGGGCGACCCCGGCCGGTACGCGGCCCTGGCGGCGGGCCTCGCGGTCATCGTCGGCCTGCTGTGCCTGGTCTGCTGGGCGATCCGGCTCGGTTTCGTGGCCGACCTGCTGTCCAAGCCGATCCTCGTCGGCTACATGGCGGGCGTCGCCATCATCATGATCATCGGTCAGCTGGAGCGGCTGACCGGTGTCCCGGTCGACGGCGGCACGCTGCTCGGCGAGGTGTGGGCGTTCATCAAGGGCATGGGTCAGATCCACCTGGCCACGGTCGTGCTCGGCGCGCTCGTGCTGGCCTTCCTCTACGTGGTGCAGCGGCAGTTCCCGAAGCTGCCCGGCCCGCTGCTGGCGGTGCTGCTGGCCACCGGGGTGACCGCGCTGTTCGGCCTGCAGGACTACGGCATCGAGACCATCGGGAAGATCCCGTCCGGGCTGCCGCCGCTGGCGTGGCCGGACCTGACCGACTTCGCCGACCTGCTGCTGCCCGCGGTGGGCGTGATGCTGGTCGGTTACACCGACAACATGCTCACCGCCCGTGCGTTCGCCGCGCGGCACCGCCAGGAGGTCGACGCCGACCAGGAACTGCTCGCGCTCGGCGTGGCCAACCTCGGGTCGGGTGTGCTGCGCGGGTTCCCGGTAAGCAGCAGCGGCAGCCGCACCGCGCTGGCCGACGCGGCGGGCGCGCGCAGCCAGGTGTACTCGCTGACCGCGCTGGTGCTGGTGATCTGCACGCTGCTGTTCGCCAGTCCGGTGCTGTCGGCGTTCCCGACCGCGGCCCTGGGCGCGATCATCGTGTACGCCGCGCTGCGCCTGATCGACCTGCCCGGTTTCCGCAAGCTGGCCGCGTTCCGGCGCAGCGAGCTGCTGCTGGCGCTGGCCGCGTTCGCCGGGGTGCTGCTGTTCGACATCCTCTACGGCGTGCTGGCGGCGGTGGCGCTGTCGGTCGCCGAGATGCTGGCCCGGGTCGCCCGCCCGCATGACGCGGTGCTGGGCATCGTGCCCGGGGTGGCCGGCATGCACGACGTCGACGACTATCCGCAGGCGCGCACCGTGCCCGGTCTGATGATCTACCGGTACGACTCGCCGCTGTTCTTCGCCAACGCCCAGGACCTGCGGCGGCGGGCGCTGGCCGCGGTCGGCCAGGCCCCGGACGTCAAGTGGTTCGTGCTGAACGCCGAGGCGATCGTCGAGGTCGACATCACCGCGATGGAAGCGGTCGAGGAGCTGCGCAACGAGCTGACCCAGCGCGGCATCGTGTTCGGCATGGCGCACGTCAAACAGGAACTGATGGACGAAATGGTGTCATTCGGGCTGGCCGAGGCCGTCGGCCGCGACCGGATCTTCCACACCCTGCCCACCGCGGTCGCCGCATTCCGCGCCGAACACCCGCAGAGCACTGTCTGAGTAACGAAAGTCCTGGTCACGGCGGCTCCCGGGGGACGACGATGGTGGGGGAGGGTGCCGCCATGTTCCAGAACCGCACGGACGCCGGGCACCGCCTGGCGCAGCGCCTGACCTGGCTCCACGACGCCGACGTCGTCGTGCTCGGGCTGCCCCGCGGCGGCGTCGTCGTCGCGGTGGAGGTCGCGCGCGCCCTGAACGCCCCGCTCGACGTGCTCGTGGTGCGCAAGCTCGGCGTGCCGGCCCAGCCTGAGGTGGCCATGGGCGCGATCGGCGAGGACGGCGTACGGGTGCTCAACCCCGGCGTGCTGGACGCGATCGGGATCAGCCCGGCCGCCCTCGACCGGGTCGAGCAGGCCGAACGGGCCGAGCTGGAGCGGCGGGTGCAGCGCTTCCGGCACGGGCGCGACGCCGAGTCGCTGGCCGAGCGCACGGTCGTGATCGTCGACGACGGCGTCGCGACCGGGGCCACCGCCCGCGCCGCCTGCGAGATCGCCCGCGCCCGGGGCGCGTCCCGGGTGGTGCTGGCGGTGCCGGTGGCCGCCGCGGACACCGCCGCCGAGCTGCGTACGGTCGCCGACGAGGTGGTCTGTGTGGAGACCCCCGATCTGTTCATGGCCGTCGGCGAGCGCTACGCCGACTTCCGGCAGACCTCGGACGAGGAGGTCGTGGCACTGCTGGAGGGCTCCGCGCACATCCTGGAAGGGGGGCATCCGCAATGACCGTGATGAAGCGCTGGAACATCGAGGTGTTCGTCGGCGAGGACGAAGGACGCACCTACGCCGAGGCCCGCATGCTCGACGACGAGATCGGCGACCGGCTGATCGGGGTGGGGCGGGCCAAGCTCAACCCGGACGACCGGGACATCCCCGAGATCGGCGACGAGCTGGCCGTGGCGCGGGCGCTGTCCGACCTAGGCCACCGGCTGCTGGTCGTCGCCGCCGGTGACATCCAGCGGGCGACCCGGGAGAAGGTACGGCTCACACACTGACACGCCATGGCGCGTTAGCGCCGACCGGTCTAGGGGTAGGGGGCGCGGCATGACGAACTTCCGGATCGTGGTCGGGGTCGACGGTTCCGAGGGCGGCCGCCGCGCGCTGCGCTGGGCGGTGCACGAGGCGGCCGGCCGCGGCGGCACCGTGCAGGCCGTGGCGGCCTGGCGGTGGGACGAGACCGACGACGACGTCATCGGTTCGGCGGCCCGCGACCTCACCACCGACATGCTCGACCGGGAACTCGGCGCGCTGCCCTCGTTCCAGCGGGAGGGCGTCGCGATCGCGGGAGAGGTGGTCGAGGGCCGGCCCGCCGACGTGCTCGCCGCCGCGGCCGCCGACGCCGACCTGCTCGTGCTCGGCAGCCACGGGACCAGCCGGCTGATGCACACGGTGCTCGGCTCGGTCAGCGAGGAGTGCATCGGCAAGGCCAACTGCCCGGTCGTGGTCGTGCCCGTCGGCCACGAACTGCCCCACGCCGCCGACCTGGCCGTCCCCGACCCGGCCGGCTGACCGGCACAAAGGTGTCGGATGGGCCGGGCAGTATGACGGGTATGGACAAACCGACGATCGTGAGCGCCGAGGAGTGGCAGCAGGCGCGTGACGACCTGCTCAAGGCGGAGAAGGAGTTGACCCGTGCCCAGGACGCGCTGGCCGCCCGGCGCCGCCGCCTGCCCATGGTGAGGTTCGACAAGCCGTACGTCTTCGACACGCCCGACGGGCACAAGAGCCTGATCGACCTGTTCGACGGGCGCGGCGAGCTGGTGGTCTACCAGTTCATGGACCGTGGGCCCCAGCACTACTGCCCCGGCTGCACCGGGTTCACCGACAACGTGCCCGTGCACGCGCTGCCTCTGCTCGCAGCCCGCGGCATCACCTGGAAGACGGTGTCCAACATGCCGTTGGCCCAGATCGAGGCGTACAAGGCCGAGCGCGGCTGGACGCTGCCGTTCGTGTCGTCGCACGGCACGTCGTTCTCCGACGACTGCGGCGCGGGCGGCGGGTTCATGCTCAGCGTGTTCCTGCGCGACGGCGACGACGTCTACCGCACCTACAGCACCACCTCGCGCGGCGTGGACCGGCTCGTCTTCGCCCACAGCGTCATGGACCTGGCCCCGTACGGCCGTATGCAGGACTGGGAGGACTCCCCGGAGGGCTGGCCGCAGCACCCGACCTACGGCTGACTCGCGGCCGACGCCGCAGCAGCCGTCCACTCGTCACAGCGCAGGGACGGCTTCCTGCGCTGTGACGGGTTCCCGTCGCCGGGTGCGGTGTGCCCGACGCCGCACGTTAGAGTCTGCGTCCGTGACGCCACTGTCCGCCGCGATCGACCCGCGCAAGAACTCCCTCAACGCCCTGCGGCTGCTGCTCGCCGCCGCCGTGATCGTGTCCCACGCGCCGCAGGTGGCCGGGTGGCGCGACCCGTACAAGTGGGGCGACCTGGAGATCGGCGGCTGGGCGGTGGCCGGGTTCTTCGCGATCTCCGGCTGGCTGATCACCGGCAGCCGGCTGCGGCTGGACATGCGGCAGTTCCTGTGGAACCGGGTGGTGCGCATCTACCCGGGCTACTGGGCGGCGCTGGCGGTCACCGCGTTCCTGCTCGCGCCGATGTCGCTGGCCTTCGACGCGGGCGCGTCCTGGGACCCGGTGTCGGCGCTGCGGTACGTGGTCGCGAACGCGACCCTGGTCGAGGTCCAGCAGAAGATCCAGCACACGCTGCTGGGCGCGCCCTACGACGCGACCTGGAACCTGTCGCTGTGGACGCTGATGTACGAGTTCGCCTGCTACGTGGGTGTCGGCGTGCTGCTGTCGTTCGGGTACGCGCGCCGCGAGCGCTGGGTGACCCTCGCCGTGTTCGCGGTGCTCGCCGCCGGCACGGCCGCGTTCGAGTTCACGGACGCCGACGTGCCCGGCATCGTGAGCATGAGCTTCCGCCTGGGGAGCTTCTTCCTCGCCGGAGCCGTGCTCAAGCGGTACGCCGACGTGATCCCGTCGGTGTGGTGGCTGGCCGCCGCGGCGACCGCGGTGCTCGGCGTGCTGTGGGCGACCGGCACCGTGAAGGCGTTCGCCGCGCTGCCGCTGGGCTACCTCACCATGTACCTGGGCGGGCGGCTGCCGCTGCACAGGATCGGGCGGCGCAACGACATCTCCTACGGCGTGTACATCTACGCGTTCCCGCTGCAGCAGCTGCTCGCGATGGCCGGGGCCACGGCGTGGGGCGTCGTCGGCTACATCGCGGCGACCGTGGTGGCGGTCGTGCCGTTCGCGGCGGCGAGCTGGTTCCTGGTCGAGAAGCCGGCGCTGCGGTTCAAGGACCTCGGCCGCCGCGGCGCGCCGGACCAGCCTGCCGTGCCATCGCCGGCGGAGGTCCCGACCCCGGTCGACGTGACCATGGAGATCCCGGTCGCCCGCCCCTGAGGGCGCCCGGTCTCCGGCAGAGGCCGTGGTGAGACCCGGCTCGGTGACACAATGATTCGGTGACATTCCCGGACAAATCACCCATTCCTGCCGTGTGGTGCGCGTGTACGGGCTGATCGCGCTGGCCGTGGTGCTGATCGCCTGGGCCGCGGTGTCGGCCCGCGCGGCGCGGTACAGCGTCACCCTTCCCATCGCGTTGCTGCTGGCCGGGCTGCTGGTGGCCGGCGGCGACGATCCGATGGTCGAGGTGGACGTGTCCTCGGCGGCCGTGCAGCACGTGCTACAGCTGACGCTCGCCCTGATCCTGTTCACCGACGCCACCGAGATCAGCCTGCGCCGCCTGTGGTCGGCGGGCCATCTGCCGCTGCGGCTGCTGCTCGTGGCGTTCCCGCTGACGGTGCTCGCCGGCCTGGTCGCCGGCCTGGCGCTGTTCCCGCAGGCGAACGTATGGGTCATCGCGATGGTCGCGGCGGCGCTGACCGCCACGGACGCGAGCCTGGCGACCATGCTCGTACGCGACGAGCGCATCCCGCACGACCTGCGTACGGCGGTGACGGTCGAGAGCGGTCTCAACGACGGCCTGGCCGCCCCGCTCGTGGTGTTCTTCGCCGCGGCGGCTGCCGCCGCGGGGACCGAGCGCGGCCCCGGCTCGGTGCTCGGCCACACCGTCGTCGAGCTGCTGATCGCGCTGGTCGCGGGCGTCGCGGCGGGCGGGGGCGCGGGTCTGCTGCTGCGCTGGGCCCGCCGCCGGGGGTGGAGCGCGGCGAAGGCCGAGCGTCTGGCCTACCTCGCCGTCGGGGTGCTGGTCTTCGAGACGACCCACGTGCTGCACGGCAACGGCATCGTCGCGGCGTTCGTCGCGGGCCTGGCGGTCCGCGCGGTCGACCGGGACCTGCCCGAGCGGCACCTGCAGACCTCGCACGACGTGGTCGCGCTGCTGGCGGCGGGCGTCTGGTTCGCCTTCGGCTCGCTGATCCCGCACACCTTGGCCGACCTCGTGAACTGGCGCGTCCTGCTGTACGCGGTGCTGAGCCTGACCGCCGTGCGGATGCTGCCGGTCGCGCTGAGCCTGGTCGGGCTGCGCCGCTACCCGCGGGAGGTGTGGCTGCTGTCCTGGCTCGGCCCGCGCGGCCTGCCCAGCGTGATCTTCGCGCTGATCGGCGTGCAGCAACTCACCGGCGCCTCGGCGCAGCTGGCGATCAGCCTCATCATGGCCACGGTGCTGCTGAGCGTGCTGGCCCACGGGCTGTCGGCGATCCCGATCGCCGACAGTTGGAGCGTTGCGCCCGCGCCCGCCCGCCCACCGCACACATGATCGTCCGACTTGCCCGGCAGGTGTGCGTATCTGAGAACGGATACGCCCAGGCGCCTGGCAAGTCGGACGATCTTCGACGGTCGGCCGTCAGCCGGCCAGGATCGCGGCCTTCTGCTGCTCGAACTCGGCGTCGGACAGGATGCCCTGCGCCTTGAGGTCGGCGAGGGTCTTCAGCTGCGCGAGCTTCGCCTGCATCGGATCAGCGGCCGGCGCCTGCGGCTGCTGTGCGGCCATCTGCTGCTGGTACGCCTGCTGCTGCGCCATCTGCTGCTGGGCGGCCATCTGCTGCTGGTAGGCCGCCTGATCGGCGTATGCCTGCTGCTGCGCCGCCTGCTCGTCCTCCTGGGCCGCCCACCGGCCGGCCTGCCGGCGCGACACGCGGTTGGACACCGCCGTCGCGGTGCCGGCTATCACGGCCGTGCGCGCCACTCCTCGGATCAAACCCATGATCGATATCCCCCCGTTCCGGTTACCGCTAAACGTTCGACTCCACCGCGGCCAGCAGCGCCTGCACCGGGATCCGGCCGCTGGCGACCATCTGCGCCCCGCCGCGCCGCCAGGCCATGGCCAGCGGAGCCGCCCAGGTGTTCTCGTAGACGATCACGCCCGCCGAGTTGCCGGGCTCGATCGCGTTGGCCGCCTCGCTGAGGTCCTCGCGGTCCAGCAGCCCGGACGCCGCGCCCTGGAACACCGCGAACTCGCGCGCGCCCATGGCGTCCATGTCCTCGACGGCGACGGCGGTGACCGTGCCGTCGGTGTCCTTGCGGATGAAGGCCAGGTCGAGGATGCGGATGATGCCGCGATCCACCAGGTCCAGCAGCAGCGGGATGCCCTCACCGGTCATCCGGTTGCCCGGAAACTCGATCACCACGTAGTCGATCGGGCCCAGCTCCTCGAGCCCGCTCTTGTTGTCGGTCTTCTGGCTCATTCGGTCTGCCTCCCAAGCAGCGTTGTGACCGCCCGCCCCGCGCCCGTGCCTGCATCGTAGGCACGCGGCGGGCAGCGGTGAGCGTGAATCGGCAAGGCGGTCAGGCGCTCGCCCCGGCCCGGGCCCGGCGCTTGACGGCCGTGCCGAGTTCCGGGCGCATCCGGCCCTGCCGCTCGGTGCGCAGCAGGCCGCGGCCGAACGCGTCCACCCGCCCCCAGCGGCCGGGGATGCCCAGCAGCTCGATCTGCCCGATGCCGGCGGGCAGCGCCGCGTCCACGACCAGGCTGTCCTCCAGCGGCTGCAGCCCCAGCATGGTCCGCAGCAGCAGCAGCGGAGCGCCCGTCGACCAGGCCTGCGGGCTGCACGCCGTCGGATACTGCACCGGGTACTTGGTGGCCTCGCGCGGGTAGCCGCCGAACGCCTCCGGCAGCCGCCCGTCGAAGTACTCGGCCGCGTCGAGGATGCCGGCCGCGATCTGCGCCGCCTCCTTCTTGAAGCCGTACCGGCGCAGGCCCCAGGCGATGAACGAGCAGTCGAACGGCCACACCGTGCCGACGTGGTAGCCGATCGGGTTGTAGCGCTTCTCGCCCAGCGCCAGGGTGCGCACGCCCCAGCCGGAGAACAGCCGGGGCCCCATCAGGTGGCGGGCGATCGCGCGGGCGCGCGACGCCGGCACGATGCCGCTCCACAGCAGGTGGCCGATGTTCGAGGTCAGCACGTCGACCTGCTTGCCCTCGGCGTCGAGGGCCAGCGCGTAGTACTCGCCGTCGGCGACCCAGTAGTCCTTGTTGAACCGGCGCTTGAGGTCGGCGGCCTGCTTCTCCAGCATGTTCGCGTAGTCGGGGTCCTTCCAGATCAGGCGGGCCAGGCGCGCCCCGCGCATCCGGGCGTCGTAGGCGTAGCCCTGCAGCTCGCAGGTGGCGCGCGGGAACCCGGGCAGGCTGCCGTCCCGGTAGGAGATGGAGTCCCAGGAGTCCTTCCAGCACTGGTTCTCCAGGCCCGACTTCTCGTTGCGCCGCTGGTACCAGACGTAGCCGTTGCCGAGCAGGTCGGCGTACTCGTCGACCCAGCGCAGCGCCGCGCGGGCCTCCACCTCCAGCTCCCGGACCAGGGCCTTGTCGCCGGTCCAGCGCTCGTACTCGTCGAGCAGCACCACGAACAGCGCGGTGGCGTCGGCGTTGCCGTAGTACGGGCTGTGCGGCTGATCCAGGAACGCCGCCGACTCGCCGTAGCGGATCTCGTGCAGGATCCGGCCCGGGTCCTCGTCGCGGAAGTCGTCGAACCGGCTGCCCTGGCGGGCCGCCAGCTCGCGCAGCGTCGTCGCGGCCAGCTCCGGCACGAACGGCAGCGACTGCAGGCTGGTGAAGATGCTGTCCCGGCCGAACATGGTCATGAACCAGGGCAGCCCCGCCGCGGGCAGGCTGCGCCCGCCGGAGGTCAGCGGGGAGAAGCGCAGCGCCGCCAGGTCGATCAGGCTGCGCCGGTACGTCTGGCGCAGCGGTCCCCACTCGCACTCCAGCGTCGGCGCACCCTCCAGCCAGCGGTCGAGGTCCTCGCCCATGTCCTCGGCCGCTTTGGGGCCGCCGAGCCGGGTGCGCTTGCCGCCCCGGCCGATCAGGATCGGCGTCACGTTCAGCTCGCAGGTCCAGTGCGACTGCGGCTCGACCCGAATCTTGAAGGTGAGGCCCTGCTCGTCCAGCTGCCCGCGCGGCTCGGAGGTGATCTCGGTGGCCCGGTGGAAGGTGTCCCGGCGGTAGCCGAAGACCAGCCGGTCGCGCTCGACGCTGCGGTACAGCTCGCCCTTCTTGCCCTCGTCGTTCTTGACGTCGAACAGGTCGGAGAAGTCGCTGCCCGCCTCCATGCGCACGGTCAGCTCGACGGCCTGCTCGCCGTGGTTGAGCACCGCGAGCCGCTCCCGGAAGCCTTCGGTCACGGTGCGCTGGCGCATCACGGACAGCTTCGCGTCGATGTAGACGGTGCCGCCGCCGGGGGCGAGGAAGAACCTGGTCTCGAAGTACTGCAGGTCGTCCACGGACAGGGTGCCCAGCCGCTCGCCGTCGACGGTGAGCACCCAGGTCGACAGGAAGCGGGTGTCCCAGGCGAACAGCCCGGTCGGGTCGGTGCGGGACGCCTCGATGTCGCCCCGCTCGTCGCTGACGACGAAGGTGTTGCCGTTGAGGATGCGCACCTGCTCAGACATGGTCGCTCCCCGCCGGGTGGGTGGTGCGCGTCGGGCCCTCGAAGACGCGCTGGAACAGCTGCAGCATCTCCAGGTCGCCCTCGGCCTCCAGCGCGCCGCGCAGCAGCGCGGCGAAGGCGTTGTCCTTGCCGGTGACGATGTCCTCGAACACGTCGGTGTCGGCCATGACCGCGCAGTCGGCCTTCTGGCTGCGCTTGGACACCGTGAACCGGCCGTGGTCGACGCCGACGTACCAGCGCTGGGCCTTGCCTTTCGAGCCGATCTCGAACCGGATGATCCCTTCGTTGTGCCGCAGCAGCGGCTCGTCGCCGTGCTGGGCGAGGTCGGCGAAGAACTGGTCGGTCGCCGTGGGCATGGTCACCATCTCCTTGCGAGGGGCGGGTCCCTGGCGCGGTGGAGAGCGAGGCGGTGTCGGCCTCATCAGGCCGTCATGGACCGCACGGACCCGTCGGTATGTGTTCTGAGCGTATCCGTGACGCACCTTTCAGGAGCTTTTATCGCGGTTTCGGGGTCGCCCGGACCGCCCCGTCCACCGGCGGCCGGCGGTTGCGCTGGGTCCACGAGTAGGCGAGCGCGGCCAGCGCCACCAGGGCCAGCAGCAGCAGGCCAATGGTGTAGTGGCCGGTGGCCCCGTAGACGGCGCCCATCACCAGCGGCGGCACGAACCCGCCGAGGCCGCCCATCGCGCCGACGATGCCGGTCACCGCGCCCACCTTCGGGCCCGGCACCACCTGCGCGAGCAGCGAGAACACGGCTCCCGCACCGGCGCCCAGCATGGCCGCCATGACCAGGAACGCGATCGTCGCCCACGGGTACAGCGGCGGGGCGGCCGACTGCCAGGCCGCCATCACCGCCAGCACGGCCAGGCAGAAGCTCAGCACCTTCGCGGCCCCGATCCGGTCCGACAGCCAGCCGCCGGGCGGCCGGAACAGCACCGCGACCAGCGTGAACCCGGCGGCCTTGAGCGAGGCGTCGCCCTGCTCCAGGTCGTACTGGCTCTGCAGGTAGGTGACCAGGTAGACGGCGAACGAGACGTACCCGCCGAAGGTGACCGCGTACAACGCCGACAGCGGCCAGGTCATCGGCTGGCGGGCGGCGTCGGTGAACCGGCGCGCGAACGGCTCGGCGGGCACCGTACGCCCCGGCGGATCGCGCAGCACCAGCCACGCCACCACGCCGTAGACCGCGAGCACCACCGCGCACAGGTAGAACTGCGCGTTCGGCCCGATTTCGCGCATCGGCTTGGTCAGCAGCGCGGCGATGGCGGTGCCGCCCATGCCCATGCCGATGACGCCGAGCGCCATGCCGCGTTTGGTGGGCGGGAACCAGCCGTTGCCGTGCGGGATCGCCGCCGCGAAGGGGGTGCCGCCGACGCCCAGCAGGAACCCGACGGCCAGCATCGCCGGGTACGAGTCGCCGGACACGGTCAGCAGCAGCACCGGCACGATGGTCAGCAA
This sequence comes from Catellatospora coxensis, assembly GCF_016862635.1. Lineage (GTDB taxonomy): Bacteria > Actinomycetota > Actinomycetes > Mycobacteriales > Micromonosporaceae > Catellatospora > Catellatospora coxensis. Next base: position 26,386 of record NZ_BONI01000037.1, on the reverse strand, counting down.
CGCCAGCGCGGGCAGCATGACCCGGGCGCCGAGCAGGTCGGTCAGCGCCCCGACCGGGATCCGGCCCAGCGAGCCGACCAGCACCGGCACCGCGACCAGCACGGACTGCTGCACCGAGGACAGCCCGAGCTGCTGCTTGTACACCGCGGACAGGGGCGAGATCAGGCCCCAGGCCCACGCCGTGAGCAGGAAGCCCAGGGCGGCGAGGATCATGTTGACGTAGCCGCCTCTGGGCACCCGTTCGGCCGCCGCGTTCACCGGTCGCGCCGTTCGCCCAGCCGCCACGCCCACAGCGCGACGAGGAACGACGCCACCCCGAACGCGGCCGTCCACCAGGCGACCGCGGTGTTGCCCATCATCCAGGCGTTCAGCCCGACCCCGATCGCCCACAGCTGGCCGACCAGGATGGACAGCACCAGGGCCAGCCGCCCGGACAGCATCGAGGAGCGTTCCGGGTCGGTCTCGCCGCCCGCGCCAGGTCCCGGGCCGGTGCTGCGGATGCGCGGGTCGCCGTACCCGCTGGTGGGTTTGATCTGCGGGTATCGCGCGTCGGTCATGGCTGCTCCTCGCCGGATTCCAGGGTGCCCACGGCCCAGATGCCGCCGTCGCGCTCCTCCAGCAGCACGCGGGGCAACGGGCGCGGCGGGGGACCGGCGGTGACCGCGCCGGTCCGCGGGTCGAACACGCCCTCGTGGCAGGGGCAGTACAGCTCGCCCTGCTCGCCGCGGTCGGCCCGCCACAGCACCCCGCAGGCCAGATGCGTGCAGATCGAGGAGTACGCGACCAGCGTCCCGTCGGCCATCCGCAGCGCGACGGCCCGGTCCTCCTCGCCCGGGTAGCTGAACGTCACCGAGTCGCCCGGCCGCAATTGCGCGGCAACGAGCATCGGGCGGGCGGAACCCTCCCCATGCCGGTGGAAGATCCCCGCCGCGACGGCGACACCGCCCGCCGCCAGCCCACCGGACATGGTGACCGCCAGCCGCAGGTAGTCGCGTCGGCTGGTCAGCGAGTCCGCCGCGATCCGTTCCCGCAGCGCCGCGACCTCCTCTTCGTCCACCGTCATAGGGGATCTCCCAGCACGTTGTCCGCGGACGGCTCCAGATGCCCGGCCGGTTGTGGGCTGCCGGTGACCCGGGCGTGCTCGCCGGCCCCGCCGGGCAGCGGCTCGTCGACCGGGCGGCCCCTGGGCACCACCATCGCGACGCCGGTGGAGATGATCGACCCGTCGAAGTCGAACGTGCTGGCGACCTCGACGCCGGGGCGCTCGGTGCGCAGCTCTTCGAGGGTGCCGTAGAAGATCGACCCGGTCGGGCAGACCGTGGCGCACATCGGGGCCAGCCCGTACGACGTCCGGTCGTAGCACAGGTTGCACTTGAACTGGAGTTTCGCCGCCAGGTCGATCTTCGGCACGCCCATCGGGCAGGCGTTGACGCAGTTGCCGCAGCCGATGCAGCGGCTCTTGTCCGCGTCGTGCACCACCCCGTCCGGGGTGACCAGGATGGCCTCGGCCGGGCACACCTGCGCGCACGGCGCGACCGGGTCCTCGCAGTGCATGCACACCGTCGGGCTGGACGCGACGCTGCCGCCCTGGTCCAGGTAGTCGAGGTGGATCATCGACTTGCCGCGGTGCGAGTCGCACTCCCGGCACGCCGACACGCAGGCCTGGCAGCCGATGCACCGCCCGGGGTCGATGACGATGGTGCGTCCCATCATGGCTGAGACGTCCCCCTTCCCTGCGACGACGTGGGCGGCAACTGCTCGACGCGGGCCCGCTGCGCGTCGGCGTATGACTCCCGCCCCGGCGGCATCGGCGGCGCGGGCACCGCCGTCACGGCGGTCGCCGCCTCGATCCGGCACGCGCACACCTTGTACTCGGGGATCTTCGAGCGCGGGTCGAGCGCGTCGATGGTCAGCTCGTTGGCCGCCACCGGGTACGGCCAGTGGTACGGCACGAACACCGTGTCGGGCCGGATCGCCTCGGTGACCAGCGCCGGGAATGTCGCCGAGCCGCGCCGGGTGACCACGGTGACCGCGTCGCCGTTGCTGAACCCGTGCGACGGGTGCACCTCGACCCACGGCCGCGGCGTCTGCTCGACCAGCCCGCCCAGCCGCCGGGTCTGGTTGCCCGACAGGAAGTGGGCCACGGTCCGGCCCGTGGTCAGCGTCATCGGATACGTGTCGTCGTACGGGTCCGCGGGCGGGTGCCAGCGCACCGCCTGCAGATGGACCTTGCCGTCGGCGTGGTACGTGCGCCCGCCCTCGAACAGCCGCGGCGTGCCCGGATGGTCCAGGTCGGGGCAGGGCCAGGCGATGCCGCCGGTCTCGTCGAGCCGCGCGTACGTGATGCCGTAGTAGTCGTTGACCGTGCCCCGCGACGCGATCCGCAGCTCCTCGAACACCTGCTCGGACCCCGCGAAGTCGAACTTGTCCCCGACCCCGAGCCGCCTGGCCAGCTCGCACAGCACCCACGTGTCGGTGCGCACCCCCGGCAGCGGCTCCTGAGCCTTGCGGTGGCGCACCACCCGCGCCTCGGCGTTGGCCATCACGCCGTCGTCCTCGGCCCAGCTGGTCACCGGCAGCACCAGGTGTGCGTTGGCGGCGGTCTCGGACAGGAAGAAGTCGCACTGGGCGTGGAACTCCAGCGCGTCGTACCCCGCCTTGACCACGGCGTAGTTGGGCAGCGACACGAACGGGTTGTTGCACAGCCCGAACAGGCCGCGGATCTCGCCGCGGCTCATCTGGTGCACCATCTCCATCATCGACGTGCCCGCCTGCGGCAGGTCCTCGACGTCGACGCCCCAGATGTTCGCGACCTGCATCCGGTGCACCGGGTCGCTGATCGACCGCCCGCCCGGCAGCATGTCCGACTTCTGGCCGTGCTCGCGCCCGCCCTGCCCGTTGCCCTGCCCGGTGATCGTGCCGTAGCCGGCTCCCGGCTTGCCGAGGTTGCCGGTGGCCACGCACAGGTTGATCACCGTGAGGCAGTTCTCCACGCCCTGGGTGTGGTGCTCGATCCCGCGCGCGTGCCAGGCCATCGCCTTCGGCGCGGTCGCGAACATCCGCGCCACCTGCGTGATCTGCTGCTCGGGCACGCCGCAGATCTCGGCGGCCCGCTCCGGCGGGTGCTCGGCCGCCGCCGCCCGCACCTCGTCCCAGCCGGTGGTGTGCTCGGCCAGGAACGCCTCGTCGGTGAGGCCCTCGCTCACGATCACGTGCAGCACGGCGTTGAAGAACGCGGCGTCGGTGCCCGGCCGCAGCGCGACGTGGATGTCGGCGGTACGCGCGATGCTGGTCTCCCGCGGGTCGACCACGATCAGCTTCGCGCCGCGGTCGCGCGCGCCCCACAGGTACTGCGTCATGACCGGGAAGCACTCGCCGACGTTGGAGCCGGCGATCAGCAGGCAGTCGGTGAGCAGGCAGTCCGCGAACGGGTTCGCGGCCCGGTCGATGCCGAACGACAGCTTGTTCGCCCCGGCCGCGCTGACCATGCACAGCCGGCCGTTGTAGTCCACGTGCCGGGTGCGCAGCGCCACCCGCGCGAACTTGCCCACCAGGTACGTCTTCTCGGTGAACAGGCTCGCCCCGCCCAGCATGCCGAACGCGTCGCGGCCGTGCTCGGCCTGGATGCGCTGGATCTGCTCGGCGGTCACGTCCAGCGCCTGCTCCCAGGACACCGGCCGCAGGTCGTCGGCGCGGCTCTTGCGAAACAGCGGCGCGGTCAGCCGGTCCGGGTGGTTGACCTGCTGGTACGCGTTCAGGCCCTTCGGGCACAGCCGCATCCGGTTGATGTCGTGGTCGCGCGGCTCGACGCCGAACACCTTGCCGTCGTGCACCCGCAGGTACATGCCGCACTGCACGCCGCAGAAGCAGCAGTGCGTCGGCACGAGGGTCTCCTCGCCCCGGATCGCCCGCCAGCGGTCGGCGGGCAGCCCGCCCGCGTCGCGGAACCGCCCGGTGCCGGGCGGGGTGATGTCCGGATCGAGGGGGACGGTCATGTCAGAACCCCGGTTTCACGGTCGAGCGGTAAGCCTGCCCGCGCCGCAGCCGCTTGCACCGCGGGCACACCTCGGCGAGTCCGTCGAAGTCGAGTTTCAGGTCGCGCATGGTGGCGCGCAGGTTGTCCACGTACGCCGTGGTGTCGATCGGCTCGCCGCAGTTGCGGCAGTGCCGGATCTCCCCGTGCTCGGTGTACTTGAACAGCTGCATGCCGACCGCGGCCGGGCGCTGGGCGATGTGGAAGAACTTGCCGAAGGGCAGGTACAGCAGGGTCAGCACGACCGCGGCCATGTGCAGCACGGCCAGGAACTCGTAGCCGCCGCCGTGCAGCGCGACGCTGGAGAACGTCAGCAGCAGCCCGGTCACCGAGATGATGATCAGCGCGAGCAGCGGCACCAGGTCGTAGCCGAACCGCTGGCCGGTGCTCGCCTCCCGGTCGCGCATCCGCCGGATCAGGAAGTACGTCGCGCCCGCGATGACCAGCACCGCGGCGATGTCGAGCCCGTGGAAGAGCACCCACCCGAGCAGCGACAGGGCGTTGAACTCGACCACCGGCAAGCCCCAGATGTTCATGGTGTACTGCGGCCCGGCCCCGGTGTTCGCGGTGAAGGTGAACCAGCCCCAGGTCAGCGGGAACGTGATCGCCGCCGCCAGCAGGCAGCCCCAGAAGATCAGCTGGTGCGCGGCCCAGCGGGCCCGGGAGCGCGCGCCGAGGAACTTCTGGAAGCCGAGGTAGGTGGCGATCATGCGGGGCAGCGCGGTCGGCGCGCGGCGCAGGTTCCGCCAGGACAGCGCCGCGCCCCAGCCCTTCTTGAACAGCCGCCGCGCCCCGGGGGAGGAGATCCACGCCGTGTAGCGGTAGGCGATGCCGAAGGCGAGGAACACGCTGGCGATGGCGTACGGGGCCAGGGCGGAGTCGAAGTTGTGCAGCTCCCGGCTGCCCAGGTAGATCGCCGCGCAGAGCACCAGGGCGGTGACGACGCCGACGAGCACGGGCCTCATGCAGCCGATGCTATGTAATCGGCAAATCCACTGTATGAGGTTTATCGGACTTACTGTCACAGATGCCCGACCGGCGGTCACGTTCAGTGATCACACAGCCTGCCGGGGACGCGGTCGAGGATCGACCGGCGAGATGCGCTGTCCACCTTCTGCATACCGGGAGCTGTGTTAAGGCACCGTTAATCGCGGGCGGATTCTTGTCACACGGCAGAATCGGTGGCAGGAACGGGAATCGGGGCGTCCCGCCGGTAGCGTACGGACAGTGACGACTCAGCTGGCGAAGGCGGCCCCCCGTACCCGCAGACCGGGCCACCCGTGGCTTGCCGCCGTGGTCGTCCTGGCCGCACTCACGCTGGCGGCGGTGCTGGCCGGGCACCGGCTGGTGCCCAACGTCTACAGCGCGGGCAGCCTGCTGGACTCCGTGACGCCGCTGCTCGGCCTGGCCGTGCCCGTGCTGGCGCTCGCCGCGCTGGCGGCACGCGCTCGGGCGGCGCTGCTCGCCGTCGCGCTGCCGGCGGCCGTCTGGGCCGCCCAGTTCGGCGGTGCGCTGCTGCCACCCCAGGGTGGGCCAGCCGAGCTGCGGGTCGTCTCGCAGAACCTCTTCGCCGACAACCCCGACCCGGCCGCGACCGTCCAGGCGCTGGCCGCCGAGGGGCCCGACCTCATCGCGCTGCAGGAGTCCGCCGACGGCGCCATCGCGGCGGCCGCCGGGCGGCTGCGCAAGACCTACCCGCACCACGCGGTCAAGGGCACGGTCGGCCTGCTCAGCAAGCACCCGATCACGCGGGTGAACAGCCTCGACAGCGAGACGAGCTGGATCCGCGGGCTGCGGGCGGTGGTCGAGACGCCGCAGGGCGACGTCGCGGTGTACGTCGTGCACCTGCGCTCGGCGCGCCTCAACGAGACCGCGAGCCGCGACCGCAACATCCAGACCCTCGCCGACGCGGTACGCGCCGACGACGCGAGCCGCGTCCTGGTCCTCGGCGACCTCAACACCTCGGCCGAGGACCGCGCCTTCGCCCCGCTGTCGGCCCTGCTGCGCGACGCCCAGGCCGACGCCGGCTGGGGCTTCGGCCTCACCTGGCCGTCCAGGCTGCCCGTGCTGCGCCCCGACCAGGTCCTCTACCGGGGCCTCACGGCTACCGACGCGGGTGTGCGACGCGCCCCGGGCACCGACCACCGGGCGGTGACGGCGTCGTTCGCCTTCCCGGCCGGCTGACATCCGCCGGGGGTCCCGTCCTCGGTGGGACGGGACCCCGGCAGGTGTCACTTCGCGATGAGCAACAGCACGGCACGGCCGCGCAGCGTGTACGCCGTCCCGGCCCCGCCGATGACCGCCTCGGCGCCCGGCGCGGCGACCTGGTTCGCGCCCTCGGCCCACGGGGCCGTGTCGGTGACCCGGTACCACTGCTTGCCGGCCGGCGGCGCGGGCAGCGTGAACACCACGTCGCCCGACCAGCCGTTGTAGGCGGTGTACAGCGCGCTCGCGCTGTCGCCGAACTCCGTGCCGTCGATCCGCCACGCCAGGGCGTGGTTGCCCGCGTTGCCCCAGTAGGCCCCGTCCGGCGCGACCCCGGCCGGGGTGAACCACTCCAGCTGGCCCATGCCGTTGGCGTTGCCGTCGGACGCGGTGTAGAAGTTCACCGGCCGCAGCGCCGGGTGCGCCTTGCGGAACGCGGCCAGCCGGGACGTGTACGTCTTGAAGTTCGTCTCGTCGGTGGTCAGCGACCAGTCCAGCCAGTTCGCCGACGAGTCGACGTTGTACGGGTTGTTGTTGCAGTTGATCGACCGCAGCGTCTCGTCGCCGCCGGTCATCATCGGCGTGCCGCCCGACAGCATCAGGAACGCGAACGCGTTGCGGGCCGCCTTGCGCTGCTCGGTCGCGACCCCGCCCTGATCCCACGAGATGTTGTCGTCGCTGCCCCCGTCCGAGGGGCCGTACGGCCAGGCCTGCCCGTTGTTCTTGCCGTTGCACGAGTACAGGTCCTTCTGGGTGAACCCGTCGTGGGCCACCATGAAGTTGACCGAATGCCAGGGCCTGCGGCCGTCGTCGCCGTACAGGTCCGACGAGCCGGCGAACCGGGTGGCCAGGTCGCTCGGGGTGACCGCGTCGACGCCCAGCTTGTTCTGGTCGCGGCGCAGCGTGTCCCGGTAGACGCCGTTCCACTCCGACCACGCCGCCGGGAAGTTGCCCACCTGGTAGGTGCCGGTGCCGATGGCCCACGGCTCGGCGATCCAGTCCACGCCGGAGCCGCCGCCCGCCGGGCGCGCCGGCATCTCGGTGGTCAGCCGGTTGAGCGCGGTGTTCGCGTCGGTGCGGCTGTAGCTGAAGCACCCGTGCTGGCAGGTGTTGCCCAGCACCGACGCCAGGTCGAACCGGTAGCCGTCGACCCCGAGGGTGTTCTTCCAGTACGCGACCGAGTCGACGATCAGGTTCTGCGCGGCGGGATTGCGGGTGTTGTAGTTGTGGCCGAGCCCGGTGTTGTCCATCGACCCCTGCATGTCCGAGGTCAGCGAGTAGTACGCCGGGTTGTCCAGCCCGCGCCAGGAGAAGATGTTGTACGTGTTCTTGTCGCCGATCGCGCCACCCTCGGCGGTGTGGTTGTAGACCACGTCGACCAGCACCTTGATCCCGGCGTCGTGGAACGCCTTCACCATCGCCTTGAACTCCCGGGTCGGCCCGCCGGCCGTCTTGTCGTAGGAGTAGCGCCGGTCCGGGGCGAAGTAGTTCTCCGTCATGTACCCCCAGTAGTTGTCACCGGTGGTGCTGCTCGGGTTGGCGTCGTTGGCGTCGTTCTGGGTCTCCTGCAGCGGCAGGAACTCCACCGCCGTGACGCCGAGCGAGGCCAGGTACGCCGCCTTCTGCCCGGCCGCCTTGTAGGTGCCCCGCTCGGCGGTCGCGATCGAGGTGTCGGCCTTGGTCAGGCCGCGTAGGTGCACCTCGTACACGATGTCGTCCTTGAAGGCCCGGGTCGGCTTGGTGCCGAAACTCGTGCTGTCCGCGGCCAGCACCATGCCCTTGGGCGCGATCGGGCCGGTGTCCACGGCACGCTTGGCCGGGCCGGACGAGTAGTCGCTCGCGACGCCGTCGGGCAGCGCGGTGTCGTGGCTCATCTCCCGGGCGTACGGGTCCAGCAGCAGCTTGTTCGGGTTGAACCGGTTGCCGGCGGAGTCCACGTCGGCGACGAACCCGGTCGTCGAGCCCTTCGTCCAGCTCGCGCTGTACGGCCAGTTCGGACCCCAGGCCCGGTAGCCGTAGTAGACGGTGCCGGTCACCCCGGCCGACTGCAGCGCCGCCACGCCGACCGTGGCCGCCCAGACGTCCCCGGTGCCCTTGGTGAGCAGGTAGGACGCCTTCTCCTGGGCGCCGGTGGCGGCGGCGTAGACGTAGACCGCGATGCGGGTGGCCCGGGACGAGTACACCCGGAAGTTGACGTTGCTGCCCGAGTAGCGGCCGCCCAGGGTCTGGGTGTCGATCCCGGCCTGGGCGGGCGCGGTGGGGGAGACGAGGGACAACCCGGCCGCCACCAGCGCGGCGGCGAGCACGGACCTCCATAGGCGACGCATGGTCTTCCTTCCCGGAGCGGGGGTGGTGGCCGGGGGAGCGGCGACTGAAAATTCTTGCAAAGTGTGACCCAGGTTACGTGCAAGTTTCAGGCCCGTAAAGATGCGCCCAACTGCTCCCAAGACGAGCGGCACGCCGTCCGGCGAGCAAGGATGGAGGGGTGGACGAAGTGACGTCCGGAGACAACGGAACAGCGGCCGAGGTCGTCATCCCCGTGAACGGAGCCGCGCTCTCGGCCCATCTGGCCATACCCCCGCAGGCCGCAGGGCTCGTCGTGTTCGTGCACGGCAGCGGCAGCAGCCGGCACAGCCCCCGCAACCAGTACGTCGCCCGCCTCCTGCGCGACGCCGGCCTCGGCACGCTCCTGTTCGACCTGCTCAACGAGGCTGAGGAGAACGACCGGGGCAACGTGTTCGACATCGGGCTGCTCGCGGGGCGGCTGAGCGAGGTGCTCGCGTGGCTGCGGACCCGGCCCGCGGCGAAGGGCCTGCCGGTAGGCCTGTTCGGGGCCAGCACCGGCGCGGCCGCCGCGCTATGGGCTGCTTCGAACGGCAACGCCGACGTGGCCGCGGTGGTGTCCCGCGGCGGCCGCCCCGACCTGGCGGGCGCTCACCTGGCCGAGGTACGCGCCCCGACCCTGCTCATCGTCGGGGGCCTCGACCACACCGTGCTCGAACTCAACGAAGCCGCCGCCGCGCAGCTCACCTGCGAGCACGCCGTCGAGATCGTCCCCGGCGCCACCCACCTGTTCCAGGAGCCCGGCACCCTCCAGCAGGCCGCCGTCCTGGCCCGCGACTGGCTGGTGCGCTACGTTCGCTGAGAGGCGTGGTGTCAGGCCGACTCGGCCCGCTGGGCCGGGGCCTGCGGACGCTCGGCTCTGCGGTCGAGGTCGTCATCGTGCAGCACGTCCTCCGCATCCGGTGCTCGCAACTGCCGGCGCACGGCACGGTAGAACTCCTGCAACGCGTCGTTGAGCCGGCCGATCGGCTCGGTGTCCGGAAAGGACGCCGCCCTGGGGTCGCGACCGTCGACGCCCTGCTGGAAGACCGCCCACGCGTGGAGCTTCACGGTCCGCGCCGCGACCTGGACCCGCCTGTCGCCGACCAGCCGGAGCTGCTCCACGGCCACCCGCAGTTTCTCCTGCGCCGAATCCATCCGGTCCCGGCACAGCTGCTTGTCGCCGCTGTCGGCGTACTGCTCCGCGTGGTGCCGCAGGCTGCGCGCGGCCTCGGCGAGCTGCGAACTCTTCTCGAACAGCGCCGCCTCCCAGCGCGCCTGGGTGTCGGCGTCCATCTTGCGGCGGTTGACGGTGATGGAGACGTAGGACGTCAGCGCCACCGCGAGCACACCGCCGAGAAAACCGAGCGCGTTCCAGACCCACATGCGACCAATGTAGAGGCTGTGGTCGCGGCGGCTCGCGCCGCTGTGAGTGATGGCGCGGCGGCATCGTTGCGCGCGGGAGATCATGGCGGCAGAATCCCCGCGTGACCTACGCCGAGCTGACCGCTGCCGCCTGGATGGACCTCGACGACGATGAGGCGCGCCGCGTCGCGCTGGCGATCGCGGACGCGCACGGCCTGCGTCTGACCGGCCTCGGCGCGCACGAGTACGCCGGCCGGGTCCACCGGACCGCGCTGTTCGACCGGGCGGGCCTGGCGTTCGCGCTGGTGCCCGGTGGCCGGGTCACGCTCGGCTACGACGGGGCGGCGTTCACGCCCACCGCCGCCCAGGCCGCCGACTACGCGCAGACCGTCGACGAGTACAACGCGCCCGACCTCGCGGAGTACCTCGACGGCTACACCTCGCCCGTACGCACCGTCGAGCTGCCCGCGTCGCTGGTCGCGGTCGAGGCGCTCGACGCCTGCCGGATCGAGCTCGGCCCTGAAGACGAGCGTGTGCGTGATCTGGTCGGCTCCTCGGGTGCCCGGCCGGGCGGCGGCATCCGGACCTACACCGCCGGCGGCGGCCTGGAGGTGCGGTTCGACGGGTCCGGGAAGGTGGCCGGTGCCAGGCTCGTGCGTCCCACGTCGTACGACGAGGCCGTCCAGGCGCTCATCGCACTCGGGCTGCGGCCGGCCACACCGGACGAATGGGAGTACGCCTGCGGAGCGGGGGCGCGGACCCTGTTCCGCTGGGGCGACGACACGCCTGCCGAGAACCCCTACGACCTGCCGAACGGCCCGCACCGGCGGCCGAACCTGTGGGGTCTGGCGATCGGCCAGGACCCCTATCGCCACGAGTGGACCGCGCAGCGGGAGATCCTGTGCGGCGGTGACGGCGGCAGCGCGATCTGCGGCGGCGCCGGCGACTTCTTCAGCTGGACGACGCTCGCCACGGCGTACCGCAACGCCGAGTTCGCCGAGGAGATGAACACCGAGGACGCCTACGTCGACGAGGTGCTGCTGCGTCCCGTCATCGACCTCGTGTGACGTCGGCCAGCGGTGGCCGTGGTCCCCGCTGGTGCCGGTGATGCCCGCTCGCCTGCTCGCGGTGTGGGGTCGGCCCGGCGGGCATATAGTGCCGATCATGTGTACGGTCGCCGTCAGTTTCGAGCCGTCGTCGCCGGTGCCGCTGCTGGTGCTGGCCGTACGTGACGAGCTGCTGATGCGTCCGTGGGAGCCGCCGGCCGAGCACTGGCCGCGCCACCCGGGGTTGCTGGGCGGGATCGACCTGGTCGCCGGAGGCACCTGGCTGGCCGTGGATCCGGCCGCCCGCCGGGCCGCGTTCGTGCTCAACGGGCGCGGGCGGCTCGCCCCCGAACACGGCCGCCGCTCCCGCGGCGACCTGCCGCTACTGGCCGCCGCCGGGCTGACGGTTCCCGACGACCTGAGCACCTTCGACCCGTTCTACCTGATCATCGCCGACCTCACCGGGGCGGTGATGCTCGGCTGGGACGGCGACACCCGCACCGAGGCCGCCCTTCCGGCGGGCTACACGGTGATCGTCAACAGCGGCGAGGACCCCGCCGAGCCGCGCGCCGCGCACCTGTTGACAGCGCTACGCGCCGCCCCGCGACCGGACCCGGCTGACAGTTGGGGCGCCTGGCCCGCCCTGGCTGCAGGCGAGGGCATCGACCGCACCGACCCACGCGCTCTGATCCTGCGGCACACCTTCGGCGACGATCTGCGCTACGGCTCCAGCTCCGTCACCCTGCTCGCCCTCGGCCCCGACCTGGTCCGCTACGACTTCGCGGCGGTCCCCGACGAGCCCGGCCCGGCAACCTTCACCCAGATCGTCTAACCAACACCAGACCCCTCAAATCCCCCCTCCCACGCTCCGGCACCCGCCCCCAAGATCGCGACGATCTTGCGCGAACTGTTGCGGGTTTGCCCGCTACGGGTGTTTCGCCCCCACGGTTCACGCAAGATCGTCGCGATCGAGCGGTCACCAGTCGCGGCCGGCGGTCAGGGCCTCGCGGTCGTCGCCTCGGCGGGCGCAGAGGGCGGGAACGTCGATGCCGGTGTGGGTGATGACGTCCTCGATGTAGGCGCAGAGTTGCTCGCGCTCGCCGGTTTCGATGCGGGCGTGCTCCCGGTCGGCGTGGTTGAGGGCGAGCACGACCCGTTCGGCCGCGGCGAACAGGTCGTCATCGGACGGCCGGCGCAGGGCGGCGATCTCGGCCTCGTAGTCGGCCAGGGCGGCGTCGACCGCGTCGGTGAACTCCAGCGGCCACAGGCGCTCGGCGTAGGCGTCGTCGGGGGACAGCGTGCCCGCGGCGACGGCCTGCCGCTGCTCCAGCACGCGTTGCCGCCACTTGGCGGTCGGGCGTTCGATCATGGCCGGGAGTGTAGGGGCGACGGGCGACATCGAGGGACACGCGCAACCCTGGGGTTGCGCGTCGCGGCTCGATGTGCAACCCTGGAGTTGCACGACAATCGACAGCGTTGAAGGAGTCTGTTCATGAGCGAGGACCGCATCGAACGCGAGACCCTGATCGAGGCGTCCCTGGAGCGGGTCTGGACGCTGGTCGCCCAGCCCGGCTTCTGGGTGGCCGACAAGGCGAGCCTGCCGGGCACGGTGGCCGTGGCGGGGGAGTCGATGGTCGCGAAGAATCCGCACCACGGCGACTTCCCGGTCCGCGTGGAGAAGGTCGACCCGCCGCACTACCTCGCGTACCGCTGGGCCAGCGCCTTCCCGGGCGAGGAGCTGCGCGACGACAACAGCACCCTGGTCGAGTTCACGCTGACCGCGGAAGGCGCGAAGAAGACGCGCCTGCGCGTGGTGGAGAGCGGCTTCGCGGCGCTGGCCGCGCCCGAGGAGCAGCGCACCGGTGCGCACCGGGACAACTCGGGCGGCTGGCCGCTGGAGCTGGAGGCGCTCAAGGCACGGGCGGAAGAATCCTCCGTGTGACAGACCAGCACCACGGCGACGTCTCGCCGGTCGACGCCGTACTGGCGGCCCTAGCCGACCCGACCCGGCGGCAGCTGCTCGACCTGCTCGCCGTGCTGGGCGAGCCGACCGCGACGACGCTCGCCGAGCACCTTCCCATCTCGCGGCAGGCCATCGTCAAGCACCTCGCCGTGCTGGACGCCGCCGGCCTGGTCACCGGCCGCCGGGCCGGACGCGAGGTGCGGTACGCGGTGCGCCCGGCGGCGCTGACCATGACGGCCCGGTGGATGGCGGCGCTCGCCTCCGACTGGGACCGCCGCCTGGCGACCATCAAACGCCTCGCCGAAACGGCGGAGCAGGAAGCGGCCGCAGGGGAGGCGCATCCCGGCGGAGCCTGAACGGGGGAGGGAGCACGATGCGACTCGGGTACGCGGTGACGGCGGTGACGCTCGGGCTCGCGCTGTCCGGCTGGGTCCTGATGATCCGGCTCATGGACGGCATGGACCTGGGCCCGGCGACCCCGCTCGGTCCGATCGGGTTCTTCGTCGCCGGTTGGGCGTCGATGATCGCGGCGATGATGCTGCCGGGCGCGGTCCCGGCGGTCGTGCGCCGGGCACGCGACGGCACAGGCGCGGCGGTGCTGTTCGTCGCCGCGTACCTCGCCGTCTGGACGCTCGTCGGGGTCGGCGTCCACGTGCTGTACCGGCCGCACGGGCCGGTCGCCGCCGGGGTGCTGGTGATCGCGGCAGGCCTCTACGAGCTGACGCCGGTCAAGCGGCACTTCCGGCGGCGCTGCGGCGAGAGCGGGCACTCCGGGTTCGCGTACGGCCTGCACTGCGTGGGGTCGAGCACCGGCCTGATGCTCGTGCTGGTCGCGGTCGGGCTGATGAGCATCGGCTGGATGTGCGTGATCACCGCGCTGTGCCTGGCGCAGAAGCTGCTGCCCGCGCGGGCCGCCGTGGACGTGCCGCTGGCACTGGCGGTCGTGGCGCTCGGCGTGGTGCTCGTGACCGCGCCCGCGGTCGTGCCGGGGATCAACCCGCCGCCGTCCGGGGTGGACGGCGGCGGCCACCACCACTCGCACCACTGACGACAGAAGAGGTGAGCAATGATGATCGACCACAAGACAGGCACCAGGCAGGAGTGGCTCGCGGCCCGGCTGGAGCTGCTGGCCGCGGAGAAGGAGCTGACCCGGCGCAGTGACGAGGTGGCGCGGCAGCGCCAGGACCTGCCGTGGGTACGCGTGGACAAGGACTACCGCTTCGCGACCGACGACGGCGACGCCTCGCTGGCCGACCTGTTCGCGGCGCGCTCGCAGCTGCTCGTGTACCACTTCATGTTCGGCCCCGACTACCAGGCGGGCTGCCCGTCCTGCTCGGCGATCGCGGACGGCTTCGACGGCTCGGTCGTGCACCTGGCCAACCACGACGTGACCCTGTGCGCCGTGTCGCAGGCCCCGCTGGCGAAACTCCAGGACTACAAGAAGCGCATGGGGTGGAGCTTCCCGTGGGCGTCGTCGTTCGGCGGCGACTTCAACCACGACTACCACGTCACGCACACCGAGCAGGAGTGGCGGACGGGCGCGGTCGAGTACAACTTCCGCGCGATGGAGGTGACCCCGATCGGCGCGACCGACCTGCACCCGATGATGACGGAGATCTCGGCGTCGGTGGGCGTGGACTGGCCGACGTACCGGCAGCAGGGGCCCGGCATGAGCGCGTTCGTGCTGGACGACGGCGTCGTCTACCACACGTACTCGACCTACGAGCGCGGCGTGGACGCGCTGTGGGGCATGTACCAGTGGCTCGATCGGGCCCCGCTCGGGCGCAACGAGCAGGGCTTCTGGTGGCGCCGGCATGACGAGTACGACAACGACTGACCTGCGGCGCAACGGGGGGACGCGGTCGTGCCGGTGCCTGTCACCGGCACGACCGCGTCGTGTGCCTACGAACGCTGAAGTTCACCCAGGCAGGACCACTGGGCGGCGACCGGCTGGTAGCCCAGGCGGGCGTTGACGGCGAGCATCGGCGCGTTCGACTCGTCGTTGGAGGTGTACGCGACCGTCACGCCACCGGCGGCGGCCCGGTGCAGCGCCACGGTCTTGGCCAGCCGGGCCAGGCCGCGGCCGCGGTGCTCGGGCAGCGTGGCGGTCATGTCCGACCACATCCGCTCGCCGTCGCGCTTGACCAGCGTGAACGCCACGATGTCGCCGCCGTCGAGGGCCGCGACGCTGGCGTCCTTGTCCAGGCCGAGGTTGTTCCACACCTCGTAGCACCAGTCGTCGAACGAGATCGCGTCCGAGGGGATGTCGCCGGGCTCGTCGGAGCTGGCCGCGACGTACGCCGTGTAGAGCACCCGCTCGTCCAGCCCCGACAGCGGCACCACGGTGACGCCGTCCGGCGCGGCGGGCGGGGGCGGCGCGAGCCGGGTCTCCAGCATCGAGTAGCGCATGTCGCGGCTCGGGGTGAACCCGCGGTCGCGGGCGAAGTCCAGCGAGTCCGCCTGCGCCCAGGTGCGCACCCGCCGCACGCCGAGCGCGGACAGGTGCCGGGCGGCGGTGTCGAACAGCAGCGTGCCCGCGCCGCGGCGGCGGTGGCCGGGGTGCACGTGCAGCAGGGAGATCTCGCCGAATCCGGCCTCGGACGTGGTGACGTTCCGGAACGCCGAGGCCCAGCCGACGATCTCACCGCCGTCCTCGACCACGAACGCGGTCCAGTCGCCGGCCGGCGGTTCGGCGATCATCTGCCGGGTGGAGACGACCCCGCGCACCAGGTACGGGTACACGATCGCGCGTAAGGCGACCACGTCCGGGGCGTCGTCGGGCAGGGCGGTGCGGATTCTCATCCCGCCATCCTGACCCGGCCCACCATGATCCACAAATCCTTTACGGGACGGCGGGACGGCGGACGGGGAGTTAGCCTGCGGCGGTGCCGCTGACGTTCCCCTCGCACGCCGCGCTGCCACTGCCGCTGAAGCTGTGGCGTCCCCGCTGGTTCGACGGTGTCGCGCTGACCGTCGGCGCGGCCTCACCCGACCTCGCGTACGCCCTGGACGGGTCGGGCCTGCCGGTCTTCCCGCTGTCGCACCAGTGGCCGGGTCTGTTCCTGTTCTGCCTGCCGGTGACGCTGGCCGGGGCGCTGCTGGTGCGCCGGGCCGCGCCCGTGGTCGCCGCACACCTGCCCCGCCGACCCGGCGCGCTGGCGCTGCGCGACTACGGCGTGCTCGGCGCGACCCGGCCCGCGCTCGCGGTCAGCATGGCGTCGGCGCTGCTCGCCGCCGCGAGCCACCTGGCCTGGGACCGCGTCACCGAGCCCGCGCCGGTGCTGGACCTGGCGTCCACGGTGGGCGGCGCGCTCGCGGCGCCGGCGCTGGCCCTGCATGTCGGCCGCCACCGGCTGCTGCGCGCCTGGCACGGCACAGCACCGGCTCGGCCGGCGCGGCACGGACTGTTCTGGACCGTCGCCGCCGTGGTCACCGCCGCCTCGGCGGCGCTGTCGTCCCGGCTGCCCGGGGCGTTCCTGCTGCACACCACGGGTGCGCGCCTGCTGCTCGGGCTGGCCCTGGGCCTGGCGGCCGGCGCCGCGGCGACGGTGCTGGTGCCGCCCCGGCCGCGCCCGGGCGTCCAGGTCACCCGGGCAGACTGAGGCACACGGTGATCAGGCGACGCGCAGCCGCGCGCCGTCGATGCCGACGACGTCGCCGCGGTGCAGCTGGCGGCCGCGGCGCACCTCGACCTCGCCGTTCACGGTCACCTCACCGGCGGCGATGCGCAGTTTCGCCTCGCCCCCGGTCTCGATCACGGAGGCGAGCTTCAGGAACTGGCCCAGGCGGATCATGTCATCGCGGATCGGTACGTCGGTCACGGTGCCATCTTCCTCCAGCACCGGCCCGTCGATGCGCACCGGCCGTCAGATCGCGGTGAGGAACGCGTGCAGCGCCCGGTGGTACGGCACGATCGAGGCCAGGTCGGCGTACTCCTCGGGGCCGTGCAGGCCCGCGCCGCCGATGCCGAAGATCACCGCGTCGATGCCGCGCTGGGAGTAGAAGCGCCCGTCGGCCGCGCCGTGCTTGCGCAGGAACCCGGCCGGGTAGCCCTGCGCCCGCGCCGCCTGCTGCAGCGCTCGCACCTCGGGTGAGTCCCGGTCGGCGTGGTGCGGGGCGTCGGCGTGCTCGACCGCCACCGTCACGCCCGGCCCGCAGATCTCGCCCAGGTGCGCGGCGATCTGCTCGGCGGTGCGCCCGTCGAAACCGGGCTCGCCGGGCGGGAACCGGATGTCCAGCCAGGCCTCGGCCAGCGCCGGGACCTGGTTGAACGCGGTGTTCGGGGTGTCCAGCCGGGCCAGGTTCACCGTCGTGGCCCAGGCCTCCGCGGTCGGCAGCGGGTACGCCGCGTGCAGCGCCGCGACCGCGTTCGTCAGCCGCAGCAGCGCGTTGTCGCCCTGCCACGGGTACGCGCTGTGCGCCGCGCGGCCGGTCGCGGTCAGCCGCGCCTGCGCGATGCCCTTCGAGTCGGTGACGATCTCCAGGCCGCTGAACTCGCCGATGACCACGAACTGCCCGGTGACCCCCTGCTCCAGCTGGTGCAGGGTGCCGTTGCGCCCGCCGATCTCCTCGTCGGTGACCAGCTGCAGCGCCAGCGGGTACGGCAGCGTCGGCGCGAGCTCGGCGAACACGTGCGCCAGCACCAGCGCCGAGATCTTCATGTCCTGCGCGCCGCGGGCGTACAGGCGCTCGCCCTCGCGGCGCGGGATGAACTGGTCCGGCGTCGCGGGCACCACGTCCAGGTGCCCGTTGAGGATCACCCGGAACTCCGGGCGGCCCGCGCCCGTGTCGTGGTAGAGCAGCGCGCTCGGCTTGCCCGCGGACTCGAACCGCTCCACAGCGAACCCCGGCCCGACCGTGTCGAGGACGAGGTCCAGCGCGCGGTGCAGCTGGTCGGGGCGGTCGGCGGTCGACGGCACGGCGAGCAGCGCCTCGGCCGTACGCAGAAAGGACTCCAGCTCCACCCCGTCATCCTGCCGCACGCGGCCGCATCGGGCATACTGCCGACGTGATCGGATCATGATGGTCGGCACGCTCGCGGCGCTGCGGCGCTTTCCCGTGAAGTCGCTGCTCGGCGAGTCGCTCACCGAGGCCGTGGTGCAGGAGCGCGGGATCACCGGGGACCGCCGCTGGGCGGTGCGCGGCGCGGACGGCCGGTTCGGCAGCGGCAAGTCCACCCGCCGGTTCCGGCAGATGGACGGGTTGTTCCAGCTGGCGGCGCGCTATGACGGCGCGGTGCCGGTGCTGCGGTTCCCGTCCGGCAAGCACGTCCGCGGCGACGATCCCGGGGTGCACGCGGCGCTGAGCAGCCACGTCGGCGAGCCGGTGACGCTGACCGCCGAGGAGGACGTGTCGCACTTCGACGAGGGTCCGCTGCATGTGCTGACCACGGCCTCGCTGCGCCACCTGGGCGCGGTGCTGGGCGGTCCGGTCGACCCGCGGCGCTTCCGAGCCAACCTCGTGATCGACGTCCCGGCCGTGTCCGGCCGGTTGGAGCGCGGCTGGCTCGGGCAGGTGCTGCAACTCGGCGATGAGGTGGTGCTGCGGGTGACCCGCCCGATGCCCCGCTGCGTGATGGTCAACAACGCGCAGGAGGACCTGCCGTACGACGGGCGGATCCTGCGCGCCGTCGCGACCGCCGACGAGCTGACGTTCGGCGTGCTCGCCCATGTGGAGCGCGAGGGAACGGTCCGGTTCGGCGACCCTGTCGTACGCCGCGGTTAGCATCGGCGGCGATGGACGCACTTGCCCTGGCCTCGTGGCGGATGCACAACCTCGGCCTGCACGCCCCCGTCGACGCCGCACCCGGTGACGTGGTCGGCCGCCTCGGGGCGGTGCAGTCGCAGGACTACGGCCCGGCGACCTGGTCGCTCGGCGAGCGCATCACCGCCGCCCAGGAGGACCGGGTGCACCGGGACTTCGCCGACGGCGCCCTGCTGCGCACCCACGTGCTGCGGCCGACGTGGCACTTCGTCACGCCGGACGACATCGGCTGGGTGCTGGCGCTGACCGGCCCGCGGGTGCATCAGCTCAACGCGTACTACTACCGGCAGCTCGGCCTCGACGAGCAGCTGCGCGCCCGCTGCGACGCGCTGCTGGTCGAGGCGCTGACCGGCACGCAGCTGACCCGCAAGGAGCTGACCGCGCTGGTCCAGGCGGCGGGCATCGGCACCGAGGGCTTCCGGATGGCGTACATCCTGATGAACGCCGAACTCAACGGCCTGATCTGCAGCGGCGCGATGAAGGGCAAGCAGCACACGTACGCGCTGCTGGCCGAGCGCGCGCCGCGGGCACGGGTGCTCGACCCGGACGCCGCGCTGGCCGAGCTGACCCTGCGCTACTTCAGCAGCCACGGCCCGGCCACCGTGAAGGACTTCCGCTGGTGGTCCAGCCTCACCCAGGCCGAGATCCGCCGCGGCCTGGGCATGGTCCGCGACCGGGTGCGCAGCGTGGAGGTCGACGGGCTGACGTACTGGCACTCCGGGGAGCCGGTGCCGCCGCCGACCGCGGACGGCCCCGTGGCGCACCTGCTCCAGGGCTACGACGAGTACATCGTCGGCTATGCGGAGAGCAAGCACCTGCTCGACATCGCGGGCGTGGGCGGCGGGCAGCGCTGGGACCGTCCCGTCTACAACGGTGTGCTGATCATCGACAGCCAGGTCGCCGGGCACTGGAAACGCACCGTCGGCCGGGCCGAGGTCGCGTTCGAGGTGCTGGTCTACGCCCCGCTCGACGCCGACCGGGCCGCGGCGGTGCAGGCCGCCGCCGACCACCAGGGCCGCTTCCTCGGCCTGCCCGCCATGGTCACCACGACGGTCCTCTGAAGGTCACCTGCCGAGCATCCGCGGTCCGAGCACGGTCGCACCGGCCCGCTCGGCCAGCCACTGCGCTCGCTCGTCCTCCCGGGTGTGAACCCACACGGTGTGGTCGCCCGCGTAGGTCTCGTCGAACAGCCCGGCGCTGTTGACCGTGATCTCCACCCCGGCGTACTTCACGCAGTCGTCGAGGTCGAGTTCGTCCACCGGTGGCCACCGGACGTCCCAGTTGACGGCGCCCACGTCGGAGCCGATCGCCGCCAGGAAGCCCTCCTCGACGGTGCCGGGCGCCACGTGCTCGGCGAACAGGTGGATACGCACGTCGGCGAGGTGGCGCAGCGGCTCCGCGTCGCGGAGGTCCAGCTGGCCCACCGAGAGGCTCCCGAGGTCTCCGGACAGCTGCCGCGCCGGGTCCTTGACCAGTGGCGCGAGGGCGCCGACCAGCGCGTCCAGCTGCGACGGCGTGGCCTGTTCCCGCAGCTGAGCCTCGGCGAGCGCCGCGTAGCGGGGCAGCGCGCACGCTGCGGTCACCGCCCACAGGTCGGCCTCGTCCACCCGTCGCGCCAGCGACAGCAGCCGCAGTGCGAGGGCATACGCCTCGCCGAGGTCGGGGGTGCGCAGCACGGGGTACATGTACGAGTTGCCCATGGCGGGGCAGTCTGACAGCCCCGCACCGTCGCCGCGACCGGGTTATCCGCGTACCGCGCCGGAGTTCTTGTCGGCCATCAGCCCGGCGGTGTCGACGGCCTCGAAGTCGGCGCCCTGCAGGTTCTTCAGCGCGCGCAGCGCGTCGTTGGACCAGCGGTCGTCCGGCGCGCCCGACAGGTACCACGGCGAGCCGTTGTCGGCGACGATCACGCCGTACTTCTTCATCGCCTCGGCGATGACCCGGGCCTGCTTGGGCAGCTTCGACGTGTCGACGCTCGCCTTCAGCCGCAGCCGCAGGCCCATCGGCGGCAGGTTCGCATCCGACGAGCTGGACGCGGCGTGCCGGGCCGGCCAGACGTAGGTGTTGCGGGAGCGGGGCACGGTGATGCGCAGCGCGTGCGTGATGCGCCCCGCGGCGACCTCCTCGTAGCGGACCAGCCCGGCGAAGATGGACAGTCCCGCCGCGTCGGCCGAGGTCCAGCCCGCCGGGCGCAGCTTGTTGGAGCGCAGGTCGTAGATCGCGCCGGAGCCGGCCCGCCAGCCCGCGCCGGCCGGGTACGCCGCGTACAGCTCGTACACCTTGCAGGCGGCGGCGTCGTACAGGATGACGTGCCGGTCGCCGTCGCTGCTCCGCCCGCCCTCGACCTTCGCGTCAGCCGGGACGGGGTAGGGGCCCTTGTCGCTCTCGCCCGCGTACTCGAAGCTGACTTTGACGGTCTTCTGGCCGGGCTTGACGGCCGTGACGGGGATGCCGATCGGCGCGCCCTCCCACAGGCCCGCGCCGAAGTCGGGGTGCATGTGCGCGGTCGCGCCGATGCTGTTCACCAGCGCGCCCGAGGAGCGGTGCACGGGCAGCTTCGACACGTCGGCGCGCCATACGCTGCTGGCGGGGAAGACCCCGCACGGCCCGGCGGTGGGGGAGGCCGAGGCGACCGCGCTGGGGCTCACGGCGGTGGTGGCCGAGGGCGCCGCGGTGCCGGAGGGCAGCACGAAGGCCGGATCGGACGGTCCCGCCGCGCCCGGGGCGGTGCTGCCGCAGGCGGCGAGTCCGAGCGTGGCGGCCAGGGCGGTCAGTCGCAGCACGAGAGATCGGGAGAGCACGCGCAGAATCTAGTGCCGGCCCGCGGGCGGGGCACAGCCACCGTCCTGTTGCAGGGATTATGGCCGGTAGGTGAGGTTTGTCCGCGTAACCTCGGTACATGCTCAAAGCCGCACGCGCGCTGTCGTGGTGGGCGCTGATCCCGCCGATCTGCGTGATCGTGCTCGTGGCGGCCTGGGGGCACAAGGTCGGCGGCGTGGGCCTGGTGATCGTCGGTATCGCGCTGGTCGCCGCCGTCGTGGTCGCCGTGCACCATGCCGAGGTCGTCGCGCACCACGTCGGCGAGCCGTTCGGCACGCTCATCCTCGCCGTCGCGGTCACCGCCATCGAGGTCGGACTGATCATCATGCTGATGTCGTCCGCCCCGGAGGGCCCTTCCACGCTGGCCCGGGACACGGTCTTCGCGGCCTTCATGATCGTGTGCAACGGCGTGGTCGGACTCTGCCTGCTCGTCGGCGGGCTGCGGCACCGCGAGGTCGAGTTCCACGTGGAAGGGGTGACCGCCACCCTGGCCACGCTGACCACCGTCGCGGTCCTCGCCCTGGTGCTGCCCTCGTTCACCACCAGCAGTCCCGGCCCGACCTACTCCGGGCCGCAACTCGCCTTCGCCGGCATCGCCTCACTGCTGCTCTACGGGGCGTTCGTCTTCGTGCAGACGATCCGGCACCGCCACTACTTCCTGCCGCTGGAGACCGACGACGACGACCACGGCGTCCCGCCCGGCCGCAGGACCGCCGTGGTCAGCCTGCTCATGCTCCTGCTCTGCCTGGTCGCCGTGGTCGGCCTGGCGAAGGTCGAGTCCCCGGCCATCGAGCACTTCGTGGCGGTCGCGGGCGCCCCCCGGGCCGTGGTCGGCGTCGTCATCGCGCTGCTGGTGCTCCTGCCGGAAACCGCGGCGGCGGTCCGAGCGGCCTCCCGCAACAAGATCCAGACCAGCTTCAACCTGGCCCTCGGTTCGGCGGTGGCCAGCATCGGCCTGACCATCCCCGCCATCGCCCTCGCCTCGATCTGGCTGAAGAACACCCTCGTGCTCGGCCTCGACCCGAAGGAGACGGTGCTGCTCGCCATCACCGTCGTGGTCACCACCCTCACCGTCGCCCCCGGCCGCGCCACCCTGATGCAAGGCATGGTCCACCTGACCATCTTCGGCGTCTTCCTCTTCCTCTCCTTCGTCCCCTAACCCCCGCCCCGCCCGCCCCATGATCACGATGATCTTGCGTGAACTGTTGCCGTTTTACGGCATTCGGGCGTGTCGTACCCACAGTTCGAGCAAGATCGTTGCCGCGGGGGTGGGGCAGGGCGGGGGTTAGGGTTTGAGGCGGGTTACGGCTTCGGCGAGGATTTCGGGGCGTTTGCAGAAGGCGAAGCGGATCAGGTGGCGGCCGGCTTCCTTGTCGTCGTAGAAGACCTGGGAGGGGATCGCCACGACGCCGCTGCGTTCGGGGAGGGCGAGGCAGAAGTCGACGCCGTCGGTGCCGCCGAGGGGGCGGATGTCGGTGGTGATGAAGTAGGTGCCTTCAGCCTGGAGGACGCCGAAGCCGGCGGCGGCGAGGCCGGCGCGCAGCTGGTCGCGCTGGGACTGCAGGCTCGCCGTGAAGCCGGTGAAGTACGTGTCGGGCAGGTTCAGGGCGACCGCGACCGCGGGTTGCAGCGGGCCGGCGTTGACGAAGGTGAGGAACTGCTTGACCCGGAGCACCGCGGAGACCAGCGACGCCGGGCCGCTGGCCCAGCCGACCTTCCAGCCGGTGCAGGAGAAAGTCTTGCCGGCCGAGGAGATGCGCAGGGTGCGCTCGCGCATGCCGGGCAGGGTCGCCAGCGGGACGTGCGGGGAGCCGGCGTCGTCGAAGACCAGGTGCTCGTAGACCTCGTCGGTGACGGCGTACGCGCCGAACTCCTGGCACAGGTCGGCGACCAGCCGCAGCTCGTCGCGGGTGAACACCTTGCCGGTCGGGTTGTGCGGGGAGTTGAGCAGCACCAGCCTGGTACGCGGCCCGAACGCGGCGCGCAGCTGGTCGGGGTCGAACGCGTACCGGCCGTCGGGTCCCGGGCGCAGGGTCACCGGGCGGCGGACGGCCCGCGCCAGCGCGATGCTCGCGGCGTACGAGTCGTAGTAGGGCTCGAAGCAGACGACCTCGTCACCGGGCTCGCACAGGGCGAGGATCGCCGCCGCGATCGCCTCGGTGGCCCCGGCGGTGACGACGACCTCGCCGTCCGGGTCGTAATCCAGCCCCCAGAACCGGCGCTGGTGCGCCGCGACGGCCTCGCGCAGCACGGGCATGCCCGGCCCCGGCGGGTACTGGTTGAACCCGCCGCGCAGCGCGACAGCCGCCGCGTCCAGCATCTCCGCGGGCCCGTCCGTGTCCGGGAAGCCCTGCCCGAGGTTCACCGCCCCGGTCTTCACCGCGAGCGCCGACATCGTCGCGAAGATCGTCGTGCCGAACGGCCGCATCCGCTCCACAAGCGGATCGACCCCGAACCCACCAACCATGCCCCCATCCTCACCCACGCCCCCCGACGACCGCGGATCGGCGTGCGGTTTCGGGGAAGCCGCACCTGCGACCCGGCGGATGGGCGCGGTTTCCCCGAAACCGCGGGGCGACGCGCGGGCGGCGCGTGTCACGTCATCGACCTGGTCTGCTGTTAGCGTCGGGGGTACCGCTGTGTTTCCTGACCTGGAGAGATGTCATGCCTTCGACCATCCGCAGGGCCGTGATCCCCGCCGCGGGGCTCGGCTCCCGGCTGCTTCCCCTGACCAAGGCGATCCCGAAGGAGATGCTGCCCGTCGGCGACAAGCCGGTGATCGAGCACACCGTGCGCGAGCTGGTGGCCTCCGGCATCACCGACATCACGATCGTGATCTCGGGCGGCAAGTCGCTGATCCAGGACCACTTCCGGCCCAACCCGGCGCTGGTGGAGCAGCTGCGCGCCGACGGCAAGACCGCGTACGCCGACGCCGTCGAGGAGATCGCCGAGCTGGCCCAGCAGGGGCACATCACGTACCTCGACCAGCACGGCCCGTACGGCAACGGCACGCCGGTGCTCAACGCGGCCCGCAACTTCGACGACGAGCCGATGCTGGTGCTGTGGCCCGACGACGTGTTCGTCGCCGAGGTGCCCCGCGCCCAGCAGCTGATCCGCGCGTACGAGGCGACGAACTGCCCCGTGCTGGCCCTCATGCCGATGGATCCGGAGCACTCGCAGCGCTACGGGGTTCCCGTGGTCAAGGAGGACCTGGACGGCGGCCTGATGCGCATCACGGGCCTGATGGAGAAGCCGAAGCCGAAGGACGCGCCGTCGGCGTTCGCGGCGATCGGCGGCTACGTCGTCACCCCGGGCATCATCGACGAGCTGCGCGAGCAGACCCAGCGCTGGTATGAGCGCCGCACCGGCGAGGTCTACCTGACCGACGCGATCAACGCGTACGCGTCCACCCGCGCCGTGTACGGGCAGGTCATCTCGGGCCGCTGGTACGACACCGGCAACCCGGCCGACTACCTGGTCGCGCAGATGGCGACGGCCCTGGCGCACCCGGAGTACGGCCCGCTGCTGCGCGGCATGGCCGCCGACCTGGACACGCCCACGCGCTGAACGGCAGTGCGGGCCCCGGCACGGTGCCGGGGCCCGCACTGTCTCACCGGACCTAGAGGGTCAGGGTCCAGCTGTTGATGTAGCCGGTGTCGGCCGACGCGGCGTCCTGGACCCGCAGGTTCCAGGTGCCGTTCTTCACCTCGGTCGACAGGTTGACGGTGTAGGTCTGGTTGATGTTGTCGGTGCTGCCGCCGGCCCGGTTGTGCAGCACGTAGGTGCTGCCGTCCGGCGCGACCAGGGTGACGACCAGGTCACCGATGTAGGTGTGCACGATGTTCACCGCGACCGTGGAGGTGGACGACGCGTTGCCCGAGCAGCCCGCGATCGTGATCGCGCTGTTGACGGTGGTGTTGTCCGGGATCGTGACGTCGGTGCCGTTGGTTCCCGAGCACGCCGGCGGGGTGCTGCCGCCCAGGTTCAGCGTCCACGTGTCGATGGTGCCCGTGTCGGCCGACGCCGCGTCCTGCACCCGCAGCTTCCAGGTGCCGTTGGCGGCCTCGCCGGACAGGTTCACCGTGTACGTCTGGCTGATGTTGTCGGCGCTGCCGCCGGTCCGGTTGTGCAGCAGGTACGTGCTGCCGTCCGGCGCGACCAGGTTCACCACCAGGTCACCGATGTAGGTGTGCAGGATGTTCACCGCGACCGTGCTGGCCGAGCCGCCGTTGCCGGCGCAGCCGGAGATGGTGATCGAGGACTCGACGGTGGTGTTGTCCGGGACCGCCACGTCGGTGGAGTTGGTGCCGGAGCAGCCGGGCGGGCCGTTGACGGTCAGGTTGAACGTCGTGGTCCTGGTCGAGCCGGTGCCCGTGCCGGTGATGGTCACCGGGTAGGTGCCGGGCGGGGTGGTCGACGTGGTGGCGATCGTCAGCGTCGAGGCGCCGCCCGCCGAGTTGATCGAGGACGGGCTGAACGACGCGGTCGCGCCGCCGGGCAGGCCGCTCGCGGTCAGGTTGACCGTCTGCGCGCTGCCGTTGGTCAGGGTGGCGGTGATGGTGCTGCTGACCGAGCTGCCGGGGTTGACCGAGCCCGAGCCGGGTGCGGCGGCGAGGGAGAAGTCGTTGCCGGCGGGGCAGGCGGCGTCGTTGCCGGCCACGTTGACCGCCGTCCAGGCGGCCTGGACGGTCTTGTACTCCACCGAGCACAGGCCGTAGAGGTCGGTCGCCGCGGACAGCGTGTAGGCGCGGGAGGTGTTGGCCGGGCTGGCGGTGTTCACGTAGCGGGTGCTGGAGGTGAAGTACACGTCCAGGGCGCGGTACCAGATCTTCTCGGCCTTGGTGCGGCCGATGCCGACCACGGCCGGGG
>NZ_BONI01000036.1 GCF_016862635.1 Catellatospora coxensis | reverse complement strand
CCTTCCTCTACGCATAGCGATGTGAAGGTGCCCTTCCTTTGGTGGAGGGGGTCAGCGGCGGAGGGTGTCGAGGGCGCGGGAGGTGGTCCAGTCGCGGTTGGCGGCGGGGGCGCCGAAGCGTTCGGGGAGCAGGGCGTCGAGTTCCCAGCTCGGGGTGCCTGAGGTGATCCATTCGGCGAGGTGGCGGCCGATGCCGCCGGACAGGCCCATGCCGTGCAGGCCGAATCCGGCCGCGATCCACAGGCCGGGCAGCGAGCAGCGGCCCGCCAGCGGGGCGCCGTCGGGGGTGAAGGCCTCCACACCGTGCATGATCTTCGCGAGCTTGGTGCGGCGCAGTTCCGGCATGCGCTCGCCGGCCAGCTGCCACAGCGGGGCGAACGCCTCCTCGTCGGGCTCGGCCAGTTCACGGGCCTTGGCCAGGGGTTCGGCGTCGCCGGCCGGCCAGGCGGGGACCGGGTCGGGCCGGCTGCCGCCGACGATGACGCAGCCGTTGGCGGCCCGCAGGTAGATCGACTGCTCGGGGATGCGGCAGGTGGGGGTGGCGTCCGGATCGAGCGCGGGGTGCAGCACGTCGCTGACGCCGTACTGGTGCAGGATCGGCACGACCGGGACCACGACGCCGGCCATCGCCCCGACGGCGCCTGCCGCCGCGCCCGCCGCGTTGATCACGAGCGGGGTCTCGATGACGCCGTCGCTGGTGTGCACCGCGCGGATCTGCCCGCCGGTGGTGTCGATGCCGGTGACCCGGACCCCGGTGCGGATGCTCACGCCGTGCGCGACGGCCCCCGCGACCAGCGCGTTCACGAAGTCCTTCGGGCGGACGAAGCCCTCGCCGGGCAGCCAGGCCGCCGCCTGCACGTCGGACAGGTCGAGCCGGGGGACCAGGTTCATGGTCGCCGACGCGCCGCGCAGCTCCAGGGGCACGCCCAGTTCGTCGGCGCGGCGGGCCAGCCGGCGCAGCTCGTCGACGTGGGCGTGGCTGAGCGCGAGCCGCAGGCCGCCGACCGGACGCCAGCCGGGATCGTGGCCGGTCTCGGCGCGCAGCATGGCCGCCAGCGCGGGCAGGTAGCCGACCAGCCGCGCATGCCAGCCGGGGCCGTCCGGCCCGCGCATGGAGGTCACGAACCCGGCGGTGTGCCAGGTGCTGCCCTCGGTGAGCTCGTGCTGCTCCAGCAGCACGGTGTCGCGCCACCCGGCCCGGCCGAGGTGGTAGGCCAGGGAGCAGCCGACCACGCCGCCCCCGATGATCACCGCCCGTGCACTCGCTCCCATCTGGTCAGTGGTACCCGCTGCGACTGCCGAACGGAAGGGCTGCGCCACAAACTTTGCGCTCACCGCCGCGCCACGAGCAGCGATGCATTCGGGTTTGTTGACGTAGGTGGGTGCGGGCGGTAGACCTTGTGTGCATGTGGTCGGTGGAGCGCCTGCGCGCGATGGTGGAGGCGGGCGACATCGACACGGTGTTGCTGGCCATGACGGACATGCAGGGCCGCCTGCAGGGCAAGCGGCTGCACGCGCCGTACTTCCTGGACGAGGTCGTCGGGCACGGCAGCGAGGCGTGCAACTACCTGCTCGCGGTGGACGTCGAGATGTCCCCGGTGGACGGGTACGCCGTCTCCGGCTGGTCGCAGGGCTACGGCGACTTCGTGCTGCGGCCCGACCCGGACACGCTGCGCCCGATCCCGTGGCTGCCCGGCACGGTGCTGGTGATGTCCGACGTGCTGTGGCACGACGGCTCGCCGGTCGTGCAGTCGCCGCGGCAGATCCTGCGCCGCCAGCTGGACCGGCTGGCCGAGCGGGGGCTGACCGCGTACATCGGGACCGAGCTGGAGTTCGTGGTCTACGCCGACACCTACGAGCAGGCGGCGGCCAAGCGCTACCAGGGGCTGACCCCGGCCAACGGCTACAACGTGGACTACTCGCTGCTGGGCACGTCCCGGGTGGAGCCGCTGCTGCGGGCGATCCGGCTGGGCATGGCCGGGGCGGGGCTGGCCCCGGAGAGCGCCAAGGGCGAGTGCAACCTGGGCCAGCACGAGATCGCCTTCCGGTACGCCGAGGCGCTGAAGACGGCCGACCAGCACGCCCTCTACAAGCACGGGGCCAAGGAGATCGCCGCCGCGCAGGGCATGTCGCTGACGTTCATGGCCAAGCCGAACCAGCGCGAGGGCAACTCGTGCCACATCCACTTCTCGCTGCGCGACGCCGACGGCCGGCCGGTGATGGCCGAGCACGACCGGTTGAGCCCGCTCGGCGAGCAGGTGCTGGCCGGGCTGCTGGCGACCACGGCCGAGCTGAGCGTGCTGTACGCCCCGAACATCAACTCGTACAAGCGCTACCAGGCGGGTTCGTTCGCGCCGACGGCGCTGCGCTGGGGCCGCGACAACCGCACCTGCGCGCTGCGCCTGGTCGGGCACGACCACTCGCTGCGGGTCGAGCACCGCTCGCCGGGCGGGGACGTCAACCCGTACCTGGCGATCGCCGCGCTGGTGGCCGGGGCGCTGCACGGCCTGGACCACGAGCTGCCGCTGGAGCCGATGTTCACCGGCAACGCCTACGAGGATCCGTCGGCCGCCCGGATGCCCGCCACGCTGCGCGACGCGCTGCTGCGCTGGGAGTCGAGCGCGGTGGCCCGGGAGGCGTTCGGCGACGAGGTGGTGGAGCACTACGGGCACGCCGCGCACGTGGAGTTGGCCGCGTACGACGCCGCGGTGACGGACTGGGAACTGGTGCGGGGGTTCGAGCGGCTGTGAAGATCATCAACCCGGTCACCGAGGAACTGATCATCTCGGTGGAGCCGGTCGACGCGACCGGGGTGGACACGGCGGTGCGGGCCGCCGCGAAGGCGTTCGAGAGCTGGCGGCAGGTCTCCCCGGGTGACCGGGCCCGGCTGCTGCGCCGCTTCGCGGCCGTGGTCGACGCGCACGTCGAGGAGCTGGCGCTGCTGGAGGTGCGCAACGCCGGACACACGATCGGCAACGCGCGCTGGGAGGCCGGCAACGTCCGCGACCTGCTCGACTACTACGCGGGCGCGCCCGAGCGGCTGTGCGGGCGGCAGATCCCGGTCGCGGGCGGCGTGGACGTGACCTTCCACGAGCCGCTGGGCGTGGTCGGGGTGATCGTGCCGTGGAACTTCCCGATGCCCATCGCGGCGTGGGGCTTCGCCCCGGCACTGGCCGCGGGCAACACCGTGATCGTGAAACCGGCCGAGACCACTCCGCTGACCGCATTGCGCCTGGCTGAGCTGGCCCTGGAGGCGGGGCTGCCCGAGGGCGTGCTGACCGTCCTGCCGGGCCACGGCGAGGTGACCGGGCAGGCCCTGGTGACCCATCCGGGCGTACGCAAGATCTGCTTCACCGGGTCCGTCGAGGTGGGCCGCCAGATCATGGCCGCCTGCGCCGCCGACCTGACCCGGGTGACCCTGGAACTGGGCGGCAAGAGCTCCACCCTGCTGTTCGCCGACGCCGACCTGGACAAGGCCGCCGCCGCGCTGCCCGGGGCCGTCTTCGACAACGCCGGACAGGACTGCTGCGCCCGGTCCCGCCTGCTCGTCCAGCGCGAGGTGTACGACGACTTCCTGGCCCTGCTGGAGCCGCACGTCGCGGCCTGGCGCTGCGGCGACCCGATGGACCCGGCCACCGGCATGGGTCCGCTGATCACCGCCGAGCAGCGCGCCCGGGTCGCGGGCTACGTGGACGGCGCCGAGGTGCTGATGCGCGGGCAGGCGCCGGACGGGGCCGGTTTCTGGCATCCCGCGACCGTGCTGACGGCGCGCGATCCCGGCGAGCGGCACTGGCGCGAGGAGGTGTTCGGGCCGGTGCTGTCCGTGCTGCCGTTCGACGGCGAGGACGAGGCGCTGCGGCTGGCCAACGACACCGAGTACGGGCTGTCCGGGTCGATCTGGACCCGGGACGTGGGCCGGGCGCTGCGGCTGGCCCGGGGCGTCGAGGCGGGCGTGCTCAGCGTCAACTCGCACTCCTCGGTGCGCTACTGGACCCCGTTCGGCGGGGCCAAGCAGTCCGGGCTGGGCCGCGAGCTGGGCCCCGACGCCCCGCTGGCGTTCACCGAGACCAAGAACGTCTTCATCTCCACCGAGTGAAAAACCAGCGGTGCCCCGCTCGCATCCCGCACGCTGTAAGCACGGGTCGCGCGCGCCACCGGTCAGCGGACAGCGAAAGGCAGGCAGAGGCAGGGCATGGGGCGGTTGCAGGACCGGGTGGCGGTCATCAGCGGTGCGGCCAGCGGCATCGGCGCGGCCACGGCGCGGCGGTTCGCGTCGGAGGGCGCGTACGTCGTCGCGGTGGACCTGGCCGAGGAGGCGGGCAAGAAGATCGCCGAGGAGGTCGGCGGCGAGTTCGTGCAGTGCGACGTCTCCGACGAGGAGCAGGTGCGCGAGCTGTTCGACGGCGTGGCGGCCCGCCGCGGCCGGGTGGACATCGCGTTCAACAACGCGGGCATCTCCCCGCCCGACGACGACTCGATCCTCGACACCGGGCTCGACGCCTGGGAGCGGGTGCTGCGGGTCAACACCACCAGCGTCTACCTGTGCTGCAAGTACGCCCTGCCGCACATGCTCGCCCAGGGCAAGGGCTCCATCATCAACACGGCCAGCTTCGTCGCCCTGATGGGTGCGGCGACCAGTCAGATCGCTTACACCGCCAGCAAGGGCGGCGTGCTCGCGATGAGCCGTGAGCTGGGCGTGCAGTTCGCCCGGCAGGGAGTGCGCGTCAACGCGCTGTGCCCCGGGCCGGTCGCCACTCCGCTGCTGATGGAGCTGTTCGCGAAGGATCCGGAACGGGCCGCTCGCCGACTCGTCCATGTGCCGATGGGCCGGTTCGCCGAGCCCGCCGAAATCGCCGCGGCGGTAGCGTTTCTCGCCAGCGACGACTCATCATTCATCACCGCCTCCCAGTTCGTCGTGGACGGGGGCATTACCGGGGCCTATGTGACGCCGTTGTGAGCGATGTGACCAGACCGTTGATCGGTATCACCACCTATGTGGAAGCCACCCGATTCCTCGTGCACGACACCCGCGCCGCGCTGGTGCCCTGGGCCTATGTGGAGCAGGTGACCCAGGCCGGCGGGCGGCCCGTGCTGGTGCCCCCGCAGCCCGACGGCGGCGTGGAGGTCCTCGACGGCCTCGACGGCCTGATCGTGGCGGGCGGCGCCGACGTGGAGCCGGCCCGCTACGGCGAGACGCCCCACCCGAAGGTGTACACCAGCCCGCTGCGTGACGCGGGCGAGCTGCCGCTGGTGCGCGTCGCCCTGAAGACCGGCCTGCCGCTGCTCGGCGTGTGCCGGGGCATGCAGGTGATGACCGTGGCCAGCGGCGGGCGGCTGCACCAGCACCTGCCCGACGTGCCGGGCACGGGCCAGCACTCCACGTCCGGGCCGACGAAGGTGTACGCCGAGCACCCGGTCAGCTTCGCGACGGGCTCGCGGCTGCGCGAGCTGTACGGGCCGGAGGCGGTCGTGAACTCGTACCACCACCAGGCCGTCAAGGACCCGGGGCGGCTGGTGCCGACGGGCTGGTGCACGACGGACGACATGATCGAGGCCGTCGAGCACCCGGACCACCCGTTCGCGGTCGGCGTGCAGTGGCACCCGGAGGACATGGCGACCAACGCGCTGTTCCTGGCCCTGGTCAACGCGGCCACCCAGGTCCGCCACGCCCGCGGCTCCCGCGCCGAGTTCTTCGCGACCGTCTGACCTGGGCGGCCCACGGCGCCTTTTTATCGACGTTGGCCTATCACATCGACTTCGATCACGTCTGAGTCGACGGGATAGGCCAACGTATATGTAAAGCCGGAGCGGGCGTCCCGCCACGTGGCCGGGGGGCGGTGCGGGGGCGCGGGGCGGGGTAGCGTGCGGGCATGGGCAAGGTGTACGAGCTGATCGACGACCGCATCCGCGACTTTCTCCTGGCGCAGCGGGTCTTCTTCGTGGCGACCGCGCCGTCCGACCCGGATGGCCACGTCAACGTCTCTCCCAAGGGCCTGACCGACTCCTTCGCCGTGCTCGGCCCGCACCAGGTCGCCTACTACGAGTACGGCGGCTCGGGCATCGAGACCATGGCGCACCTGCGCGACAACGGCCGCATCGTGCTGATGGTGTGCGCGTTCGACGGGCCGCCCAAGATCTACCGGCTGCACGGGCAGGGTGAGGCGGTGCTCGCCGACGACCCGCGGGCCGCCGAGCTGATCGCGCGGTTCCCCGCCCCGCCGCACGTCGGCCTGCGCAGCATCGTCGTGATCGACGTCACCCGGGTGTCCGACTCCTGCGGCTACGGCGTGCCGCTGATGTCGTACGAGGGCGACCGTGACCTGCTCGTCCAGTTCTGGGACCACAAGACGCCCGAACAGCGCGAGCACTACCAGGCGACCCGCAACGCGCACAGCATCGACGGAGCCCCCGTCTTCGCCGAGCGCTAGAGTTCAGGGCATGAACGGCCGCGCGACGCTGACCCCAGGCAGGCTCTCCCCGTGGCGGGAGGTGCCCGCCCACATCCCCCGCCCCGAGTACGTCGGCCGCAAGCAGCCGAAGCGCTGGGACGGCCCGCTCACCCAGGACGCCGAGTCCATCGAGAAGATGCGGGTCGCCGGGCGGATCGCGGCGCAGGCCGTGCAGCTCGCGGGGGAGCACTGCAAGCCGGGGGTCACCACCGACGAGATCGACCGGCTGGTGCACGAGTTCCTGCTCGACCACGACGCGTACCCGTCGACGCTGGGCTACAAGGGCTTCCCCAAGTCCTGCTGCACCAGCCTGAACGAGGTCATCTGCCACGGCATCCCGGACTCGACGGTGATCGAGGACGGCGACATCATCAACGTCGACGTGACGGCGTACAAGGACGGGGTGCACGGCGACACCGACGCCACGTTCTGCGTCGGCGAGGTCGACGAGGAGGCCCGGCTGCTGGTCGAGCGCACCCACGAGGCGATGATGCGGGGCATCAAGGCCGTCGCGCCGGGTCGCCCGATCAACGTGATCGGCCGGGTCATCGAGTCGTACGCCAAGCGCTTCGGCTACGGGGTGGTGCGCGACTTCGGCGGGCACGGCATCGGCCAGTCGTTCCACAGCGGACTGTTCGTGCCGCACTACGACAACCCGAACGCCGACACGATCATGGAACCGGGCATGACGTTCACCATCGAGCCCATGATCACGCTCGGCTCCATCGCGTACGAGACCTGGCGCGACACCTGGACGGTGGTCACCAAGGACCGCCGCTGGACCGCCCAGTTCGAGCACACGCTGGTGGTCACCGAGTCCGGCGCGGACATCCTGACGCTGCCGTGAACCCCGACAAGCCCGACCCCGCCGTGACCGCCGAGAGCGGCGCGCGCCAGGCCGGGCCTGTGCCGCCATTCGCCGGAGATGCCGCGCCCACGACGGGTGTGCCGAAGCCGATCGACCACGAGCATGCCGACGTCTCGGGCGGCTGGCTCCGTGCGGCGACCTTCGGCGCGATGGACGGACTGGTCACCAACATCGGCCTGATCGCGGGCGTCGGCGGGGCCGGGGTGAGCGCGCACACCGTCGTGCTCACCGGCGTGGCGGGCCTGGTCGCCGGAGCCATCTCGATGGGGCTGGGCGAGTACGCCAGCGTGCGTACCGCCAACGAGCAGATCGAGGCCGAGGTCGCCAAGGAGCGCCGGGAGCTGCGGCACAACCCGGCAGCGGAGGCCGCCGAGCTGGCCCAGCGCTGGATCGACCGGGGCATCTCGCCCGAGCTCGCCCGGCAGCTCGCCGAGGACCTGCGCGCCCAGCCCGACGAGGCGCTGCGCATGCACGTACGCGAGGAACTGGGCATCGACCCCGACAGCAAGCCGAGCCCGTGGACGGCGGCGATCTCGTCGTTCGTCTGCTTCTCGGTCGGCGCGCTGATCCCGCTGATCAGCTACCTGTTCGGCAGCGAGTCGCTGTGGTTGGCGCTGGGCATCGGCGGCCTGGGCCTGTTCGTCGTCGGCGCGCTGACCGCCCGCTTCACCCGCCGCCGCTGGTGGTCCGCCGGGCTGCGCCAGCTCCTGCTCGGCGCGGCCGCCGCCGGCGCCACCTACCTCATCGGCTCCGCCATCGGCGTCAACGCCGCCTGAGGACAAAGCAAGGGCACCTTCTTAACGCTCCGCGTTAAAGAAGGTGCCCTTGTTAACGCCCTACGGGCGCTGAGCTGTGGGTTCCGGAGCGCCGCGGCGCCGTGCCCGGTCGTGTCAGCGCGGGACGAGGCTGAAGATCCGGATCACCCGGTTCGAGGCGCGCTCCTGGTAGGTCTGGTAGGCCGGCCACACGGTGAGCAGCATCCGCCACAGGCGGTCGCGTTCGTCGCCCTCGGCCAGCGTCCCGCGTACCGGGATCTCGCGGCCGCCCAGGGTGACGACGGCGTCCGGGGTGGCGAGCAGGTTCACCGACCAGGCCGGGTGTCCCTGCTGGCCCCAGTTCGAGCCGATGACCACGTAGTTGTCGCCGTCGCGGACGTACACCAGCGGCTGGGTGCGGGGCTGGCCCGACTTGCGGCCGGTGGTGGTCAGGATCAGCGTGGGCAGCAGTCCGAGCGCCACGACCCGGCCCTTGGTCAGCTTGGCGACGGCGCGGTCGGCCGGGACGAGGAACCTGCCCATGCGGGCGAACCAGCGGCGGTGACCCAGGTAGCGGGCGAGGCGGGGGAGCATCGGCACAGTGTGCCGCAAGCGGCCGCTACTGAAAAGTGTTCACGTCTGGGGTTCGGCCCACCGCTCAGCCGCCATGAGGTGTTCGGAAGGGCACCTTCCACAAAGCGGAGCGATGTGAAGGTGCCCTTCCTTGTCCTCACAGGCGGCGTTCGATGGGGAGGCGGGAGCGGGTGAGCAGGCCCGCGGCGGCCATGGCCACGAGCGGGACGGCCAGCACGATGGCGATGGTGTCCCAGGGCAGGATCACCCGCATCGGGGCTTCGTCGAACAGGAGGTGGTCGCCACCGGCGTTGAGCGTGGCGATCAGCACCGCCGCGGTGCCCAGGCCGGCGACCACCCCGAGCCCGGCCCCCAGGCCGGAGATCACCCCGGACTGGCTCAGCGACAGCAGCCGGCGCACCCGCGGGCTGGCCCCGACCGCGCCGAGGGTGGCCAGGTCGGCGCGCCCGTCCGCGGCGGCCAGGCCGGTGGCGATACCCGCCGCGCCGAGCGCGACCAGCGCTGCGACCACCCCGAGGATCCAGATGACCGGCTCCTCCCGGTACTGCGCACCCTGCTCGACCTCGATGTTGAGGTCGGGCGCCACCGCGTGCACGGCCGCGTTGAGCCGCTCGGACTCGGCCGGGGAGGCGACGTGCCCGACGGCCGCGAGGACCATGTCGCGGCGCAGGCCGAGGCCCAGCCGCTCGACGAGCGCGGGCGTCCCGATCATGAACGCGGCCGTCTGCGTGCCGCTGGGCAGCACGGCGCCCGGCACGACGACCGGCGTGCCGGGTGCGCTCTCCTGCTTCTCCCGCCAGTCCATCACGGTCACCGACACCGTCGAATCGCTGAGGTACTTCGGGTCGGCGACCACCAGGCCGCCCGCGGCCAGGGCCTGCCGGGCCGGCGCCAGGTCGGCCGAGGAGGCGTCGGTGACCGCCTCCAGCGCGGCCACGTCGTCGATGATCGCGACGTGCATCGAACCGGTGCCCATCTGATATCCGCAGCGGGGGTCCTCGGCGGCCAGCCGGTCCCGTTCCTCCGGTGTCCTGTTCGGGTCACCGGTGCCGGGGCAGCGTTGCGCGGGGGGCACCACGAGGTCGATCGAACAGTAGTGCCCCTTGGCCCGGTCGGCGCAGACGATCGACTGCACGACGTACGGCCGCGCACCAGGCAGCGTCTGGCGGACCGCGTCGGAGATCCGGGCGACGTCCGGCTCCGGCGCGCCGTCCTCGGCCATCTGCCGGACCAGGACGTTGCCGACGGGCAGGTGCGGGCGGTAGCTGTCGTACGCCTGCTGCCGGTCGCTGCCGAGGAACGCCCCGATGGCGACCGCCCCGGCGACCGCAGCCATGACGGCCGAGATGGCGGGCGCGGCGGAGCCGCGGTTGCGGGCGGTGTCGCGCAGGGCGATGCGCGGCGCGAGCGGCAGCCACCGTCCGGCGCGGGCGATGAGCCCGACCAGCGACGGGGTGAGCAGCACCAGGCCGAGTTCGCCCAGCACCAGGCCGGCCATGATGGCGGCGGTGGCGTTGGTCCCGGCTCCGATGATCGCGATCGACGTGCCCGTGCCGACCAGGACCCCGCCCAGGATGATCCACCGCTTGCGGGAGCGGGTGACGCCCCGGCGTCCGGCGAGCACCGTGACGACGCTCTGCCGGGCGGCGGTGAACGCGGGCACCATCGCGGCGGCCAGGCCCGCCCCGACCGCGAGCGCCACGACGCCGAGCTGCGCGGCGGGGAAGAAGCGCACGCCCCCGGCCCGAGCGTGGACCAGGTGCTGCTCGAACAGCGGGAGGGTGAGCACGGCGGTGGCGATGCCGACGCCGACCGCGGTGGCCGCC
Organism: Catellatospora coxensis; assembly: GCF_016862635.1. Taxonomy (GTDB): domain Bacteria; phylum Actinomycetota; class Actinomycetes; order Mycobacteriales; family Micromonosporaceae; genus Catellatospora; species Catellatospora coxensis. The sequence continues at coordinate 78,815 of NZ_BONI01000036.1, read as the reverse complement.
GCGGCCAGGCCGAGCACCACCCCGTCGGCCAGCACGATGCGCCGCAGGTGCGCGGGCGTCCCGCCGGCGGCGGCGATCAGCGCGAGGTCGCGGCTGCGCCGCCGGGCCCCGACAGCGAAGGCCGGACCGGCCAGCAGCACCACTTCGAGCATGATCAGCACGACGAGGATCGCCCCGAGCGCGGCCTGCTCGGCATCGCCGCCGGCGGGCCGCTCGTCGTCGGGCATGATCGACGTGTCGAGGGCGATGGCGCGGCTCTTGACGAAGATCCCGTGCTTGTTGAGCGCCTGCACATCGGCCAGGAGCACCGGCGACGGGGTGTCGATCTCCCAGCGCACCGGTGGCGAGAGGATGCCCGGCCGGAAGGCGACTATCTGGCCCAGGGCGCTGGGGAATTCGACGACGGCGGTGACGGTGTACGTGTACTCCGGGTTCGCCGTGCGCAACGTGCCGCCGATGCCGACCCCCAGCCGCTCGGCCAGGCCCTCGGTGACGGCGACCTCGTCGTTGCGGGTCGGCGGCTTGCCCTCCAGCAGCGTCACGTAACCGTCCAGCCGCCGGTCGGTGAGATCCACCCCCCGGGCGCCGACCCCGCTGATGCCACCCGGGGTGTGCACGTCGACGCCGCCCTCGGCGAGCTGGCCGACCGTCGAACCCGGGGGCAGCACCGCGAGCAGGTCGGCCGCGGTCGGCCGCGACTCGCGGATCGCCTCGGCGACGCCGAGGTTCCACGCCGAGTTCGACGTCTGCGTGATCGGCTCGTCGCTGACCCACTCGACCTGGGCGTCGTACTGCCCGATCTCGCGGGTGAGCTGCTCGATCGGGGTGAGCTTGTGCATGTCGTACGCGGCCGCGACGAAGGACATCATCGCCACCGGCAGCCCGATCATGGCGATGACGAGTGCCGAGCGCCCGCGGGAGCGCAGTGCCTCCCGGCGCGCCATCCGCAGCGCCGGGGCCCAGCCCCGCAGCCACTTCATGACGCGGTCTCCAGCAGCTGCTCGGGCTGGGCCAGCGGGCCGGACGCGTCGACGATCCGGCCGTCGCGCAGGAAGATCACCCGGTCGGCCCAGGCGGCGTGCCGGGCCTCGTGGGTGACCAGGACCGCCGCCGCCCCCGCGTCGACGCGGGCCCGCAGCAGCCGCAGCACCGCCTCGCCGGTCACCGAGTCCAGGGCGCCGGTCGGCTCATCGGCCAGCACCAGGCGGCGCTGCCCGACCAGGGCGCGCGCGATGGCGACGCGCTGCTGCTGGCCGCCGGACATCTCGTCGGGGAAGCGGTCGGCGTATCCGTCGAGCTCCACCTCGGACAGTGCCGCCTCGGCCAGCGGGCGGGCCTTGCGGGCCGAGACGCCGTCCAGCTCCAGCGGCAGCGCCACGTTCTCCGCGGCGGTGAGGCTGGGCAGCAGGTTCAGGGCCTGGAAGACGTACCCGACGCTACGGCGGCGCAGCCCGGCCAGCTCCCGGCGGTGCAGCGTGGAGAGGGCGAGGCCCTCGACCAGCACCTCGCCCGTGTCCGGGGCGTCGAGCCCGCCGGCCAGGTTGAGCAGGGTCGACTTGCCGGAGCCGGACGGGCCCATGACGGCCACCAGCTCTCCGGCCAGCACGTCGAGGGTCACTCCGGCCAGGGCCTGCACGGCCGCCTCGCCGGTGCCGTGGGTGCGGTGCACGTCGCGCAGTTGCAGGACGGCGGTCATCGCCGGGCCTCCCGGGGGGTGTCGTCGTGGGACGGCAGCGGTGCGGCGGCGGGCTTCTCGTAGCGCACCAAGGCCGTCTCGCAGTGGTCGAGCCAGCGCAGCTCGGCCTCGGATTGGAAGATCATCGCTTCGAGCACGAGCCGCCAGGGCAGCTCGGCGTCGGTGCGCTTGAGCCGGGTGTACTCCTGCAGCGCGCGCATCGTCGCGCTGCGCTGGGTCTGCACCACCGCCCGCACGTCGATGCCGGGCGTGGTGATGGCGAGCGCGAGCTTGATGGCCAGCTCGTCGCGGGGCCGGTCGGCGCGGGCGATCGGGGTGGCGAACCAGAGCGCGAGTTCGGTGCGCCCCTCGCCGGTGATCTCGTACGGGCGCTGCCCCCCGTCGTTCTCCGGCAGCGCACGCACGAGGCCGTCGCGTTCGAGGCGGTTGAGGGTGGTGTAGACCTGGCCGATGTTGAGCGGCCAGGTGGAGCCGGTGGAGTCTTCGAACTCGGCGCGCAACTGGTAGCCGTAGCGGGGGCCGCGTTCGAGCAGGGCGAGCAAACCATGCCGGATGGACATGGCTACTGAGTATGCATACCCGGTATGCCGAAGGCAAGGCGGCCGCCCTCGACGGGACGGAACGCCTGCTACTAGGTCTTGCGGCCCGGGTACGGCACGGTGGCCGGGACGATCTCGGCGAGCCTGCGCCAGCGGGTGCCGCGCACCGCGGCGTCGGTGTAGGCGACCAGGATCCGGCGGCGCACCTCGCCCTCGGCGTCGGCCAGCGCGGCCCGCCAGGTGCTCGCCACCCCGTCCTCGACGTAGGCCGCGAGCTTCAACGCGGTGGCCTTGTCGGTCACCGGGAACGGCAGCGCGTAGCCCGCCTGGGCCACCGGCGCGGCCGCCTTCAGCTCGGCGAGCTGCACCAGCAGCGCGTCACGCCGGGTCCGGTGCATCTCCTCGCCGGCCCGGGCCTCCTTCTGCCCCGCCTTGTCGAGCAGCACCCCGAGCCGGGCGTACGCGAAGATCGCACTGTGCTCGGCGCTCAACGCCGCCTGCAACCGCTCCACGAGCTTCTCGCTCACGCCTTCTCCCCGCTGTGCTCGCCATGATCGCCCGACTTGCCTGGCACCTGTGCGAAACCGGCCTCAAGATACGCACACCTGCCCGGCAAGTCTGGCGATCTTGGCGGTGCGGCCGTGCTCATGCGAGCACCTCGGCATGGGTGGCGCGGGCGGCGGCGATCTCGCCGACCAGCACGGCGCGCGCTGTGGTGGTGGTCACGCACGCCTCGGCGGCCTGCTTGGCCGCGCCCACCTCGGCCGTGCGCAGGCTCTTCAGGATCGCCTTGCGGTCACCGGCGACCGGCGCGGTCGTGGGCGCGGTGAAGGAGCTGGGCGACGGCCGTGGGCTCATGATCGCGCCCAGTGCGGCGGCGTGCGTGCGGTGCGTCTCCCGCAGCGGGGTGAGCAGGGTGGTGAGCGTGGTGTCCGCGGCCAGTGCGGCGTCATAGGCCGCGACCAGCGCGTAGGTGCCCGCCAGCAGGCCGGTCAGCGCGTCCGGGGCGGGCGGCGTGTCTGGTCCGGGCGAGAGCAGGTCGCAGCCGGTCAGCGCGGCCCCGGCGAGCCCGGCCGCCGCCGTCGCGGCGCTCGCCCGCAGCAGTCGCCGTCGATTCGGTCGGAAACCCGCCGACCAGCTATGATCATTTCCCCGCGTACGCACCGCGCCAGTCTTCCTTAAGCCAGCCGCTGCTGCCACTCCGTGATCACGTGTCGGACGCCGCGCGCCGCGACCGCAGCGCGCCGCTGGTCGTTGCCGCGTGCTCGCGGGTTACGCTCTGCGCAGTCGATGAATCACCGAGAGGGGTGCCCCAGATGGCTCAGCGTGGCCGTGCCTCAGGCCGACCGGCGGGCAAGGCGCCTGCCCGGACGGCGGCACCGGCTCCTGCCAGGACCTCTCCGGCCGAGCTGGCGGCGCGCCGCGCCCGGTTGCAGGCCGTGATCGACCCCGTGGTGGCCGGCACCGGCTACGACCTGGAGGAGCTGTCGGTCAAGCAGGTCGGGCGGCGGCACCTGGTCCAGGTGGTCATCGACGGCGACGGCGGAGTGGGGCTGGACGCCATCGCCGACGTGTCCCGCGCGGTGTCGCGGGCGCTGGACGAGGCCGAGGAGTCCGGCACAGATCTGATCATGGGCGAGTACCAGTTGGAGGTCTCCTCGCCCGGAGTCGACCGGCCGCTGACCCTGCCGCGGCACTGGGCCCGCAACGTGGGCCGCCTGGTGAAGGTGAAGGCGGGGGAGAAGTCGCTGACCGGCCGGGTCGTCGACGCCGACGCCGACGGGATCACCCTCGACGTGGACGGCAAGGAGCACGCGTTGAGCTTCGACGCGCTGGGCCCGGGGCGTGTCCAGGTCGAGTTCAAGCGCATGAACGAGATCTCCGATGAGGAGCTCGCGGAGTTCGACGACGACTCGTCCGACGACGAGGAGCTCGACGACGACGAGCGGGACGACGAAGGGGAAGAGCGGTGAACATCGATCTTGCGGCGCTCCGGGCGCTGGCACGCGACAAGGAGATCTCCGAGGAGACCATCCTGCAGGCCATCGAGTCTGCGCTGCTCACCGCGTACCGGCACACCGAGGGCGCGCAGTCGCACGCGCGGGTGGAGATCAACCGCCAGTCCGGCGCGGCCGTGGTGTACGCGCAGGAGTACGGCGGCGAGGGCGAGCTGCTGCGGGAGTGGGACGACACCCCGCACGACTTCGGCCGGATCGCGGCGATGACGGCCAAGCAGGTCATCCTGCAGCGCCTGCGCGAGGCCACCGACGAGGTGCACTTCGGCGAGTACGTCAACCGCGACGGCGACCTGGTCACCGGCGTGATCCAGGCGCACGAGACCCGTACCGAGAAGGGCATCGTCTCGGTCGACCTGGGCAAGGTCGAGGCCGTGCTGCCGCAGTCGGAGCAGGTGCCCGGCGAGACGTACCCGCACGGCCAGCGCATCCGCTGCGTGGTGGTGCACGTGGCCAAGAGCTTCCGCGGCCCGCAGGTGACGCTGTCGCGCTCGCACCCGGCGCTGGTGAAGAAGCTGTTCGCGCTGGAGGTCCCGGAGATCGCCGACGGCACCGTCGAGATCGCCGCGATCGCCCGCGAGGCCGGCCACCGCACCAAGATCGCGGTTCGGTCGACGGTGCCCGGGGTCAACCCGAAGGGCGCCTGCATCGGCCCGATGGGCCAGCGCGTGCGCGCGGTCATGAGTGAACTGCACGGCGAAAAGATCGACATCATCGACTGGTCGGACGACCCGGCGGAGTTCGTGGGCAACGCGCTCTCCCCGGCCAAGGCGCTGAAGGTCGAAGTGGTGGATCTCGCAACGCGTGCGGCGCGCGTCACGGTGCCGGACTACCAGCTCTCGCTGGCGATCGGCCGGGAAGGGCAGAATGCCAGGTTGGCTGCCCGTCTGACCGGTTGGCGCATCGACATCCGCTCCGACGCGGCCGACTCGGGGGCCGCGCAGCCGCGCGGGCCGCGTTCCGCGGCCGATCACGAGACGGAGCCGGGCGGCACTCCCGTCTCCGCGTAGGGGTAGACTCATCAGGTGGTACGACGCTCGCGGCCCGCACCGCTTGTGGCGGCCTCATCAGTCACGCCTGTGCCGCCTCCGGTGCGCACGTGCGTCGGATGCAGGCAGCGGGCGTCCGCTACCGAACTACTCCGCGTCGTGGCGGTGGCGTCGGGAGCTGACCAGTTCAGTCTCCGACCCGACCCGCGACGCAGATCGACCGGCCGTGGTGCCCATGTGCACCCGACAGCGGCCTGTCTCGAGCTGGCGCTGCGACGTCGTGCCTTCGGGCGCGCGCTGCGGATAACCGGGGTCATCGACACCGGGGAGCTGGCCGAGGCGATCCACGGACCGTGACCGGTCCAGGGATCACGAACCGATCCGAAGGATCACCGCCAGACCATCACGGGGTGGCGGACCACCGTAGGCGGCGGCCTCATCAGCCCCGTCTGAGGATCAAGCAAGGTAGGACTACCGGCATGGGCACACGATGAAGTCGCAAAAATGATCAGGCTTCAAGTGCACAAGTGAGGTCGTAGCGGGTCACTGCCCGTGCGACCTCGGAGTGAGGAGTGCAGTGGCAGGCAAGGCCCGCGTACACGAGCTTGCTAAGGAGCTCGGCGTCGAGAGCAAGAACGTTCTCGCCAAACTCAAGGAGATGGGCGAGTTCGTCAAGTCCGCGTCGAGCACCGTAGAGGCTCCCGTCGCCCGTCGGCTGAAGGACGCCTTCGCGGCCGGCTCGGGAGCGCCCAGCGCCCCGAGTGCGCCGTCGGCGCCCCCGGCAGCGGCGACCACGGCGGCGACCGCGAACGAACCACGGGTGACGGCGCGGCCGGCACCCCCCAAGAAGCCCTCGGCGCCCATGAAGCCGAAGGCACCGACCTCCATGGTTCCGCCGACCCCGGTGACGAAGCCGGCCAGCGCCCATGACATCGAGGTCGCTGCGGCCGAGGCCCGTGCCTCGGCGCTCAAGGCCGAGCAGGAGGCCTCCGTCCGGGCGGCCCAGCAGGCCGCCAAGCAGCGTGAGGACCAGCCTCGCGGAGACGGCCCGAAGCCCAGCTTCATGCCGCCCCGTCCCGGCTCCACCGCGGCCGGCGCAGGCCGTCCGGCGGCCCCGACCGGCCGTCCCGGCGTGCCCGGTGGCGAGCGCCGCGACGGGCGTCCCGGTGGACCGCGTCCCGAGGGCGGCCGCGACGGCCGTCCGAGTGGCCCGCGCCCCGACGGCGGCAGCCGTGAGGGCCGTCCGGCCGCTCCCGGCGCCGGTCGCCCGCCGCGCAGCGGTGGCAACAACCCGTTCGGCATCTCGCAGGGCGGCGGCGCTCCGTCGCGTCCGTCCCCGGCGGGCATGCCGCGTCCCAACCCGGCCTCCATGCCGCCTCGGCCCAGCCCGGCTTCCATGCCGCCGCGGCCGAACCCGGCGTCGATGCCCAGCCAGCGTCCGGCCCGTCCGGGCGGCGGCGCGGGTCGTCCCGGCGGTCCCGGTGGCGGCGCAGGCCGTCCCGGCGGTCCCGGTGGCGGCGGCTTCCGCGGCGGCCCCGGTGGCGGCGGCGGTGGCGGCTTCCGTGGCGGCCCCGGTGGCGGCGGTGGCGCCGGCACGGGCTTCCGTCCCGGTGGCGGCGCTCCCGGTGGCGGCGGCGGTTACCGCGGCGGTCCCGGTGGCGGCACCGGTGGCCCGCCGGCGGGTGGCGCAGGCCGTCCGGGTGGCGGCGGTGCCGGTGGTCGTGGCCGTGGTGGCGGCGCTGCCGGTGCGTTCGGTCGTGGCGGCGGCAAGTCGCGCGGCCGCAAGTCCAAGAAGCAGCGGCGTCAAGAGTTCGACAACCTGTCCGCGCCCACGATGAGCTCGGGCGCGCCGCGGGGCCAGGGGCAGCAGCTCCGGCTTCCGCGCGGTGCGTCGCTGTCGGACTTCGCCGAGCGCATCAACGCCAACCCGGGCTCGCTCGTCCAGGAGATGTTCAACCTGGGTGAGATGGTCACGGCGACGCAGTCGTGCACGGACGAGACGCTGATGCTGCTCGGCGAGCACCTCGGCTTCGAGGTGCAGATCGTCAGCCCCGAGGACGAGGACCGCGAGCTGCTCGCGCGCTTCAACATCGACCTCGACGCCGACGTCGACGAGGAGCGGCTGGTCAGCCGGCCGCCGGTGGTGACCGTCATGGGTCACGTCGACCACGGTAAGACCAAGCTGCTGGACGCGATCCGGTCGGCGAACGTGGTCGAGGGCGAGGCCGGCGGCATCACCCAGCACATCGGCGCGTACCAGGTGCACGTGCAGCACGAGGGTGAAGACCGGGCGATCACGTTCATCGACACCCCGGGTCACGAGGCGTTCACCGCCATGCGTGCCCGTGGCGCCCAGGCCACCGACATCGTCGTGCTGGTCGTGGCGGCCGACGACGGCGTCATGCCGCAGACGATCGAGGCGCTCAACCACGCCAAGGCGGCCGACGTGCCGATCGTGGTCGCGGTGAACAAGGTCGACAAGCCGGAGGCCAACCCGGGCAAGGTGCGTCAGCAGCTGACCGAGTACGGCCTGGTCGCCGAGGAGTACGGCGGCGAGACCATGTTCGTCGACATCTCCGCCAAGAGCCGTCTCAACATCGACGGCCTCCTGGAGGCGGTGCTGCTGACCGCGGACGCGTCGCTGGAGCTGCTGGCTCCGATCGACGGGCACGCCCAGGGTCTGGCCATCGAGGCCCGGCTCGACAAGGGCCGCGGCCCGGTGGCGACGGTCCTGGTGCAGAAGGGCACCCTGAACGTCGGTGACTCGATCGTGGCGGGCAACGCCTACGGTCGCGTCCGGGCGATGCTCGACGAGAACGGCCACCCGCTGGCCGAGGCGGGCCCCGCCCGTCCGGTCATGGTGCTCGGTCTGACCGCGGTGCCGGGTGCGGGTGACACCTTCCTGGCCGCCGACGACGACCGCACCGTTCGCCAGATCGCCGAGCAGCGGCAGGCCCGCAAGCGGGCGGCCGAGCAGGCGAGCCTGCGTGGCCGGGTGTCGCTGGAGAACCTGCTCGAGAAGATCAAGGAAGGCGAGCGCACCTCGCTCGACCTCATCATCAAGGGCGACGTGTCCGGTTCCGTGGAGGCACTGGAGGACGCGCTGGTCGCGCTGCCGATCCCGGAGGAGATCCAGCTTCGGATCATCCACCGCGGCGTCGGCGCGATCACGGAGAACGACGTCAACCTGGCGTCGGCCTCGTCGAACTCGACCGCGATCATCATCGGCTTCAACGTGCGGCCGATGGACCAGGCACGCGACCTGGCCGAGCGCAACGGCGTGGAGATCCGTTACTACACGGTCATCTACCAGGCCATCGAGGAGATCGAGGCGGCCCTCAAGGGCATGCTCAAGCCGGAGTACGAGGAGCACGCGCTGGGTTCGGCGGAGGTCCGCGAGGTCTTCCGTTCGTCCAAGGTGGGTCTCATCGCCGGTTGCATCGTCCGGTCGGGTCTCATCCGCCGCAACGCCAAGGCGCGGGTCGTCCGCGACGGCGCGGTCGTGGCGGAGACCGCCTCGATCAGCTCGCTCAAGCGGTTCAAGGACGACGCGACCGAGGTCCGCGAGGGCTTCGAGTGTGGTCTGACCCTGGGCGGCTACAACAACCTGCAGGTGGGCGACGTCATCGAGACCTACGAGATGCGCGAGAAGCCGCGGGTGTGATCCCGTGACGCGGGGCGGGGCCCCGGTGCTGTTCGGCACCGGAGTCCCGCCCCGCTCCGTGTCCGGCGGTGAACGGACAACAGTTCAGGCTTGATCGTCGTTGAGAAGGCGGCGGAGGGAGTGGCACAGGTGGCTAGGTACGGGCTTCTGGTGGCGCCGTCGGCGAACCGGGTCTACACGCAGTCGGCGCCCGACTTGATGGCGGCCGAGCTGGCGGTGTTCTCGGAGCGGGCGCTGGGCGGGCGGATCGAGCCGGCCGAGGTCGTGGAGTTCGCCGGGCGGCCCTACCTGACGTTCGAGGTCGAGGACGGCGCCCTCACGGTCGACGAGCTGCGGGTGCTGGCGAACCTGTCGTCGGCGTACGCCCTGTTCGAGATGGTCGAGGGCGGCCTGCTGCGGCCGCTGGGCGAGCCGTCGCTGGACCGGTACGACGACGACCTGATCACCATCCAGAAGTACGCCGGCAAGACCAACGAGCACTTCACCAAGCTGCTGCTCAACGTCACCGTGCTGGCCACGTCGTGGGCCGAGCAGCTGCTCACCAAGCGGTTCACGGTGCTCGACCCGGTCGCGGGCCGGGGCACCACGCTCAACCAGGCGCTGATGTACGGCTGGGACGCGATCGGCATCGAGCTCGACGGCAAGGACGTCGAGGCGTACAGCGCGTTCCTCAAGACCTGGCTCAAGAACAAGCGGATCAAGCACACGACGGACATGACGCCGCTGCGGCGCGAGGGCAAGCGGCTCGGCCGCCGCTTCGACGCCCGGATCGGCGACGCGCGCGACAACCCGCAGCACCTGTCATTGTTCGAGGCGGACACGATCCAGTCCCGGGCCCTGCTGAAGGGCAACTCGGTCGACGTGATCGCCGCCGACCTGCCGTACGGCGTGGTCCACGGCAGCCGCAGCGCCAAGGGCCTGGCCCGGGGCCCGCAGGAGCTGCTGGAGGAGGCACTGCCGGGCTGGTCGTCCCTGCTGCGCCCCGGCGGCGCGCTGGGCATCTCCTGGAACACCCACGTGGCCCCGCGCGAGGACGCGCTGGACCTGCTGGAGGAGCACGGGCTGGAGGCGGTCGACTACGAGGGCTTCGAGCACCGCGTCGACCAGGCCATCACCCGGGACATTCTGGTGGCCCGCAAGGTGTGATCTGGCGTACTGTCATCGCTCGTGCATACCGGAACATCCGTTTTCGACCTGCTCCTGCCGGGTGACTCCCGTTCGCTGAAGGAGAAGCGGTCGTACATCCGTCCGATCATCGCGGCGCTGAAGAAGTACGAGGTGGCCGTCGCCGAGGTGGGGGCCATGGACCTGCACGGGCGCGCCGAGATCGGGGTGGCCGTGGTCGCCGCCGACCCGGCCCACGTCAACGAGGTGCTCGACCACTGCGAGCGCCTGGTCGTGGGCCGCCCCGAGGTCGAGGTGCTGTCGGTCAAACGCCGCTGGTACGGCGACGACGACTGAGTCGAGCCGCGGGGCGGCCGGTGCGCGCGGCGAGGAGCCGGTGTATTCGTGATCACAGCCCCTGGGCTGGGTAGGCGCACGGGCTCCGCTCCCGCGAATGAGGGTCGGGCCCGGCGGGTAGTGTCATGGTGTTGGTTTCGACCCTGGCTCGTCACCGCGGCCGGCGTGAGTCGGCGCGGGCGCGCCGTGGTCGTCGGTCGCGGAGGTGACGTGATGGCTGATCCGGCCAAGGTTCGCAAGCATGCGGAGCGAGTGCGAGAGCTCGTCGCATCGGCGGTTCGTACCCAGATCAAGGACCCCAGGCTGGGGATGATCACGATCACCGACGCGCGGATCACCGCCGACCTGCGCGAGGCGACCGTCTTCTACACCGTGCTCGGCGACGCCGAGGAGCAGGCGGGCACGGCCGCCGCGCTGGAGAGCGCGAAGGGCATGCTGCGCGGCGTGGTCGGCCGGGCGCTGGGCCTGCGCCACTCGCCGTCGCTGGCGTTCGTCTCCGACGACGTGCAGGAGCACGTGAAGCACATCGACGACCTGCTCGCCGAGGCGAAGCAGCGCGACGAGCAGGTGCAGCAGCTGGCCGCGGGCGCGGCGTACGCCGGTGAGGCGCAGCCGTACAAGGTCGAGGAAGACGACGACGAGGGCTCGTCGGACGACGATGACGAGGACGAGCCGGCGCTGCGCGCGGCAGCTCAGCGGTGAAGGCGACCACGCCGGCCGCCGGGACCACGGGCCGCCCGACCGAGCAGGACTGGGCCGCCGCGGTCGACGCGGTGCGCACCGGCCTGCGGCCGGGGGCCCGGGTCCTGCTGGTGTGCCACGTCAACCCCGACGGTGACGCGCTGGGCAGCATGCTGGGTTTCGCCCAGGGGCTGCGCCGGCTCGGCGTGACCTCGCTGCAGTGCACCTTCCCCGGCCCGCTGACGGTGCCGGAGCCGCTGCACATGCCGGCGATGGACCTGCTGATCCCCGAGGCCGAGGCCGACCCGGCCCCGGACCTGCTGGTGACCTTCGACGCGGCCAGCGAGTCGCGGCTGGGCGCGCTGGTGGACCGGCTGGAGACCGCGACGGTCAGCCTGGTGCTGGACCACCACGCCTCCAACACCGGCTTCGGCAAGGTGTCGCTGGTCGACCCGTGCGCCGCCGCGACCTCGGTGGTCGCCGCGGAGCTGCTGCGCCGCCTGGACGTGCCGCTGGACCGGGACATGGCCGAGTGCCTGTACATCGCCCTGGTCACCGACACCGGCTCGTTCAAATTCGACCTGACCACGCCCGAGGTGCACGAGCTCGCGGCACGGTTGGTGGCCACCGGCATCGACGTCGGGGCGATCTCGCGCCGGATCTTCGACAGCCGCCCGTTCGGTGCGGTGCGCCTGTTCGGCGAGGTGATGGGCCGCGCGCAGCTGGAGCCGGCGTCGGCGGGCGGGCGCGGGCTGGTGTACGCCGTGGCCACGCTCGACGACCTGCGCAAGCACGACCAGCCGCCGTACGTGCTGGAGGCGCTCATCGACTCGGTGCGCTGCGTCGCCGAGGCCGACGTCGCGCTGCTGCTCAAGCAGGTCGCGCCCACCGAGTGGGCGGTGTCCATGCGGAGCAAGGGCGGCGCGGACGTGAGCCGTATCGCGGTCGCCATGGGCGGCGGCGGGCACCGGCTGGCGGCCGGCTTCACCGGCCACGGCACCGCCGAAGAGATCATCGACGCGGTACGCGAGCGCCTGGCGGCGCAGGGCTGACCCGCCCGTCGGCGTCACGCGTCGGCAAGATCGCTGTTCGGGTTCGTGATCTGCGGTTGAGCCGCAGAAACCGACCTGAACCGGCGATCTTGCTCGCCACCCCGCTCTCCCGGCGCAAAGATCTCCCGGAAGACCGGTCAACGGAGCACAATCAGGTCATGGAACAGCGTCCTGAGCTCACCGTCGAGCCGGTGTCGCCCTGGGCGCGGGCACAGGTCATGCTGCCGGTGTTCGTCCCGTTCGCGCTGATCGGCGGACTGCTTCCGTCGTTCTCGCTGGCCGCGAACCTGTACGTGCTGGCGCTGGGCGGCGGTCTGATGCTGGCGGGCATGTCCTCGCGCCTGCCGCGCCGGGCCGCGCCGGTGACGCTGCTGCCCGGGGTGGCGTGGTGGCTCGTGCCGATCGGCGTGTTCGCGATCGTCGAGGTCGTCACGTTCGCCATGGGCTCCACGCACGACTACCCCACGCTGTCCCTGCTGGCCGACCCGCTGCTCGACGGCTACCTGCTGCGGTCCATGGCGTACTTCGCCTGGCTGGCCGGCTTCTGGGGGCTGGTGCGCCGATGAGCCTGACCCGCTTCCTCGCTATCGCCGGCTTCGTGCTCGCCGGGCTCGCGGTGCTCGCCGTCGAGTGGGCCGCCCGCCGTCCCGGCTCCCGCATCCCGACCGTCGGCGACGTATCCGCCCTGGTCATGCGCTACGACGTAGGCGGCATCCCGGTCGGCCGCCTCGCCATCCTCAGCTTCTGGTTCTGGCTCGGCTGGCACTTCCTCGCCCGCTGACCCCGCTTCTGCTCGCCCGGCCCCTTCGCGCACAACTCTTAAAGAGTCGCGCGCTTGCGGTGCCTTCGACGCCGCGACTTTTTAAGAGTTGCGGCACGAGAGTGTGGCACGCGGTGGTGTGACGGATCAGCAATCGGACATATCCGACTGGTCGTGCGTTCAGGTGACGTTCAGCAGGGGGTCGGGTGGTTGGGTGTTCCGTGATGTGGGAACAGCTGTGCAGGATGTGGACCTGAACGATAGTTTTGCCTCTAGCGGCACCGCCTGTGGTCCACAACGACCTGCGGCCCCGTGGCAGTCACACCGGCGATACACCTCGGCGATCCCGAGAGCGGCGGCGGACTAGACGAGCACGGCGCGTCCCTGACGCGACCGTGCGACGAAGTTGACCCGTTGTTGTTCTTGGAAGGAATGTCCCATGCCTACGTCGAAGAAGCCCCAGCCGCAGCCCACCGAGGCGGAGCGCGAGCAGGCCCGTCGCGCCCTGCAGACCTCCATGGACACCCGGCAGTAGTCCACCCCGCGGAAAACGGGGACCCGGCGGGGTGATCGCTGCGTCTACGCTGTCGTGATGTCCTCGACAGCCGTGCCGGCGGCCCCCGCCATCGACGACCTCCTCGCGGACCTGGCCCTGCAGACCCGCCGGCTGCGTGTCGCGGCCTGGGCCGTCGGCGGTGCCGGCCTGCTGGCCGCCGCCGTGGTCGCGGAACTGCCGGGCGACCTCTGGATCGGGCGGCTGGCGTCCGGCGCGACGGTCGTCGCCACCTGCCTCGGCTACCTGCTCGCCGTCCGGCCGCTGTGGCGGCTGCGCCGCGCACCGGTGCTGACGCCGCTGGCCCCGTCGGGCTTCACGACGGCCGCCTCGCCGCGCCATCACGCGAACGTGGCCTACCTGCTGGCGGTCGCCGGTTTCGCCTGGGGCGTGGACCCGTACGTCGCGGTGCCCCTCGTCCTGCTCCTCGCCGCGCTGGTGGGACTGCGCCCGGCGCGGATCGTGCTCACCCCCGGCGCCGTGCTCGTGCGCCGCCTGCGCACCCGGCGCGTGCCGTGGGCCCAGCTCACCGTGGTGCGGGTGACGAGTTCAGGGCTGGCCGACGAGCTGTCGCTCACCGTCGACGTGCCCGGCCGAGGGCTGGGGACCGTTCGGGCCCGGCTCGACCGGTTCGACGTCGACCAGGAGTTCCTGGTGCACACGCTGCGCCACTATGCCGCCGTGCCCGAGGACCGCACCGCCATCGGCGCGCCCGCCGAACTCGCCCGCCGCCGTGCGGCCTACCTCGCCGACGCGGGTCGGAGCGCAGTCGAGACCGTCGGCGCGGCCGCGGCCGATCCCGGTGCGGAACCCGCTGTGGTGCTGCCGTGACCGCGACGGCACGGACTCCGGCCGTCACCGGATACCGCCGGATCGCGGCGCTCGCACTGCCCGCGCTGGTGGTGCTGGCCGCCGAGCCGCTGTACGTGCTCGTCGACACCGCCGTGGTGGGACACCTGGGCCGGGTGCCGCTGGCCGCGCTCGGCATGGCCGGCACCGTGCTCGGGCTGGCCGTCTGGCTCGGCAACGTGCTGGCGTACGGGACCACGGGCCGGGCCGCGCGCCGCTTCGGGGCGGGCGACCGGGCCGGGGCCGTGCAGGAGGGCGTGCAGGCCACCTGGCTGGCCGTGCTCGCCGGGCTGGCGCTGGTCGTCGCGGCGCAGGTGTTCGCCGGGCCGCTGACCCGGGCGCTGTCCGGCAACGGCCCCGAGTCTGCCGAGGTCGCCGCGCAGGCCGAGTTGTGGCTGCGGGTCGCCTGCCTGGGCGCGCCGTTCATCCTGCTGGCGATGGCCGGCAACGGCTGGATGCGCGGGGTGCAGGACACCCGCCGCCCGCTGCGGTACGTGCTCGGCGCGAACCTGGCCTCGGCCGTGCTGTGCCCGCTGCTGGTGTACGGGCTGGGCTGGGGCATGGTCGGCTCGGCCTGGGCGAACGTGGTCGCGCAGGCCGCCTCGGGCGCGCTGTTCCTGCGGGCGCTGATCGTGGAGCGGGTGCCGCTCGCGCCGCACTGGGACGTGCTGCGCCGCCAGCTGTCGGTCAACGGCAACCTGATCGTGCGGGGCGCGGCGTTCCAGGCCTGCTTCCTGTCCGCGGCGGCGGTGGCGGCCCGGTTCGGCGCGGCCGCGCTGGCCGCCCACCAGATCGCCCTGCAGCTGTGGTTCTTCAGCGCGCTGGTGCTGGACTCGGTGGCGATCGCCGCGCAGTCGCTGGTCGGCGCGGAGCTGGGGGCCGGGGACGCGCCCGCGGCCAAGCACACCGCGCGCCGCATCGCCTGGCTCAGCGGCTGGTGCGGGGTCGCGTTCGCCGTCGTGCTCGGCGCCGGCGTGGCCGTGCTGCCCGCGCTGTTCGTCGATGATCCCGCGGTATGGGAACAGACCGCGCTGATCTGGCCGTGGTTCCTCGTGCTGCTGCCACTGGGCGGGATCGTGTTCGCCCTCGACGGGGTCCTGATCGGCGCGGGCGACGTCGCGTACCTGCGCAACCTCACCATCGTCGCCGCGGTGGCCGGCTTCCTGCCGCTGACCTGGCTCGCCTACTACCTCCAGCTCGGGTTGAGCGGGGTGTGGGCCGGTTTGACGATGTTCATGGTGGTGCGTTTCGTCGCGCTGCTGCTGCGGATGCGCACCGGCGGCTGGGCCGTGCCCAGCCCGGGACCGGTCCCCGCCGCACCCTAGGCTGGACGGGGCCCGAGCATGCGCGCGACGTGCCGCGTCGCGGCCGCAGCCGGACCGGCTCCGGTCGCGGCGCGGTCGGGCTCGCGACGGTGAGCGCAGCGAGGAGAAGCGTGAGCAGCAGGAAGAACGAGCGCCCGGTGACCGACGGGCTGATCGTGGTCGACAAGGCCGGCGGCATGACGTCGCACGACGTGGTGGCCCGGGTGCGGCGGATCGCGGGCACCCGCAAGGTCGGCCACGGCGGCACGCTCGACCCGATGGCGACCGGGGTGCTCGTGCTCGGCGTCGGCAAGGCCACCCGGCTGCTCACGTACGTGGTGGGCACGGCCAAGGTCTACCGGGGCGTGATCCGGCTGGGGCAGGACACGGTCACCGACGACGCCGAGGGTGACGTCACCGCCACCACGCCCGCGGGGCACGTCACCGACGAGCAGATCCGGGCCGGGCTGGCCGCGCTGACCGGCGAGGTCGACCAGGTGCCGTCCGCGGTCAGCGCGATCAAGGTGAACGGGGTGCGCTCGTACCACCGGGTGCGCCAGGGCGAGCAGGTCGAGCTGCCCGCGCGCCGGGTGACCATCTCCCGGATCGACGTGTCCGAGATCACCCGGACCGAGGACGTGGTGGACGTCGCCGTCGAGGTGGCCTGCTCGTCGGGCACCTACATCCGGGCGATCGCCCGTGACCTGGGCGCCGTGCTGGGTGTCGGTGGTCACCTGACCGCGCTACGGCGTACGGCCGTGGGCGGGTTCACCCTCGCCGAGGCGTACACCCTGGAACAGCTCGCGGAGCTCGCCGACCCGGTGGCGCTGCCGCTGGCGCAGGCCCTGGGCCGCGCCATGCCGGTGCGCACCGTCGACGCGGACGCCGCGAAGATCGTGTCGCACGGCGGGCCGCTGCCCGCGGTCGGCCAGGCCGGGCCGTACGGTGTGGTGGGCCCGGACGGGGCCGCGCTGGCCGTCATGTCCGAGCGCGGCGGCCGGGCCAAGGCGGAGATCGTGCTGGTGGGAGGCGAGCAGTGATGCAGCGTTGGCGGGGGTACGACGCGGCGCCGGGTGGCTGGGGCCGCGCGGTCGTCACCATCGGCGTCTTCGACGGTGTGCACACGGGACACCAGCAGACCATCGGCCACGCCGTGAAACGGGCCCGGGAGATGGGCCTGCCCGCCGTGGTGCTGACCTTCGACCCGCACCCGTCCGAGGTGGTCCGGCCCGGCTCGCACCCGGCGATGCTGACCTCCCCGCAGCGCAAGGCCGAGCTGCTGGCCGGCCTGGGCGTCGACGTGCTCTGCGTGCAGCCGTTCACGCTCGACTTCTCGAAGCTCGACGCGGACCGGTTCGTGCACGACGTGCTGGTCGAGCACCTGCACGCGGCGCTGGTCGTGGTGGGGGAGAACTTCCGGTTCGGGCACAAGGCGGCCGGGGACGTGGAGCTGCTGGCCAAGCTGGGCCGCACGTTCGGCTTCGCGGTCGAGTCGGCCCCGCTGGTCACCGCCGACGGCACGGTCTACTCCTCGACGTACGTGCGGGCCTGCGTGGACGCCGGTGACGTGGAGGCCGCCGCGGCGGTGCTGGGCCGCCCGCACCGGCTGGAGGGCGTCGTGGTCCGCGGCGACCAGCGCGGCCGGGAGATCGGCTTCCCGACCGCCAACCTGATGGTCGCCAAGTACGCCGCGGTGCCCGCCGACGGCGTGTACGCGGCCTGGCTGGTGCGCGGCAACGAGCGCCTGCCCGCCGCGGTGTCGATCGGGACGAACCCCACGTTCGCGGGGCAGGACCGCCGCGTCGAGGCGTACGTGCTCGACTTCGCCGGCGACCTCTACGGCGAGCGCCTCGCCCTCGACTTCGTCAGCCACCTGCGCCCGACGCTGAAGTTCGACGGCGTCGCCGCCCTGGTCGAGGCCATCGAGGACGACGTGGCCCGCACCCGGGCGGTGCTGGGAGTGCCCGTGCCGTAGGGCCGACGGAGATCGTCGTCTTCGGTCATGATCGGTGATCGGAGGGCGGATCATGACCGGAGAAACTGATCTTGAACTGGTGCGACGCGGCGCGGGGAACGCGTAGTTTGCGTATCCCGGCGGGGTGGTATCTCACCGACTGGTAGCCTGGAGGGGACACCGGGTCACCGGTGTCGGCCCGGTATGCCTGCACGACGCCGCGGGATATCGGGTGGCACAGAACCCACAGTTAGGGAGACCATGGCGCTCGACGCTGAAGTCAAGACCCAGATCATGGCGGACTACGCCACCGTCGAAGGCGACACCGGTTCGCCGGAGGTCCAGGTGGCGGTCCTCACCAAGCGGATCCAGGATCTTACGGAGCACCTCAAGCAGCACAAGCACGACCACCACAGCCGTCGTGGTCTGCTGCTGCTGGTCGGCCGCCGCAAGCGGCTGCTGGCCTACCTGCAGAAGTCGGACATCGCCCGCTACCGTGCGCTCATCGAGCGCCTCGGCCTGCGCCGATAGTTCTGACGGGGGAGCGGCGCCAGTCGCTCCCCCGACGTTTGAATACACCTGGCACGGACCCGCCGTCGGGAGGAACACCGGGCCTGGCGCAAGCAACACACCCAGGCCGGCCGGTTCGGGTCGGTCCTCGGTAGTGGTGTCCGGAGCGAGCTCCGGGCGCTTCGATCGAAGACCGACTGTCCTACCGGCAACGGGCGGCACGTGCCGCGACAGAAGGAGCACACAGCTTCATGACCGAGCACAACCTCGGCGAACAGACCAGCAAAGCAGTGATCGACAACGGGTCGTTCGGCACCCGTGAGGTCACTTTCTCCACCGGACGGCTGGCCCGACAGGCCGCCGGCTCCGTCATCGCCCAGCTGGGCGACACCGTGGTCCTCTCCGCGACCACCGCGAGCAAGCAGCCCCGCGACAGCTTCGACTTCTTCCCGCTGACGGTGGACGTCGAGGAGCGGATGTACGCCGCGGGCCGCATTCCCGGCTCGTTCTTCCGCCGCGAGGGCCGTCCCAGCGAGGACGCCATCCTCACCTGCCGCCTGATCGACCGGCCGCTGCGCCCGTCGTTCGTCAAGGGCCTGCGCAACGAGGTCCAGGTCGTCGAGACGGTGCTCTCGCTCGACCCGGAGCACCCGTACGACGTGGTCGCGATCAACGCGGCCAGCATGTCCACCAAGCTGTCCGGCCTGCCGTTCAGCGGCCCGATCGGCGCCACCCGCGTGGCGCACATCGACGGCCAGTGGGTGGCCTTCCCGACCCACGCCGAGCTGGAGCGCGCCACCTTCGACATGGTGGTCGCCGGCCGGACCCTCGACGACGGCGACGTCGCCGTGATGATGGTCGAGGCCGAGGCGACGGAGAACACCGTCAAGCTGGTCGCGGGCGGCGCGCAGGCGCCGACCGAGGAGATCGTGGCCGGTGGCCTGGAGGCCGCCAAGGTCGCCATCCGCGAGCTGTGCCGCGCGCAGAGCGAGCTGGCCGCGGTCGCCGCGAAGCCGGTGACCGAGTTCCCGGTGTTCCTGGACTACCAGGACGACGTCTACGCGGCCGTGAAGGCGGCGGCGGGCTCCGAGATCGCCGAGGCTCTCAAGATCGCCGGCAAGGCCGATCGCGAAGAGGCCCTCGACCTGGTCAAGGAGAAGGTTGTCGGCCAGGTCGCGCCGCAGTTCGAGGGGCGCGAGAAGGAGGTCTCGGCCGCGTTCCGGTCGGTGACCAAGTCCGAGGTGCGCAACCGCGTGCTGCGTGACGGCGTCCGCATGGACGGCCGCGGGCTGCGGGACATCCGCCAGCTCACCGCCGAGGTGCAGGTGCTGCCGCGGGTGCACGGCTCGGCGCTGTTCGAGCGGGGCGAGACCCAGATCCTGGGCGTCACCACGCTGAACATGCTGCGCATGGAGCAGGCGCTGGACACGCTGTCGCCGGCGAAAACCAAGCGCTACATGCACAACTACAACTTCCCGCCGTACTCGACCGGTGAGACCGGCCGGGTCGGCTCGCCGAAGCGCCGCGAGATCGGCCACGGCGCGCTGGCGGAGCGGGCCCTGATCCCGGTGCTGCCGGCGCGCGAGGAGTTCCCGTACGCCATCCGGCAGGTGTCGGAGGCGCTGGGCTCCAACGGCTCGACCTCGATGGGCTCGGTCTGCGCGTCCACGATGTCGCTGCTGAGCGCCGGTGTGCCGCTGAAGGCCCCGGTCGCCGGCATCGCCATGGGCCTCATCTCCGACGAGGTGGACGGCAAGACCCAGTACGTGACGCTGACCGACATCCTCGGCGCCGAGGACGCGTTCGGCGACATGGACTTCAAGGTCGCCGGCACGCCGGAGTTCGTGACCGCCCTGCAGCTGGACACCAAGCTCGACGGCATCCCGTCGGACGTGCTGGCCGCCGCGCTGCAGCAGGCCCACGAGGCGCGCCAGACCATCCTCGGCGTGATGGCCGCGGCCATCGCCGCCCCGGGCGAGATGAGCGAGTACGCCCCGCGGGTGACCTCGGTCAAGATCCCCGTCGACAAGATCGGCATGGTGATCGGGCCCAAGGGCCAGACCATCAACGCGATCCAGGACGAGACCGGCGCCGAGATCTCCATCGAGGACGACGGCACGATCTACGTCGGCGCGACCAACGGCCCGTCGGCCCAGGCCGCCGTGGACCGGATCAACGCCATCGCGAACCCGACCCTGCCGAAGGTGGGCGACCGCTTCCTGGGCACCGTGGTGAAGACGGCGGCGTTCGGCGCCTTCGTCTCGCTGCTGCCCGGCCGCGACGGCCTGCTGCACATCTCCAAGGTGGGCGACGGCAAGCGGGTCGACCGCGTCGAGGACTTCCTCAACGTCGGCGACAAGGTCGAGGTCGTCATCGCCGACATCGACGCGCGCGGCAAGGTCTACCTGGACAAGATCGGCCCCGACGGCAACCCGATCGTCAGCGACAAGGCCCCCCGTGAGGGCGGCGAGCGCGGCGGCGACCGGGGCGGCGACCGCGGCCCGCGCCGCGAGGGCGGCGACCGCCCGGCCCGCGAGGGCGGCGAGCGCCGGCGCACCCAGCGCCGCGACTAGTCGGTGACCTGCAAGAACAGCTAGAACACAGCCCGCGGGGAAGGACACCTTCCCCGCGGGCTGTGCCCGTATACCCCGCCGCTGAGGAACCGTGCCGCCCATGTCTTCTGCCTTCACCACCGGCGGCGAACCCACGCCGCAGCCCACCGGATCGGCCCCCGCCACCCGCCGCCCGGGCGGCTCGCGAGCGGTGACCCGGACCGTCGACAGCGACCCGCTCGGCGGGACGGTGCGGCGTACCACCCTGCCCAACGGCATGCGCATCCTCACCGAGGCCGTGCCCGCCATGCGCAGCGTGACCTTCGGCATCTGGGTCGGGGTCGGCTCGCGCGACGAGGCCCTCCAGCTCGGCGGGGCCTCGCACTTCCTGGAGCACCTGCTCTTCAAGGGCACCCGCAAGCGGTCCGCGCTGGACATCTCCGCGCAGATCGAGGCGGTCGGCGGCGAGACCAACGCGTACACCGCCAAGGAGTACACCTGCTACTACGCGCGGGTCCTCGACGAGGACCTGCCGCTGGCCATCGACGTCATGTGCGACGCGGTCGCCGACTCGGTGCTGGCCGAGGCCGACGTCGAGACCGAGCGCGGGGTGATCCTAGAGGAGATCGCCATGCATGCCGACGAGCCCGGCGACGAGGTGCACGACCTGCACGCCGAGGTCGTGTACGGCGATCACCCGCTGGGCCGGCTGATCTCGGGCACCGTCGAGACGATCACGCCGATGACCCGCAAGCAGATCAACAGCTTCTACCGCCGCCGGTACGCCCCGCCGGTGATCGTCGTCGCGGCCGCGGGCAACCTCGACCACGCCACCGTGGTCAAGCAGGTCCGCGAGGCGTTCGCGGGCACCCCGCTCGGTGACGCCGTGGCCGCCTCGCCCGAGCCGACCCGTTCGTCGCACTCGCGGGTCAGGCACCGCGCCCCGGCCACCCTGGTGCGCCCTGACGACACCGAGCAGGCCCACCTGGTGCTCGGCGGCCCGGCCCTGCACCGCCACGACGAGCGCCGGTTCGCGCTCGGGGTTCTCAACAACGTGCTCGGCGGCGGCATGTCCAGCCGCCTGTTCCAGCAGGTCCGCGAGAAGCGCGGCCTGGCGTACTCGGTGTACTCCTACACCTCGCAGTACGCCGAGACCGGCACGTTCGCGGTGTACGCCGGCTGTGCGCCCGCCAAGGCCGAGGAGGTCCTCGCCCTGATCCGCCAGGAACTGTCCGACGCCGCCGCCCACGGCATCACCGCCGAGGAACTGCGCCGCGGCAAGGGCATGCTCAAGGGCTCCCTGGTCCTCGGCCTGGAGGACACCGGCTCCCGGATGAGCCGCCTCGGCAAGGGCGAACTCCTGCACGGCGACCTCATGTCCGTCGACGAGCTCCTCCGCCGTATCGAGTCCGTCACCCTCGACGAGGTCAACCACATTGCCGCCAAGATCCTCAACACCCCGATGTCCCTCGCGGTCGTCGGCCCCTTCGAGGAAACCGCCTTCCAGCTCTGACCCCGCCCGCCCGCCCGCCCGGTGCGGCGCAGCGCAGCGCAGCGTTGATCATGAACTTATGGCACGGGTCGGCGGCGTGTCGTGGGCACAACTTCATGATCGAAGCGGCGGTGAGGGGCCGGGTGGGGCTGTCCCAGAAGGGCGTGGTTGGCGCGGGCTGGGCGGTCTGATCCGCTAGGTTGGGCGCGTGACTGATGACGTGGAGCTGCTGCGGGTCGGTGTGCTGGGCGCGCGGGGCCGGATGGGCATCGAGGTGTGCCGGGCCGTGGACAAGGCCGACGACCTCGACCTCGTGGCGATGATCGACCAGGGCGACTGGCTGTTCAACGCCTCGGACGCCGGCGCGCAGGTCGTGGTGGACTTCACCACGCCCGACGTGGTGATGGACAACCTGCACTGGTGCATCGACCAGGGCATCAACGTGGTGGTCGGCACCAGCGGCTTCACCGACGAGCGGCTGGCTCAGGTCAAGGGCTGGCTCGACCAGAAGCCCGAGGTCGGCGTGGTGATCGCCCCCAACTTCGGTATCGGCGCCGTGCTCATGATGGAGTTCGCCGAGCGGGCCGCCCGCCACTTCGACTCGGTGGAGATCATCGAGCAGCACCACCCGAAGAAGGTCGACGCCCCCAGCGGCACCGCGCTGCACACCGCCCGCCTCATCGAGCAGGCCCGCAAGGCGGCCGGCAAACCCGCGATGCCGGACGCCACCACCGACGAGATGGCCGGCGCGCGTGGGGCCGAGGTCGGGGGCGTACGCATCCACAGCGTGCGCGCCGCAGGCCTGGTCGCCCACCAGGAGGTCCTCTTCGGCGCCACCGGCGAGACCCTCACGATCCGCCACGACTCCTTCGACCGAGTCTCCTTCATGCCCGGCGTCCTCCTCGCCATCCGCGAGGTCGTCAACCGCCCCGGCCTCACCCTCGGCCTCAACCACCTGCTCTAACCCACCCCGCCCCCGCGAAGATCGCGACGATCTTGCTTGAACTGTGGGTACGACTCGCCCCTTCCGGGCAAAGTCCCAACAGTTCGCGCAAGATCGTCGCGATCTTCGCGCGAGGGGGTGAGCGCCGAGTTGATCATGAAGTTGTGTTCACGACAGACCGCTGACCCGTGCCATAAGTTCATGATCAACGCTGTGCGGCGCGGGGCGGAACGGCGCGGCACGGCACGGCTCAGAGTGGCGCGGCACGGAACAGTGGAGCGCGGCACGGCGCGGGATGGCGCGGCGCGGGGCAGGGTGTACGGCGTGGTCTGGTGTGTGCCCCTGCCGGGACCGGGTCAGAGGGTGGTGTGGAGGCGGAGCTGGGGGACGAGGAGGTCGTCGACGTCCAGGGCGCGGGTGGCTCCGTCGGGGGCCCAGCCGGCTGAGGTGAGGAACTTGCGGGTCGCGGCGTCGGCGTCGAAGGCCCAGCACACGGCGCTGTCGAACTTGTCGCCGCGCCACAGGTCGACGCTGGCGGCCAGCAGCCGGCTGCCGTGGCCGCGGCGGCCCCAGCGGGGCTCGACCAGCATGTCCGTGATCGCCGCCACGTTCTCGCGGTCCGGCGTGTGATCCTCGTCCGCGGCCAGGGCCCCGTCGTCGAAGGGACCGGAGGCGGCGAATCCCACCACGTATTCTTGGACGGCCTGCTCGACCGCGTTCTGCTCCACGGCGACGAGGACCCGGTGGCGGGCGCTGGGGGGCGTGGTCACCGCGTCGAGCCAGCGCTGCGCCAGGAACGCCTCGTCGATCTCGTCGAGGACGTGTTTGGGCAGCACCCGGCGATAGGCGACCCGCCAGGTCGCCAACTGGATACGTGCTATCTCGCCGGCGTCGTCGGGACGCGCCGGTCGGACGAACCCGACTGCCACGCCCGAAGCGTACCGAGCCCATCCGGGCACTGATCAGGAGGTCTGAGCTTGAGCCGCGGACGGCAGATCGCGACCGTGTCGGCACTGGCCGTCGCGTCGCTGGTGTTCGTCGCGCTTTTCGCGCAGCGGCACGGCTTCTTCGACCTGAACGTCTACTACGGCGCCGTCCGGTTCTGGGCCGACGGTGGCGAGATCTACGACTTCGTCCGGCCCTACAGCACGTACGGCTTCACGTACCCGCCGTTCGCGGCGCTGACCATGCTGCCGATGGCGCTGCTGTCCTGGCCTGCCGCGATCGTGGTGAGCTCGGCGGCGACGGTGCTGGTGACCTGGTGGCTGCTGCGGCTGCTGCTCGGCCCGGTCATCGCGGCCCAGCGCTGGACGCCGTGGTTCGTGGTGGCGGTGGCGCTGTGCCTGGTCACCGTGTACGAGCCGATGCGCGAGACGTTCCTGTTCGGCCAGGTCAACATGCTGCTGCTGGGACTGGTCGCGGCGGACCTGCTGCTGTTCGCGCGCAAGGGCAGCAGGTGGGCCGGGGTGGGCATCGGCCTGGCCACGGCGATCAAGCTGACCCCGGGCATCTTCATCGTGTACCTGCTGATCACCAAGCGCTGGCGGGCGGCGGCGGTGGCGAGCGGCACGGCCGCGGCGGCGACGCTGGGCGCGGCGGCGGTCGCCCCGGACGCCTCGCGCGAGTTCTGGACGAGCGCGCTGTGGGACACCGACCGGGTCGGCGTGCTGTCGTTCATCTCGAACCAGTCGCTGCAGGGCGTGGTGGCCCGGCTGACCGCCGGTCACCCGAGCAAGGCGCTGTGGGCGGTGCTGGTGCTGGCCGTGCTGGCGGTGTGGTTCGTACGTTCCCGGGCGGCGGTGGCGCGGGGCGACGAGGTCGCCGGGCTCGCCTTCACCGGCATCATCGGCGTGCTGATCAGCCCCGTGACCTGGGTACACCACCTGGTCTGGTTGATCCCGGCGCTGGTGCTGCTGGTCGAGCGCGGCTTCGCGGCCGCGCCGGGCAGCAGGCGGCGGTGGTCGTTGCTGGGGCTGGCCGGCGTGTCGTACGTGATCCTGTCCAGCCGGGTGGTCTGGCTGTGGGAGGGCGAGGTCGGCGGGGTCGGCACGCTGCTCGGCTCGAACCTGTACGTGTGGGTGTGCCTGGCGCTGCTGTGCTGTACGCCGCTGGGCGGGTCAGCCGCGCCGGAGGCTGCAGCGCAGCTCGGGAATGTCGACGTCGCTGCCGGTGGGCCGGTACGTCGCGCGAAGGCCGTCCGGGTGTAGCCCGTGCCGGGCGTAGAAGCGCAGCGCCCGGTGGTTGTCCGCGAGCGCCCAGAGGCGCACCTCGGGCTGCGGTAGCGCGTCGAGCGCGGCCAGCAGCAGAGCGTCGCCCGTGCCCGTGCCCCAGCGGTCGGGGTGCACGTAGATGGCGAGGATCTCGCCGTACTCCGGCTGCAGCGGGCTGCCGTCGTGTTCCTGGGCACGGTACGGGCCGTGGCAGACGAAGCCGGTGACCGTGTCGCCGTCGAGCGCGACGAGGTTGCGGAAGGGGCTGTCCGGGTCGGCCAGCCGTTCGAGCCGCGACGCGGTGCGGGCGGACACGTCGAGCGCGCTCAGCACGTGGTCGGGCACGATCCCGGCGTACGCCACCTGCCAGGCCCGTACATGCAGCTCAGCGACCGCCGCACAGTCGCCCGCCGTCTCACCCCGTACAACGATCCCCATACCGCCGAGCCTACGAAAACCCCAACCCGGGAAAGGAAGGGCACCTTCACATCGCTCCGCGTCGTAGAAGGTGCCCTTCTTAACCTGGCAGCGCCGGGACCAGGCGGGTTCGGGGGAGCGCCGCGCCCGAGGGGACATACAGCCCGCAAGAGCCCTGCTCACGCGGGGTGGGGAGTTAAGAAGGCGCCCTTCCTCTACCCATGGGGACGGTAAGATGCCCTTCCTTCGGGGAGTCGTCGGGGGTGGGGGGTAGCGTCGGGCGGCGTGGAGACGGTGACGGTTGCGCAGGCGCGGAGGATGGCGCTGGCGGCGCAGGGGTTTGCGGACCGGGGGCCGAAAGGGCCGGTGGGGGCGCGGCATCTGCGCAAGGTCGTGGGGCGCACGGGGCTGTTGCAGATCGACTCGGTGAACGTGCTGCAGCGGGCGCACTACCTGCCGGCGTACAGCCGGATCGGGGCGTACGACCCCGCCGTGCTGGACGGGGCGAGCGCCCGGCGGCCGCGCTGGCTGTTCGAGTACTGGGGCCACGAGGCGTCGCTGCTGCCGGTCGAGCTGCAGCCGCTGATGCGGTGGCGGATGGCGACCGCGCAGGGCGTGTGGGGCGGGCCGCGCAACATCGCCGCGGAGCGGCCGGACCTGGTGCGGTGGGTGCTGCAGGAGGTGCGTGACCGGGGGCCGGTGACCGCTGCCGTGATCGAGCAGGATGTGCCCAAGCCGAAGGACAACTGGGGCTGGAACTGGTCGGACGTGAAGAAGGCGCTGGAGTGGCTGTTCTACGCCGGTGAGATCACCTCGGCGGGGCGGACCAGCCAGTTCGCCCGGCTGTACGACCTCACCGAGCGGGTGCTGCCCGCCGCGGTGATGAACACCCCGACGCCGGAGCCCGCGGCGGCGTACCGGGCACTCGTCGAGATCGCGGCGCGCGGGCTGGGCGTGGCCGCGGAGCCGGAGCTGCGCGACTACTTCCGGCTGCCGCTGGCCGGGGCGCGCGCCGCGATCGCCGAGCTGACCGAGGCCGGGGTGCTCATCCCGACCCAGGTCAAGGGGTGGAAGCACCGGGCGTGGCGGCACCGCGACGCCGCCCTGCCCCGCAAGGTCGCGGTGTCCACGCTGGTCAGCCCGTTCGACCCGCTGATCTGGGAGCGTTCGCGCACCGAGCGCCTGTTCGACCTGCGCTACCGCATCGAGATCTACGTGCCCCAGGAGCAGCGGGTGCACGGCTACTACGTGCTGCCGTTCCTGCACGGAGACCGGTTCGCGGCCCGGGTCGATCTGAAGGCCGACCGCCGGGCCGGGGTGCTGCGGGTGCCCGCCGCCTGGGCCGAGCCCGGGGTCGACGAGCACGCCACGGCCGAGGCTCTCGCGGTCGAGTTGCGCAGGCTGGCGGCCTGGCTGGGGCTTGGCGAGGTGGCCGCGCCCGAGCGCGGTGATCTGGCTGCCGCGCTCGCCGACGCGGGTATGCGGGGCAGTGTAAGTTCGGTGTTGTGACCGAGGCCTCCGCCGCTGTGAACCCGCACGGCCCGCAGTTCGCGGGCGACCCCTTCACGCCTCCGCCGGCCGACCGGATCACCCGGTTCACCGACTGGCTGCGCGCCCACACGCCGGTCTGGGCGGGCCCGCTGGCGGCGCTGGCCTGCATCGGCGGCGCGCTGACCTACACCCAGCTGGCCGACCCGGCCAACGTCGGCGCGAACGCGACGCCGACCTGCCTGGTCAAGATGCTCACCGGCTTCGACTGCCCGGGCTGCGGGGGCACCCGCGCCGCCTGGTACCTGATGCAGGGCGACCTGCCCGCCGCGGCCCGCCACCACATCATGTTCGTCTTCGCCGTGCCGTTCCTGATCTACATGTACGTGGCCTGGGCCGGCAACACCACCTTCAAGTGGAAGCTGCCGCAGCTCAAGATCACCCCCAAGCACCTCGCCTGGTTCCTCGGCGCCTGGGCCGTGTTCATGGTGCTGCGCAACCTGCCCTGGGCGCCGTTCACGTACTTCTTCGTCTGACCGCTCTGACCACCCTGGCCGCACGCCGGACGCCCGCTCATCGGGCGGCGTGCGGGTTCACGGCCCGACTTGCATCGACGCTGGCCTATTACATCGACTTTTCGCGATCGCGAGTCGATGTGATAGGCCAGCGTCGATAGAAGGAGGGGTGGGTCGGGGCCGGTCGGTCTGGTCAGGCGGGGACGACGCGGCGGAGGGTGATGTCGCCGGAGGCGGTGCGGACCTTCAGGGTGAGGGTGCCGGCCGTGGTCTCGGTGGGCGGTGCGGTGGTGGACATGTTCAGATCGCTGCGGGTACGCCCGGCGGCGGTGCTCAGGTCGAGCCAGGCGCCCGTGCCCGCGGCGACGCCGACGGTGATGTCGCCGCTCGCCGAGTTCAGCCTGGCCTCGCCGGAGCGGGCCACGCCGACGGCGATGTCCCCGGAGGCCGTGGTGACCCTGGCGTCGCCGTCCACCCCGCCGAGTTCAACGTCGCCGCTGGCGGTGTGCACGGTGGCGGTGCGTCCGACGTGGCCGGTCCGCACGTCGCCGGAGGCGCTGCTGGCATTCAGGTGGCCGCCGACCGTGCTCAGGCGTACGTCGCCGCTGGAGCTTTTGACCGTGACGTCGCCGGTCACCGGCCCGAGGGACACGTCGCCACTGGCGGAGCTGAACACCGCGTCGTGGTAGGTGCCCTCGCACGCCGCGTCGGCGGAGGCGACCTTGACGCTCAGTGCGCTGCCGGTGGGCAGCTCGACGCGGACGAGGAGGCGGGCGCGGCGGAACAGCCGCCAGCCGCCGTGCTCGGGGGCCTGGACCAGCAGGTGCCGGCCCTCCACAAAGCTGATCTTGGTCTCGCGTACCGCCTCGGCGCTGGACTCGCTGCTGTCCATGGCGGTGACGCTGACCGTGGCGGTGTCGCGGTCGGAGGCGACCACCTCCAGGCGGCCGGCGGCGACGCGCAGGTCGGCCCGGATGGTGCCGGTGCAGGGGAAGGTCTGGTTCATGGTCGTCTCCTGGGGTCAGGCCTGGGCCCAGCCGGTGACCCGGCGGCCGAGGTGGGAGGTGGGCGGCGGGGTGACCGGGCGCAGCGCGTTCGCGGTGGCGCGCACCAGCCAGGAGTTGACCGAGATGCCCTCGGCCGAGGCGGCCCGCTCGGCCGCCTCCTTGAGCTGCTCGGGCAGGCGCAGGGTGAGCCGGGCCTGGTCGCCGCCCTCGGTGAGCAGCGGGTCGGGCGCGGCGGCGGCCGGCTCGTGCGCCGGGGCGGCGGGCGTGGTGACCACCAGGTCGGCCTCGCGCCCGCGGATGCGCACCTCGACGGTCGGGCCGTCGAGCTTCGTGGTGATCTCGGCGCTCGCGTCGGCCAGCACCTCGATCAGGCAGAGCCGGGCCGACGCGTCGAGGGCGAGGGTCAGCAGTTCGGCGGTGCGGGCGACGTCGTCGCCGGCGGGCGCGGCCGCCGCGGCGAGATCCCGCCGCAGCGACTCGAGGTACGGGGACAGGTCCATGACATCACTATGACGTCAGAAATGACGTCACGCAAGTGTCAGTTTGGTGTCGGGTCGACGCCGCACTGATGTCAGTCGCGAGAGACGGCTGCCGCTTATCGTCTTCCGGACAATGGCGGCTATATCCCACCAGCAGGCCGGCGGCCGCGGAACGCTAAGCTGGCGCGTGTGACTGAGATGGTGAAGCCCTCCGTGCAGCTGATCGCCTGGACGAACTTCCAGGCCCCGGCCGACGTGCCGTGGGAGACCGACGCCGAGGGCGGCCAGGCGCTGGCGGAGTTCGCCGGCCGGGCCTGCTACCAGTCCTGGTCCAAGCCGAACCCGGCCACCGCGACCAACGAGGGCTACCTGCGCCACATCCTCGAGGTGGGTCACCTGTCGGTGCTCGAGCACGGCACCGCGACGTTCTACTTCACGGGCGTCTCACGTTCTTTCACGCACGAACTGATCCGGCACCGGCACTTCTCGTACTCCCAGCTGTCCCAGCGCTACGTCCCGGAGCGCGACGCGGCCATGGTCGAGCCCGAGGTGATCGCGGCCAACCCGGAGCTGCACAAGAAGTTCGTCGAGGCCAGCGAGGCCGCGGTGCGGGCGTACAACGAGCTCCTGGAGGGTCTGGAGGCCACCTTCGCGGACGTGCCGAACGCCACTCTGCGGCGCAAGCAGGCCCGTCAGGCGGCCCGCGCGGTGCTCCCGAACGCCACCGAGACCCGGATCGTGGTCACCGGCAACTACCGTGCGTGGCGGCACTTCATCGCCATGCGGGCGACCGAGCACGCCGACGTGGAGATCCGCGAGCTGGCCATCGCCACCCTCCGTGAACTGCAGAAACTCGCACCGAGCGTATTCGGCGACTTCTCGATCAGCGCCCTTCCGGACGGCTCGGAGATCGCCTCCAGCGTCTACACCTGGGAGTCCTGAGGGCCACGATGGCCCCCGTCGTATTCCGCTAGGTTGTGTGCATGACGAACAACGCTCAACGGCCGTTCGGCCGCCTGCTCACCGCGATGGTCACGCCGTTCGGCGCCGACGGGGCCGTCGACGCCGACGGTGCCGCGCGCCTCGCGGCGTACCTCGTCGACGAGCAGCGCAACGACGCGTTGGTCGTCAACGGCACCACCGGTGAGTCGCCGACCACGACCGACGCGGAGAAGGACGCCGTGATCCGCGCCGTCGTCGAGGCCGTCGGCGACCGGGCCCAGGTGGTGGCCGGGGTCGGCACGTTCAGCACCCACCACACCGTCGAGCTGGCCCGCTCGGCCGAGAAGGCGGGCGCGCACGGCCTGCTCGTCGTCTCGCCGTACTACAACAAGCCGCCGCAGGCGGGCCTGGTCAAGCACTTCACCACGGTCGCCGACGCGGTCGACGTGCCGGTCCTGCTGTACGACATCCCGCACCGCACCGGCGTCGCGATCTCCACCGACACCATGGTCACCCTGGCCGGGCACCCGCGCATCGTGGGCGTCAAGGACGCCAAGGGCGACCTCGCCGCCGCGTCCTGGGTCATGCACCGTGCCGAGTTCGCCTACTACAGCGGCGACGACGCGGCCACCCTCCCGCTGCTGTCGATCGGCGGCGTCGGCGTGGTCGGCACCTCGACCCACTTCACCGGGGTCGGCACGAAAGACCTGATCGAGGCGTACGAGCGCGGAGACGTCGCCGAGGCGCGGCGCCTGCACCAGACGCTGCTCCCGCTGTACACCGGAATCTTCCGCACCCAGGGCACCATCCTGGTCAAGGCGGGCCTGAACGTCCGCGGCCTGCCCGCCGGGCCGGTCCGCCCGCCACTGGTCGACGCGACCGAGGCCGAGCTGGCGCAGCTGCGCATCGACTGCGCGGACGCCGGCCTGCCGCTCTAGACGCCACCGGGGCGCGAAGCCCCAGCACGAAACGGCGCGCCGCGTGCCGCAGCCCTGAGACGGCGGCACCCGCGCCGGAGAACATAAGGAGTGATGTTCATTGACCTCGCCGCAACTGGAGACCGGGCGTAGCGCCAATCTGGGCGCGCCCCCGCCGCTGCCCGAAGGAGGCCTGCGGATCATCCCGCTGGGCGGGCTGGGGGCCATCGGCCGCAACATGACCGTGTTCGAGTTCGGCGGCAAGCTGCTGATCGTCGACTGCGGCGTGCTGTTCCCGGACACCGCCGACCAGCCCGGCGTCGACCTGATCCTGCCGGACTTCGCGCCGATCCTGGACCGCCTCGGCGACGTCCAGGCCATCGTGCTGACGCACGGCCACGAGGACCACATCGGCGCCGTGCCCTACCTGCTCGCCCACAAGAACGACATCCCGCTGGTCGGCTCCCAGTTCACGCTGGCGCTGATCGAGGCGAAGCTGGCCGAGCGGCGCATCACGCCGTACACGCTGACCGTCGCCGAGGGGCAGCGCGAGCGGCTCGGGCCGTTCGAGCTGGAGTTCTTCGCGGTCAACCACTCGATCCCGGACGCGCTCGCGGTCGCCATCCGCACCGAGGCGGGCCTGGTGCTGCACACCGGCGACTTCAAGATGGACCAGCTGCCGCTGGACGGGCGCATCACCGACCTGGCCGGCTTCGCCCGGCTCGGCGCGGAGGGCGTCGACCTGCTGCTGTCGGACTCCACCAACGCGGAGATCCCGGGCTTCGTCTCGCCGGAGAAGCAGATCGGCCCCGTGCTCGGTTCGATCTTCGGCAAGGCGACCGGCCGCATCATCGTGGCCTCGTTCGCCTCGCACGTGCACCGGGTGCAGCAGGTGTTCGACGCGGCCGAGGAGCACGGCCGCAAGGTCGCCCTGATCGGCCGGTCCATGGTCCGCAACATGGGCATCGCCCGCGACCTCGGCCTGCTGAAGGTCAAGGCCGGCCTGGTGGTGAACATGGAGGAGGCGGCGAGCCTGCCGCCGAACGAGATCGTGCTGATGTCGACCGGTTCGCAGGGCGAGCCGATGAGCGCGCTGGGCCGGATGGCCACCGGCGACCACCGCCACATCACGGTCGGTCCCAACGACACCGTGGTGCTGGCCAGCTCGCTGGTCCCCGGCAACGAGACCAGCGTGTACCGGGTGATCAACCAGCTGGCCCGGCTCGGCGCGAACGTCATCCACAAGGACGTCGCCAAGGTCCACGTCAGCGGCCACGCCCCCGCGGGTGAGCTGCTCTACCTGCTCAACGTCGTGAAGCCGAGCAACCTGATGCCGGTGCACGGCGAGTGGCGGCACCTGCGGGCGCATGCTCAGCTCGGCGTCGACTCCGGGGTGGACCCGTCCCGGGTGGTGCTGTGCGAGGACGGCGACGTCGTCGACCTCGTCGAGGGCCATGCCAAGCTGGTCGGCCACGTCAAGAGCCGGTACGTCTATGTGGACGGTCTGGCCATCGGCGACGTCGGCGAGAGCCTGCTGACCGAGCGCCGGGTGCTGGGCGACGGCGGCTTCATCGCGGTCACCGTGGTCGTCGACTCGGTCACCGGCAAGGTGGTGGGCGGCCCGCTGCTGTCGGCGAAGGGCTTCTCCGAGGATCCGACCGCGTTCGACCCGGCGCTGCCGCTGGTCACCGAGGCCCTGGACCGCGCGGCGCTGGACGGCGTGACCGACGCCCACCAGCTCCAGCAGATCGTCCGCCGGGTCGTCGGCCGCTGGGTCAACGAGGCCTACCGCCGCCGCCCGATGATCGTCCCCTCCGTCCTGGAGGTCTGACCCCGACTGTCCGCCGTGGACCCCCTCCCGCGTTGATCATGAACTTAGGACAACGACACGCCGTCGAACCGTTCCATAAGTTCATGATCAACGTGGAGGGGTTACGGTGTGGGGCATGGCGGGCCGTACTTCCTCATCGAGCCGTCGTCGAGCTGCCACGCCGACGAAGGCCGCGGCCGCGCGTACCCGACAGACCGGCCGCGCGCCCGCCCGGCGCGCCCCCGCGCGGCGGCCCGCGGCGCGCCGCCGGACCCGCGCCACCATCAACCCGGCCGCGATCTTCGGCCGCCTGATCGGCGGCATCTGGATGGCGATCGCGCACGGCCTCGGCTGGATGGTGCGCGCCGTCGGCTCGCAGGCGGCCAAGGCCCGCGACCTCGACCCGGAGCACCGTCGCGACGGCCTCGGCCTGCTGCTGATCGCGCTGTCCATCCTGTTCGGCGTCGCCGTCTGGGGCTCGGCCCAGGGCAGTGGCGGCACCTTCGGCGCCTGGCTGGCCGACACCACCCGCTTCTTCATCGGCGCGACCGCCGCCGCGCTGCCCCTGCTGCTGTTCGTGTGCGGCGTCCGGGTGATGCGCTCCGAGCCCGACCCCGCCCAGCGCGGGCGGGGCATCGTCGGCTGGACGGCGCTCACCCTCGCCTCGACCGCGCTGCTGCACATCGCGTTCGCCCCGGTCGAGGTCCAGCAGATGGAGCAGAGCGGCGGGCTGCTCGGCAAGCTCGTCGGCGGCGGTCTCGCCGGTGTGCTGTCGGGCTTCGTCGCGGTCCTGCTCTTCATCCTGCTGCTGACCTTCGGCGTACTGGTCATCACGGCGACACCGGTCAACAAGATCCCGGA
This sequence comes from Catellatospora coxensis, assembly GCF_016862635.1. GTDB lineage: Bacteria > Actinomycetota > Actinomycetes > Mycobacteriales > Micromonosporaceae > Catellatospora > Catellatospora coxensis. The sequence continues at coordinate 45,155 of NZ_BONI01000036.1, read as the reverse complement.
ACGGCTCGCGCACCTGCGCGACAGCCTGCTCGGCGTGGCCACCCCGGAGCGCTCCGAGGAGGACGTCGAGGACGAGCAGGAGGTCCCCGCTCCGCGGCGCCGCAAGCGGCTCACCCCGCCCGCGGCGTTCAGCCCGCCGGATCCGGACGACGACTTCGACGACGCGGCATACGAGCGGCACCTCGCCGAGCAGGAGACCGTCGCCATCGAGCGGCCGGCCAAGCGGCGCAAGCCCGACCCGCCCCAGCACACCCCGCCGCCCACCAAGACCGAGCAGATGATGCTGCCCAGCCTCGGGGGCGACTACACCCTCCCGCCCGCCAACCTGCTCAAGCCCGGCGAGGCGGCCAAGACCCGGTCCAAGGCCAACGACGAGGTCATCGCCGCGCTCGCGCACGTGTTCGACCAGTTCGATGTGGACGCGGCGGTGACCGGCTTCACCCGGGGGCCGACGGTCACCCGCTACGAGGTCGAGCTCGGGCTCGGGGTGAAGGTGGAGCGCATCACCGCCCTGTCGCGCAACATCGCGTACGCGGTGAAGAGCCCCGACGTGCGCATCCTGAGCCCGATCCCGGGCAAGAGCGCGGTCGGCGTGGAGATCCCCAACACCGACCGCGAGGACGTGGCGCTCGGCGACGTGCTGCGCTCCCGGGTGGCCACCTCGGAGCAGCACCCGATGGTGGTCGCGCTCGGCAAGGACATCGAGGGCGGCTACGTGGTGGCCAACCTCGCCAAGATGCCGCACATCCTCATCGCCGGCGCGACCGGCGCGGGCAAGTCCTCCTGCCTCAACTCGTTGCTGGTGTCGATCCTGGCGCGGGCCACCCCGGACCAGGTGCGGCTGCTGCTGATCGACCCCAAGCGCGTCGAGATGACCAACTACGAGGGCATCCCGCACCTGGTGACCCCGATCGTCACCAACCCCAAGAAGGCCGCGGACGCCCTCGAATGGGTCGTCCGCGAGATGGACATGCGCTACGACGACCTCGCCGCCGCCGGGGTGCGCCACATCGACGACTACAACCGCAAGCTGCGGGCCGGCCAGATCAAGCCGCCGCCCGGCTCCGAGCGCGTGCTCAAGCCGTACCCGTACCTGCTGGTGGTCGTCGACGAGCTGGCCGACCTCATGATGGTCGCGCCGCGCGACGTCGAGGACTCGATCGTGCGCATCACCCAGCTGGCCCGCGCGGCCGGCATCCACCTGGTGCTGGCCACCCAGCGCCCGTCGGTCGACGTGGTGACCGGCCTGATCAAGGCCAACGTGCCGTCCCGGCTCGCGTTCGCGACCAGCTCGCTGGCCGACTCCCGGGTCATCCTGGACCAGCCCGGCGCCGAGAAGCTGATCGGCCGCGGCGACGCGCTGTTCCTGCCGATGGGCGCGAGCAAGCCGCAGCGCATCCAGGGCTCCTGGGTCAGCGAGAACGAGATGAACGACATCGTCGCGTTCTGCAAGCGCCAGCGCGAGCCGGAGTTCCGCCCCGAGGTGCTCGCCCCGGTGCAGGACACCAAGAAGAAGATCGACGAGGAGATCGGCGACGACCTGACGCTGCTCGTGCAGGCGATCGAGCTGGTCGTGGTGTCCCAGCTCGGCTCGACCAGCATGTTGCAGCGCAAGCTGCGTGTCGGCTTCGCCAAGGCGGGACGGCTGATGGACCTCATGGAGACCCGCGGCATCGTCGGGCCGTCCGAGGGCTCCAAGGCCCGCGAGGTGCTGATCAAGCCGGACGAGCTGGCGGAGGTGCTGGCCGCACTCGGCGTCGACGACGACTGAGGTGCTGGCCGGGGGCATCGTCACTGGGCCCTCGCGGATCGCGTTGTGGCTGGCCGCGGTCGTGGTGATGGCCGCCTCGCCGTACCTGCACCCGCTGGCGGAGTGGAGCATCTCCTCGGCGCATTTCGTGGAGCGGCACGGCCTCATCGTGATCGTGGCGCTCGGCGAGTCGATCGTCGCCATCGGCGTCGGCGCGGCCGGGCTGCCACTGACCGGCCCGCTGATCGCGGTCGCCGGACTCGGCCTGACGCTGTCGTTCCTGCTGTGGTGGACCTACTTCGGCGGCGACGACGTACGCGCCGAGCACGCGCTGGACGCGGTGCCCTCGATGCGGCGCGGCCGGGTGGCCCTGCACGCGTTCGGCTGGGCGCACGTGCCGCTGCTGCTCGGCGTGGTCGCCTTCGCCGCCGGGGTGAAGAAGGCCACCACGTACGCCGACGCGCACGTGTACCTCCCGCAGGCGCTGCTGCTGGCCGGTGGCATCGCCGTCTTCCTGCTCGGCGACGCGCTGTTCCGCGGCGTACTGGGCATCGGCCGGCGCCGCTACCGCCTGCTCGGCGCCCTCGCCGTCCTCGCCACCGTCCCCCTCGGCGTCCTGCACACCCTGGCCCAGCTCATCACCCTCACTCTCATCCTGGCCGCCATGCTCACCCTCGAATCCCGCCGCCCCCTCCCGCGTTGATCATGAACTTATGGCACGGCTCGACGGCGTGTCCCCACCACAACTTCATGATCACCCACCTGGCCCGCCCGCCCCGGTCGGGGCGGTGAGGCGCTGCGGTTTCGGGGAAAGTGCGCCTTTGCGGGTCGGCGAAGCTGCACTTTCCCCGAAACTGCGCGAGCGCGCGAGCGCGCGGGAGCGCGGGCGGCGTCGGGAGGGGCGGGTGGCGTCAGGAGGGGGTGGGGTTGGGGGTGCGGCGGGTGCGGAGGACCGCGATCAGGGCGAACGCGCTCACGGCGGACCAGACGCCCTCCAGGAGGAGGAAGCCCCAGTCCTGGCTGGTCCAGGCGAGCCAGGCGAGCACGCCGGCGCCGAGGGTGTTGGCGATCAGGTAGCCGAGCGAGCGGGGAGTGGTCCAGCCGAGCTGGGCCGCCACGTATCCGGCCAGCACGGTCAGCGCGCCCAGGATCTGCAGGACGTCATGATTCATGATCGTGTCTTCTGCGCGCCGTCTTGTCGTTCCGGGTACGGCAGGCACTCGTCCGGGGCAGGCGCCGGAGGGCGCGGCCGTCGGCAAGGGTAGCCCGGACGGGTTAAGAAGGGCACCTTTTACTACGCATAGCGATGAGAAGGTGCCCTTCCTTACATGGAAGGCAGTAGGCGGTATGTCGCCGGGGGCCGGTAGCCTGGGCGGGTGCCAGTTGACTCTTCCCATGATCTTTCCGTGCCCGAGAACGGGCGGCGGGTCGCGCTGCTGACCCTGGGCTGCGCCCGCAACGAGGTCGACTCGGAAGAGCTGGCCGCGCGCCTGGCGGCCGACGGCTGGCAGGTCAGCACCGACGGCGAGGGCGCGGACGTGGTCCTCGTCAACACCTGCGGCTTCGTCGAGAAGGCCAAGCAGGACTCGATCGACACGCTGCTGGCCGCCGCCGACACCGGCGCGAAGGTCGTCGCCGCGGGCTGCATGGCCGAGCGGTACGGCAACGAGCTGGCCAAGAGCCTGCCCGAGGCCGACGCGGTGCTCGGCTTCGACGACTACCCGTCGATCTCCGCCGCGCTCGGCTCGGTGCTGCGCGGGGAGAAGCACGACGCGCACACCCCGCGCGACCGCCGCAAACTCTTGCCGATCGCCCCGGCCGAGCGCCGCGAGACCGGCGTGATCGTGCCCGGCCACGCCGCGTTCACCAACGACTCGCGCGGCCGTGAGGCCGCGGTGGTCGACTCAGCCACCCCGGCGCACCTGCGGCCTGTGCTGCGGCACCGGCTCGACAAGAGCCCGGTGGCCTCGCTGAAGCTGGCCAGCGGCTGCGACCGCCGGTGCTCGTTCTGCGCCATCCCGGCGTTCCGCGGCTCGTTCGTCAGCCGTACGCCCGACGAGCTGCTGGCCGAGGCCGAGTGGCTGGCCGGCACGGGCGTCCGCGAGCTGGTGCTGGTCAGCGAGAACTCCACGTCGTACGGCAAGGACCTGGGCGACCCGCGGGCGCTGGAGAAGCTGCTGCCGCAGCTGGCCGCGATCAAGGGACTGGTCCGGGTGCGGGTGAGCTACCTGCAGCCCGCGGAGACCCGGCCCGGCCTGGTCGAGGCGATCGCCACCACACCGGGCGTCGCGCCGTACTTCGACCTGTCGTTCCAGCACTCGTCCGAGCCGGTGCTGCGCCGCATGCGGCGTTTCGGCTCCACCGAGCGGTTCCTGGAGCTGCTGGACAGCGCCCGCAAGCTCGCCCCCGAGGCCGGCGCGCGCAGCAACTTCATCGTCGGCTTCCCCGGCGAGACCCGCGCCGACTACGAGGAGCTGGTGCGCTTCGTCAGCGAGGCGCGCCTCGACGCGATCGGCGTGTTCGACTACAGCGACGAGGACGGCACCGAGGCCGCGACCATGGACGGCAAGGTGGGCACGAAGACGATCCGCGGCCGGTACGACCGGATGCTGAGCCTGGTCGAGGAGCTGTGCGGCCAGCGGGCCGAGGAGCGGCTGGGCAGCCTGGTGGACGTGCTCGTGGACACCACTGACGGTCGGACCGTCGAGGGCCGCGCCGCGCACCAGGCGCCGGAGGTGGACGGCTCGACCACGCTGGTCGCGGGGGAGGGCGGCGTCGACCTCGGCGCGCTGCACCCCGGTGACCTGGTGCGGGCCCGGGTGACCGGGACCGAGGGCGTGGACCTGGTCGCCGTACCGGTGGAAATGATCGACGCGGCTTCCGCCGGTCGGCCTGCGCTGGCCGTGGTGGCTGGTTAGCGTGTCTGCCGTGCAGGAACGTTCACGCCGGGTGCCACCGCTGCTCAACGCCGCCAACGTCCTCACGGTCGTGCGCATCGTGCTGGTGCCGGTCTTCGTGGCACTGGTGATCGTTTCTGGGATGACCGACAACCGCTGGCGGATCGCGGCCGCGATCACGTTCGGCGTCGCGTCGTTCACCGACTACGTCGACGGCTGGATCGCCCGGCGCTACGAGCTGGTCACCTCGTTCGGCAAGGTCGCCGACCCGATCGCGGACAAGGCCCTGACCGGTTCGGCGCTGGTCCTGCTGAGCTGGTACGACCTGCTCCCGTGGTGGGTCACCCTGGTCATCCTGGTCCGGGAGTGGGGCATCACGCTGCTGCGCTTCTGGGTCATCCGGTACGGCGTGATCGCGGCCAGCCGCGGCGGCAAGCTCAAGACCGTGCTCCAGATCGCGGCGATCGCCTGGTACCTGTGGCCGTTCCCGGCCCCGTGGTCGGCGGTCGGCCCGTGGCTGATGGGCGCGGCGCTGCTGGTGACCGTGGTCACGGGCGTCGACTACGTCGTGGCGGCGATCCGCCTGCGGCGCGGCGCGCTCCGCCCGGCCCCGTGATCGAGGCCTACCTGAGCCGGCTCGGGGTGCCCCGCCGGGCGCCCTCGGCGGCGTACCTGCGGGAGCTGCACCGGGCGCAGGTGACCCGGGTGCCGTACACCAACCTGGAGATCATGCTGGGCCGGCCCGGCACGGTCACCGCCGACGAGGCGCTGCGCCGGGTCACGGGCGGGGTGGGCGGCTACTGCTTCCACCTGAACGCGGCCTTCGCCGAGCTGCTGCGCGCGCTCGGCTTCACGATCACGCTGCACCGTGCCTACGTGGTGTCCGCCCTCGACGAGCTGGACGCCGCGCTGAACCACCTCGCCCTGCTGGTGCACGATCTGCCGGACCCGGCGAACCCGGGCGGGCGGTGGCTGGCCGACGCCGGGCTCGGGGACGCGCTGTTCGACCCGCTGCCGCTGGTCGACGGGGAGCACGTGCAGGGTCCTTTCGCGTACGCCCTGACGGCCTCGCCCCGGCCGGAGGCCGGCTGGCGGCTGCGCCACGACCCGGCCGGGTCCTTCGCGGCCTGCGACATCGCCGCCGCCCCGGCGGTGCTGGGCGACTTCGCGGCGGCGCACGCGCACCTGTCGACCTCGGTCGAGTCGCCGTTCACCCGGTTTCTCACGGCCCAGCGCCGCACCGCCACCGGGGTCGACATCCTGCGTGGCTGCACGCTGCTCGGCATCGACGCCGCGGGTCGGCGCGAGGAGCAGCTGACCACCCGGGAGCGCTGGCGGGAGGTGCTCGCCGAACTTTTCGCCCTGACCGGCGACGATCTGGACGAGTTGTGGCCCGGCGCGGTGGCCGCGCACGAGGAGTGGCTCGCCCGGCGGGCCGCCCAGGAAGCCGGGTCCTCCGCGGTGCCGGAATCCGCCGGTCACGTGCCTGCGGCGCGGGCGGCGGCGCGCCCGGCTCCGGACCTCGCCTCATGATCGACATTTCTGGACTGGTCGGCGTGCTGGCCGCGCGCGGGCAGACCGTCGCCGCGGCTGAGTCGCTGACCGGCGGGCTGCTCACCGCGACCCTGGTCACCGTGCCCGGGGTGAGCAAGGTGCTGCGGGGCGGGCTGGTGGTGTACGCCACCGACCTCAAGCACAGCCTGGCCGGGGTGGACGCCGCGCTGCTGGCCGAGCGGGGCCCGGTGGACCCGGACGTGGCGCTGGCACTGGCCCGGGGCGCCCGCGAGCGGTGCGGCGCGGACTGGGGCCTGGCCACCACCGGGGTCGCCGGACCGGGCCCGCAGGACGGGGTCCCCGCCGGGACGGTGTACGTCGCGCTGGCCGGCCCGGACGGTCAGGCCGAGGTCAACGAGCTGCACGTCGAGGGTGAGCGGCAGCACGTACGCGACACCGCGGTGGCGGCGGCCCTGGACCTGCTCGGCGCGGCGGTCATCGATCCGTAAGACGTGATCTCTTCGTGACCTGAGCGGGGTTTGGCCGAACTGCCGTAGTGTGTATGAAAGTGGCGTCGGCCGCCGAGAGACTTCGAGACCTGCCCCGGCGGGGCGGGGTGTCGAACTGGCATGAAGAGAGTACGGTTCTTGTCAGCCGTCGGTGACAACCGGCGGCTGAGCGCATATCAGCCGAGCGTCGTGACGGGGAAACAGTACAGGGGGTGCGAACATGGTGCTTCTGCGTCGAGTGATCGGTGATGCCCTCCGTGCCCGCCGGCAGGGGCAGCACCGCACCCTGCGTGAGGTATCCACCGCTGCCAACGTGAGTCTCGGATACCTGTCCGAGATCGAGCGGGGGCAGAAGGAGGCGTCCAGCGAGCTGCTGACCTCGATCTGCGACGCGCTGGGCGCGCGGCTGTCCGAGGTCCTGCGCGAGGTCAGTGACACCATGGCCGTCGCCGAGCAGGTCGAGGGCGTGCTCACGCCGCTGCCGCGCGGTGACCAGGCGGTGGCCGAGCTGGCCCACCGGCCGCGTACCGAGGTGGCCACCGACGGCCAGGTCTCGGTCACGGTCCGCCGGGACAATCCGCTGCGCACCACGCTGCGGACCACCCGGAACATGCGGCCGGGCAACGCCGGCAACGCGCGCGGCCGCGAGGTCGTCGGCGTCTGACCCGGCGGCCGGCCCGGCTCCGCTTCGTGGCCGGCCGGGTTCAGCGCCGTGCGCCGAGGCCGAGGGTGCTCTGCCGAGGGAAGATTCCCGAGCGGGCCAGCGCGACCGCTGGCGGCCCGACGAGCTGGGCGAGTCTGCCCGCGCCCGCCGTGCCCAGTGCCCGCCACGGTCCGGTGGCGAGTTGGTCGGTGAGCCGCTCGACCTCGTCGCGGCCGGCCCGGCCCGCCTCGGTGGCCAGCCCGTCGGTGTCGAGCCAGCCCCGGGCGGTCAGGCGCTCCCGAGCGGCCTGCCACTCCTGCGGGGTCCAACCGCGGCCGGCGAAGACCTCGACCGGTGCCGCGCCGATCGCCGCGAACGAGACCAGGGCCTCGCACGGGTCCAGCGCGGCGGCGAGCAGCGCCGCAAGGTGACCGTCGCCGCGATGCTCGCGCAGCACCGAGGCGGCCTGCCACAGCACCAGATGGGGCTCGTCGGGCCAGGGCAGGTCGGCGTTGGCGGCGGCCAGTGGGCGTCCCGCGGTGACGGCGGCCTCGGCGGCGCGGCGGGCCAGCGTGGCGGCCTCGGCCAGCTCCGGCGTGCCGACGAGGTCTGGCAGGAGTCCGCGCAGCGTACGGTCCACCGCCCGCAGCCTTGAGGCCAGCACGGTTTCCGGCGTGGCGGTGTCCCAGATCGCCGGAACGTAGTCGCGGATCATGGCCGCGCTGAAGCTGTAGTAGGTCGCGGCCACCAACTCGGGGCCTGCGGCGCCGAGCGGAGCCGAGCGCCACGTGAAGTAGCTCGGCCAGCGCGTGGCGGTGTCGTAGCCCAGCGCCGCGGCCTCCTCGTTCGCCTGGGGCGCGTAGTAGATCGCCGCGTGCACCGGCTCCAGCACCTGCCACATCTGGCGCACCAGCGCCGGGGCAACCGTCTCGCTCATCGCTGTTCCTCCCGCTTTCGTGCCACTGGCAATGCATCTTGACGTCGACAAGATTTCCAGGCACGCGTGAACTTGTCAATGCCTAGATTGCGTGCCGTTTCATCCGGCGCGGGCGCGTGCCCTCCGCCGCCTGTCGCGGCACCATCGCTGTGCGCCGCTACGTCTTTTTTGATGTGGCCACATCAAAAAAGACGTGACCTGCCATCAAGCCATGTGGTCTGGCGGCACCTCTCGCAGTTGATCATGAAGTTAGGGCGGCGACGCGCCGTCGAGCCGTGCCATAAGTTCATGATCAACGCGGAAGGGGGGGTGGGTGGGGTTAGGAGATGCGGAGGAGGTCGCCGGGGGTTACGGCGAGCATGACCACGGCGCGGCCGCCGTTGACGGCGATGGCGACGCGGTCGGCGGAGTCGGCGAAGACGACCAGGCCGCCGGACGGGGCGTCGGCGAACGTGGTGCCGCGGATCGCCCGGCAGCCGCCGACGGTGAGCCGGTCGGGGAGCTGTTCGAGGGCCGAGCCGGGGGCGGCGAGCTGCACGTTGCCGAAGCGGTCGACGGTCAGCACCTCGGCCTCCAGCCAGCCGTCGCCCCAGGCCACCACCGGCTCGGGCAGCACGACCAGGCTGTCCGGCGCGACTGGTGGGCCGGCGTCGGCGGGGTCCGCGCCGCGCGCCAGGCGGGCCGCGACCGGGGCGAACACGTCGCGGCCGTGGAAGGTGCGTGACACGTTGGGGGCGAACCAGTCCTCGCTGGCGAGTTCATACGCGGCGGACGGGCCGCCGAGCGCCTGCGCGGCCCAGATCAGCAGGCCGTTGTCGGGGCCCACCAGCAGGCCGCGGGGAGTCTGCACGACCACCGCGCGGCGCGGGGTGCCGACGCCCGGGTCGACGACCGCGAGGTGTACGGCGTCGGGCAGGTACGGCACGGTCTGGGCCAGCACCGCCGCGCCGCGGGTCACGTCGCCGGGCGCGATCAGGTGCGTCACGTCGATGACGCGGGCGGCCGGGGTGGTACGCGCGATCGTGCCGTGGCAGGCCGCGACGAAGCCGTCCGACAGACCGTAATCGGTCGTGAACGAGATGTAGTCGTATCCGGGCATGCCTAAGAAGGTAGACCGATCCGGGCCGTTGTCCACTATGGTCGCCGCGGCGAGCCGATCTCCTCCGGCGCCTCGGCGTCGACGGCCGGCTGCTCGGCGTCGCGTTGCGCGGGCACGGCAGGCGCTGCCGCGTCCGAGCCACGCGCGGCCGCCGCGCCGCGGCGCTGGATCTTCCGGAACAGCAGCAGTACAGGGATCGTGCAGATCAGCGGCCCGATGATGGCCAGCGGGCGGGTCAGCCACCAGCCCAGGTCCACGTCGGCGGGCTTGTCCATGTCGTAGCGCAGCCACAGCCAGGTCAGGAACAGGAACAGCGCCATGCCGGTGGTGTGCACCAGGTAGAGCGGCAGCGAGAACTCGTTGATCAGCTCGTTGACGCGCTTCCAGCGCGGGCGTTCCAGCAGGATCTGCATCCGGGGCCGCATCAGCTCGGCGAATCCGATCTGGAACAGCAGCAGCGCCACGATGACGAAGGTCGGCGGGGCCATGTTCGAGAAGCGCTCGCCCGGCACGCCGACCATGGAGCCCGGATACAGCCCGGAGCCGACGAGACCCACCAGGCCGAACAGCCCCGCCCAGAGCAGGGCCCAGTCGTTGCGGCGAGGCGAGTCGACCACGTTCTGGTAGAAGAAGCCCGCCTGGTGGGCCAGTCCCCAGACCAGCACCATGTTGAGCCAGCCGATGTCCTCCAGGCCCTTGCCGAAGCGGGCCACGTCGACCACCATCGCCGCGCCGGCCAGCCATACCAGGGCCAGCACCCCGACCTTCTTGTGCAGCCACAGGCCGATCGGCAGCAGGGCGATCAGCATCAGGTACACGCCGAGGAACCACAGCGGGCTGACGACGAGCTTCACCGCCCGGCCGACGCCGGTGAGGTTGAAGTAGCTGCCGATCAGGCCGCCCACCGCGATCCACAGCAGCAGCACGATGCCGGCCGGGATGAGCAGCTGGCGGATGCGCCGCCAGACGAACGCGCCCATGCTGACCCCGCGCGCCTGCGCCCGCTCCCAGCTGCGGATGTGCACGAAGCCGCCGATGAAGAAGAACAGCGGCATGACCTGGAACAGCCAGGTCGCCAGCCACAGGCCGCGGGTGAAGCCGAGCGGGCTGGTGGCGTGCGGGCCGTCGGCGCGCCAGTCGAGGATCGTGAACGCCCAGTGCCAGACCACGACCACGATCAGGCTCAACGCCCGGAGGAAGTCCACATAGGTGTCACGGCGCGCGGGGGCGGCGGCAGTGGTCATGAACCGCAGCATGCCACCGGCGCGGGGCGACCCGCCAGCGCGAATCCGACACGGGTTTCCCGGGTATTTCCCTGACGGCCGCCTCGGGGACCGCCCTCAGACGCGTAGGCGCAGCCCACCCGGGTGCTCGGAGAGCCGGTTGTCAGCCACGTAACCGCAGCCCGCGCGGGGTGATCCGGAAACCCGCCGCCTCCAGCGCCGCGCCCAGCGGGCTGCCGGTGACGGACTCGCCGTCGGCCCGTTCCACGGTCAGCGGCCCGAGCGCGCCGCTGGTCACCGCTTCGGTGAGCGACGCCGCCGCGGCGGCCATGACCGACTCGTCGTCGCTGAAGGACAGCAGGGTGCGCCCGCCGCGCTCGACGTACAGGGCGAGCGCGCCGGAGACCAGGACGACCAGGGCGCCCGCCTTGCGGCCGGGGCGGTGGCCCTCGGCGGTGTGCGGCCAGGGCAGTGCGGCGCCGTACGGGTTGGCGGGGTCGGTGGCGGCCAGCACCAGGGCGCGAGGGGAGCCGTCGCGGGTGTCGGCGTACGAGCGCAGCCGGTCCACCGCCCCGGGCAGCGCGAACTGGGCCGCGCCCAGCCCTTCCACGAAGTAGCCGCGCCGGGCCGCGCCCCGGTCCTCCAGGGCGGCCAGCACCGGGTACACGGCGGCGAACCCGCCGGGCTGGTTCTCGGCGGCGACCGCGCCCCGGATCACCACGCCGTACCGTTCCAGCAGCGCGTCGGCCAGGGCCGCGGCCCGCGCGGTCGGGTCGGTGTCCCGCTCGCCGAGCGCGTGCCAGCGGCCCGCCGCCGCGGGCAGGTGCGCCGGTCCCCTGGCGGCGGCCAGGGAACGGCCCCCGGTCAGGCTGGGCCGCCGGTAGCGGGCCCGGCCGGGCGTGGGTTTGGCCCGGTGCGCGCCGCCGCCGGACAGCCGCGCCCGCACCGGGGCGAGCGTGTCGTTGCCGACCAGCCCGGCCCAGACCAGGTCCCACAGCGCGGACAGCAGCTCGTCGTGCTCGGCTTCGATCTGGTCGGCGAGCTGCCGGAAGAACAGCGCGCCACCGCCGAGTGCCGACAGCAGCGACTCGTGCACCCCCGTCCGGGCGAGTTCGGTGGGCGGGGGCAGCAGCAGCGGGGCGGCGTCGGCGAAGGCCAGCACGATCCAGCCGTCGTTGCCGCCGATCGGCCCCGCGCCGGCCCAGACGACCTCGCCGGTGGCGCACAGTTCGTCCAGGTAGGAGGGCCGGTAGTCGGCGACCCGCGCGGGCAGCACCAGGCGCTCCAGGGCCGAGGCGGGCACCGGCACACCCTGGATCTGGTCGATGGCGGCGGCGACCGCGTCGATGCCTTCGCTGCGCCGCCCGATGTGCTGCCAGGCCGGCAGGAAGCGCCCCAGCACCTCCGGCGGCACCGGCTCGATCTCCTTGCGCAGCGCGGCCAGGCTGCGCCGCCGCAGGGTGCGCAGCACCTCCGCGTCGCACCATTCGATGAAGCCGCCGTCCGAGGACGCGGTGAACTCGCCCTGCACCAGCCGCCCCGAGGCGGACAGCCGCCGCAGCGTGTGCTCGACCACCGCGACGCCCAGCCCGAACCGGATCGCGCAGTCGTCGGCCCGGAACGGGCCGTTGGTGCGCGCGTACCGGCCGATCAGGTCGAGCAGGGGATCGGCGACCGCGGCCGTGTACGCGGCGGGCAGGCCCGGCGGCAGGGCCACGCCGAGGGCGTCGCGGTAGCGGCCGGCGTCCTCGGTGATGATGTAGCGCTCCTGACCGGCGACCCGGACCGCCAGGACGCGGCCGGTGCGGGCCAGCTCGTCGAGCCAGCCGGGCTCCACGCCGCGCTCGGTCAGCTCGCCGGGGGACAGGTCGCCGAGCTGGCGCAGCAGTTCGACGGTGTCCTCGGCGTCGCGCACCCGCCGGTCGGCCCAGCGCAGCCGCAGCGCGGTCGCCTCGATGACCTCGGGGTCCAGCAGCTCGCGCAGCTCCACCCGGCCCAGCAGCTCGCCGAGCAGCGTCGGGTCCAGGGACAGCGCGGCCGCCCGGCGCTCCGCCAGCGGGGTGTCCTCGCCGTACAGGAACGCGCCCACGTAGCCGAACAGCAGCGAGCGGGCGAACGGCGACGGCTGCGGCGTGGCCACCTCGACCATGCGGATCTTCCGGGCGGCGATGTCGCGCATCATCGCCGACAGCGACGGCAGGTCGAACACGTCGCGCAGGCACTCCCGGGCCGCCTCCAGGGTCACCGGGAAGTCCGGGTACTCCCGGGCCACGTCGAGCAGCTGGGCGGCGCGCTGGCGCTGCTGCCACAGCGGCTGCCGCCGGCCCGGGTCGCGGCGCGGCAGCAGCAGCGAGCGGGCCGCGCACTCGCGGAACCGGGACGCGAACAGCGCCGAGCCGCCGACCGTCTCGGCGACCAGCGGCTCGATCTCGTCGGCGTCGAAGGCGAACAGGTCCGCGCCCGGCGGCTCCTCGGCGGTCTCCGGCAGCCGGATCACGATGCCGTCGTCGGCGGCGTGCACCTGCGCGTCGACGCCGTACCGCTCGCGCAGCCGCTGCCCGATGGCCAGCGCCCACGGGGCGTTGACCGGCGCGCCGAGCACGTTGTGCAGCACGATGCGCCAGTCGCCCAGCTCGTCGCGGAAGCGCTCGACCAGCACGGTCCGGTCGTCCGGCAGGTGCCGGGTCGCCGCCCGCTGCTCCTCCAGGTACGCCGTGAGGTTGCCGACGGCGGACGGGTCGAGATTCTCCAGCCCGGACGGGTTACGCAGGAACGCGCCCAGCGCCTTGCCGAGCGCGACCGGCCGCCCCGCCTGGTCGCCCTTCCAGAAGGGCAGCCGGGCGGGCTGGCCCGGGGCGGGGGAGACCAGCACCCGGTCGGGCGTGATGTCCTCGATGCGCCAGGAGCTGGTGCCGAGCGCGAAGACGTCGCCGACGCGGGACTCGTACACCATCTCCTCGTCCAGCTCGCCGACCCGCGACGCCTTCTCCGAACCCGCCAGGAACACGCCGAACAGGCCGCGGTCGGGGATGGTGCCGCCGGAGGTGACCGCCAGGCGCTGGTTGCCGGGGCGGCCGGTGAGCTTGTCGGCGGCGCGGTCCCAGACGATGCGCGGGCGCAGCTCGGCGAAGGCCGTCGACGGGTAGCGCCCGGCCAGCATGTCCAGCACCGCGTGCAGCGCCGACTCGGGCAGCGCGGCGAACGGCGCGGCCCGGCGCACCAGCGTCGCCAGCTCCGCGACGGTCCACTCGTCCAGCGCCGTCATCGCCACGATGTGCTGGGCGAGCACGTCCAGCGGGCTGTGCGGGAAGGCCAGCGGCTCCAGCTTGCCGCCGGTCATCCGGCCCGCGACCACGGCGCAGGACAGCAGGTCGCCGCGGTGCGTCGGGAACACCACGCCACGCGAGACCGCGCCGACCTGGTGCCCGGCCCGGCCCACCCGCTGCAGCCCGGCGGCCACGCTGGGCGGCGCGCCGACCTGCACGACCAGGTCGACCGCGCCCATGTCGATGCCGAGTTCGAGGCTGGAGGTGGCCACCACGGCGGGCAGCCGCCCGGACTTCAGCTCCTCCTCGATCTGCTTGCGCTCCTCCTTGGAGACCGAGCCGTGGTGCGCGCGGGCGATCTGCGGCGCGGCCCCGTACGACGCGCCGGACTGGGCCATGATCTGCGCGGGCGGCGGCACGGCCGTGACCAGCCGCTCGGCCGCCAGCTCGTTGAGCCGGGCGCAGAGGCGCTCCGCGCCGCGGCGGGAGTTGGTGAACACGATGGTGCTGCGGTGCTCGCCGATCAGCTCGTACACCCGCTCCTCGACGGCGGGCCAGATCGAGGCCCGGCGCGGGCCCTCGTCGTCGGCGTGGCCCTCGTCGAGCGCGGTCATGTCCTCGACCGGCACCTCGACGCTGACCTCGATGGTCTTGGCGGACTTCGGCTGCACCACGTGCACCGGCGCGGCCCCGCCGAGGAACTGCGCCGCCGCCTCGACCGGCTCGACCGTGGCGGACAGGCCGATCCGCTGCGCGGGTTTCGTCAGCAGGGCGTCCAGCCGCTCCAGGGACAGGGCCAGGTGCGCGCCGCGCTTGGTGCCGGTGACCGCGTGCACCTCGTCGACGATCACCGTCTCGACGCCGCGCAGGGAGTCCCGCGCCTGCGAGGTGAGCAGCAGGAACAGCGACTCGGGGGTGGTGATGAGGATGTCCGGGGGCCGCCGGTGGAAGGTGCGGCGTTCCTCCACGGGTGTGTCGCCCGTACGCATGCCGACCGTGATGTCCGGTTCGGCCAGGCCGAGCCGGGCCGCGGCGTGCCGGATGCCGGTGAGCGGGGTGCGCAGGTTGCGCTCGACGTCCACGGCCAGCGCCTTGAGCGGGCTGACGTAGAGCACGCGGCAGCGCCGGGTCGGGTCCTCGGGCAGCGGCTCGTGGGCGAGCCGGTCCAGCGCCCACAGGAACGCCGCCAGCGTCTTGCCGGAGCCCGTCGGGGCCACCACCAGGGCGTGGTCACCGGCGCTGACGGCCTTCCAGGCGCCCGCCTGGGCCGGGGTGGGGGCGGCGAAGGCCGCGTCGAACCAGGCCTGCGTGGCAGGGCCGAACGGGGCGGCGGGCGTGTTCATCACGACCATCCTGCCCCCCGCCACCGACAATCGCCTGGCACACGTTTCGCGTCTCGTACGGGTGATGCCGCAGGTGAGGCGTTAACCACACGCCCCGCGGGGGTAGGCCCAGTGAGTGAGACGGTTTCGTTGGGAGTCTTGCCCGGATGCGCCCGAATCACGTACCGTCTTGCTCACGATGAGTAGTCCATCGAACACGGTGTGCGGAGGGTGAGCATGACCGAACGACAGACCACACCGGCAGTCGACAGGAAGAACAGCCGCCACGAATCGGACGTCCTGCTGCGCCAGCTCGACGGGCACCTCGCCCGGCTGCAGGCGGGCCAGTCCCAGCACTCCGGCCACGAACTGGCCCTGGCCGAGCGCATCGCGGCGCACCTGCGCCAGCTGATCCGCGACACCGTGCGCGCCAGCGCCGTCGACCGCGCCCGGGTGCGCGCGGCCGTGCACTACTTCGTGGTGCGCAACCGCGACGCCCGGCACCCGCACACGCACGCGCGCCCCGCGCACGTCGACGTGTGGGTGGTCAACGACATCATCCGCGACCTCGGCCGCCATGACCTGCTGATCCCGGAGCCGGCCATCGCCTGAGCCCCGCCCAGCCCCGTCGACGCGCGACCGGCCCTCGAGCCGACCGCCGTTTTTTGTGGACGTCGGCGCCGCCCTTTTCATAGACGTTGGCCTATCACATCGACTTTGGGTCGCCGATTTTCGATGGGATAGGCCAACGTCTTTGCGGGTACGGGACGCGACGGCGGCGCGACCGTCGGGGTGCCGTCGGGGGTGCGCGGGGGCGGTCAGCTCAGGGATGAGGTGGCGAGTTTGGCGCCGAAGCCGACGAACAGGGCGCCGATGGCGCTGGTGCCGGCCGCGGCCAGCCGGCGCCGGCTGCGGAACGCGGCGGCCAGCCGGTTGCCGCTGAAGATCAGCGCGCTGAGGTAGAGGGCGCTGCAGATCTGCACGATGATCGCCAGCAGCAGGAACGACACGGCGGGGTAGGCGTACCCCGGGTCGACGAACTGGATGAAGAACGAGACGAAGAACAGGATCGCCTTCGGGTTCATCAGGCTGATCGTGAACGCCCGCCGGAACGCGTTCTCCGCCTTCGGCTCGGGTTCGGGCGTCTCCGTCGCGACCCGGCCCGCGGAGCGGTCGCGCCAGCCGCGGATCGCGCCGTACAGCATCTTCACGCCGACGAAGCCGAGGTACGCGGCACCGGCGTACTTGACGACCATGAACAGTGCGGGCACCGCGCGCAGCAGGGACGCCATGCCGGCCGCCGAGACCAGCATGAGCACGCCGTCGCCGCAGAAGACGCCCATCGCCCCGCGGTAGCCCTGGCGCACGCCGCGACGGGCCGCGACGGCCAGCACGTACAGGGAGTTCGGGCCGGGCAGCAGGACGATCGCGATCGTGCCGAGCACATAGGTGTAAAGGTCTGTAACGCCGAGCATGCCTTACATCCTCTCGTGCCCGACCCGTTCCCTACCTCGTCCGATAGGCCACCTCGGGCAGTGCCCTACGTCACCCGCGAGCCCGCCCGGCGGCGAGAATCCGCCGGAATTCCGGCCGCCGGGGTTCGGTCGAGTCCGCGATGGCGGGCCGGCGCGGAGGCCGTGCCCGCGCCGGCCCGCCATCGCGGACGACACCGCAGCTCACGGCGGGTGCCACGTTAAGAAGGTGCCCTTCCGCTACGCGGAGCGATGTGCAGGTGCCCTTCCTTCGAGGTGGTGGCGGGCGGCGGGCCATTCGGCGGCGAGCATGGAGTAGGTGACGGTGTCGCGCCACTGGCCGTCGTGGTGCATGCGGTGATGGCGCAGGACGCCCTCGCGCTGCGCGCCGAGGCGGGCGATGGCGGCCTGGGAGCGCAGGTTGTTGTGGTGGGTGTGCCACTCGACGCGCTCGGCGCCGAGGACGTCGAAGGCGCGTACGAGCAGGAGGAGCTTGGACTCGTTGTTGACGCCGGTGCGCCAGGCCTTGCGGCCCAGGAAGGTGTGGCCGATGCCGAGCTGGCGGCGTACCGGGTCGACGGCGTAGTAGGAGGTGGTGCCGAGGATCTCGCCGGTGGCGGTGGACCGCTGCACCCACGGGACGCGCTCGCCGCGGGCCTGCATGGCCAGCGCCTCGGCGACCACGGCGGCCATCTCGTCGCGGTGGCGCGGGGCGGGGTTGTGCAGCCAGCGCCACACCTCCTCGTCGTTGCCGGCCGCGGCGTACAGGCCGTCGACGTGGGACATGTCCAGCGGTTCCAGGGTGACCAGGGAGCCGCGCAGCATCACCGGCTCGTGCCAGGGGCTGCGGTCGGCGCGCAGGTAGGCGGGGGCGGGCACGGTGACGCCGGGCGCGGGTTCGGCGGGGCCGGCGACGACCCGCAGCGGCAGTACGCCTGCCCAGTGCGGCAGGGACAGGTCTTCCTCGTCGTCGCCGGCGGTGCCGGTGCGGGCGCGCACCGAGACCTCGTCGAGCGGGAGGGCGAGCAGCGCCGTCTGGGCCAGTTCCTTGGCAGACGGGGGACGGGTGCGGGCGGCGTGGCCCTCGCCGATCTTCTCGGCCAGCGCCGTGAAGACGCGCAGCTTCTCCTGCTCGTCGGTGACCAGGGTGGCGGTGCCGTGCGCGATGACCGAGCGGTAGTTGGCGCTGTGGTGGAACTGTGAGCGGGCCAGCACCAGGCCGTCCAGGTGGGTGACGCAGGCGGCGACGCGCAGGCCGGAGCGGGCCTGCAAACCCATCCGGCCGCCGCTGGAGCCGTGCAGGTAGAGCGTGTCGTCGACGCGGATGTGCAGGGTGGGCAGCGCCCGGGGCTCGCCGTCGAGCACGAAGGAGAGGGTGCAGTGCCAGGCTTCGTCGAGGATCGCGTGCGCGGCGCTGCGCTCGTAGGACATGCGCTCGCGCATCCGCAGTGCGGTGGTGCGCGAGGTCTGCGGGTAGGTGGTCACGCCCGCCTCCTTGACTCGAATACTGTACTAGTACATAGTTGCCTTTGTGTCAGTACGATATCCGATCACCGGGGGCACGGCAACGGCGATCGCGTCCTGCGTCGAGGAGGGCGTGCGCCGCGGGGCGCTCGCGCCCGGGGACGCGCTGCCCAGCGTGCGGGCGCTGGCCGAGGAGCTGTCCGTCAGCCCGGCCACCGTCGCGGCCGCCTACCAGCGGCTGCGTGACCGGGGCATCGTGGTGACCGCGGGCCGCCGCGGCACCCGGGTGCGCCCGGTGACCCCGATCGCGACCGGCCGGGCGGCGCGCGCCGTGCCCGAGGGGATGCGTGACCTCTCCGACGGCGAGCCGTACCCGGCCCTGCTGCCCGACCTCGCCCCGGTGCTGCGGCGCGTGGCGGACTCGTTCGCCGCCGGTGCGGCCCCGCTGCGCTACGCGGACGGCGGGCCGCTGCCCGAGCTGCTCGAATACGCCCGGACGCGGTTGCCGGAGTTGCCGGACGGTGCGGCGTACACCCTGGTCAGTGGGGCTTTGGATGGGATCGACCGGCTGCTCGGCGAGCGGCTGCGGCCCGGCGACAAGGTCGCCGTCGAGGATCCCGGCTGGGCGGCGCTGCTGCACCTGATCGCGGCGCAGGGCCTGGTGCCGGTGTCCATGCCGGTCGACGACGACGGGCCGCTGCCGGACGGGGTGCGCGCGGCCGTCGCGGCCGGTGCGCGCGCCGCGGTGATCACGACGCGGGCGCAGAACCCGACCGGCGGCGCGGTGAGCGCCGCGCGGGCGGCCGAGCTGCGGCCGCTGCTGCGCGACGTGTTCGTGATCGAGGACGACCACGCCGGGGAGCTCGCCGCGGTGCCGTCGCACCCGGTCGCGGGCGGGGCGCACTGGGCCTACCTGCGCAGCGCCAGCAAGCCGTACGGTCCCGACCTGCGCTGTGCCGTGCTCGCCGGGGATCCGGAGACGGTGTCGCGGGTGGAGGGGCGGCTGCGGCTCGGGCCGGGCTGGGTGTCGGGGCTGCTCCAGCGGACCCTGCTGGAGCTGTGGCGGGACCCGGCGGCGCAGCGCACCGTGGCGGCGGCCGGGCGGGTGTACGACGAGCGCCGGGACGCCCTGGTCGCGGCGTTGCGCCGGCGGGGGGTGGCGGCGAGCGGGCGGACCGGGATCAACGTGTGGGTGCCGGTGCCCGACGAGACCGGGGTGGTCACCGCGTTGCGGGACGCCGGGTTCGCGGTGGCCCCGGGGCACGTGTTCCGCACCGCCGCCGGGGCCGGGATCCGGGTCACGATCGCGACGCTGCGCGCCGACGAGGTGGAGCCGCTGGCCGCGGCCGTGGCCGCCGCCGTGCTCCCGCCCCCGGGCGCCGTGCTGCGCTGACCCGGCTTGTCATCGACGTTGGCCTATCACATCGACTCCGGGTCGCGGATACTCGACGTGATAGGCCAACGTCGATTGAAGTGCGGGCCGGTCAGCCGAAGAGGTCCTCGAAGAAGGACTCCTGGTGCTTGTGCTTCTTGTGGTGGCCGTGGCCGTGGTCGTCGTAGCGGTGCTGGTCGTGGCGGGGGTACGAGTCGTGGTGGCCGTGCTGCTGCTGCGGGGGCGGCGGGGCCTGCTGCCTGCTGCCGTGCCAGGCGTTCTCGGCCGCGGTCAGCCGCTCCAGCTCACCGCGGTCGAGGAAGATGCCGCGGCAGTCGGTGCACTGGTCGACGGTGACGCCGTTGCGCTCGTACTGCCGCATCTGTCCGTGGCATTTCGGGCATGTCATCTGCATGCGCCCGAGCCTAGCGAGTCGCGTCCAGAGTCGATCATGGGTAATCCTCGGGCCGGGAGCCGGGACGGGCCGTACGGTGACGGCATGACGACGTTACACGGCGAGCGGGTCACGCTGCGGCCGGCCGGCCCGGAGGACGTGGACGGCCTCGCCGCGATCCGGGCCACGCCGGAGGTCCGCGTCCGGTGGCAGGGCGAGGATCTCGCCGCGGAGATCAAGGACGACCTGGCCGATCCCGATCTCGAACTGCTGGCGATCGAGCACGAGGGCCGGGTCGTCGGCGCCATCCAGTGGCACGAGGAGACCGACGCCATGTACCGCCACGCGGGCATGGACCTCTACCTCGACCCCGGGGTGCACGGCCGCGGCCTGGGCACCGACGCGGTACGCACGCTGTCCCGGCACCTGATCCACGAGCTGGGGCACCACCGGCTGGTGATCGACCCCGCCGCGGACAACACCGCGGCCATCGCCTGCTACGCCAAGGTCGGCTTCCAGCCGGTGGGCGTGATGCGCCGGTACGAACTCGGCCCCGACGGCTCCTGGCACGACGGCCTCCTGATGGACCTGCTCCCCGAGGACCTGCGCTAGGGGCGGGGGCGGGGCGGCGCGGACGGGCCCGGTCGGGCAAGGTAGGGGAAGCGCCCACACCCCTTACGCCCCCGGGAGCCCCTCATGACGTCCGCCGTCGCCGCGCACAGCGCGGTCCAGGCCAGGACCATTCGCCTGCTCATGGTCGTCGAGGTCGTCAGCGGCCTGGGCGTGGCCATGGGCATCTCGGTCGGCGCGCTGCTCACCCGGGCGATGGCGGGCACCGCCCTGTCCGGGGTGGCGCAGAGCGCGGCGGTGGTCGGCGGCGGTGTGCTGGCCGTGCCGGCCGCGACCCTGATGAGCCGGTACGGCAGGCGGCCCGGCCTGGCCCTGTGCTATCTCACCGGCGCGGTGGGCGGGGTGGCGGTGCTGGCCTCGGCGGCGCTCGACTCGATCCCGCTGCTGTTCGTCGGCTTCTTCCTGTTCGGCGCGGGCAGCACGGCGAAGCTGCAGTCCCGGTACGCCGCCACCGACCTGGCCGAGCCGCAGCGCCGGGGCCGCCAGCTGTCACTGGTGGTGTGGTCCACCACGTTCGGCGCGGTGATCGGCCCGAACCTGGCCGCCCCGCTGGGCGGCTCGCTGTCCCGGTTCGGCATCCCGGAGCTGGCGGGCCCGTTCGCCTTCGCCTCCGCCTCGTTCCTGCTCAGCGCCCTGCTGCTCACCCTGTTCCTGCGCCCCGACCCGCTGCTGCTCGCGCAGACCGCGGCCGGTGTGCGCACCCCGGCGGACCAGACCACGGCGACCGCCGGAGCGGCGCTGCCCGCGGGCGCGCCGGTCTCCGGAGGTGCGGCGGCCGGTGGCGTCGCGGCGGCGGCAGGGCAAGGCGCGGCCGACAGGGTGGCGGGCGGTGGCCCGGCCGAGCGGCACACGCTGGGCTCGGCGGCGCGGGCGGTGCTGGCCTCGCCGGCGGCCCGGCTGGGCATGACCGCGATGGCGCTGGGCCACCTGGTCATGGTCGCGGTGATGGCGATGACGCCGGTGCACATCGGCGAGACCCACAGCGCTCCGGACACCCTGCGTATCGTCGGCTTCGTGCTGAGCGTGCACGTGGCCGGCATGTACGGCCTGTCGCCGGTGGTGGGCTGGCTCACCGATCGGGTCGGCCGGGTGCCGGTGATCCTGGGCGGGGTGGCGCTGCTCATCGCCGCGTGCGCGCTCGCCGCGACCGCGGGCCACGACACGGCGCTGCTCAC
Organism: Catellatospora coxensis; assembly: GCF_016862635.1. Lineage (GTDB taxonomy): Bacteria > Actinomycetota > Actinomycetes > Mycobacteriales > Micromonosporaceae > Catellatospora > Catellatospora coxensis. The sequence continues at coordinate 23,508 of NZ_BONI01000036.1, read as the reverse complement.
GGTGGCGCTGCTGACGCTGGGGCTCGGCTGGTCCGGGACCATGGTGGCCGGCTCGACGCTGTTCACCGAGTCGCTGCCGGCGGCGGTCAAGCCCCGCGCGCAGGGGCTGTCCGACCTGGTGACCGGGCTGTCCGGGGCGAGCGCCGGGGTGCTGTCCGGGATCGTCGTCGAGCTGGCCGGGTATCCGGTGCTGGCCCTGCTCGCGGCGCTGACCACGATCCCGCTGATCGCGCTGGCGCTGCGGCCCGCGACGCTCGCGGCGGTGAAGGTGGCAGACTAGCCCGATGCGACGGACCGACTTCTACGAACGGCTGACCGAGGTCTTCGGCCCGACCTACGCCGCCAGCGTCGCCGCCGACCAGGTGCTGCCGCAGCTGGGCGGGCGGACGATCGACACCGCCCTGGCCGACGGTGAGGAAGTGCACGTGATCTGGCGTGCCGTGTGCGACCAGTACGCCGAACGGGTGCCCGGCCGCCTGCGCTGACCGGTTTGCGTGTGCGAGCACACCTACGGCGTGGCAGGATGGCGCTCGTACACGTGTTCGGCTATCGTCCACAACCAGTGCTTTGGCATGCCGCGGTTGTCCACAGGCTCGGCGTGCCCGTATCGCCTTTGTCGGACCCAGCGCCTAGCGTGTCGGCGTGACGAAGAAGGCTGCGAAGTCGGCGACTGACAGTGCCCTAAAAGAGGTGGCGACGAAGATGGCGGCTAATCCCGATAAGAGCAAGGCTCTCGACCTGGCGCTCGCCCAGATCGACAAGCAGTTCGGCAAGGGCTCGGTGATGCGCCTCGGCGAGCGGCCGCAGGTGCAGATGGCGATCATCCCCACCGGCTCGATCGCGCTGGACGTGGCGCTGGGCATCGGCGGCCTGCCGCGCGGGCGCATCGTCGAGATCTACGGCCCGGAGTCCAGCGGCAAGACCTCGCTGGCCCTGCACGCCATCGCGAACGTGCAGCGCTCCGGCGGCATCGCGGCGATCATCGACGCCGAGCACGCCCTCGACCCGGAGTACGCCAAGGCCCTCGGCGTCGACACCGACGCCCTGCTGGTCTCCCAGCCGGACACCGGTGAGCAGGCGCTGGAGATCGCGGACATGCTGGTCCGCTCCGGCGCGCTGGACCTGATCGTGATCGACTCGGTGGCGGCGCTGGTGCCCCGCGCCGAGATCGAGGGTGAGATGGGTGACAGCCACGTCGGTCTGCAGGCCCGCCTCATGAGCCAGGCGCTGCGCAAGATGACCGGTGGCCTGCACAGCTCCAACACCACCGCGATCTTCATCAACCAGCTGCGCGAGAAGATCGGCGTCATGTTCGGCAGCCCGGAGACCACCACCGGTGGCAAGGCGCTGAAGTTCTACGCCTCGGTGCGCATGGACATCCGCCGCATCGAGAGCCTGAAGGACGGCACCGAGGTCGTGGGTAACCGCACCCGCGTCAAGGTCGTCAAGAACAAGGTCGCCTCGCCGTTCAAGCAGGCCGAGTTCGACATCATGTACGGCAAGGGCATCTCGCGCGAGGGTTCGCTGATCGACGTGGGCGTCGAGCAGAACATCATCCGCAAGGCCGGCGCCTGGTACACGTACGAGGGCGACCAGCTGGGCCAGGGCAAGGAGAAGGCGCGCGAGTTCCTCAAGGAGAACCCGGACGTCGCCGCCGAGATCGAGAAGAAGATCCTGGAGAAGCTGGGCGTCGGCCAGTCGAGCGTGTCGGACGCCGCGGGCGGCCCGGCGCTGCCGCCGGTCGACTTCTGATCGGCGCCTGAGGCCGGACAGACCCATGGTGGGACGACGCCGCGGTGCGCGCACCGGCCGGGGATGGGACGCGAAACCGCCCGCCCCGGCCCGCCCCGCGCGCCCCGGCGACGACCCCGAAGGCTGGACCGGGCCGCCGGACGACGACGCGTCGGCCGGCCGCCGTCCGGCGGGTCGGTTCGGGTCGGCCTCCGGCGACGGCCCGGCCGGTGACGACGGGTCGCCGCGGGCCGAGCGGGCCGCGAAGCGCCAGGCGCAGCGGGACCCGCACGAGGTCGCGCGGGAGATCTGCCTGCGGCAGCTCGCGGTGCGACCGCGCACCCGGGCGGAGCTGGCCGCCGCGATGCGGGCCAAGGACGTGGCCGACGAGGTCGCCGAGGCGGTGCTGGACCGCTACGACGAGGTCGGCATGATCGACGATGCGGCGTTCGCCCGGGCCTGGGTGTCCAGCCGCCATCACGGCAAGGGGCTGGCGTCCCGGGCGCTGGGGCAGGAGCTGCGGCGGCGCGGCGTGGACGCCGAGGTGGTCACCGAGGCGCTGGCCGAGCTCGACGACGAGACCCAGGCGCAGACGGCGTACGAGCTGGCGGTGCGCAAGCTGCGTACGACGCGGGGCGAGCCGGACGCGGTGTTCCGGCGGGTGGTGGGCGCGCTGGCGCGCAAGGGCTATCCGGGCGGGATCGCGGTGCGGGCCGTGAAGGACGCCCTGGCCGCCCGCAGCGCCGAGGACGCGGAGCTGGCGGAGCTGCTCGACCCCGACCTTTTCGACACGCCGGAGCAGTGATTTTCTCGGCCTTCGGTCGGGTTCGCGACACGCCGGGCGCGGCGCGGGTTCGCCGGTCAGGTCACGGTTCGGCATCGGTGGGCTGCGTGACAACCGGACACAATGGGCGATGCGTCCGTCTTGGTGTCCGATCATGAGTTCTTGACCGGACCGCCATCGGCAACCTAGCCTCGCAGGAGAGGTATCACCGACCAGTACGTGTTAAACCACACAACATAGAACGTGTAACAGTACGACAACAGTTTTGCCTGGTGAGGATACGCGCAGCCGCTGTACCCCTGCGGCTGCCTACATGTAGTCGCAGCTCAGGGCCGTTGAAGCGGTTCGCGGGCTTTGGTGCGCCGGTCGCATCCGCCGAAAGGGCGGGTGTCGCCGGGCCGTGCCGTGCGCGTCGTGTGACGGGTCCGCACAGCTGGTCGGGTTGCCTCCGCGCCGTCACACCGTGTCGGCGGTTCGGAGCGTCAGGAGGCGGCCATGACCGAGTTCGACGGGCGAGTGGCATGACCACGATGGAAGGGCTGCTGCTGGCGGCGATCGTCCTCCTCGCGCTGATGGTGGCGGGGATGCTGGCGGTCGGCGTGCGCCTGGTGCGCCGGCTGGCCGCCCCCACCGCCCCGACCGGCCAGCCGCTGAGCGTGATCGTGGACGACCCGGAAGCCGTGGCCGAGCGCGAGCGCCAGCGCCAGACCCTGGTCGAGCTGCAGAACTCCGTCTCCGACGCGCAGACCGCCCTGGAGGGCGAGCGCCGCTCCGTGGCCGCCGCCCGCGCCGAGGCCACCGCCGTACGCGCCGAGAACGCCGCCGCGAAGGCCGAGGTGACCACCTCCCGGGCCGAGGCGCAGCGGGTGCTGGACGCGGCCCACGCCGAGGCCGACACCGTGCTGCAGCGGGCCCACCGGCAGGCCGAGGAGGACGCCGAGCAGGTCCGCTCGACCGCCCGGCGCACCGGCGAGCGCGAGATCGCGATGCTCACCTCCACCGCCAAGGACCAGGCCGCCGAGGCCGAGCGGCGGCTGCAGCGCCTCGACGAGCGCGAGCGTATGCACGCCGCCGAGGCCGAGCGGCTGGCCGAGCGTGAGCGCCAGAACGTCGAGGAGGCCGAGCGCCTCGCCGAGCGCGACCGCCGCATCGCCGCCGCCGAGGCCGAGCTGGCCAAGTGGGAGCTGGGCCTGCAGAGCAAGGAGCAGGAGCTGGCCCAGGCGCAGGAGCAGCGGCGCAAGGAGCTGGAGCGGGTCGCCGGGCTGACCGCCGACGCCGCCAAGACCGAGCTCGTCGAGACGATCGAGGTCCAGGCCAAGCGCGAGGCCGCGCTGCTGGTGCGCGACATCGAGGCCGACGCCCGGTCGACCGGCGAGTCCCGGGCCCGGCACATCGTGGTCGACGCGATCCAGCGGGTGGCCAGCGAGCAGACCGCCGAGAGCGTGGTCAGCGTGCTGCACCTGCCCAGCGACGAGATGAAGGGCCGGATCATCGGCCGGGAGGGCCGCAACATCCGGGCCTTCGAGACCGTCACCGGGGTCAACCTGATCATCGACGACACCCCCGAGGCGGTGCTGCTGTCCTGCTTCGACCCGGTGCGCCGGGAGGTCGGCCGGCTCACCCTGGAGAAGCTGGTCCTCGACGGGCGGATCCATCCGCACCGCATCGAGGAGGTGTACGACGTCGCCCGGTTCGAGGTCGAGCGGATGTGCCAGCGCGCTGCGGAGGACGCACTGGTCGAGGTCGGCATCACCGACATCCACCCGGAGCTGGTGACCCTGCTGGGGCGGCTGCGCTACCGGACGTCGTACGGGCAGAACGTGCTCAAGCACCTGGTCGAGACCGCGCACATCGCCGGGATCATGGCCTCGGAGCTGAAGCTGGACCCGGAGCTGATCAAGCGCTCGGCGTTCCTGCACGACATCGGCAAGGCGCTCACCCACGAGGTGGAGGGCTCGCACGCGCTCATCGGCGCGGACGTGGCCCGGCGCTTCGGCGAGAGCGACGAGGTCGTGCACGCGATCGAGGCGCACCACAACGAGGTGCAGCCGCAGACCATCGAGGCCGTGCTGACCCAGGCGTCGGACGCCTGCTCGGGCGGGCGGCCGGGGGCGCGGCGGGAGTCGCTGGAGGCGTACGTCAAGCGGCTGGAGCGCATCGAGGAGATCGCCGGGGCCAAGAGCGGCGTCGACAAGGTGTTCGCGATGCAGGCCGGCCGGGAGATCCGGGTCATGGTGCGGCCCGAGGAGGTCGACGAGATCGGGGCGGCGGTGCTGGCCCGGGACGTGGCCAAGCAGATCGAGGAGGAGCTGACCTACCCGGGTCAGATCCGGATCACCGTGGTCCGCGAGTCGCGTACGACCGAGATCGCCCGCTGAGCCGCAGACCCGGCGCACCGCCCGGGCACGGGAGAAAAGATCGCCGTTGGCGGTCAGAACGTGAGGTCGAACCTGACGTTCTGACCGCCAACGGCGATCTTGTCAGTGCGTGGGCGACGGGGGTGAGCCCGGTCAGGCGTCCAGGACGACCGGCTCGCTGGCGGCCAGCTCGGTCGCCGCGGCGGCGGGCTTGTGCGCCCGCACCCGGGAGACCCGGCGCTGGACGTAGGCGGCCAGCTGCGACAGCGCGTAGTTGATCGCGATGAAGACGGCGCCGATGATCACGTACATCTGGATCGGGTTCTGCAGGATCTGGATCATCTGTTGCGCGACGGCGAGGATGTCCTCGTACGTGATGATGTAGCCGAGCGTGGTGTCCTTGAGGATCACGACGAGCTGGCTGATCAGCGCGGGCAGCATGATCCGGAACGCCTGCGGCAGCTGCACCAGCAGGATGGCCTGGAACGGGGTCAGGCCGAGGGAGTCGGCCGCCTCACGCTGGCCGCGCGGCAGGCCCTCCATGCCGGAGCGGATGATCTCGGCGATGACCACGCTGTTGTAGATGCTCAGGCCGATGACCAGCGGCCAGAGCGGGTCGCTGATGCCGGAGATCCGCCAGGCGAAGAAGATGGTGACCAGCACCGGCAGGCCGCGGAAGACCTCGACGCAGAACCGGGTGATGCCCCGCAGGGCGGTGTTGAGGCCGCGCAGGGCGTAAGCGGCGGCCGCCGGCAGCCCGGCGTAGCGGCGCTTGGCCTGCTCCTTGAGCAGCATCCGGACGACGGCCAGCAGCGTGCCGGCCAGCAGCGAGCACACGATGGCCAGCGCGGCGGCGGTCAGCGTGGCGATGATGCCGAGCCGGATGCGCTCCCACACCAGCGGCAGGTTCGGGTCGGCGAGATCGACCAGCGGGCCCCACTTGACCGCGGTGAACTGGCCCTTGGCCTCCAGTGGCCGGTAGACGAGGTAGTAGGCGCCGGCGAGCAGCGCCACGCCGATCAGCACGGCGGCGATGGTCGTGCGGCGGCGGGTGCGGGGGCCGGGGGCGTCGTACAGGACGCTCGACTGGGGGCTCATCGGGCCACCGCCCGACGGTTCTCGACCCGGTCGATGAAGATGCCGAGCGGCACGGTCATGATGAGGTAGCCGATCGAGATGCCGATGAAGACGGGAATGATGGGGTTGCCCCCCGAGGACGTGAGGTTCTGCCCCGAACTGAACAGCTCGCCGGTGACGCCGAACGCGCCGGCCAGTGCCGAGTTCTTGATCATTGCGATGATGACGCTGCCCAGCGGCACGATGGCGGCCCGCCAGGCCTGCGGCAGCACGATCGAGAGCAGGTTCTGCCGGAAGGTGAGGCCCAGCGAGCGCGCCGCCTCGGCCTGCCCGGCGGGCACCGCGTTGACGCCGGAGCGGATCGCCTCGCAGACGAATGCCGCGGTGTACACGCTGAGCGCGATCACCGCGAACCGGAAGTACGGCAGGTCGATGCCGAGCCGGTCGAAGACCGACGACAGGCCGGGGACGCGCAGGAAGTCGGCGTTGGAGCCCAGCTCCGGCAGGCCGAACGAGGTCAGGAAGAAGACGATCGTCAGCGGCAGGTTGCGCACCAGCGTGACGTAGGTCGCGCCGGCCCACCGCAGCGACGGCACGGGAGAGATCCGCATCGCCGCCACGATGGTGCCGATCAGCAGTGCCCCCGTGGCCGACAGCACGCAGAGCTGGAGGGTGAGCCAGAACCCGCTGACGAACACGTCGGCGTTGTCGATCAGGACATCCATCGGCTCACCTCTCCAGCACTACGTCAATCGGGGTGGATCAGTAACGGTTCACGGCCGGGCCGGTGGGCACGTTCGCGTCGAACTTGCCCGCGGTGTCGGTCCACGCCTTGGCGTAGCGGCCGTCGGCGTAGATCTTCTCCAGCAGGTCGTTGATGAAGGCGCGGAACTTGGCGTCGCCCTTCTTCACGCCGATGCCGTACGGCTCGTCGGTGAACTTCGAGCCGGTCAGCTTGTACGCGCCGTTGCTCTGCGAGACGTAGCCCAGCAGGATGACGTTGTCGGTGGTCACCGCGTCGACCTGCTTGTTCTTCAGGGCGTCGACGCACTTGGTGTACACGTCGAACAGCACCAGCTGGGTGGCCTTGTCCTTGAGGAACTTCTCGATGTTCGTGGCCGGGGTGGAGCCCTGCACGGAGCAGACCTTCTTCGCGCCGTCCTTGAACGAGTCCGGCCCGGTGATCGAGCTGTCGTCCGAGCGCACCATCAGGTGCTGGCCGGCGACGTAGTACGGGCCGGCGAAGTCGATGCGCTGCTTGCGCTTGTCGTTGATGGTGTAGGTGGCGATCACCACGTCGGCGTCGCCCTTCTCCAGCACCTCTTCACGAACGGCCGACGGGGTCGCGATCCAGTTGATCTTGTCGGCGGAGATGCCCAGCTCGGCCGCGATGATCTTGCCGATCTCCACGTCGAAGCCGGCCGGCTTGCCGTCCAGGCCCTTGAGGCCGAAGCCGGGCTGGTCGAACTTGGTGCCGATGGTGATCTTGCCGGCGGTGCTCAGCTTCTCCATCGTGGTGCCGGCTTCGAACTTCGAGGTGGTCGGCGTGGTGCCGGGGTCCTCGCCGCCGCAGGCCGCCGCCCCGAACGCCAGTACGGACACGGCGGCCAGCGCCGCGAAACGCTTCAGACGCATGCTTCCTCCTCATATCTCCCGCCGCCGGAGGCGACGAAGCTCGTTACCCAACCCGCCGCGACCGGCGGCGGAGTCATCACCGGCCCGCCGGAGGGTCGCTCCGGGGGGCCGGCAGAAGCCGATCAGTGGGACAGCACCTTCGACAGGAAGTCGCGGGCCCGCTCGCTCTTGGGGTCGCCGAAGAACTCGGCCGGCGGCGCCTGCTCGACGAGCTGGCCGTCGGCCATGAAGACGACGCGGTCGGCGGCGGCGCGGGCGAAGCCCATCTCGTGGGTGACCACGATCATGGTCATGCCCTCCTTGGCCAGCGACGTCATCACGTCGAGCACCTCGCCGACCATCTCCGGGTCCAGGGCGCTGGTGGGCTCGTCGAACAGCATCGCCTTGGGCTGCATGGCCAGGGCGCGCGCGATCGCCGCGCGCTGCTGCTGGCCGCCGGACAGCTGGGCCGGCAGCTTGTTGGCCTGGTTGGCGATGCCGACCCGCTCCAGCAGCTGCATGCCGCGGGCGCGGGCGCTCGCCTTCGACTCGCCCCGCACCTTGATCGGCGCCAGCGTCACGTTGTCGAGGATGCTCTTGTGCGCGAAGAGGTTGAACGACTGGAAGACCATGCCGACCTCGCTGCGCAGCTTCGCCAGCGCGCGGCCCTCGGCCGGAAGCTCCTTGCCGTCGAAGCGGATGGAGCCCGAGTTGATCGTCTCCAGCCGGTTGACGGCGCGGCACAGGGTCGACTTTCCGGAGCCGGACGGGCCGATGACCACCACGACCTCGCCGCGTTCGACGGTGAGGTTCACGTCGCGCAGCACGTGCAGGTCTCCGAACCACTTGTTCACCGCGTCCAGCACAATGAGCGGTTCGTGGGACATGCCACCGTCCTTTCGGCGTTCGTACATCGTCGTCCCACCGACCTTAGGGCCGCCGAAGCGACGGGAACGGCGCTGGATGGTCACAGCCGGGTAACTTCCCCGGATTCCGTACCCGTGCCCGCGACCGGATACCCTGGTCGATTGAGATGACCAGTCAGCCTGAACCCCAGAGCGCGCCCGCCCGCACCTACGAGGTGCGCACGTACGGGTGCCAGATGAACGTGCACGACTCCGAGCGCATCTCGGGCCTGCTCGACGGCGCGGGATACGTGCGGCTCGACCCGGCCGCCGAGCCCGGCCGCACCCCGGACGTCGTCGTCTTCAACACCTGCGCGGTGCGTGAGAACGCCGACAACCGCCTCTACGGCAACCTCGGCCATCTGCGCCCGGTCAAGGACAAGCACCCCGGCATGCAGATCGCGGTCGGCGGCTGCCTGGCGCAGAAGGACCAGGGTGAGATCGTCAAGAAGGCGCCCTGGGTCGACGTGGTGTTCGGCACCCACAACATCGGCTCGCTGCCGGTGCTGCTGGAGCGGGCCCGCCACAACGAGCAGGCGCAGGTCGAGCTCCTGGAGTCGCTGGAGGTCTTCCCGTCGACGCTGCCGACCCGGCGCGAGTCGACGTACTCCGGCTGGGTGTCGATCTCGGTCGGCTGCAACAACACCTGCACCTTCTGCATCGTGCCCAGCCTGCGCGGCAAGGAGAAGGACCGCCGCCCCGGCGACGTGCTCGCCGAGGTCGAGGCGCTGGTCGCCGAGGGCGTGCTCGAGGTGACCCTGCTGGGCCAGAACGTGAACACGTACGGCGTGGAGTTCGGCGACCGGCTCGCCTTCGGCAAGCTGCTGCGGGCCACCGGGCAGCTGCGGGACAAGGGGCTGGAGCGGGTGCGGTTCACCAGCCCGCACCCGGCGGCGTTCACCGACGACGTGATCGAGGCGATGGCCGAGACCGGCAACGTGTGCCACTCGCTGCACATGCCGCTGCAGTCGGGGTCCGACGCGGTGCTCAAGGCGATGAAGCGCTCGTACCGGTCCGACCGGTACCTGTCGATCATCGAGAAGGTGCGCGCGGCCATGCCGGACGCGGCGATCACCACCGACATCATCGTGGGCTTCCCGGGGGAGACCGACGCCGACTTCGAGGAGACGCTGCGGGTGGTGCGCGAGTCGCGGTTCGCGAGCGCGTTCACGTTCCAGTACTCGATCCGGCCCGGCACGCCCGCGGCGACGATGGACGGCCAGGTGCCGAAGGCGATGGTGCAGGAGCGGTACGAGCGGCTCGTGGCCACCCTGGAGGAGATCACCTGGGCGGAGAACAAGAAGCTGGTCGGGCGCGAGGTCGAGGTGCTGGTCGCGGTCGGCGAGGGCCGCAAGGACCAGGCCACCGGGCGGATGTCCGGGCGGGCCCGGGACGGTCGGCTCGTGCACTTCGCGGTGGCGCCGGAGCAGGTCGCGCTGGTGCGGCCGGGCGACATCGTGCACACCGTGGTCGACTACGCCGCCCCGCACCACCTGAACTGCGACGGGGCGCTGGTGTCGCACCGGCGCACCCGGGCCGGGGACGCGTACGAGGCGGGGCGGGTGGCGCGTACCGCCGGGGTGATGCTCGGCCTGCCCACCATCGGCAGGCCGCCGGCCCAGCCGGTGCCTGCCGACTCCGCCTGCACCACCTGCTGACGTCCACGGGTGGCGTTGCCCCGCTCGGCCCGGTGCGCGAGGCGGGCGTGGTACGCGCCCAAGGTCGTTCGACTTGCCTGGCACATGGGTGAATGCGTGCTCAAGATACGCACAGGTGCCGGGCAAGTCCGGCGATCTTGGGCGCCGGCCCGTCGTGCCGACGATGCCGGTCACCGCGCCCTGGTCCGGTGGGCAAGTGGCCGGGCAGTGGGTCGAAGATCGCTGTTGCGGGCGAGCGGGCGAAACCTGCGGTTGAACCGCGGATCCTGACCCGAAACGGCGATCTTCGCCGGGAACCGCAGCGCCGCACCTGCGGTCACCGTTAAGAAGGGCACCTTCTACATCGCATAGCGATGGGAAGGTGCCCTTCCTTTGTTCGAAACGCGGGGGTGAGCAGCGACGATGATTCACGAAACGCCGCTAAGTCCGAATCCCGGTAGTCTCGGCTGAATCAAGTAATCTGTCGTGGTTTTTCCTCCATCTCCCCGGGAGACCGCATGCGAACAGGTGTTTGGCTGGTCGGTGGGCGGGGGTCGGTCGCCGTCACCAGCATCGTCGGAGCAGTCGCGCTACGTGCGGGCCTCGCCGAGCCCACCGGGTGCGTCACGGAACTGCCGCAGCTGCGCAGCCCCGCCCTGCCGGGCCTGGCCGACCTGGTGTTCGGCGGGCACGACGTGATCGCCACCCCGATCCTCAAGAAGGCCGACGCGCTCGCCGACGCGGGCGTGCTGCCCGGCCGGCTGGTCACCGCGCTGCAGCCGGAGCTGGCCGCCATGGACGCCGAGGTGCGTCCCGCGCCGCGCGGCGCGACCCAGGCCGAGACGGCCGCGCTGGTCGCCGCCGACATCGACGAGTTCCGCCGCCGCCACGAGCTGGGGCGCGTCGTCGTCGTCAACGTGTCGTCGACCGAGCCCGCCGCCGAGCCGCACGAGGCGCACGCCGCGCTCGACGTGCTGCGGGAGGCGCTGCGCGGCCCGGTGCCGGTGCTGCCGCCCAGCTCGCTGTACGCGTACGCGGCGTTCACGGCCGGGTGCTCGTACGTCGACTTCACCCCGTCGACCGGGGCCCGGCTGCCCGCGCTGGCGCAGCTGGCCCACGAGCGCGGGGTGCCGTACGCCGGGCACGACGGCAAGACGGGGGAGACCCTGGTCAAGTCGGTGCTCGCGCCCATGTTCGCGATGCGGGCGCTGGCCGTGCGCAGCTGGTCCGGTGCGAACCTGCTCGGCGGCGGCGACGGGGCCAACCTGGCCCAGCCCGCGCCGAACGCGGCCAAGGCCGCGAGCAAGCAGCGGGTGCTCGCCGAGACGCTGGGCTACCAGCCGCAGGGCGACACCCGCATCGAGTACGTCGAGGACCTGGGCGAGTTCAAGACCGCCTGGGACCTGGTCACCTTCCGCGGGTTCCTGGGCACCGCGATGCGCCTGGAGTTCAGCTGGCACGGCTGCGACTCGGCGCTGGCCGCGCCGCTGGTGCTGGACCTGGTCCGGCTCACCGCCGCCGCGCACCGCGCCGGGCGCAGCGGGCCGCTGCCGGAGCTGGCGTTCTTCTTCAAGGACCCGCTGGGCGACGTCGAGCACGGGCTCAGTGCCCAGTTCGACGCCCTGGTCCGGATGGTCGAGGGCCTGGCGTGACCGCGCTGACCGAGGCGCAGCGCGCCGCGGCGCTGCCCGCCGCCCGCGCCCTGCGCGCCGCTCAGGGCCAACGCCACCCCGCCCGCCCCGCCGACCCCCGCCAGCTGGCCGCCCGACCGGACTCCGCTGTCACGCATGACCCCCTCCCGACTCCGGTGGATCTTGTGCAGTCGATGTCGTCAGGACGACACGAAGTGCACAAGATCCACCGTGTTGACGCGCCGTCCGCGCCCGCGCGGACGCCGGGAGGCCGGGGGAAACCCGGCGCGGTGACACGCCATGACGGCGAGCCCGCCAGACGTGGCACAAGGGCAGGACATGCTGCCGCGCGCGGAGCCGGTGAGTCGGGCGGTCCGACGGCTGCCCGGCGAGCGGGCTCTCGCGGTGGCCGCTGGACGGCCGTGCTGCGGGCTGTGGCCGAGCTCGTGCGCGCCCCCGCTGCGCTGTCGGTGCCCGGAGACGTGATCGCCGGGGCGGCGGCCGCCGGGACGCTGAACCGGCGTACGCCGGGGCTGGCGGCGGCGTCGGTGTGCCTGTACTGGGCGGGCATGGCGGCCAACGACTGGGCCGATCGGGAGCTGGACGCCGTCGAGCGCCCCGAGCGGCCGATCCCCAGCGGCAGGGTGTCGCCCCGGGCCGCGCTGGGCCTGGCCGCCGGGCTCACGGCGGCAGGGGTCGGGCTGGCCGCGTGGGCGGGCGGCCGCCGCGGCCTGGCCACGGCCGTGCCGCTGGCGGCGACCGTGTGGGCGTACGACGTGAAGGCGAAGAACACCGCCGCGGGACCGGCGGTCATGGCCGCCTGCCGGGGGCTGGACGTGCTGCTCGGCGCGGCGGGCGGGCGGGCCGCGAAAGCGGTGCCCGCGGCGCTGACGGTGGCCGCGCACACGTACACCGTCACCGCGCTGTCGCGGCGCGAGGTCTCCGGCGCGGACGCGACGCTGCCGGTGGCGACGCTGGCCGGCACGGTGGCCGTCGCCGCGACCGCAGCCGGGGCGAGCCGGCGCAAGGGCTGGCGCGCCGTGCTGCCGGTGGCGCTGGCCGGCTGGTACCTGACCCACTACGGCCGGGCGCAGGCCCGCGCCGCCGCGCAGCCGGACGCGGCCCGGGTCCGCGCCGCCGTCGGCTCCGGGATCACCGGCCTGCCGACGCTGCAGGGCACGCTCGCCGCCCGCACCGGGGCCGGGGGCACCGGGCTCGCCCTCGCCGCTCTCGCGCCGCTGGCCCGGCGCCTGGTCCGGAGGATCTCGGCCACATGAACCTGCGCTTCGGGTACGGCACCAACGGCTTCGCCAACCACCGCCTCAGCGACACGCTGGCCGTGCTCGCCGACCTCGGCTACGACGGCGTCGCGCTCACCCTCGACCACCACCACCTCGACCCGTACGCCCCGGGCCTGGCCCGCCGGGTCTCCGGCCTGGCCACCCGGCTGATCGAGCTGGGCCTGTCGGTGGTGGTCGAGACCGGCGCGCGTTACCTGCTCGACCCGCGGCGCAAGCACGCGCCGACGCTGCTGCACGACGAGCGCGAGGTGCGGCTCGACTTCCTGCTGCGCGCCGTGTCGATCGCGTCCGACCTGGGCGCTGAGGCCGTGTCGTGCTGGTCGGGGGTGCGGCCGCCGTCGGTCGATCCGCAGCTGGCCTGGGACCGGCTGGTCGACGGCTGCGCCCGGCTCACCGAGGCCGCGTCCAAGGCGGGCGTGCCGGTCGGCTTCGAGCCGGAGCCGGGCATGTTCGTGCAGGACCTGGCGGGCTGGCGGGCACTGCACCGGGCGCTGGGCATGCCGCGCGCGTTCGGGTTGACCCTCGACATCGGGCACTGCCGGTGCCTGGAGCCCGAGCCGGTCGCCGACTGCGTGACGGCGGCCGCGCCGTGGCTGGTCAACGTGCAGATCGAGGACATGCGCCGGGGCGTGCACGAGCACCTGGAGTTCGGCGAGGGCGAGATCGACTTCCCGCCGGTGCTGCGGGCGCTGGCCGACGCCGGATACCGCGGCCTGGTCGGGGTGGAGCTGCCCCGGCACTCGCACGCGGCGCCGGAGGTGGCGCGGCGCTCGCTGACGTTCCTGCGCGCCGCGGCCGGGCAGTCCGGCGGCGCCGACCGGACCGCCGCCACAGCGGGGCAGCGGGCCCCGGGGCAGCGCCGCCCGGCCGGGGCGGTGCCCGCGCCCGAGGCGCTGCGGGCCGCGCTGGCCACGGTGGACGACGGCGGCTGGCTGGACGAGGCGCTGCGCAGGGTGGCCGCCGACCCGTCCGTGATCAGCCGGCTGTTCCCCGCCGCGGCCCGCCGCTGCGGACGCGCCGAACTCGGCGTGCCCGGCTGGACCGCCGACGAGGCGGCCCGCGCGGTGCTGCTGGCCACGCTGCCCGCCGACCGCGCGGCGGTGCAGGCGCGGGCGCTCTACCGGCACGGCGACGCGGCGGAGAAGCGGGCGGTGCTGCGCGCGCTGCCGCTGCTGCCGCTCGGCGCGAGCGCGGTCGAGCTGCTGCACGACGCGATCCGCACCAACGACACCCGGCTGGTCGCCGCGGCGCTGGGGCCGTACGCCGCGCACCTCGACCCGGCCGCGTGGCGGCAGGCGGTGGTCAAGTGCGTGTTCATGGGCATCCCGCTGACCTGCGTCGACGACCTGGACCACCGGGCCGACAGCGAGCTCGCCGCGATGCTGGCCGGGATCGCCGACGAGCGCCACGCCGCCGGGCGCGAGCTGCCCGCCGACGCGGCGGCGCTGCTGGCCCGCCTCAAAGCCGAGAAGGGGATCTGATGCGCATCTTCGACCCGCACGTGCACATGACCTCACGCACCACCGACGACTACGAGGCGATGGCCGCCGCCGGGGTGCGCGCCGTGGTGGAGCCGTCGTTCTGGCTGGGCCAGCCCCGCACCAGCCCCGGCTCGTTCGCCGACTACTTCGACGCGCTGATCGGCTGGGAGCCGTTCCGGGCGGGGCAGTTCGGCATCCGGCACTTCGCCACCATCGCGCTGAACCCGAAGGAGGCCAACGACCCGCGCTGCCGCGAGGTGCTCGAACTGGTCCCGCGCTACCTGGACAAGGACGCCGTGGTCGCGGTCGGGGAGATCGGGTACGACTCGATGACCCCGTTGGAGGACCTCGCCTTCGCCGCGCAGCTCGCGCTGGCCGTCGAGTACGACCTGCCGGCGCTGGTGCACACGCCGCACCGGGACAAGGTCCGCGGCACCCAGCGCAGCCTGGACGTGGTGAAGGAGTCCGGCATCGACCCGGGCCGGGTGGTCATCGACCATCTCAACGAGGTGACCGTGGAGCTGGTCCGCGACACCGGCTGCTGGCTCGGCTTCTCGATCTACCCGGACACCAAGATGTCCCCGCCGCGCATGGTGGAGCTGCTGCGCCGTCACGGCACCGAGCGCATGCTCGTCAACTCGGCGGCCGACTGGGGCCGCTCCGACCCGCTGCTCACCCGGCGTACCGGCGAGGCGATGCTCGCGGCCGGGTTCAGCGACGACGACGTGGACCGGGTGCTGTGGCGCAACCCGGTCGAGTTCTACGGCGCGTCCGGACGGCTCGACCTGTCGGACGCCGACGCGCCCGCCGACTTCGCCGGGAACTCGATCAAGCGGGGCGGCGCCTGATGCGGCTGGCGCACGCCGACGGGCAGACGGTGCACCTGAGCTACTGCACCAACGTGCACCCGGCCGAGGACCTCGACGGCATCGTGGCGCAGCTCGACACGTACGGCACGGCCATCCGCCGTGAGCTGGACGCCGACGTGCTGGGGCTGGGCCTGTGGCTGGCCGCCCCGGCGGCGTCCGCGCTGGCCGCCGAGCCGCCCCTGCGCCGCAGGCTCCGACGCGAACTGGACGCCCGGGGGCTGGAGGTGGTCACCCTCAACGGTTTCCCGTACCAGTCGTTCCAGGCAGAGGTCGTCAAGCACGCGGTGTACCACCCGGACTGGACCACCCCGGAACGCCTGCGCTACACGCTCGACCTGGCCGTGGTGCTGGCCGACCTGCTGCCCGACGACGCCGTGCGCGGCTCCATCTCGACGCTGCCGCTGGCCTGGCGCGAGCCGTGGGACACCGAGCGCGCCGGGACGGCCGGGCGGGTGCTGGAGGAGCTGGCCGACGGCCTGGCCGCCATCGCCGGGCGCACCGGCCGCACCGTGCAGGTCGGCTTCGAACCCGAGCCCGGCTGTGTGGTGGAGACCACCGAGCAGGCCGCCCGGCTGTGGTCCGGCATGGACGGCGACTGGCTGGGCGTATGCCTCGACCTCGCGCACCTGGCCTGCGCCTGGGAGGAGCCCGCCGCGGCGCTGTCCCGGCTGGCCCGCGCCGGGCTGCCGGTGATCAAGGTGCAGGTGTCCGCGGCGCTGACCGCCGACGACCCGGTCGCGGCGCAGGCCGTGCTGCGCGGGTACGACGAGCCGCGGTTCCTGCACCAGACCCGCGGCTCGCGCGGCGAAGCCGCCGACGACCTCGGCGAGGCCCTGGACCGGCTGCTGCCGCGCCCGCGCCGCACCCCGCAGCCGTGGCGGGTGCACTACCACGTGCCGCTGCACGCCGAACCGGCCGCGCCGCTCGGCAGCACCCTGCCCGAGCTGCGGGTGGCGCTGAAGGAGCTGTTCGGCGGGCCGACCGCGGGCTGCGACCACGTCGACGTCGAGACGTACACCTGGAACGTGCTGCCGCCCGCGCAGCGGCCGGTGACCCCGGCGCAGCTGGCCGCGGGCATCGCCGCCGAGCTGGCGTTCGCCCGCGACGAGCTGATCGCGCTCGGGCTGGCCCCGGGCGGCCCCACCGCACCGCTGGGAATGATGGAGCTGCAGGAGGTCCGCCCGTGGACACCGTGACCCCGCTGGTCGTGCTCGACGTCGTCGGGCTGACCTCCCGCCTGCTGGAGCACATGCCCCGGCTGCGGGCCGTCGCCGACGCCGGCTTCTCCGCGCCGCTGGGCACCGTGCTGCCCGCGGTGACCTGCTCGGCGCAGTCGACGCTGCTCACCGGGGTCATGCCGGCCCAGCACGGCATCGTCGGCAACGGCTGGTACTTCCGCGACCTGGGCGAGGTGCTGCTGTGGCGGCAGCACCACGCGCTGGTCGGCGGCGAGAAGGTGTGGCAGGCGGCACGCAAGGCCCGGCCCGGCTACACGGTCGCCAACATCTGCTGGTGGTATGCCATGGGCGCGGACGTGGACTGGACCGTCACGCCGCGGCCGGTGTACCGCGCCGACGGGCGCAAGGAGCCCGACTGCTACACCGACCCGCCGCAGCTGCACGACGCGCTCACCGCGGAACTCGGCACGTTCCCGCTGTTCCAGTTCTGGGGACCGGGTGCGGGCATCGCCTCGACGCGCTGGATCGCTGGGGCCGCCCGGCACGTCATGGCCGCGCACGCCCCGGACCTGACCCTGGTCTACCTGCCGCACCTCGACTACGACCTGCAGCGCTTCGGCCCGTACGGCCCCGAGGCCGCCGCCGCCGCCAACGAGCTGGACGGCGTGCTCGCCCCGCTGCTCGACGACGCCGCAGCGCGGGGGGCGACCGTGGTGGCGCTGTCGGAGTACGGCATCACGCCGGTGCGCCGGCCCGTGAACGTCAACCGGGCCCTGCGCGCCGAGGGCCTGCTGCGCGTGCACACCCAGGCCGGTATGGAATACCTGGACCCGTGGACCTCACGCGCCTTCGCGGTCGCGGACCACCAGGTCGCGCACGTCTACGTGGCCGACCCCGCCGACCGGGCCGTCGTCGCCAAGATCTGCGCGAACCTGCCCGGCGTGGCCCAGGTGCTCGACGAGCCCGGCAAGGCGGCGTACGGCCTCGACCACCCCCGCTCCGGGGAACTGGTCCTGGTCGCCGAGCCCGACGCCTGGTTCACGTACTACTACTGGCTCGACGACGCCAAGGCTCCGGACTTCGCCCGCCTGGTCGAGATCCACCGCAAGCCCGGCTACGACCCCGCCGAGCTGTTCTTCGACCCGGCCGCCCCGGCCGCCGCCAAACGCCGCGCCGCCACCGCCCTGCTGCGCAAGAAGGCCGGCATGCGCTACCTGATGAACGTCGTCGGCCTCGACGCCGGCGCCCGCGCCGTCCGCGGCTCCCACGGCCGCCTGCCCACCGACGCCGCCGACGGCCCCCTCCTGATCTGCTCCGACCCCACCGCCCACCGCGACGCCTTCGCCGCCACCGACGTCAAACCCCTCCTCCTCCACCTCTCCGGCCTGACCTGACCTGCGGGGGGAGGACCTCGCCGGCCCGGTGCGGCGGTCGCAGTCGGGCCGGCGAGACCTGGCGCCCATCCCGGCGATCGCCGGTGGATCGATGCAGGGCGCCAGGTGCCATGTTCCCGGCGCGTCCATTGTCCTAAACGGATGGACTCGCCGGGGCGGGGGTCAGGCGCAGGCCGCGCCGTTGAGACGTACGTTGCTCGGGGCCGGCGACGACGGCCCGGTAGCGGTGAAGCCGATGACCGCCGTCGCGTTCGGGGCCAGCGACGTGTTCCAGCTCGGCGCGGCGGCCGTGAACGTGGTGCCGCTCTGGGTGACCGTCGCGTTCCAGCCGTTGGTGAGCGCGACCCCGCTCGGCACGGTCCAGGTCACCGTCCACGGGTTGACGGCGCTGGTCCCCGTGTTGGTCACCCGCACCTCGGCCTGATACCCGCCCTGCCACGAGTTGGTGATCGCGACGACCTTGGTGCAGGCCCCGGTGCCGGGGCTCGGCGGCGTGGACGGTGAGGCCGACGGCGAGATCGACGGCGACGGCGAGGTGGACCGGGACGGGGAGGGCGACGGCGAGGCCGAGCGCGAGGGGGAGACCGAGGGGCCCGGGGTGGTCGGGTTCGGGTCGCCCGACGGCGGGTTCAGGTACGGCTGGAGGATGTTGTACTTCGTCTGGTTGATCGAGTACCAGTCGTCCAGCGCGATGCCGCCGGTGTCGCCGGAGTTCGGGTTCCACGACCAGTACGTGAACGACAGCCCGTTCTCGCCGATGTAGCTCATCAGCTTGGTCAGCCACTGCGTGTCCAGCGGGTTGGCCAGCGTGCTGCCGAACTCGCCGACCAGGATCGGGGCCACGTTCTGCTTGGCGAGCTTGCCCCAGAAGAAGTCCCAGACCGCGGGCAGGTTGTTCGGGAAGTTCGGGTCGCTGAACCACTTCTGCCGGTCGTACACGGAGATGCCGTAGTCGTGCGGGGCGTAGACGAGCCGGTTGGCGACGTTCAGCCGGACCGGCTTGTCGATCGCGGCGGACAGGTTGCCGCCCCACCAGTCGCAGGCCATCGGGTCGTCGGGGATGTTGTCCCACTCGTTGGCGACGCCGCCGGACAGGCAGCTCACGCCCTCGACGAAGATCAGCCAGTTCGGGTTGGCGGCCAGCACCGCGTTGCCGATGCGCTCGGCGGCCAGCCGCCAGTCGCGGGCCTGCACGTCGCAGCCCCAGCAGGCGCCGGTCGCGTTCGGGTCGGTGCCCTCGGCGTGCGGCTCGTTGAACAGGTCCGCCCCGATCACCGTCGGGTTGCCGGCGTACCGCTGGGCCAGCATCACCCAGTCGGCGATCATGCTGGCCTCGGAGACCGACGCGGTGTACCAGAGCGGGGTCTGCCCGGCCGCGGTCGGCCGGTGCCGGTCCAGGATGACCCGCATGCCCTTGCTGCCCGCGTAGGTGATCACCTTGTCGAGGATCTGCAGCGGCGAGTTGCCGACCAGGTCCGGGTTGGTGAAGTCGTTGATGCCCGTGGCGACCGCCCCGGCCTTGAGCGCGTCCCCGGAGTACGGCACGCGCAGGGTGTTGAAGCCCAGCGAGGCCATCCGGTCGAGCTGGCCCTTCCAGGTGGCGGGGGCGTTGGCCCACAGGCCGTGGAAGGTCTTGTTGTCGGTCTCCATGCCGAACCAGTTGATGCCGGTCAGGCGCACCGTGCGGCCGGTGCTGTCGACGATGTTGCGGCCGCTGGTGCGCAGGTAGCCGGTGCCGGTGTCGGCGCTGGCCGGTCCGGCGGAGAAGGTGATCGCCACGAGGGCGGTGGACGCGGCGGCGAGCGCGGCGGCCAGGGCCGCGGTGAACGCGGTCGTGCGAGTCTTCCAACGCATTTCGGATTGCTCCATCCACAACGGACGTGCGTGATCGGGAAATGCGTGCCTGCCCTGGCTCCGGGGTACATCGTGCACCGCCGATGGCGTACACAGCAAGGGGGCGGCCGCTCGCGCGACCGCCCCCTTGGTTCAGCTGTCAGCTCAGCTCGACTTCTCCGCCAAGGCCAGGAAGTTCTTCTTGCCGGCCAGGGCCTGCTCGGCCTCCTTGATGCGCTTGGCGTCGCCGGCGGCCTGCGCCCGCTCCAGCCGCGCCTCGGCCTCGGCGACCTGCTCGCGCATCTGCTTGAGCAGCGGGTTCGCCGACGGCTCGGTACGCCGCCAGGCGGCGTCCATGGCCTCGCGGACCTTGTCCTCGACCGCGCGCAGGCGGCGGTCCAGGCCCGCCACGTTCTCGCGGGGGACCCGGCCGGTGTCGTGCCACTGGCCCTGGATCTCGCGCAGCGCGTTCTGCGCGGCCTTCGGGTCGGCGTCCACGTCGAGGGCCTCGGCCTGGGTCAGCAGCTCCTGGCGGCGCACCAGGGCGGCCTTCTGCTCGTTGTCGCGGGCCGAGAAGACCTCGCTGCGGCGCGTGAAGAACGCGTCCTGCGCGGCGCGGAACCGGTCCCACAGCTTCTGCTCGGCCTCCTTGGAGGCGCGCGGCGCGGCCTTCCAGTCGGCCATGAGCTCCTTGAGCCGGGCCGCGGTGGCCGCCCAGTCGGTCGACTCGGCGAGCGACTCGGCCTCGGCGACGAG
Source organism: Catellatospora coxensis (assembly GCF_016862635.1). Taxonomy (GTDB): domain Bacteria; phylum Actinomycetota; class Actinomycetes; order Mycobacteriales; family Micromonosporaceae; genus Catellatospora; species Catellatospora coxensis. The sequence continues at coordinate 2,960 of NZ_BONI01000036.1, read as the reverse complement.
GTCGTCCTTGGCGGTCTGGGCCTGCTTGCGGGCGGCGTCGAGCGTCGCGAAGTGGCCGCCGCGGCGGCGGGTGAAGCTGTCCCGGGCGACCGAGAACCGCTTCCACAGGTCACCGTCGGTCTTCTTGTCGACCCCGCGAATGGTCTTCCACTCGTCGAGGATCTCCTTGAACCGGTCGCCGGTCGCCTTCCAGCTGGTGGACTCGGCGGCGAGCTTCTCCGCCTCCTCGACCAGCGCGGTCTTGCGGGCCACGGCCTCGACCCGGGCGGCGTCGCGAGCGGCCTTGGCCGCCCCGGCCTTCTCCTCGGCGAGGGTGGTCAGGCCGTCCAGGCGGGTCGACAGGCCGTCGATGTCACCGACGACGTGCGCCTCGTCCATGCCGGCGCGCAGCCGCTTGACCGTGGTCAGGGTCTGCGCGGCGTCCGCGGCCCCGGACTTGAGGCGGGTCTCGATCAGGTCGACCTCGGTGACGAGATCCTCGTACCGGCGGACGAAGTGCGCCAGCCCCTCTTCCGGGGTGCCGGCCTGCCATGATCCGACGGCGCGCTCGCCCGCGGCCGACTTCACCCAGACCGTGCCGTCCGCGTCCACCCGGCCATACGATGCCCAGTCGCTCATGATGTGCCCATCCTCGTTCTTCCCGACCGAACCCCGCCACTCGTGCGAGGTCGCCGCCACAGCGCAGTTGACCCGTTACACCGGGGAGAGTAGTTCGTCTCTCCTTCAGCATTGTCACAGGTCCGGCTGGACGCGCGGCGCGCGCCCAGGACAAGGTGACCTTACGGGGTCTGCGCCGACACCGCACCTGCTCCGCCCCGCTGCGCAGGGCACGATCCGATTACGGTTGTCCCGTGCGGGTGAACGAGACAGGTGTGAAAACGGACGCAACGGTGATCGCGGTCGTCGGTCCGACCGCGGCGGGAAAGTCGGCGCTGTCCCTCGCGCTAGCTCACACCCTCGACGGTGAGGTAGTCAACTGCGACTCCATGCAGTTCTACCGCGGAATGGACATCGGCACCGCCAAGCTCACCCTCGCCGAGCGCGAGGGGGTGCCGCACCACCTGCTCGACATCTGGCCGGTCACCGAGCCCGCCAGCGTCGCCGAGTACCAGCGGCTGGCCCGCGCGGCGATCGACGACATCCAGGGCCGGGGCAAGGTCGCGCTGCTGGTCGGCGGGTCAGGCCTCTACCAGCGGGCGGTGCTGGAGGACTTCTCGTTCCCGGGCACCGATCCCGACGTGCGCGCCCGGCTGGAGGCGGAGCTGGCCGAGGCCGGCCCCGGGCCGCTGCACGAGCAACTCCGCGCGGCCGACCCGGTCGCCGCTGACAAGATCCTTTCAAGCAACGGGCGCCGCATCGTACGGGCGCTCGAGGTGATCGAACTCACCGGAAAGCCGTTCACCGCCTCGCTGCCCGACCCCGTCCCGGTGTACCCGGTGCTGCAACTCGCGGTGGACCGGGCCGACCTCGACGTGCGCGTCGAGCAGCGGGTCGGCAAGATGTGGGCCGACGGGCTGGTCGACGAGGTGCGCGGGCTGCTCCCGGCAGGCCTCGCGGGCAGCCTGACCGCGTCGCGGGCGCTCGGCTACCAGCAGGTCCTGGCGTACCTTGACGGTAGGTGCACCGAGCAGCAGGCCCACGACGACACCGTCACCGGGACGCGCCGCTTCGTCCGGCGCCAGCGCTCGTGGCTGCGCCGCGACCCCTCGGTACGCTGGCTCGACGGCGCGGCCCCCGACCTGGTGGCGCAGGCGCTGCGGATGGTGAGGGAGACGCCGTGAAGTTCACCAAGGGACACGGCACCGGCAACGACTTCGTGATCATCGAGGATCTCGAAGGCACCGTCGAGCTGACGCCCGCCCTGGTCGCGGCCCTGTGCGACCGGCGCTTCGGCATCGGCGGCGACGGCGTGCTGCGGGTGCAGCCCTCGGCCGACCCCGCTGCGGTCTACTTCATGGACTACTGGAACTCCGACGGCTCGCTGTCGGAGATGTGCGGCAACGGCGTCCGCGTCTTCGCCCGCTACCTGCACACCACCGGCCTGGCCGGCGACGAGATCCCGCTGTCCACCCGGGGCGGCCTGCGCACCGCGTACGTCGAGGGCGACCTGGTCCGGGTCGACATGGCCCCGCCCGCGCTGCTCGGCGACTCGACCGCGGTCATCGACGGGGTGACCTACCCCGGCCTGGCGATCTCCATGGGCAACCCGCACCTGGTCTGCGACGTGCCCGCTTCCGTCGCGGCGGCCGTCGACCTGTCCCGCGCGCCCGAGACCGACGCGGTGCTGTTCCCGGCCGGGGTCAACGTCGAGTTCTCGGTCAAGCTGGGCGAGGACCACCGGCGCATGCGGGTGTACGAGCGCGGCTCCGGCGAGACCATGTCCTGCGGCACCGGCGCGACCGCCGTCGGCGTGGCCGCCCTGCACACCAGCGGCCGCGACACCGGCACGGTCACCGTCGACGTCCCCGGCGGCCGCCTCGAAGTGACCCGCGACGCCCGTACCTCCTGGCTGGCCGGCCCCGCCGTCCTCACCTTCACCGGCGAACTCGACCCCGCCGCCCTGGTCCCGCGCCCCTGACCTCGGCCCGCTCCCGGAACATGGTCCGCGGTCGCTCGCAGGCGAAACCCCTGAGGCCCGCGGCGGCGCAGTCGCATCCGCTGGTGTCAGGTATGGCAGGGTCCGCGGCGCACCTGCTCTTGTCGTGCTGAGGCCCGATGTGCGGTGCGTCTGCCTTGCGAGTCCGTTATGGGAGTTCTGCCGCTGGCACTCCGCGCCATGATCCGTTTTTGTGGACGATAGCCGTCGCTATGGCAGCACCCGGCGTCCACAAAAACGGATCATGATTACCGGACGGGCAACGCCGGCACCGGCCCGCGCAGTGTCCGTCGCGGCTCGGCTGTGCCGGAGACCTTGACCCGGCAGCCGGGGGAGCAAGGCCGCGACGCTCACCATGATCACT